>CALXAV010000007.1 GCA_944386385.1 uncultured Clostridia bacterium
TTTAAATCTCTCTTTCTTCTTACTCTGGTGCGGATGAAGGGACTTGAACCCCCACGCCATAGGCACTGGTTCCTAAGACCAGCGCGTCTACCAGTTCCGCCACATCCGCATATAAAAAATATTTAACTGACAATAATTATATTAGCACAAAACTCCTTGTCTTGTCAAGTCATTTTTAAAAATTAAAATATAAAATAAGTCCACCTATTATAGCTATCAAAAAACCTAATATTTTTAGTCCACTAGAACCTTCATTTTGGTCTCCAAAACCAAAAAATTTCTTTGTAATTATTCTTGCATCATATATTAAAATTACTCCTGCAAGCACCATAATAACTGCTATTAAAGTAATAATTGCTCTTAACATTTTATCTACATCCTTTTTTATTTCTTCTATATAAATATACTATTTTCCTTATAAAAAGTCAATAACCGATAATATCTTGCAAATATTTTTAACCAAAAATATAAGTAAGTTTTTAGATTAGGTATTTTGTGTAGGGGAAATTAAGGGGTAACAAAATACCGGTAAGCGTAGCTTAAATCTAAAAACTTACTACAATCCCCTAATAGCAAACATTTCTATAAAAATATTCTTTAAACCTGCTGCTGTTTTTTGACCCCGTCCCAAAAAACAGCAAGGAACAAGAAAAAAAGCATTTTTTATATTTCAATTCTTTTTGTAAATTTGTCTTTTATTAAATCTTTTAATAGTTTATTTTCCGGCTTTTCTAATTTTGGATCATCTAGTAATATCTTCATTGCAACACTTTGAACCATTTTTAACATATCAACATCTTCAAATAAATTTGCAATCTTAAATTCTGGAAGTCCATGTTGCATTGTTCCAAAGAAGTCTCCTGAGCCCCTTAATTCTAAATCTTTTTCTGATATTACAAATCCATCGTTTGTTTCGCACATTACTTTCATTCTTTTACGTACAGTATCACTTTTTCCTTCGAATTTTAGAATACAATATGATTGATAGTCTCCTCTTCCTACTCTCCCTCTTAATTGGTGAAGTTGTGCTAATCCAAATCTTTCTGCATTTTCTATTACCATTATATTACTATTTGGAACATCAACTCCAACCTCTATTACTGTCGTAGATATTAATATATCAATCTCATGATTTTTAAATCTTTCCATTATACTGTCTTTATCTTTTTGTTTCATCTTACCATGTATGTATTCAACTCTATACTCAGGAAATACTTCTTTACTATAAGTTTCATAAATCTTTTCTACAGATTTTAAATCCATTTCTTCATTTTCTTCAACTAGCGGACATACAATATATGCTTGTCTTCCTTCTTCTATTTGTTTTTTTATAAAAGCATTTACTCTATCTGTCATATTTTTATTTACTGCAAATGTTTCTATCTTCTTTCTATTTGGTGGTAATTCATCAATTATTGATATATCCAAATCACCATATAATATTAATGCTAAAGTTCTTGGTATTGGTGTTGCTGTCATTACTAATACATCAGGATTTTCACCCTTTTCTGCAATTTTAGTTCTTTGTTTTACTCCAAATCTATGTTGCTCATCTGTTACAACTAGTCCTAAGTTTTTAAATACTACATTGTCTTCTATTAATGCATGTGTTCCGATTAAAATATCTATTTCACCGTTTTTTAATCTCTCTAATATATCTTCTTTTTTCTTTTTTGTTATCCCTGATATTAATAACTCACATCTAATACCTAAGTTTTCTAAAATACCTTTAAAGTTCTCTAAGTGCTGAGTTGCTAAAATTGCAGTTGGCGCCATAATTGCCGCTTGATATCCTGATTTTACGGCTTTATATGCAGCACACATTGCAACAACAGTTTTTCCTGAACCTACATCTCCTTGTAGTAATCTATTCATATTCTTAGTACTTTCCATATCGCTATCAATTTCTTCCAATACTCTTAACTGTGCTTTCGTTAATTTAAAAGGTAAAGTATTTATTACATCTGACATTTTAGCATCTTTTGAAAACTCTATTCCTTTTATATCATTACTATAGCTATTTTTTAATTCTAAAAGCGCAAGTTGTACTGATAATAATTCTTCAAATACTAATCTATTTCTTGCAATATTAAAATCTTTAAATTCATCTGGAAAATGAATATTTTTAGTCGCATTATTTATATCTTCTAATTTATATTCTTTTAATAAATAATCTGGTAGAGTTTCTGGTAAGTTGCCATATACTTCCTTTATTCCCGCTTCCATAATCTTTCTTAATTGATTTTGAGAAAGATTATACGTTAGTGGATATATTGGAATAATTCTACCTGTATTTTGCGTTTTTTCTTCTGTATCAAATACAGGTGAATTAAATGTTACTTTTCCTGATTTTTTATTTACCTTTCCAAAGAACTTATATTTATGTCCAACAACGAACTTATCTTTTAAATATGGTTGGTTAAACCATGTAATTAAAGCTGAATCAGTTTCATCTCTAACAAGCAGTCTTTGCATAGTTTTTCCTTTTAATCTAATATTGTTTAATCTACTACAAACAACCGCTTCTACTAAAACTTCTTCACCATCTTCGCAATCGCAAAGGTATTTTGGTTTACTTCTATCCTCATATGTTCTTGGATAATATGTAATTAAATCTTTTAGAGTAAATATTCCGAAGTTTATTTAAAAGTAGAACTCTACTAGGTCCTACTCCTTTTATATATTTTACATCTTTATTTAAATCTATCATCTAAAACTCCTTTTATATTTAAGGATATTTCTATATCTTATATCTCGTTTTATATCTTATTTTTTATACTATTTTTATTAGTTTGAAATCTACTCCATCTGCACTAACTAATTTGAAGTTGATTCCAAAATGTTCTCCTTCTACCGCTTCTTTTATGGATGTACTATGTAAATGTCCATAATAACATCTTTTTATATTATATTTTTTCAATATTCTTAGCATATCATTTAATTCATTATTAATAAGAGTAGATTTTGTGATTGGTGGATAATGAGTAAATGCAATAAATTCTTTATCTTCTCCATATTTATTTATTCCATCTTGAATAGACAATTCTAATCTTATAGCTTCTCTTTTAAATAATCTTATGTCTTCCGAATCTTCTGTCATACTCCACCCTCTTGCTCCTACAATTACTTTTCCTTCAAATTCATAAGAATTATTATAAAGAAAATCTATATCATTAAAATCATTTTCTTTTAAGAATTCTCTCATTTTATTTAAAGTACTCCACCAATAGTCATGATTACCTTTAAGTAACAATTTCTTTCCTGGCAAGCTATTTAAATATTTAAAATCTTCATCTGTATCTTTTAAATAAGTTGCCCAAGAGAAATCTCCTGGCAATATTACCAAATCATCTTCATCTACTTTTTCTAGCCAATCTTTTTTTATTTTTTCTTCATGTCCACTCCAGTTTTCTCCAAATATACTCATTGGCTTATTTTCTTTAAAAGATAAATGTAAATCTCCGAATTGTATATATCATCTATACTACTCTCCTAATAATTCATTTCTTTGTTCTTTTACATCTTCACTTAATTTCTTTCCACAAAAATTACAACGGTCTAACTCTTTTGCACACTTATCACATATATCTGCTCTCATTCCTGAATCTTCAAACTCAGCACCACAAATGCTACAAGTATGTTGTACCAAATCTCTTGTTGCCATGTGTAATACAGAATCACAATATTCTTCTCCAAATATTTCTTTGGCTTTTGCTTCTTTATTATTTCTTCTAGTAAAACTAAATACCATTACTCCTGCAACAACTACTATAATAATTCCTATTATAAGAATTAGCCATTTCTTATAAAAACCTTTTTTATAATTTGTATCCTCTTCTTGTTTTTCTTCTTTTATTTCTTTTTCTTTGTTTTCTTCCTCTTTCATTTTCTTATCCTTTCTTTAGTTTATTTTTAAATTTGGTACAGCATTTAATTCTAGCCCATCTCTTTTTCCACTCATAAAATTATAGTATCCTGCTGATGCTATCATTGCTGCATTATCTGTACATAGTTTTAAGTCTGGCATATATACTTTTATTCCTTCTTGTTCTAATTCTGAAAAAGCCTCTCTTACATATGAATTTGCAGATACTCCTCCTGCTAAACTAATTTTTTTCAAGCCTGTTTTTTCTACTGCTCTTTTTACATGTTCCATTAAAGTATCTGTTACGTTTTTTTCAAAACTTGCACATAAATCAGCTTTATTTATATCTGGATTTTTATGATGTAAATTTATTACTGCTGTTTTTATTCCACTAAAACTAAAATCTAAAGTTTCTTCAGAAAAATGAGTTTTTGGAAGTTCTATATTAGGCTTGCCTTCTTTAGCTAGCTTGTCTACTTTTGGTCCTCCTGGGTACCCTAGTCCTACTACTCTTGCAACCTTATCAAATGCTTCTCCTATTGCATCGTCTCTTGTTTTTCCTAGAACTTCAAATTCTGTGTAATTTTTTACATGTATTATTTGAGTATTTCCACCTGACATCATTACACATAAAAATGGTGGTTCTAATTCTTTATAAGTTAAATAATTGGCTGCAATATGTCCTTCTATATGATTTACTCCAACTAATGGAATATTATTTGCAAAAGAAATCGCTTTTGCATAAGATAATCCAACAAGCAATGCTCCTACTAAACCTGGTCCATATGTTGGTGTTATTGCACTAATTTCAGACAATTCTACATTTGCATCATGCATAGCTTTTTTATAGACTCTAGATATTGCCTCTATATGATTTCTTGATGCTATTTCTGGAACTACTCCTCCATATTTTTCATGTATAGGTATTTGTGTATCTATTACATTTGATAGAATTTCTCTACCATTTCTTACTATTGCAACTGATGTTTCATCACAACTTGATTCAATTCCGCATTGTTAAAATGTCTTTACTCATTTTTCTTTCTCCTCTTAATACTAAAAGGCTTTAAATACCAAAGTATTCAAAACCTAAAAATTTTACAATATAAAACTACATATATTCATTATCCATGTTGCAAGCCAAGATATTGCAGGTGATATAATTCTTCCTGCTAATCCTGATATCCATAATACTATAAATATAAGATAAAATATTTGCTCATTATTTATAAACCATTGTTTAGCCTTATATGGTAAAAATGGCATAATTATTTTTGAACCATCTAATGGTGGTAATGGTATTAAGTTAAATATACCTAAACCTACATTTATAGTTACTACTGAAATTAAAATATTAAATATAACTTCTAATGTTGTATTTGTTGCACTCATATATATACCAAAATCTGTTACAGATATTGTTACATTTGTTATATTTGCTACAACAAATGTAATAATTGCAAATACAAATGCCAGTATTATATTCATTATAGGTCCTGCTGCTGATACTATTGCTTCGCCCTTTTCCATTGAAATTTTTCTAGTATAATTACTTGGATTTACATGTACCGGTTTTCCCCAACCAATACCAAGAAACACAAGCATTAATGTACCTATAGGGTCTAAATGTGCAAATGGATTTAAACTTAGTCTTCCTTCCATTTTTGCTGTATTATCTCCTAATTTATATGCAGCAAATCCATGTGCAAACTCATGGAATGTTATTGCGATTAGTACCCCTGGCAACCCATATAATATTGAAAGTAATGCTCCTGGGCTAGTCATTAAGTTAGTTAATGAAATTACAACTAATATTGCAAGTACTATGTAAAGTACTCTTTTATCATATGAAAAATTAAACATATTCTCTCCTTTGTTATCCCCTTATATATTTATAAAAATTAGTTAAGTGGCTTCATTGTTGGGAATAATAATACATCTCTTATTGATGCTGAATCTGTTAAAAGCATTACTAATCTGTCTATTCCTATTCCTTCTCCTCCTGTTGGTGGTAATCCATATTCAAGAGCATTAATGAAGTCTTCGTCCATCATTCCAGCTTCATCATCACCATTTTCTCTTGCTCTTATTTCCTCTTTAAATCTCTCATATTGGTCAATTGGGTCGTTTAATTCTGAGAATGCATTTCCATATTCACGTCCGCCAATAAATGCTTCAAATCTTTGTGTTAAACGAGGATCTTCTTTACATTTTTTAGCAAGTGGTGATATTTCTATTGGATAGTCATAAATAAATGTTGGTTGTACTAATGTTTTTTCTACATATTCATCAAAGAATAAGCTAATTACATTTCCTCTTGTTTCTTTTCCATTTGGAATTTCTATATTTCTTTCTTTTGCTAAAGCCACAGCTTCCTCATCTGTATTAATAGTATTAAAGTCAACTCCTGTTACTTCTTTTATACTATCTATCATACTGATTCTTTTCCATTTTCCACCTAATTCTATTTCTGTTCCTTGATATGTTATTTTAGTTGTTCCACAAACTTTCATGCTACACCTTTGGAATATTTCTTCTGTTATATCCATCATATCATGATAATCTTGATATGCTGAATAGAACTCAATAGAAGTAAATTCTGGATTATGTCTAATATCCATACCTTCATTTCTAAATATTCTTCCTATTTCATATACTTTATCATATCCACCAACTATTAATCTTTTTAAGTTTAATTCTGTTGCTATTCTTAAATACATATCTATATCTAATGTATTATGGTGTGTTATAAATGGTCTTGCTGTTGCTCCACCTGATATTGTATTTAATATTGGTGTTTCTACTTCTAAGTATCCTTTTTCATTTAAGATATTTCTTATTTCATTTATTATTTGAGTTCTTTTTATAAATGTTTCTTTTACTTCTGGATTCATTATTAAATCTACATATCTTTGTCTATATCTTAAATCAACATCTTTTAATCCATGGAATTTTTCAGGAAGTGGTCTTAATGATTTAGAAAGTAATGTTACTTCTTTTGCATGAACAGATATTTCTTCTGTTCTTGTTTTAAACACAAAACCTGTAATTCCAATTATATCTCCTATATCATAGCTTTTAAATGCTTTATAGCTTTCTTCTCCTAAGTCATTTATACTTACATAACTTTGGATTTTTCCATCACTATCTTGTATAGTACAGAATGATGCTTTTCCCATTATTCTTTTTGCTATTATTCTTCCTGCTACTGTTACATCTTTTTCTTCAAATTTCTCATAATT
Organism: uncultured Clostridia bacterium; assembly: GCA_944386385.1. Classification (GTDB taxonomy): domain Bacteria; phylum Bacillota; class Clostridia; order TANB77; family CAG-508; genus CAG-269. The sequence goes on from CALXAV010000007.1 coordinate 7,108, forward strand.
TGCTTTTATTTCTCCTGCTGTATTTGTTCTATTAAATTTTGTTATTTGATATGGATCTTTTCCTTCTTTTTGTAATTCAGCTAATTTTTCTCTTCTTATTTGCATTAAACGATTCATGTCTAATTCTTCTGTTTGATTATTATTATTTTCTGACATAATATCTCTCCTTTTCTCATAACTTACCTTGCTATTATACCTTATTTTTCCATAAAAGTAAAGAAGAACTAATAGTTTTTATTAATTAGTTCTTCTTTTTTCAATATAAAATTCTAAAGTGCTACAAGTACTGGACGGAAACCATGTGTATAATATCCTTGACCTTCTGCACGATGAAAAGCAAAGAAACCAGATGATGAATTGCCAAAACAACTTCCCCCCTTCATTGAGAAAACCACATGTCCTCCATAAAAATAAGAAAATTCTTTATTCCAAGAACTACTTTCAATACCATTAGTCGATGTTTCTCTAATCGCATCTCCAAATATTTTTGTATTCACAAGATAATTTACCCTTTCTGATTCAACGTAATCTTCATAACTACCAGTATCCTTTTCACTATCATACGGATATACCGTAACATATTTTGTGCTTATATCTCCATTTACTATTAAACTTTCTCCATATTTTTCTAAGTTACCGTTTCCATTGTTTATATATGCTGCTGTTCTTTCCCAAACTCCTCCACTCAAATCATATACTCCATACATGTTTAATGTTGAGCTTGCTTTTTGTCCTTCTTCTTGGTCCCATGCATATATTCCATTATTTGCAGTATTTCCACTTCTTTTATTTATATTTTCCAAATCAGTTAATGTTATTATTTTTTGTTCAGCTTCCTTTTTTCCTGTCGTTAAACCTGTTACTCCATATATACTTTGTATATTATTATTTACATTTATATTATTCATATATGGTTCAATTTTATTTGTCCCATACTTACTCCAAGATAAATATGCTACTGCTCCCCACTCACTATTTTTCATCATATGACTATCAGCACTCGAACTATTTAAGCCATATATATTTCCATCATCTGTCAACGCCCTAGAAATATTATATATATCATTACTAGTTATATAATTCATTGTATATGTTAATGCCCTGAATGTCGGATATTTTATCGATGTTGTATTTTTTCCATATATTCCATCTAACCAATTTCTAGCTGTTGCAGTGGTTGTTGTCTCTCCGTTTGGATTTGATGCTCCTGTTTCTACATTCGCTATACTAGCCATATCTTGACTATAATTCACATTACTTGCTACTACTTCTGTGTCATTATTTCCACTAGGATATCCTGCTTCAAACTTTGCTACCCATATTCCTGTTAGCTCTTTATCCCAACCTCCGTTTGCATAATCTAGGTTTGTTTCATCTGTAAATGCTGGGTGTACATAGTAATCACTTGTTGTGTCTACTATCTCATCTTTTGATGTTGCTCTTTTTGCTGTTTGTATATTTCCACCATTATCATAATATTGGTCTGTATCTCCTATTAGGAATTTTACATCTATAGTTCCACCCTTTGATTTATCGCTAGGGTCTTCATATGTTATTTTATATGCATATCTTGGTATCCATACCCACATGCTTCCATCTTCTGTTGTACTATTTGCCCATTTTTTATTTCCATAATCATACCATATGTTACTGTTAAATGCTGTATCTCCTAGTTTTATTGTCTCTCCTTTTGCATTTCCTTCTGGTAATTTAAATGTTGTCTCTGTCATTCCCTCTAGCATCTCTGGTGCATTTGCTTTTACTGCTTCTATTTGTTTCTCTTCTGATTCAATATTTCCATTTACTATCTTTACTGTATACATTCCTGGTTTGTCTACAAAGAAACTTAAATCTTCACTTGTTGACCAATAATCTTGTCCTTCTAATTTATACTTTACTTCCCATTTATCAATATAACCTTTTGTGTATTCTATATTTGTTATTTTGATATTACTTTTTCCATTTGTCCAGTTATCACATGTCACTTCAAATGTTGGTCCGTTTTCATTTTTATCTTCATAGTCCACATTATATAATCCATTTGGTAATTGGTCTAATGTGTAATATGTTGTTCCTTCATATTCAAATCCTAAATAACTTACTACGCTTCTTTTTTGTACGTTTACAAAAAATTCTTCTTCTACTCCATCTATTCCTAAGCTTTGTATAGTTTCTTGGTCGTAATACCTATATCCCGTTTTGTCTGTTATTCCTGATGCCTCACTTGTAAATACCTTATCTGCTTGACTATCTAATTCTTTTCCTAAATTTAATACATCTTCACCATTACTATATCTATCGTATAAGTCATTTACTTCTGTTTGCATTACTTTCATTTCTGTTGTAAATCTATTCAATTTAGATTGCCTTATTATTCCTACTCCACTATATGTTGCAATAGATGCTAGTATTAATAACACCACTATTGTAACTATCAAACTTATTAATGTTATTCCTCTAACTTCACCTATTTCTAATTTTCTTTTACTTTTAAACTCACAAAAAGATAGCAACAACAGCCTGCTTAGCAGACTTTTATTACTATCCTCTTTATTATCTATTTTATTATTTTTTACTAATAACCTACTTGTGTGTGTGTGTGTGTGTGTGTACAGCCTCAAGGCTTTCAAGTTCTACTTTTTCCATTATTTTACCTCTCTTTAGTTTGATTTACCATTATCTTATACAAAATATTATTTTTTGTCAATTGCTTTTCTCCCTCTTTTCACTAAGATTTGATTACAAAAAATAAAGAAGAACTAGAATTGTTTATTAATTAGTTCTTCCTTTTATATTTCCTATTAAAGTTTTAAAGTTCTATAAGTACTGAACGGAAGCCAACGGCATAATGGCCCATGCATGAGTTACAAAGAAAAGCAAAAAAACCAGCCTCTGAACCATATATAAAGCTACCACCACGCAACATAAATGGTTCTCTCACTGCATAAAAACGAGAATAATCTTTACTCCAAGAAGTAGCTACAACGCCACCTGTGTTAGATGTTTCTCTAATAGCATCTCCAAATATTTTTGTATTCAAAGCATAATTTTCCACACTTGCTGTATATATATCACTATTTTCGTTACTTGCATGTGGATATACTGTAGCATATTTTGTACTTGTATCTCCTCCGTTAACAACACTTGACCCATAATTTTCCAAAGCTCTATTTCCATTATTTATATATCCTGCTGTTATATCCCATAATCCTCCACTTAAATCATATACTCCATACATATTTAATGTTGAACTTGATTTTTGTCCTTCTACTTGATTCCATGCATATATTCCACTAACAGCATTATTTTCACTTCTTTTATTTATATTATTTAACTCCTCTTCTGTTATTTCTTTCATTTCTGCATCTGTTGTTCCTGTTGTTAATCCTGTTACTGCATATACACTTGTTATATTGCTATTCACATTTATATTATTTACATATGGTTCTATTTTATTTGTTCCATATTGACTCCATGCCAAATATGCCACCGCTCCCCATTCACTGTTTTTCATCAAGTGACTATCTGTTGTTTCTCTATTTAATCCATATATATTTCCACTATCTGTTAATGCTGTTGATATATCATATGCATCACTTATGCTTATATAATTCATTGAGTAAGTTATTGGTTGGAATGTTGGATATTTTATTGCTGTAGTTGTTGATCCATATACTCCCTCTAACCAATTTCTTGCACTTAGATTCCCAAGGCTACCTGTTCCTGTTTCTTCTAATGATGCATATACTTCGTCTTGGCTATAATTTACATTACTTGCAACTTTAGGTGCACTGTTATTCCCTGTTGCAAATCCTGCTTCAAATTTTGCTACCCATATTCCTGTTAATTCTTTATCCCAGCCTCCATTGGCATAATCTATACTACTTTCATCTGTAAATGCTGGGTGTACATAGTAATCGCTTGTTGTATCTACTATCTCATCTTTTGATGTTGCTCTTTTTGCTGTTTGTATATTTCCACTATTATCATAATATTGGTCTGATGTTCCTATTAAAAATCTAACATCTATAGTTCCACCTTTTGATTTATCACTAGGGTCTTCATATGTTATTTTATACGCAAACCTTGGTATCCACACCCACATGCTTCCATCTTCTGTTGTACTATTTGCCCACTTTTTATTTCCATAGTCATACCATATATTACTATTAAACGCTGTATCTCCTAGTTTTATTGTTTCTCCTTTTGCATTTCCTTCTGGTAATTTAAATGTTGTTTCCGTCATTCCCTCTAGCACCTCTGGTGCATTTGCTTTTACTGCTTCTATTTGCTTTTCTTCTGATTCAATATTTCCATTTACTATCTTTACTGTATACATTCCTGGTTTATCTACAAAGAAACTTAAATCTTCACTTGTTGACCAATAATCCTGACCTTCTAATTTATATTTCACTTCCCATTTATCTATATATCCATCATTATATTCTATATTTGATATTTTTATATTACTTCTTCCGTTTGTCCAGTTATCACATGATAAATCAAATGTTGGTCCTCCTGCATTCTTATCTTCATATTCTACATTATATAGTCCATTTGGTAATTGGTCTAATGTATAATATGTTGTTCCTTCATATTCAAATCCCAAATAACTCACTACACTTCTTTTTTCTACATTTACAAAGAATTCTTCTTCTACTCCATCTATTCCCAAACTCTGTATAGTTTCTTGGTCGTAATACCTATATCCCGTTTTGTCTGTTATTCCTGATGCCCCACTTGTAAATACCTTATCTGCTTGACTATCTAATTCTTTTCCTAAATTCAATACATCTTCACCATTACTATATCTATCATATAAGTCATTTACTTCTGTTTGCATTACTTTCATTTCTGTTGTAAATCTATTTAATTTTGATTGCCTTATTATTCCTACTCCACTATATGTTGCAATAGATGCTAGTATTAATAATATTACTATTGTAACTATTAAGCTTATTAATGTTATTCCCTTTTTATTATCACTTTTTAAACCACAAAAAGATAGCAACAACAGCCTGCTTAGCAGACTTTTATTACTATCTTTATTATTATTTATTTTATTATTTTTTACTAATAACCTACTTGTGTGTGTGTGTGTGTGTGTGTGTGTGTACAGCCTCAAGGCTTTCAAGTTCTACTTTTTTCATTATTTTACCTCTCTTTAGTTTGATTTATCATTATCTTATACAAAATATCCATTTTTGTCAATTGCTTTTTATTTATATCTTTACTAATATTAAATTACAAAAAATAAAGAAGAACTAAGAATTTTTATCTATTAGTTCTTCTTTTTATATTTTAATTAAAGTGCTACAAGTATTGGACGGAAGCCATTATAAAAAGTAGTTGTTCCATTTGTACGGTTAAAATTGAAGAATCCATTATGAACTAAGGATGTATAACCTCCACGTGTCATAAATGGAAAGTCTTGTGCAGGAAAATTAGCTCTATCATCGTTCCAAGAAGCAATAAACAAGTCTGAACTAGCTGAAGTTTCTTTAATAGCATCTCCAAACATAGTTATTTCCTTGTAATTATCAATATCAGTGTCTTCGGGACTTTTATATGGATATATTGTTACATATTTTGAACTTATATTTCCTTCAGCAACTAGACTTGCTCCATGTATATTTAAATTAGCATTTTCATTTGCTATATAACCTGCTGTTATCTCATAAAGTCCCCCAACTAAATCATATACTCCATACATATTAAGTGTTGAGCTTGATTTTTGTCCTTCTTCTTGATCCCAAACATATATATTTTTATTATCATCATTAACTATCGGTGCATTTCCTGTTCTTATACTTATATTATCTATATCATCCTGCGTAACTATTGCATTATAATCATCGTCTGTTATCAATCCTGTTATTGCATAAACGCTTGTAATATTATTATTTACATTTATATTATTTAAATATGGCTCTACACCATTTGTTCCGTATTTACTCCATCCTAAATACGCTATTGCTCCCCATTCACTATTTTTCATTAAGTGACTATCTGTACTTGAACTACTCAATCCATATATATTTCCGTTATCTGTTAATGCTCTTGATATATCATAGCCATCACTTATCCTTATATAATTCATTGAATATGTTATTGGCTGGAATGTTGGATATTTTATTGCTGTTGTAGTCTCGCCATATATTCCATCTAACCAGTTCCTTGCACTTACGGTTCCTTCACTACCAGTTCCTGTTTCTGTTGGCGCTGCCCATACTTGTGTATTACTATAATTTACATTACTCGCTACTACTTCTGTATCATTGTTTCCACTAGCATATCCTGCTTCAAACTTCGCTACCCATATTCCTGTTAATTCTTTATCCCAACCTCCGTTTGCATAATCTATACTGCTTTCATCTGTAAATGCTGGATGTACATAGTAATCACTTGTTGTGTCTACTATCTCATCTTTTGATGTTGCTCTTTTTGCTGTTTGTATATTTCCACCATTATCATAATATTGGTCTGTATCTCCTATTAGGAATTTTACATCTATAGTTCCACCCTTTGATTTATCACTAGGGTCTTCATACGTTATTTTATATGCAAACCTTGGTATCCACACCCACATGCTTCCATCTTCTGTTGTACTATTTGCCCACTTTTTATTTCCGTAGTCATACCATATGTTACTGTTAAATGCTGTATCTCCTAGTTTTATTGTCTCTCCTTTTGCGTTTCCTTCTGGTAATTTAAATGTTGTTTCTGTCATTCCTTCTAACATTTCTGGCGCATTTGCTTTTACTGCTTCTATTTGTTTCTCTTCTGATTCAATATTTCCATTTACTATCTTTACTGTATACATTCCTGGTTTGTCTACAAAGAAACTTAAATCTTCACTTGTTGACCAATAATCCTGACCTTCTAATTTATACTTTACTTCCCATTTATCTATATATCCATCATTATATTCTATATTTGATATCTTTATATTACTTCTTCCATTTGTCCAGTTATCACATGATACTTCAAACGTTGGGCCTCCTGCATTTTTATCTTCATAGTCCACATTATATAATCCATTTGGTAGTTGGTCTAACGTATAATATGTTGTTCCTTCATATTCAAATCCTAAATAACTTATTACACTTCTTTTTTGTATGTTTATAAAAAATTCTTCTTCTACTCCATCTATTCCCAAACTCTGTATAGTTTCTTGGTCGTAATACCTATATCCTGTTTTATCTGCTATCCCTGATGCCTCACTTGTAAATACCTTATCTGCTTGTCCATCTAATTCTTTTCCTAAATTCAATACATCTTCGCCATTACTATACCTACCATATAAGTCGTTTACTTCTGTTTGCATTACTTTCATTTCTGTAGTAAATCTATTTAATTTTGATTGTCTTATTATTCCCACTCCACTATATGTTGCAATAGATGCTAGTATTAATAACACCACTATTGTAACTATTAAACTTATTAACGTTATTCCCTTAACTTCACCTATTTCTAATTTTCTTTTACTTTTAAACGTACAAAAAGATAGCAACAATAGCCTGCCTAACAGACTTTTATTACTATCTTCTTTATTATCTATTTTTATATTTTTTACTAACAACCTACTTGTGTGTGTGTGTGTGTACAGCCTCAAGGCTTTCAAGTTCTACTTTTTTCATTCTATCTACCTCTCTTTAGTTCTAATTTAACATTATCTTATATAAAATCTTATTTTTTCAATCTGTTATTATTATCTAATTCATAATAATAAAGTTAAAGAGCTATAAGTACTGAGCGGAATCCATAATTCATGGTTTCTGAACCCGCTACACGATTAAAAGCAAAAAGTCCTGCTGCTGAGTTTTCGCTTAAAAAACTTCCCCCTCTACAAGAAAAAGCTCCATATAAAGCATGTATATATGAATAATCATTATTCCATGACAATCTACCATTTCCTGTAGAAGTTTCTCGAATTGCATCTCCAAATATTTTTGTGTTTACTGCATAATTTCCTATACTCGCTATATTTAAATTGGTTTCATTTTCTTCTATACTAGTATTATCACTTGCACTATCATGCGGATAAACTGTTACATATTTTGTACTTATTGTTTTTAAAGTTTCATTTTCATATGTTATATTTGCACCATTTACCTTTAAATTTTCATTATTATTTGCAACATATGCAGCTGTTTTATCCCATAATCCTCCATTCAAATCATAAACACCATACATATTTAATGTTGAGCTTGATTTTTGTCCCTCTATTTGATCCCAAGCATATATTCCATTACTTGCTACATTTCCACTTCTATTATTTATGTTAGTTATATCCTCTTGTGTTATTATGTTTTGACCTCCTATAGTTGTACCTGTATTTAAACCTGTTACTGCATATATTCTTTCTACATTGCCATTTAAATTTATATTATTCTTATATGGCTCGTTTTTATTTGTACCATATTTACTCCACGTCAAATATACTGTTGCTCCCCATTCGCTATTTTTCATTAAATGTGAGTCTGTACTTGATGAATTAAAACCATATATATTTCCCTCTTCTGTTAATGCCCTTGAAATATTATATTCATCATTTATGGTATTATAATTCATAGAATACGTAATCGGTCTAAAAGTTGGATATTTCACTGATGTTGTTGTACTATGGGATCCATTTAGCCAATCTTTTCCAGTTTTACTATAATTTACATTACTCGCTACAACTTCTGTATCATTGTTTCCGCTAGGATATCCTGCTTCAAACTTTGCTACCCATATTCCTGTTAACTCTTTGTCCCAGCCTCCATTAGCATAATCAATGCTGCTTTCATCTGTAAATGCTGGATGTACATAGTAATCACTTGTTGTGTCTACTATCTCATCTTTTGATGTCGCTCTTTTTGCTGTTTGTATATTTCCGCTATTATCATAATATTGGTCTGTATCTCCTATTAGGAATTTTACATCTATAGTTCCACCCTTTGATTTATCACTAGGGTCATTATATGTTATTTTATATGCATATCTTGGTATCCATACCCACATGCTTCCATCTTCTGTTGTACTGTTTGCCCATTTCTTATTACCATAATCATACCATATGTTACTGTTAAATGCTGTATCTCCTAATTTTATTGTCTCCCCTTGACTACTTCCTTCTGGTAATTTAAATGTTGTTTCTGTCATTCCTTCTAACATCTCTGGTGCATTTGCTTTTACTGCTTCTATTTGTTTCTCTTCTGATTCAATATTTCCATTTACTATCTTTACTGTATACATTCCCGGTTTGTCTACAAAGAAACTTAAATCTTCACTTGTTGACCAATAATCTTGTCCCTCTAATTTATACTTTACTTCCCATTTATCTATATATCCATCATTATATTCTATATTTGTTATCTTGATATTACTTTTTCCATTTGTCCAGTTATCACATGTCACTTCAAATGTTGGTCCGTTTTCATTTTTATCTTTATAATCTACATTATAAAGTCCTTGTGGTAATTGGTCTAATGTGTAATATGTTGTTCCTTCATATTCAAATCCTAAATAACTTACTACACTTCTTTTTTGTACGTTTACAAAAAATTCTTCTTCTACTCCGTCTATTCCTAAGCTTTGTATAGTCTCTTGGTCATAATATCTATATCCTGTTTTATCAGTTATTCCAGATGCTCCACTTGTAAATACCTTATCTGCTTGGTTATCCAATTCTTTTCCTAAGTTTACTAAATCAGTTTCTCCACTACTATATCTATCATACAAATCATTTACTTCTGTTTGCATTACCTTCATCTCTGTTGTAAATCTATTCAATTTAGATTGTCTTATTATTCCTACTCCACTATATGTTGCAATACTTGCCAATATTAATAATACAACTATTGTAATTATTAAAGCAATCAAAGTAATTCCTTTATTTTCTCTTTTCATTAGTTCCTCCTATTATAAAATAAGCTAGCCTGTATTTATGTTGAAACCAAGCTAGCAAAATTATTTTGGCTGGGGTACTGTGATTCGAACACAGGAATGTCGGAACCAGAATCCGATGCCTTACCACTTGGCGATACCCCAATGTTTACTTTCATATTATAACAGATAAATTTTAAATTATAAATACTTTTTTAAAAATTTATTTCATTATTGTTTTTCTTTATTTGTATTTGTTTTTTTATTTTTCTATAAAACAAAACCAGAGATTTTTCTCTCTGGTTTATATTTTATAATTTCTTTAATATCTCTTCATATCTTTCATAATCTGGTTCATATTTTGCAAGTAATTTATAAAAAGCTTTACAATGTGTTTTATATTTTAGATGGCAATATTGATGTAAAACAACATAATCAATTATCTTTCTTCCGTATTTTACAACCTCAGGATTAATTGTTATTTTACTATCCTCACATTTTCCTATTCCTTGTAATCTTTTTATCTCATATTCTTCCGGAGCAAATCCTAACATTATTCTTGTTTTTTCCATTGCTCTTTCAATTTCTACGTTTGCAATTTGTTCGTACATTTTCTCAATTGCTAAATCTAAAATTGCTATATTTGACATTTTTTTATACTTGTTAGGTAGTGATATTTTTATAGTTTTTCCTTCTACATCTAACTCAGTAATTTTAATATTTTTATATATAATTTTAACTCTGTAATCTATTCCTAATACTGGTACTGGATGTCTCTCTATGCTACTATTTACAGTTAATTTAACGTTTGTTCTTCTTTTTACTATATTCATTTTATATCACTCCTTGTCAAAATCTTGTTTTACGAATTGCTGTTCGCTTTTGTTGCTCTTATTTTATATTTTGTTTTCTATTTTGTCAATAGTTTTTTATAAAAAAATCAAAATATTTGTTCGGTATTTTTTGTATCCCTTTTATAGCAACATTTTGACAAGAAAAAATTTTTTATAGAACAAAAAATGAGACAAAAAAAGGTCCGTCCCTAATTTGTCTCATTTATTTATTATTCAGCCTTTTTATCTTCTTTAGCTGGTTCTTCAGTTTTTGCTTCTTCTTTTACAGGCTCTTCTTTAACTGTTTCAACTGGTTCTTCTGTTACAGTATCTACAGTTTCTTGTACTGTTGGTTCTGCAGTCTCTACTGCTGGTGCTTCTTCTGGAGCGCTTTCTACTGGAGCTTCCTCTACTACTGGTTCTTCTACTAAATCTTCTTTAATAGTAATTTCTCTGTTTTCAATTCTTGCTCCAACTTGCTCTTTAGTCTTAGCAGCTTTACCTAATCTATCTCTTAAGTAGAATAATCTAGCTCTTCTTGCTTTACCTACTCTTACTAATTCTACTTTTTCAACTAAAGGTGAATGTACTAAGAATGTTTTTTCAACACCTACACCGTAAGAGATTTTTCTTACTGTAAATGATTGATTAACTCCTCCACCTTGTACTTTAATTATGATTCCTTCAAAAACTTGGATTCTTTCTTTGTTTCCTTCTTTAATTCTTACGTGTACTCTAACTGTATTACCAACTTTTAATTCTGGTATTTTATTTTTCAATTGTTCATGTTCAATTGATTTAATAATATCCATTTTAGAATATCCTCCTTTTCTTCCTAATTTTATTTTTTAGAGCGGTGCACTTGGGATTTTGCACTTCTTTTCTTTTTTTATCTTCTTTATTTTTTACTTTTTGTTTACTATTATTTATTTAATAATAAGTCAGGTCTTTTTTTCTTTGTTAATTCTAAAGATTGTTCTTTTCTCCATTCATCTATTCTTTGATGGTTTCCTGAAAGTAAAATCTCTGGAACTTTCATTCCTTCAAAAACCTCTGGCCTTGTATATTGTGGATATTCAAGTAATCCATTTGAGAAGCTTTCTTCTTTTATAGAATCTTCGCTTAGGACTCCTTTTACATATCTACTTACACTATCAATTAGTACCATTGCTGGAAGTTCTCCACCTGTTAGTATATAATCTCCAATAGATATTTCTTCGTCCACTATCTTATCAAGAATTCTTTGGTCAATTCCTTCATAATGTCCACAAAGAATTATTAAATGTTCTTCTTTAGATAACTCTACAACCTTTTTTTGATTTAATGTTTTACCTTGTGGAGACATATATATCACTTTAGCATTATCTTTATTATTTAAAGATTGGTATGCTCTATATACTACATCTGGCATCATTACCATACCAGCTCCACCACCATATGGAGTGTCATCTACTTTATTATGTTTATTTTCCGAAAAATCTCTAATATTAACTAAATTAATATTAATTTGTTTATTTTTCTTAGCTCTTCCTATTATGCTTTCATTTAAACTAGAAAACATTTCTGGAAAAAGTGTTAAAACATCAAATTGCATTTTTTCCTCCATATTACACTAATCCTGGAATTAGGTGTACTATCATTTTTCTTTGTTCCATATCAATGCTTTTAATCACATCTTCTATTGCTGGTAAAAGAATTTGTTTACCTAATTCATTTTTTACAACATATATATCCGAACTTCCAGAATTGAATACATCATCTAGAATTCCTAATTTTTCACCCTCATCGGTATATACTTCTAGTCCTATCATATCAACAATATAATAAGTTCCTTCCTCTAGAGGCTCTTCTTCATCACGGTCTACTACTAAATAGTGATTACGTAATAAATTAGCATCTTCTGGATTTTCTATACCTTTAAATTTTATTAGTACCATTTCTTTATGATATTTAACTTCTTCAATTTCATATTCTTTTCTAGTATTTTTATTTTGGATATATACTTTTTTTAAATTGTCAAATCTTTTTTTAGTATCATCTGTAAATGGTTTTACTTTAACCATACCTTTGATACCAAAAGTATTTACTATTTGACCAATTTCAAGATATTTTGTCATATTTAAATACTCCAATTATCCTATAAATTCAACTAACACTTTTTTGTGTTCTTTTGAAGCTACTGATTTCATGACTGTACGTATAGATTTAGCAAGTCTACCTTGTCTACCTATAACTTTACCCATGTCCTCTTTTGCTACTTTTACTTCAAAAGTAGTAGTTTTTTCATCTTCTTTTTTAGTTATTTCAACAGCTTCTTTATTATCTACTAAATTTGAAATAATAATTTTCAATAGTTCTTCCATGTCTACCTCCATTTAATCCATAATTGGACTTTAAAAGGATTTTTTAAGTTAATTATTTAACTTTTTCCATTAAGTCTTTTACTGTTGGTGTTGGTTTAGCACCATTTTTAATCCATTGTTCTAATTTTTCTTTATCTACAACTATTGTAGATGGTTCTGTCATTGGATCATATGTTCCTATTTGCTCGATTATTTTACCATCTCTTGGAGATCTTGAATCTGCAACTACTATATGATAAAATGGAGCTTTTTTCTTTCCTTGTCTTTGTAATCTGATTTTTACCATTTCTTTCACCTCCGGATTTAGAATAATTTATATAAAGTTTATATGAATGCAATTTAACAAATTAAATTGCATAAGTTATCTGTAACTCGCTTCGCTTTGTACAGCTAACTTAATAACTTAATAACAATAACTAAAATTTAAAGTTCTTTAAAGTATTTTCATCTATACCATTCATCATTTTCTTAAGTCCACCTTTGTTGCTTTTCATTTTCTTCATCATTTTTTGTGTCATTTCAAATGATTTTATAAATTTGTTTATTTCTTGTACCGATGTTCCACTTCCTTTTGCTATACGTTGTCTACGACTAGCATTAAGAAGTCTTACATCTCTTTTTTCTTCTTTTGTCATTGAGCATATAATTGCTTCTATTCTAACAAATTCTTTATCATCTATCTTAACATCTTTTAACTGATTCATTCCTGGTATTAATTTTAATAAAGATGAAAATGAACCCATTTTCTTTATTTGTCTTATTTGTGTTAAATAATCATCTAGGTCAAATTCTTTTTTTCTTAATTGTTTTTCTAATTTTTCTGCTTGTTCTTGGTCAAATGCCTCTTCTGCTTTTTCTATTACAGATAAGATATCTCCCATTCCTAGAATCCTTCCAGCCATTCTTTCTGGGTGGAATACTTCAATATCATTTAATTTTTCACCTGTTGCTGCAAATTTTATTGGTTTACCTGTAACTTTTTTAACTGATAGTGCTGCACCACCACGAGTGTCACCATCTAGTTTTGTAAGTACAACTCCGTCTATTCCAACAGTAGTATTAAACTTTTCCGCAACATTTACAGCATCTTGACCTGTCATACTATCTACTACAAGTAATATTTCATGTGGTTTTATGTTAGATTTTAATCTTTTTAATTCTTCCATTAGTTCTTCATCAATATGAAGACGTCCTGCTGTATCTAGTATTACTACATCATTTAGTTTTGATATTGCAACTGACATTGCTTGTCTTGCAATATGAACTACATCTTTTGATGTTTCATTTGCATATACTGGTATATTTAACTGTTTACCAACTACTTGTAATTGTTTTATAGCTGCTGGTCTATATACGTCACATGCAACAAGTAATGGCTTTTTACCTTGTTTTCTAAATAGATTTGCAAGTTTACCTGCCGTTGTTGTTTTACCAGAACCTTGAAGACCTACTAGCATAATTATAGTTGGTGGGTTTGGAGTAAAGTTTACTTTGCTTTCCGTTCCCCCAAGTAATTCTACTAATTCATCTTTTACTATTTTTACTACTTGTTGTCCTGGTGTTAATGATTTCAATACATCTTGACCAAGTGCCTTTTCTCTAATTGACTCTATAAATTCTTTAACAATCTTATAGTTGACATCAGCTTCTAAAAGTGCAAGTTTTACCTCTCTTAACATTTCTTTTAAATCGCCCTCAGTTATTCTTGCTTTTCCTCTAATCTTTCTTGTTATTTCTTGTAATCTAGAAGATAATCCTTCAAAAGCCATAATCTCAACTCCTATCTTTATTTTTTCTTAAGGTTATACTAAGTAACTTAATTCTTTCTTTACGTTTTCTAACACGTTTGCTATTTCTTTGTCTGAATAATCTTTTTGTATTTTTGCTAATTCTGATAAAGCTTTTTCAATTTTCTTTTCTTGATTTAACGTCCTTTTCATAAATAATAGCTTTTCTTCGTATTCGAAAAGTTTTTTCTCCCCCTTCTTTATAATGTCTCTTACTGCTTGTCTTGTAATATTATTATTTTCTGCTATTTCTGATAATGACAAGTCATTATTATAGTAATCATCTATGAATTCATATTGTTTTTTAGTTAATAGCTTTCCATATAATTGGCATAGCACACTAATCTTAACATTCTTTTCCATGTGATTACCTCTTTTCTTTTTTGTAATGCTAATATACTTTACACCATTTTTCCTTATTTGTCAATAGCTTTTAAAAAAAAAGATAGAAAAATCACTTAAAATCAGTAATTTTTCTATCTCCACTTTACAAAGTGGCATTTGTAACAACATCCTCTAGTATGGGGACATTGTTAGAAAAGACTTTTCCTTCTCTTAGCAGGTCCTTAATCTGTTCAACCGTAACCCATTCAATTCTCTTGGTCTCATTCTTATCGAACTTGTGCGGAGCTTTCGTGCACTTAGCAGCCTCCACTTTAAAGACCACAACCGTATGAAACACGATATCACCATTAGGATACCTTGTTATATGCTTGGGACCAGCATATACATTCACCAATTCTAGGTCACTCTCATCAACAATATATGCTGTCTCCTGCAAAAGTTCGTTTACAGCACATTCTTGATAGGTTTCACCAATCTCAATTCCACCTCCTGGAAGCCCGTACTGATTGAAATCTTTCCTAAGTTGAAGCAAAATTTGTTTCTGCCCATTTTCTATATTTGTTCTGTAAACAATAACTCCTGTCCCTGGTACCTGTATTGGTCTTCTCTTCACAAACCGTCTTACATATGGCACATAGTATTCAAAAGAAATGGCTTCACCATCCTCCATTGAATAATAAAAGCCATCTCTATACACTGCATCTAGAGGATAGACAATAACAGCACCAGTCTCTTCGTCGATATCATATCCGGAAGTCTTCCTTCCCTGATACTTGTCCCGCAATTTGAAAACTTCTGTCCTTTCCAACATAAGATACTCCTTTCTCGAGTTCCAATTTATATTTTATCACATTTTTCTAAATCAGTAAATATTTGGGCAACCCTTTTCTTTAATGTTCGTTGTTCTCGGCCAATATCCATCGTTATTTCTATGTCTGGACTAAAAATTTCTTTTATATACTTTCTTAAAATATTTAAACTTCCATTTAATCTCAAATTTATTATCTTTCCTCTATTTGTTTTTAATAATCCTCTTGTTATTCTTCTTGCTTTATTGTAGTTTTTTCTGTTTATTCCTTCTTTATCTATGCTACTTACTCCTGATGTCTATTCTTCTCCTATTTTTTTCTACTTCTATTCCTTCTGTTCGTTTTATTATTTATAGCATATAGAACATTTTTTCGTAAGTACTTTTGAATAAATTTTACTTTTCATTGACATTTTAAAACAATTTGGTGATATTTTCTATGCAACAAAAAAAGTATGTTATAAATATATATTTATAACATACTCAGTTTGTTGACAAACTATATATTTAAAAATTTTCTAAAATAAAGTTATTAAAAGTGGAGAGCAATAATACTTTCTTGCATAAAAAATTTTTAATATTATAAAAAATATAGACATTTTAATAGCAAAGTGGGAGAAAAAAATAGTTGACAAACTATATATTTAAAAATTTTCTAAAATAAAGTTATTAAAAGTGGAGAGCAATAATACTTTCTTGTATAAAAATTTTTTAATATTATAAAAAATATAGACTTTTTAATAGCAAAGTGGGAGAAAAAAATAGTTGACAAAGTCACTTTTTAAAAAAGTGGACTTTGTCAACGGTCTGAGTATGTTATAAATATATATTTATAACATACTTTTTCCTATTATAAACTTATAAATAGAGCATATAGCACTGTTGCTAAAACAATTATTCCTAAAGCTGCTACTATTGAAAGTATTACTGTAGCTGCTGGACTTAATTTTGGTTTTTCTACTTTTTTCATCTCACTTACTTTTTCTTGTTTTATTTCTTCCTTTTTCGTTTCTTCCATATTTATCTTCTCCTTAGTTTCTATATAATTATTTAAAAACATTTTATACTAAATTTCAAATTTTGTCTACACTTTTTTCAATTATTTTCTTAAAGTTGCACCAAATTTTTCTTCTAATTCTTTTGTAATTTCTTCCATAACTGGGTTTACTTCATCATCTGATAAACTCTTTGTTTTATCTCTAAATATTAAACTGTATGCTATACTCTTCTTTCCTTCTCCTAGTTTTTCATCTCTATAAATATCAAATAATTTTATTTCTTCTAATCCTTTTTTACCTTTTAACAATCTCTTAGATTTCTTTACAATTGCTTGTTCAATTGCTCCTACTTCTACATCTTCATCAACTATAATTGCAATATCTCTTTCAACTGCTGGGAATTTTGGTACTTCTTGATATTTCTTATTTTGTTTAGAATATTTAACTACTTTTGATATATTTAATTCTGCTAAATAACATCTTTTATTTATATCATAATTCATTAAAACTTCTGGATGTACTTCTCCTATTGTTGCAATTACATCTAAACCTACTTTTATATTAGCACATCTTCCCGGATGATATGAGCTATTTTCTTTTTCTTTTACTATATCATAATGATTTACATTTGAAGCTTCTAATACATTTTCTATTAAACCTTTTAATGTGTAGAAATCAACATCGTCACCATACATTCCAATTGTTAAAATATTTTCTTGTAATGGAACTTCTCCTTTTTCTACTTCTCCATTAATATTTCTATAGTTTCTTGAAATATCAAATAATTTAACATTTTGATTTTTTCTATTATTATTTAAAGCAAGTATTTGCATCATACTAGGAATAGTTGTTGGTCTCATTAATTTATATTCGTCACTTAAAGGATTTGTAATTTCAATTGCATTTTCAATTAAACTTTCACGTATCTTAGATTTTTCTAAGTCTTTTTCTCCCACAAATCCATATGTGTAAATTTCTGAAAGTCCATTATTTACTAATACATCTTCTATTTTCTTTTCTATTTTTTGTTCTTTTGTTCTTACTCCTAATGTTGTTGCAGCTTTTATTAATGTTGTGTCTAGTTTATCATATCCATAGAATCTTGCAATTTCTTCAGCTATATCTGCAACAAATTCTAAGTCCATTCTAAAATATGGAGCAATTGCAAATCCATTTTCTACTTTTATATCTAATTTTTCTAATATATCTATCATTTCTTCTCTAGAAATGTTAGTTCCAAGTAGTTCATTTATTCTATCTACATCTAATTTTATTTTATTTATTTTTTGTTTAGTTGGATACACATCAACTTTTCCTTCTACTTCTTCTCCTGCACCCAATTCTACCACTAATTCTACTGCTCTATTTATTGCACGAATAGCATTTTCTGATGATAATCCTTTTTCATATCTAGAAGATGCTTCTGTTCTTAACCCTACTTTTTTAGCTGTTTTTCTTACACTTCCACCATAGAATACTGCTGATTCAAATACTACAGTTTTTGTATCTTCTTCTATTTCTGAGTTTTGTCCACCCATAACACCTGCTATTGCAACTGCTTTTTTCTCGTCTGCTATAACAAGATTATCTTCATTTAATTCTCTTTCTTGTCCATCTAATGTTGTAATCTTTTCACCATTTTTTGCTCTTCTAACTGTAATATGTTTTCCTTCAATAGAATTAATATCAAATGCATGCATTGGTTGACCAAGTTCTAACATTACATAGTTTGTTATATCTACTATATTATTAATGCTTCTAACACCACAAGCTTTTAATCTTCTTACCATCCATTCTGGTGATGGACCAATTTTAACATTTTTAACAACTCTTGCAATATATCTATAACATAAGTCTGGTGCTGTAATATCTACTTTTAAACCTTCTATTTCTTTTTTATCTTCTACCTTTAATTCATCTAAATTCTTTCTTGGATTTTTGAATTCTTTTCCAAGTGAAGCTGCTGTTTCTCTTCCTAACCCTTCAATTGATAAACAATCTGGTCTATTAGGTGTTATTTCAAAATCAATTATATCTTCTCTTAAATTTAATACATCTACTATATCTTTTCCTAAATCTTTTTCGTAAGATTCTGGAAGTATCATTATTCCATCTTCTATTTGATCTGGATAATCTTTTATATCTAGTCCAAGTTCTCCTACAGAACACATCATTCCGCAAGAGTCAACTCCTCTTAAAGGACTTTTTACAATTTTCTTTCCTCCTGGAAGTTCTGCTCCATCTTTTGCAATTGGAACTATATCATTTTCTTTAATATTTTTAGCACCTGTTACTATTTGTATTTTTTCGGTTCCAACATCTACTTTAGTTACAACTAATTTATCTGCATTTGGATGTTTCTTTATTTCTAATATTTTTCCAACAACAACATTTTTTATGTCATTTCCCTTTTCGATAATCTCTTCTACTTTTGAACCTGTCATTGTAAGAATATCTCCTAACTTCTCACAATCAACATCTATATCACTATATTCTTTTAACCATTCCACACTTGCTTTCATTTTTTATTTTCTTCCTTTCTTTTATCTTTCTTCTTCATGATAACCATATCTATGTATATAATTTGAATTTCCAGTTTGTTCCCTATGAGTTGGAGTAAATCCTGCTTGTAATCCACGAGTAAATTCACTTCTTTGTCTTATTTGACTTTTATATCTATCAATATGTTCATTTGCTACACTATCTGGAATTACTTTATATCCTCCTTCTTCTTGAATTACTGAAAATCCTTGATTTCTACTTACAAAATTCATTGCTTCTTGTAATGTGTATAATTTATTTTTCTTCGGCTTTCTACTAAAAAGACCCAACTTTCAACACTCCTTCTAAATATCAAATTTTTGACCATTTATCCTCTATTATTTATAAATTTATATTTATAATTTATTTCATATAATTTTTACTTGGCTATTAGCCTAAAATTGTTTTAAGAATCTTGCATCATTCTCAAATAATAATCTCATGTCTTCTATTCCGAATTTTGCCATTGCAATTCTTTCTACACCAAATCCAAATGCAAATCCTGTATATTCATCTGGATCTATTCCACAATTTTTAAACACATTTGGATGAACCATTCCACATCCTAAAAGTTCTATCCAACCTTCTCCTTTACAAACCTTACAACCTTTTCCTCCACATACGAAGCATGAAACATCTGCTTCTGCACTTGGTTCTGTAAATGGGAAATGATGTGGTCTAAAACGTATTTTAGTATTTTCTCCTAAACATTTTTTAGCAAACATCTCTAATGTTCCTTTTAAATCTGTCATTGAAATATGTTTATCCACAACAAGTCCTTCTATTTGATGAAATACTGGTGAGTGTGTTGCGTCAACACTGTCTGAACGATAAACTGCACCAGGGCAAATTATTTTAATTGGTGGTTTCTTTGTTTCCATTACTCTTGCTTGTACAGGTGATGTTTGACTTCTTAATACTATATCATCAGTAATATAGAAAGTATCTTGAACATCTCTTGCTGGGTGATCTGGTGGTGTATTTAATTTATCAAAATTATATATTGCTTTTTCTACCTCTGGACCATCTGCAATTTCATATCCCATTCCTAAGAAAATTTCTTCTACTTCTTCTATTATTTGTGTTATAGGGTGAAGTGAACCTAAAGCTATTTTTTTACTTGGTTCTGTAACATCTATATTTTCTGTTTCTAATTTTTTTTGTAATTCTTTAGAATTTAACTCTTTTTCCTTCTTTTCTAATAATGAATTTAACTCATCTCTTACTTCATTTACTAAACTTCCAATAACTGGTCTCTCTTCTGGGCTTAATTTTCCCATTCCTCTTAAAACTAAAGTTAATTCACCTTTTTTTCCTAAATACTTTACTCTTACATCATTTAAAGTTTTTAGGTCTTGACTGTTTTCCATTTCTTTTATGGAATTTTCCTTAATTTTTTCAATTTCTTCTTTCATGTTCTCCTTCTCCTTTTTTCTTTTATTTAATTAACATGTATATATTTTAATATGGTTTATATGTTCTTGTTTCTTTATATACACCATATTTATTACCTGAATATTTTTCCATTCTTTTTCTTATCTTTTCTCGTTTTCTTTCTTTTCTCGTTATTTTTTCATGTCCTAAACTTTTTTCTTGTAGCAACACTGTTTTATTTTTCTTTCTTCGTTGCTTTATTTTTATAAATATTTTTTGAAACACATTACTACTAGTTTTAAAATAATATGTAACTACATAAACACCGAATTCATTTAAGTTTATATCTACATCTATTATTTTTTTAGAATATTCTTTTTTAGTTTCTTCAATGCTCTGTAATATTTCTTGATTACTATATGCTTTAGCATCAAAATAATTCTCTACTATTTTTTGTTTTAACATATAAAAACATCCTTATTAATTTAATACAAATTAACATCAAAAAAACCATTTCTCCTACTTTTTAGGACGAAATGGTTATATACATTCGTGGTACCACCTAAGTTCATTAGTTTTTTTACTAACCTCAATTAAGTTTTAACGGTTCAACCGCTTTTCCCTACTATATATTTCAAGAAAAGACCTAAAAAGTGAAATTTCTATATATTCATGCTAAATGGCTTACAGCCCCTGGCCATTTTTCTCTTGTGCATTTTTATAATATATATACTTTGCTTTTTAATTGGCTTCCTTATTTCTCATACTTTTATATTTTAACACATTTCTCACCGTATTTCAAGAGTTTTTCAAAACTTTTTACTTATATCATTTTTTCTTTATTTTACAATTTCATTACAATTCTATTTTTTTTCTATAAAATCTTGTTTATTTTTCTATTTGTGATAAAATATGAAATATATGCAAATACTATATTAAGGAGAGGATTTTATATGAAGAAAAAAGTTTTTATAGCATTATTTTTAATATTAATTTTAGTTGCAAACATTTCTATGGCTTCGTATAGCACAGTTCAAATGGAAGTTGTAGAAGAACCTGTTTGTACAATTGAGCTTGGTGATAATGCATCTTTTGAAAAAAGATTGATTGAAAAAGATTTAGCAAATAAAGAAGTTACACTTCAATTACAAGTAACTAATAATGAAGCAGCCGCAAAACCAACTGGTGAACTTATGTTAGTTCTTGACAACTCAAACAGTATGACTGAAACTGTTGATGAAACTCAATCTGTTACTAGAAAAGATTTGATTTTTGAATCTGCAAAAACTCTAGTTTCTAATTTATTAGATGGTAACGAAGATTTACAAATAGGAATAATTAGTTTCTCTAGCTACTATAATTCTTCAGAACCAACAGATATATCACAAGAAGCAACAATGGAAGGAGATGCAAAAGTTGTATCAGCTTTAAGTTCTAATGCTACTCAACTAAATTCTGCAATAGATAACATAGAAGCTGATGGTCCAAGAACAGACCTAGATGCAGGTATTACTTTAGCAAGTCAACAATTTACTGAAGAAGATAATAATAAATACATGATTGTTTTAACAGATGGTGTACCAAATATTTCTTTAGGACATAACACTCCTTACTACTCAGATGATACAATAAATGCAACAAAGTCTAAATTACAAGAATTAGATGAATCTGGAATACAAATAATAACAATGCTTACTGGAATAAATAATGAAGACGAAGTACCTTTCGGTACTACTAAAACATATGGACAAATTATCACTGAAGTATTTGGAACTGAAGAAACTCCAACTGTAGGAGATTTCTACTATGTTACAGATGACCAAGTAGAAGAAACTATAACAAACGATATATACAATTCATTGTTACCTGTTTCTTTATCTTATAAAGATATAGTAATAAAAGATTATTTCCCACAAGAAATTATAGATAATTTTGAATTTGCTTATGTATCAGATGCAAATATCGGAGAAATTTCAGCTGAGGTTGATACTACAGACAATTCAATTACTTGGACAATTCCAGAACTTGCAAGTGGACAAACAGCAACAGTTCAATATAAATTAAAATTAAAGCAAGATTTTGATAGTAGTATAGTTAATAAATTATTAGATACAAATGAAAAAGTTGATATTACTTACAAAGATTTTAACAATACAGACCAATCAAAAACTTCTGATGTAACACCAGTACTTAGACTTACAGAGCCACCTGTAGAATTACCTAAAGCTGGATTGACAACTGTATTAATTATCTTTGGTACTGTATCAATAGGATTATTTATATTCTCATTAATAAAATTAAATTCTTATAAAGATATAAAATAATGTAAGATAATAAATAGACTTAAGTAAGTTAAACTTAAGTCTATTTTATTTTTCTTATTCTTTACAATTCTTGTTCTATATTTAATAATCTATTATATTTAGAAACTCTATCTGTTCTACAAGGTGCTCCTGTCTTTATTTGTCCTGCATTTACTCCCACTGCTATATCAGCAATTGTAGTATCTTCCGTCTCTCCTGAACGGTGTGATATTATTGTTCTATATCCATTTTCTTTTGCAAGTTTTATAGTATCTAAAGTTTCTGTTAAAGTTCCTATTTGATTAGGTTTTATTAAAATTGCATTTGCAACATTATTTTCAATACCTCTTCTTAATCTTTGTGGATTTGTAACAAACAAATCATCACCAACTAATTGAACTTTATTTCCTATTTTTTCTGTTAACACTTTCCAACCTTCCCAATCTTCTTCTGCCAAACCATCTTCTACAGAACAAATAGGATATTTCTCACATAGACTTACTACATAATCTATCATCTCTTCTTTTTCTTTAAATTGTTTTGTTTTCCAAAAATAATATCCATTCTTATTTATTTTCTTAGCTTCATCATACATTTCTGTACTTGCAATATCTAAAGCAAGCATTATATCTTTTCCCGGTTCATATCCTGCTTTTTTTGTTGCTTCCATAATAACATCTAAAGCCTGTTCTTCATTATCTAAATTAGGTGCAAATCCCCCTTCATCCCCAACACCTACACTATATCCTTTTTCTTTTAATACATTTTTTAATGTATGATAAATCTCTGCGCCTCTACGTAATCTTTCACTAAAAGTAATATCTCCCACCGGCATGATCATGAATTCTTGTATACTTATATTATTATCAGAATGTTTTCCGCCGTTTAGAATATTCATCATAGGAACAGGTAATTCAGTTCCATAAATTCCTCCTATATAACGATATAGCTCTAAACCTAAAACTTCTGCAGCCGCTTTTGCTACAGCTAACGATACACCTAAAACAGCATTTGCACCAAGATTTGATTTATTAGGTGTATCATCCAATTTAATCATCTCTTCATCTACTTTTCTTTGGTCAAATACATTCATCCCTATAATTTTCTTAGCTATTTTCTTATTTACATTTTCAACTGCTTTTTCTACGCCTTTACCAAAATATCTTGTTTTATCACCATCTCTTAATTCTACTGCTTCAAAACTTCCTGTAGATGCTCCAGATGGCACTGACGCTTTTCCAACATATCCATTTTCTGTTAAAACTTCTACTTGTACAGTAGGATTCCCCCTTGAATCTAAAATTTCTAAAGCTCTAACATCTTCTATTTTTAAAAATTCTTTCATAAAAAACCTCCTAAATATTTCTAAATACTTATAGTATTCTATCCAT
The DNA here is from genome assembly GCA_944386385.1 of uncultured Clostridia bacterium. GTDB lineage: Bacteria > Bacillota > Clostridia > TANB77 > CAG-508 > CAG-269. The sequence continues at coordinate 31,721 of CALXAV010000007.1, forward strand.
ATTTAAGAGGTTTATTCTATGAGGCTTTTTTATTTCTTAATTCTCTTGCATATTTTAGAGTAACTTCATTTACTTCACCAGAAGATATCCTTGCAATTTCTTCTATTACTTCTGTTTCTTTTAATAATTTTATTTGTGTTTTTGTTCTATCTTCTATAATATTTTTACTAATAAAGTAATTATAGTCTGCCATTGCTGCTATATTTGGTAAATGTGAAATACATAAAACTTGATGTTTTTTAGAAATTGCTTTTAGTTTGTTTGCAACACTATTTGCTGCTTTTCCACTAATTCCTGTATCTATCTCGTCAAAAATAAGTACATCTGTATTATCAAATTCTGCTAGAACTTTCTTTATAGCAAGCATTATTCTAGACATTTCTCCACCTGATGCTATTTTAGATAATTCTTTTTCATCTTCTCCAACATTTGTTATAATATAGAATTTAACAATATCTTTTCCTTCTTTAAAGAAATCATCTTCTACATAATCTACTTTAATGTTTATTTTAGCATTTTTCATTTCTAAATCTTCTAATTCTTTATTAATATCACTTACCAATTTATTTGAAGATGTAATTCTTATCTCATGCATTTTCTTAGCTAATAAATTTAATTTTTCTGTTAACTCATCTCTTCTTTTTCTTAATTTCATATTATATTCTTCTAAATTTTCTATCTTTTCTAATTCTTCTTTTATCTCATCTTTATATTGTAAAATTTCTTCTATTGTGTTTCCATACTTTCTCTTTAAAGAATGTATTAAATCTACTCTTTCTTCTACATTATTTCTTTCTTCTTCATCAAAATAAGTATCATCTTTATATGAGCTTATATCTCTTGCAATCTCTTGAAGTTCATAATAAATATTTTTTAAACTGCTTGATGCCTCTTCATATTTTTTATCAATAGTTTCTATTTTTTCTAATGCTCTTATTGCCATACTAATATTATCTATTCCATTTTCTTCGATTAAATTATTTGCTGTATTTAAACTATCTGATATCTTTTCTGAATTTTGCATTACCCTTCTTTGTTCTTCTAACTCATCTTCTTCATTTAATTTTAAATCCGCTTCTTCTATTTCATTTATTTGATATTGTAATAAATCAATCTTTCTTTGTTTTTCTTTTTCATCACCTAAATTATCTTTTAGCTCTTTTAATATATTTTTATACTCACTATAATAATTTATATATTCCTCTTTTAAAGAAGCTATTTTTTCTCCTGAATAACTATCTAAATAACTTAAATGTTTTTTACTATCTAAAAGATTTTGATTATCATTTTGCCCATGTATTTCTATGAATTCCTTCATAAATTCTCTTAGTTCATTTACAGTAACCATTCTTCCATTTATTTTACACATATTTTTACCAGAACTAGTTATCTCTCTAGATACTATTATGTTTCCATCTTCTGCTTTTTCTGATTCAGGTACATACATACAAATCTCTACAAAAGAATTAGAAGCACCTCTCCTTATCATATCTTTTGAAAATCTTCCTCCTGATATTATTTCCAAAGAGTCTATAATTAAAGTTTTTCCTGCACCTGTTTCTCCTGTTAACACATTTAATCCTTTATTTAAATCTATATTTAAATCCTCTATTATTCCTATATTTTTTATATGTAAAGTAGATATCATTTTAATTCCTCCAACTCAAAAAAATGTTCGTCTTTATTCTACTTCCAATTTTAAAAATTGTCAATAGTTTTTGCGAACATTTTTTCTTTTTAAACAAATTCCTCGAAAACAAGATTTGCTAAATCTAATCCTTTATTTGTTAATCTTATATTATTTAAATCTACTTCAATTAAACCTTCAGACACTAATTTATCAATTTCTTTTCTAAATAGAAACAAAGGATTTTCTTGGTATTTTTCCTTAAACTTAGAAATATCTACACCCTCTATTTTTCTAAACCCTAACATCATAAATTCCTTTTCTTTGTCTTCTCTTTCCTGTCTTTCTTCCACTTCTCTATTTTTATTTATATTATTATCATCTATATTTTTTATATATTCTTCTAAATTAGATGTATTACAAAATCTAATTCCTTCTATATATGAATGTGAAGCTAATCCAAAGCCAATATATTCTTCTTGATTCCAACAATTCAAGTTATGTTGTGATTCTTTACCTTCTTTAGAGAAATTAGATATTTCATAATGATTATATCCATGTAATTCTAAGAAGTTTTTTACATACCAATACATTCTTCTTTCTTCTTCATCGGAAGGAAGCTTCATTTTCCCTTCATCTATTTGTTTTTCAAGTAAAGTTCCTTCTTCTACTATTAATGAATAAACACTAATATGATTAGGATTTAGGCTTACTATCTCTTCTAAACTTTCCTTTATATCTTCAATAGTCTGGTTTGGAAGTGCTATCATTAAATCCACATTAATATTATCAAATCCAACTTCTTTCGCTATGTTATATGTATCTAAAAAATCTTCAAACTTATGGATTCTTCCAATTTGTTTTAATAAAGAATTATTTGTACTTTGAAGTCCTATGCTTAATCTATTTGTTCCCGCTTCTTTATATGCTTCTAGCTTTTCTTTAGTTACAGTCCCCGGATTCACTTCAATTGTAATTTCTATATCTTTCCATGAAGTCATATTATTAATTAATTTCTTTTTTAATAAATCTAGTATTTCTTTTATATATTCTTCCTTAATATAAGAAGGAGTACCTCCTCCTAAATAAATTGTAGTAACATCGTATTTTGAAAAATCAAAATCTTCTATTTCCTTTTTTAACGCTTCTACATAACTTTCTATTAACCTGTCTTTATTAGAAAAAGAAATAAAATCACAATAACTGCATTTTCTTTTACAAAAAGGTATATGTATGTATATTCCAAAGTTATTATTCATTTGCTATCTCCATTATCTTTTTTAGTCTATAATTTACTCCTGATTTTCCAAGTGGTTTGTCTAATTTTTTTCCTAAATCAGAAAGTGCCATATCTGGATTTTCTAATCTTAAATTTGCAATTTCTTTTAGATTATCACTTAAATTATTAAATTTTCCATTTTCTTTTAACTTCTTTATCGCTGCTATTTGTTCTATTGAAGCATTTATCGTTTTATTTAAATTTGCTGTTTCACAATTTACAATTCTATTTACTTTTCCTCTCATCTCTTTTTGTATACGTATTTCTTCAAACTTCATAACAGCTTTAGCAGCTCCAATTAAAGCTAGAAATTTAGATATTTCTTCTCCTTCTTTTATATATAATGATTTCTTATTTTCTATTATCATTTTCTTTGTATTTATATCTAATATATTTAATATGGAAATCACATTATTTAAATTATCTTCCGTATTAAAACTGATTTCTAAATGATACTTTTTATTAGGATCATTAATAGACCCAGAGCCCATAAAAACTCCTCTTATTATTGCTCTTAAACTTTCTTCCTTTAAAATTTTTATATATCCTTCTTTTAGATAAATCAAATTATCTATTATATCTACAAAACTATCAATATCTTTTTTCTTTAATGTTATTACAAAGTTTTTACCAACTATTTCTATATTATGGTTAATGTCCAAATTTGCAAGTAATTTAGAAAATCTATTAATATTATAATCACTTTCTGTTGAAAACTTTATTTGGTTTCTTTCTCCTATTTCTATATTCCCTGAAATAAGATATCCTATTAGTTCATTTTTTACAATTTCCTTGTTTGCTAAATTGCTATGTTTATTTAGCTCTTGTTTTACTTCTGAAGAAAAAGACAAACTATTCTCACTCCTTATGCTGTTTTTTGGGACGGGGTCAAAAAACAACCCTTATTTTATTATAAATTCTTAATTACTTTATTTTCACATTATTACTTCAATGATGTTTTTTGACCCCGTCCCAAAAAACATCCAAAAACCTCATTTTAATTCAATTTAGTTACTATTACCCTATCATTATCACACAAATCTTTTTTACAATAAATATCACTATACTTTCCTTGTTTTTTTATTAATTCTTCTACCTCTTCTTTTTGGTCATAGCCTATCTCTAGACATAAATATCCATGAAATTTTAAGTATTCATCTGCTTCATTTATTATTTTTCTATAAAAGTCTAGACCATCATAGCCTCCATCTAAAGCAATCTTTGGTTCTTTTTGCACTTCTTTATCTAATTTCCTTAATATCTCTTTTTTTATATATGGTGGGTTTGACACTATCATATCATATTTTTCTTTTTTCAAATTCTTAAATAAGTCAGATTCTACAAATGTTATTCTATCTTCTACCTCATTATTTCTTGCATTTAATTTTGCTACATTTAATGCTTTTCCTGATATATCTACTGCTGTAACAGAACTTCCTTCTATATATTTTGCAAGTGATACCGCAATTGCTCCACTTCCTGTACATAAATCTAGGAATTTTTTAGCGTTTATCTTTTTTGCAATCTTAATTACTTCTTCTACTAATGTTTCTGTATCTTGTCTAGGTATTAATACATTTTCATCAACATAAAAAGTCATCTTCATAAATTCTTGTCTATGTGTTATATGTTGTAAAGGCACTCCTTGGCATAATTTCTTTATTGCTTTAAAATAATTCACTTCTTGTCTTAGCATTACTGTCTTATTATCATATACCATCAAATATTCTCTTGGTTTATTTAGCACATATTGCATTATAAGTCTTGCCTTTATATTTGGTTCTGTTACATTATTATTTTTAAGCATTATCATTCCTTTTCTTATTGTTTCTCTTATTGTCATAACCTCACCTCCATTACACATAAATATAATACCATAAAACTGTCCTAATTTCCACTAAAATAGTGCCATTTTTCAATTTGGCACTATTTTATATTTATATTATTCACCATTTCTTATTTTTTCTATTTCTTCTTTTGTTAACCCAGTAAATTCCATTATATCGTCTACTTTTGCATTTTTTCTTAACATTCTTTTTACAATTTCTTTAGTTTTTTGTTTTTCTCCTTGTTCTATTCCTTGCTCAATTCCCTGCTCAATTCCTTGTTTCAGACCTCGTTTTATTCCTCTTTCAAGTCCTACTCTTGTGGCATGGTCTATTGCACTTGCTTCATCTCTTATTGCTTTTAATCTAAATTCATAATTATTCCTTTCCTCATTACTTAAACTCATAGAAGCTAACTTTTTATTTATTTTTCTTATTTCTTTATTTAACTTTCCTGCTTTTTCCACTTGCCCCTCACTCCCTATAAATAAACATAACCATTGTTCTAACTTTCTATGTATTTCTGGTTTTTTCTTTTTAAATTTTGGTAATTCTATAATATGCATTTCCAAATAATCACTTGCATACTCATCTAGTTCTTTATATCCCATATCTATGGTTTCTTCTGGTTTTGGTTCTTCAAATTTCATTCTCGCTACTGAATGATATTCATTTCTTTTATAATAATTAAAATTTAAGATGCTTATTACTATTGATTTTTTACATTCGGTATATGACTGTCCCTCTTTTATACTATTTGCATAGTTACTAGACAAATAGTATGGCATTCTTTGTTCTATATTATGCTGATTTTGCATTTGCATTTCTACATCTACTACCATTGCATTATTTAATGTTACTTTTAAATCTAGAACTCCGAATTTACTATCATAATAATTTTTTGGTATTTCTGGATTGTTTATTTCTATATCTTTAATTTTAACATCTAATATGCTCTCCAAGAAATCCTTAAGAGCATCCTTATTTTCTTCCTGTCCGAAAATTCTCTTAAAGACATAATCAGATGTTAAAGGTAATCTATCTTGCATATAATTCCTCCCTCATTTTAACATCATTATTAAATTTTTTCAATAGAAAAATAGATTTTATAGATAAAATTCAATCAAATAATCAACTTTAAAAATTAAACTTTTTTGAATAAAATTTTTGATATAATTTGTTTCATTGCAATAAAACAATGTTATTTTAACACATAATTTTTGAAAAGTTTGTCGAATTCTGTAATTATCTTAAATTTTTATAAGAAAAAAGAGTGACTCTAATCACTCTTTTCTAATTTATTCTTCAAAGAATTTATCAAATTGTTCTTCATTAATTTTTTCATTTAGTAGCAATTCATTAGCTATTGCATCTAATTTATCTCTATGTTCTTGTAATAATGAAATTGCTCTATTATATGCTGTATTTATTAATTCTTTAACTTCTTCTCCAATTTTATCTCCAATGTTTTCACCAAACATTTGCATTTCGTATGGTTCTTTTCCTTGGAAATCTATTGGACCTAATTTATCACTCATTCCATATTTAGTTACCATATCTCTTGCAATTCCTGTTGCTACTTCAATATCATTACTTGCACCTGTTGAGATATCATTTAAAACTAATTTTTCTGCTGCTCTACCACCAAGTAATGCCACTAGTTTTTCTTGCATTTCTGTTTTAGATATATAATATTTATCTTCATCAGATTTATACATTGTATATCCACCAGCAACTCCTCTTGGTATAATAGATATTTCTTTTACATTAGTTTGTGTAGGTAAATATCTACTTACAACTGCATGTCCAGCTTCATGATAAGCAGTTAACTTCTTATCTTTATCTGAGTATCTTCTTTCTCTCTTCTCTAATCCTACTGTTACCTTCTTTACTGCTTCTTCTATATCTGAATTTTCTATATCTTCATGTTTATTTTTAGTTGCTGTAATTGCTGCTTCATTTAAAATATTTTCAAGTTCTGCTCCTGTAAATCCAGCTGTATCTTCTGCAATACTTTCTAAGTTCACATCATCTGCTAACTTTTTATCTTTGCTATGAATTTTAAGTATTTCTAATCTTCCTTTTAGGTCAGGTGCTGGTATAGTAATTCTTCTATCAAATCTACCTGGTCTTAAAAGTGCTTTATCTAGCATTTCTGGTCTATTAGTTGCAGCTAAAACAATTATTGTTTCTTCAGAACCAAAACCGTCCATTTCTACTAATAATTGATTTAATGTTTGATTATTTTCAGTTTCTGCTCCACTATTTGATGTTCTTCTAGAACCAATTGCATCTATTTCATCTATAAACACAATACAAGGAGCTAATTTTCTTGCTTTTTCAAATAATTTTCTAACACGTGATGCTCCAAGTCCTGCAAACATTTCTATAAATTCTGAACCACTCATTGAAATAAATGGCACATCTGCCTCACCTGCAATTGCTTTTGCAATTAAAGTCTTTCCTGTTCCAGGTTTTCCGTAAAGTAATACTCCTTTTGGTACTCTTGCTCCCATTTTAGTATACTTCTCTGGTCTTTTCAAGAAATCAACAATTTCCATCATTTCCTGTTTTTCTTCATCTAATCCAGCAACATCATCAAATCTTACTTTTGTTTTTCTTTCTGTATCATCATATACTTTTCCCTTTTCACCAATACCTTGCATTTTAAATAACATTATAAATAATGCAAGCATAATTGCTGTTGGTAAAAATGAAATTATATAACTTGGTAATTGAGATATAAAACTTCTTGGCTTTTGTATTAATTCTATATCATTTCCTTCTTCTACTTTAGTTTGTAATAAATCCATAAAACTTTCAACATTAGGTACGACTGTTGTTTTTTCTTCATCTTCATTTTTTAGTTTTACTTTTGCCGAACTGCTCCCTGTTGTCAATTCTACACTTTCTACATTTGCATTATTAATTTCATGGATTAAGTCCGTATATGCTAAAGTATTTTCTTCTTTATTAGTCTGATTATTCATTAGATATATTGTTAATCCTATTAGCACTGCTAAAATTACAAGTAATACTAAAATTAGTATTAATCCATTTCTTCCTTTTTTCTCTTTATTTTTATCTTTATTGTTTTTCTTTTCCTTACTCATTTTTCCTCCTTCTCCCTTAAATTTTCATTCTATGCTCCAGAACCTTGTGGTTCTTGTCCTTCATTATTATCTTTTTCTTCTTTTTCTTTCTTCTTTTCCTTTTCCTCTTTTTCTTTTTCCTTTCTTTTTTGTTCTTCTCTTGCTTTTCTTTCTTCCTCTTCTCTCTCTTTTTCCTCCATTTGTTTTCTAACTATTTCTTGTGCTTCTGCTATTTTCATTAGTTCCATTTGTTTTTTTATAAATTCACTCTTTAATATAAATATTGCTGCAACCAAGTATATAGCAGCTACTGCAGCGTACATTACTTGGAAATATTCAATTTCAAATGGAATAAATATATTTACTCCTATATATAACATATTTAATATAACAGATAATGTAAGTGCATATACTGACATATTAAATATTGCTACATATCTCATCTTAATCCTTGCAAGCCACGCTGTAAAGAATCCAAAGAAACTAAGAAGTATTGCATTTGAAAGAGTACCTAAGAAATACATTATAAATACATAAATAAATATTGTTAAAAATATACTAACATATAATGTTATTATTTTTCCACTATTAGCAATATTTATTACATCTTGTTTATTAAATTCTGTTACTCCCATTGACTGCGAAATATCCTTATATGAATAACTAATAGTTCCTGCAATAGCTGCATTTTTCACTATCACCCTATCTTTTAAAACTATAAGTCCTCCACCAGCATTTGTTATTTGATTTGTATACTGGTTAATTATATTTTCATCTTCTGTTTTTGTATCTATAATTGTCTCTCCTGCAACTGAATCTTCTGCTGATATAGTTATTGGTTCTTCTGACTCTACATTTAGTGTTCCGTCTCTATAAGAAAATTCAGGAAAACTATTTTGTAAATACTCCACTCCTTCATTGACTAAATTGTATGTTTGATATACAATTCCTAAACAAAATACAATAGTAAGTATTGCCACAATTTTCGCTAAATAACTTATTGCTTTTCCTAATCCCTGTGCTGACATATTAGGATATTTTTCTATATCTATAATTGAATATTTTAACTTTTTAAAAAAGCCCATATTTAATTCATTTTCACCATCATTTTTCGGATTTTGTTTATTTACATCTTTTGTTTTATTCTCTTCCATCTACCTGTACTCCCTTCTTATGCTAGAATCTACAAACTTTGGATTTGCTTCTATTATAACTTTATCACAAATCTTCACTTTTTTTTCTGTTATATCTAAGGCTATGTGATATGCACCAACTCTTCCTAAGACTTTATAATCTTCATTATTAATTTTTACATATAAAGCTTCTTTTTTAAACAACTTTTTTATATCATTTTTTATAAATCTTAATTTATCTACAAATCTAAATAAATCATCTTCTGCTTTTACATTATATCCAGACATATATCCACAAGGCACAATTGCAATTTTAGTTTCTTTTTTTGTTTTATAGGAATTAGAATAACCTATATTAAATCCTTTTGGTAATTCCTTTATCTCTGTAACTTCACTTTCTAAATAAGCTATTTTCTTTAAATGTAAGTAATCTTTAAATGGTAATCTTCCTAAAAATGCTGAGCCTATTCTTACTGCATTTAAGTGCATATATGGATATTTTAAGAAAGCTGCTGAATTACATACATGTAAAATTCCTGGTTCTATTTCATTCATCTTTAATACTTCTATTACATTTATAAATCTTTCAAATTGTAATTTAGTATATTTTTCATCAAAGAAACTTACTGAAAAATGTGTATATGTTCCTTCTATTTTTACATGTTTTAAGTTCTTTAAAAGTTCTATCATTTCGTCCCTTTTAGAATAGATAAAACCATATCTTCCAAATCCCGTATCAATTTTTAAATGTACTTTTATTTCTTTGTTTAATTCTTCACCTAATTCATCAATTATCTCTGCATCTTCTTTAGAACCAAGTGTTAATACTACATCATTTTCTACTAATTCTTTTAAATCTTCTTTTATACTACTAGCTGATAACATAAGTATTTCTTCTTTTATTCCCGCCTCTCTTAAAACTAGAGCTTCTTCTTTTGTGGATACAGCAAAACTAGATATTCCATTATCTATTAAAGATTTCGTATATTCTACTATCCCTAATCCATATCCATTTGCCTTTACCACTGCAATTATCTTTAAAGAATTACCATTATCATCTTGCCCGCTTCTTGAAGCAAATTCTTTTATTTGCTCTATATTATGTCTTAAATCTTCCTTTTCAATTACTAAAGCATTCAATACTTTACTCCTTTATTTAGATAATTTTCTTTTTATTTGTCTTAAAGTTCTAAATGTTTTTTCTGAAAATTTATACAATTTATAAGTTAGCGGTTTAAATGGAAGATATACTTCTCCAATAAATTCTGTAAATGCTGCTCCAAATCCTTGTTTAAATCTATATAAACCATATTGTGGGTGATTTTTGTCTACTACTCCTGATACTCCTCTAAAGTCATAAACATCATCCCCTCTTTTAATTGCCATTTTTATCATTTCCCATTGCAATAAATAATTTGGCATTAAATTTCTATGCTCATTGCTACTTGCTCCATATAAATACCATGTTTTATTGCCATAGAAAATTGGAATTACTCCTGATATTGGTTTTCCATCATAATATGCCATTAAAACTTTCATATGGTCACCTAAACAATCATACATTTTCTCAAAATATTCTAACGGTCTTATTATAAATCCATCTCTTTTTCCTGTTTCTATCATTATTCTGTGGAAATCTTTTAAGTCTTCTTTTGTTCCATCTTTTACAGTAACACCTTTTCTTCCTGCTAAACGTATATTATATCTCCATTTTTGTTTAAATCCTGCCATTACTTCTTCTTCTGTCTTATCTTTTATATCTAAACGAAATACATATCTTGGTTGAATTTCATCTTTAAAGTCTTTGGCGTCATCTTTTATTTTATATCCTAAACTTGTTACTACATCTCTATAATCTTGATCTGAACTTAATATATCTGGTTCATTTCTAAATACAAATGCATTATATTTTTTTCCAAGTTCTTTTATTCCATCTGTTAATTGTTTCATAACTGCTATATCGTGTATATCACATACAGGTCCTCTTGATGAATACATCATATTACCAAATATAGGCATCTTACGTATCCATACACAAATAGAACCTATTATATTTCCTTCTTCATCTTCTGCTAATACTACTTCTGGTTTCCAGTTTGGCTTTTTTACTTCTGCCCATTCTAATGATTGTTGAAAGTTACATCTTTCATGATTTTCTAAAAATTCTTTATACTCTTTTTTTGATTCTTCATCTGTTACGAATCGCATTGTTTAATCACTCCTAATTATTATTTACAATCTAAACGTATTTTACACTAATTCACAAAATTTTACAAGCATATTAGTATTTTAACAAATATTTTTTTACAAAAAAAGACTCCTAAGGTTAGGAGTGCTAAAATTTGGAGCAGGTAGTGGGAATCGAACCCACGTCATCAGCTTGGAAGGCTGAGGTTCTACCATTGAACTACACCTGCATATAAAGTTAATTGTCAGGATTTTTGGAGCAGGTAGTGGGAATCGAACCCACGTCATCAGCTTGGAAGGCTGAGGTTCTACCATTGAACTACACCTGCATTTCCTCCTGACAATTATAGATTATAAAGGTTTTTTCTTTTTTTGTCAATAGTATTTTAAAATTTTTTCAAATTTATTTCTTAAGTCTTTTTACATTAGACATAATATAAAAATTTATTTATCTTTTTCTTCTATGTTTGGAGAATCTTTTTTTAACATCTTATCAAGAGTATCTCTAAATGATTCTAATTTTCTTCTCTCTTCTGCGGTAAATTCCATTTCACCCATAAGAATTTCTAAATATTGTCTAGCAATTCCATATTGTTTTTTTGCTATAAATTCATTTATTTTCCTTGCCATCATAAATTTGTATTTATCTTCTGGAGTTGTTTCATTTTCACTATGATTAGCTATCTTATCTTCTTCGTTTTTTCTTCTTATACTTCTTGATGGTCTAGTTTTTATTCTTGTCCTTTTTTCAGGAATTTTTCCTTTAGCGCCTAAGTAAAACATATCCCTACGAACTGTATCTATTGATATCCTTAATTTTTTGGCAATTTCACTTTTGGTTAAATCTGGATTTGCACTTAATAAGTTTACTATTCTTGCTCTTCTAGATTTAATATTTCCATTCATTTTTGGATTAATTTTTTCGCCCATTTTACATCCTTCCATTTTTAATCTTTTAAATTAATAATTAAAAGAGCCGTTTTTACCTTTTTATGTAATAGTTAGTTAGAACTTTTTAATTATTATTTTCCCAATTTTCTTTAATTCTAATTTTTTCTTCATCTTCAACTACATAACTATAATAAATTAAAGCAATTAAGTCTTTACCTGTTTCTGAAATATTTTGTTCATCTAACCTTTTATTATAATTGATTTTTACACATATATTTGCTTTACTTGCTAAATCTTTTAACATGAAATTAAAATTTTGTGGAATACAATCTAAGATATCTGGTGCGAAATATCCAAGCAATTCTAACACTTCTTTTGATGCGTTATAAATTTCCATTTCTTGCACTTTATCTCTCACCTCTTTTTCCTTCATATTCTCTTCTATTAGTGATTCCTCTTAAAGCAAATAGAAGTCCATTTACTCTTTTTTGAGTTCTACTATTGGTAATTTTTCTAATTTCTGATATTCCTCTAACATTTTCAAAGTCCGGTATAACTTGTTCTTCTCCACTATTTATCAATTCTGATTGTTCTTGTACAAATTGTTTAAATTCTTCAAAAGTGAATACTTTCTCTGAATCCAGTTTTGCTTCTTGCATCCAATTTCTAACTCTCATAATATTTTCTGGCGTTGTAAAAATTCCAAATAATTGATCTGGATTTCTTTTAATATTAACATTATACATCAACCCTGGATACATTTCATCTTCCATTCCTGCTGGAAACAATGCAAAAACACAACCACATGGTAAAGACTTCTGATATGCTGTTAAATCAGTATATAATGCTATTGTATTATAAAGATTACTAATATCTGAAACAGAAAATTCTCCCTCAGGGTCAGTTGAGCTGATGTATCCACCATATCTATCTGCACTAGAAGATATTTCTCCACTTTTTATTATTTGTTCTGCAAAATATATTGGTGTTCCGTGAAATCTTAAATCTAATTCTTTAGAAATTACATTTCTTAATTCTTTGTCAAAACTACTTATCTTTGCACGTCTATATAAAATATCTTCTTCATTATTAGGTCTGATAAATCTTGATGCCAATTGCAATCTTTCATACTCATATCTATATCGTTGTACTTCTATATAAGCATTTCTATATTCTATAGATTTTCTTCCATATTTTTTTTTAGTTATTTCTAAATTATTTTTCGCTTTTTCTAACTCTCTAACACATAATTCAATATTTCTTTGTAATAATTTTCTATCTTTTTTAAATTGTTCTAATGAATTTAATTTTTCTCTTTTAATTCTAATCATTTTTTCTCCTAATTTTTCCTATTATCTATACAAGCCTTTACTAATCCTACGAATAATGGTGCTGGACGATTTGGTCTTGATTTTAATTCTGGGTGGAATTGTCCTGCTATAAAATATGGGTGATTTTTTATTTCAACTATTTCTACTAAATTACCATCTGGAGATGTTCCAGAAACTGTTAATCCTGCTTCTTCTAATCTTTCTCTATAATCATTATTAAATTCATATCTATGTCTATGTCTTTCTGATATTTCTTTTTTACCATAAACTTTACTTGCTAAGCTGCCTTCTTTAATTACGCAAGGATATGCTCCTAATCTCATTGTTCCACCTTTTTTATCAACATCTTTTTGTTCTTCCATTATATGTATTACTGGGTTTTCAGTATTTTCATCAAATTCAGCTGAATTTGCATCTTTTAATCCTAATACGTCTCTTGCAAATTCTACAACAGCCATTTGCATACCTAAACATATTCCTAAAAATGGAACATTGTTTTCTCTTGCATATTTGATTGTTTCTATTTTTCCTTCTATTCCTCTTGTTCCAAATCCACCTGGTACTATTATTCCATCATATTTAGATAATTTTTCTTTTACATTTTCTCTATTTATCTTCTCTGCATCTACTAAATCCACTTCCACTTTTACATGGTTTTCAAATCCTGCATGATACAAACTTTCTATTACAGATATATATGAATCTTCTAATTTTATATATTTTCCTACTATCGCTACTTTTACTTTGTTATTTTTATCTATTTTTCTAATATTATCTATCATTTCTTGCCATTTTGTATTATCTGGTATATATCTATCTAATTTTAAATGATTACAAACTTCTCGTGCTAAACCTTCTTCTTCTAACATTAATGGTACAGCATATAAACAATCTGCTGTCTTATTTTGAATTACACTTGATTTTCTAACATTACAAAATAGTGATAACTTCTCTCTTATACTTTCTGGTATGTCTTGTTCTGTTCTACATACTAGTATATTTGGTTTAATCCCCAACCCCTGTAATTCTTTTACAGAATGTTGAGTTGGTTTTGATTTTATTTCATTTGAACCATGTATATATGGAAGTAATGTTACATGTATATATAATACATCTTCTGGATTTTTCTCTAGTCCTACTTGTCTAATTGCTTCTAGTATAGACACTCCTTCTATATCTCCTACGGTTCCTCCTATTTCTGTTATTACTATATCTGTATCAGTATTTTCAAAACCATATATTCTAGATTTTATTTCATTTGTTATATGTGGTATTACTTGTACTGTCTTTCCCAAATATTCTCCTTTTCTTTCTTTTTCTATTACAGAAGAATATATTTTTCCCATTGTTACACTTGAATTATGTGTAAGATTTTCATCTATAAATCTTTCATAATGTCCTAAGTCTAAATCTGTTTCTGCTCCATCATCTGTTACAAATACTTCTCCATGTTCATATGGATTCATTGTTCCTGGGTCTACATTTATATAAGGGTCAAATTTTTGTATTGTTACCTTATATCCTCTATTTTTTAATAATCTTCCTAATGATGCTGCTGTTATTCCCTTTCCTAATCCTGATACTACTCCACCTGTTACAAATATGTACTTTGTATTCATTTTCTTCCCCTTTCCAAAATAACAAAAAACAAAACCAAATCTTTCAAAACCTAAAAAATTAAACAAAAATAAAAAAAGATTAAAAATCCGCCAAAAAATTTGGTTTTTTTTCAATCTATTATTAGTTTACCACTTTTCAACTAATTTTACAAGAGTTTTAAATGAATTTCACAAAATACTCTTAATTAGTATTTTTCGTTGTCATATCATAATTATATTTTACTTCCTGTTCTGTCAATGGTCTATTATATACTCTCGATGCGTATATTTCACCATAAAATGGATATTTACGATTAAGAGCATCTCCTCCTGAGTTAGCTGTTTCTTCAATATCTGAGCCAATTTGAATAGGAGTATTTTCTGGAGTATCTAGCAGACTTTCTATGTCTCCCAAATTTGTTGTTTGTGTTTTTATTCCATTTATATATAAAATTCCTTTTTCATCTTCCTTACTTGGATCATATGTATATGTTATATAAATTGGTACATTCTCTTGAACTATAGTATCTGTTTTTAATCTTTTATTAGCCCCTCCTCCTATATCTATATAAATTCTTCCATAATCATAATATTCTATATCGTTTCCAGCATTTCCTAAAAACATAAAAAATCCATCTTCTAGTGTACTTCTTTTCATCATTAGTATTTGCACTACATTCGATGTTCCTTTTCCTTTTAATGTAAAATACATCTCTAACGTTATTCCTTGACTATAATCTGAATTATCTTTTACTTCTATTCCATCATCTATTCCGTCAAACATTAATGCATTTTCAGACCAACCACTGTTTTCATCACCTTCGTTAAAGTTATTAAGTATTGCATCTCCCCAAGAATTAGAATTTGTCATATTCTTGGGATCTGCTGAATATACTAAGCCATCTTTTATACAAAGTAATTCATTTGTAACCACTCTATGTTTTTCTTCATCAAATCTTACAAATTCTCCTGTTTCATAATCTATTATATATGAATTTTTTAATTCATAATCATCTACATCTTTTGGTTGTAAATAATACCAACCATTTGCATAAGTAGTCCCTGTTTCTGCATCATATATACTTGTTGTATCTTCTACTGTATTAAAAACTACTTCTTTTAATTCTTCCCCATAAGTATTGTTATTCATTTGATATTCTACAATTAAAAGATTTATATATTCTTCTTCACTTGATATTTCAGTTAATTCTTTTGCTCTTTGTGCTTGTGTTAATATTCCATTACTTCCTGTTAACATTGCTATACTTGTCCCTGCAAGTATTAATAAAACTATGATTGTTATAACTAGAGCTATTAATGTTATACCATTATTACTTCTTTTTTGTCTTCTTCCCATTTTTTCTCCCCTTCTCTTTAGTTTTGATATTTTTTATTTTAATTAAGCTTACATTATAATTATGTACTCCATATGGGGTATTAAAATAATAATACCCCATATAGAGTAAAAAATCAACCCCGAATGGAGTATTTTTTTATAATTATTTTGAGGTGAGTTAAATGAATACAAGATTAAGAGATCTAAGAGAAGATAAAGACTTAACGCAAAAAGAATGTGCTGAAATTGCATATATATCTAAAAATTCTTATATAAGATATGAAAATAATGAAAGAATTCCTCCATTAGATACAATAATAAAATTTGCAAAATACTATAACGTATCAATAGATTATATTGCAAAATTAACAGATGTAAAAAAGCCATATCCAAGGAATAACTAAATTTACTTCTTTTACAAAATGAAACAAAAAAGACCCGTCCCAAAAATTCTCATTTTGTGATATACTATTTATATAAAAAATATAAAGGAGGAATTAGTATGTCAACACCACATAATGAAGCAAATTTAGGTGATATTGCAAAAACTGTGATTATGCCAGGAGATCCACTTCGTGCAAAATATATTGCAGAAAACTTTTTAGAAGATGTAAAATTAGTAAATCAAGTAAGAGGTATGTATGCTTATACAGGAAAATATAAAGGTAAAGTTCTTACTGTTATGGCATCTGGAATGGGTATGCCAAGTATGGGTATTTACTGTTATGAATTATATAAAATCTATGAAGTAGAAAACATTATAAGAATAGGTTCTTGTGGAGCATATAAACCAAAATTAAAATTATTTGATATCATTCTTGCTGATAAAGTATTTAGTGAGTCTAATTATGCTTTAACATTAAACAATGAAGATTGTCATATTGTAGAATCAAATAGCGAATTAAATTCTATTATAGAAAAAACTGCAAAAGAAACAAATATAAATATAGTAAAAGGAAATACAGTTTGTACAGATTGCTTTGACCTTTATATGACAGATGTAAATAAATTTTTAGAAAGAGTACCTTCTGATTTTAATCCTGTTGGTGCTGAAATGGAAGCCTTTGCATTATTCTATACTGCAAAAATGTTAAATAAAAAAGCAGCTTGCCTAATGAGCGTTGTAGATTCAAAATATATTAAAGAAGTTGCAACACCAGAAGAAAGACAAACAGGTTTAAATAATATGATTAAACTTGCTTTAGATAGTACTGTTTTTAAAACAGACTAAAAAAAGCAAACACTAAAACTATATATTTTTTTGAAATAAAAAAAAATGTATAGCAAGTTTTTAGATTAGGTAATTTTGCGTAGGGGAATTTAAGGGGTAGCAAAATACCGATAAGCGAAGCTTAAATCTAAAAACTTGCTTCAAACCCCTTTAAAAGTAAAAAGCTGCTTTTTGACCCCGTCCCAAAAAACAGCTTAATAAAATTATTTTTTTATAGACAATATTTTATACTTCATAACTCCTGCTGGTGCATTTACTTCGACTACATTATTCTTTTTAGCCCCAAGTAAAGCAGCTCCTAAAGGTGATTCATTAGAAATTTTATTTTCAGCTAAATTTACTTCTGTAGAACCAACAATTTGGTATTCAATCTTTTCATCAAATTCCATATCTAATACTTTAACAATATTTCCTACTTGAACTGTTTCAGTATTAATATCTTTTTGGTCAATTATTTTTGCATGTCTTAATTTATCTTCAAGTTCTACAATTCTTGTTTCATTCTCTGCTTGTGCAGTTTTTGCTTCATCATATTCTGAGTTTTCAGATAAATCTCCAAATCCTAATGCAACTTTAATTCTATCTGCTATATCAGCTCTTTTTTCTGTTTTTAAATAATTTAACTCCTCTTCTAATTTATCATATCCTTCTTGTGTTAATAGTACTTCTTTTTTCTCATCCATTGTTCATTTCTCCTCTCTTTAGGTAAATTGTATGTTTTCCTTTAGAAAATCATTTACTATATTACGGCAAAAAATGAAATTTGTCAAGCAAACTCCATTTTTTATTTAACATTATATTCATTTTATCTTAAAAGTATTCTTATTTTCTATTTTTTCATTTGTCTTTATTTAACTTGCATATATTTTTTAGCACCTTTTAAATAATCTACTCCAGAGAATATTGTTGCAATAACTTGTATAATCATCATAATTGTTACAATTAAGTTTAATACTAAGTCTCCACCTTGTAAGACTCCTGTGAAACAGTCTCCAAATGCATTTAAATCTACAAAGGCTAAAATGATTGCTATCATTTGAGTTAATGTTTTTAGTTTTCCCCATTTAGATGCTGCAATTACTTCTCCACCTTGCTCTACTGCGATTAATCTATATCCTGATACCACAAACTCTCTAGCTAATACTATAATTGGTATCCACGCAGGTAACTTTTGCATTTCAACTAACATCATCATAGCTGCTAATACTAATATTTTATCAGCTAAAGGATCTAAGAATTTACCAAATGCTGTTACTTGATGATTTTTCCTTGCTAGATAACCATCTAGTTTATCTGTAATAGAAGCTATAATAAATATGCTATCAATTATAATCCATTCTATTGGTATTCCTAGAATTTTACCATCTATTCCAAAAAACGGAATTATCACCATTATAGGTACCAATATTATTCTAAATATAGTTAATTTATTTGGTAAATTCATTACTATCCCTCGCTTTAATTTTTATTTAATACTTCAATCGCTTTTTGTAATTGTGTGTCTTCATCTCTTTCAACATCTAAAACATTCTTTACTGTATCTGGTAATT
The DNA here is from genome assembly GCA_944386385.1 of uncultured Clostridia bacterium. Lineage (GTDB taxonomy): Bacteria > Bacillota > Clostridia > TANB77 > CAG-508 > CAG-269. The sequence goes on from CALXAV010000007.1 coordinate 50,802, forward strand.
CTACTTCTTCATCAGGTTCTATTCCAACTTTATTTATCTCTGTTCTATTTGGTGTTAAATATTTTTCAGAAGTTATCTTTAATCCACTTCCATCAGGTAATGTAAGTAATTGTTGAATTACTCCTTTTCCATATGTTTTTGTTCCAACTATTGTTGCTTTTCCATGGTCTTTTAATGCTCCAGCTAGTATTTCTGATGAACTTGCTGTATTTTCATTAGTTAATAAGACTATTGGCATATTAATTATTGGGTCATCAGTTGTTTTTTCTTCTGTTTCATTATTATTTTTATCTACTTCATATAAAATAACTGAATCTTTGTCTAATATGTAATTTGCAATCTTTAAAGCTTCATCTACAATTCCTCCACCATTATTTCTTAAATCTATTATTAGTGAATTGATTCCTTTTCCTTGTAGTTCCTCAAATTTAGCTTTAAATTCCTCTGCTGTTCCATCATCAAATGAAGAAAATGCTATATAACCTATATTGTTATCTAATACTTCACCTTCAACAGGGTTTACTTTAATATTTTCTCTTGTTAATTCAAAGTTTAAAGTCTCATTTCCTCTTAAAACTTCTAATTTAACATTTGTTCCTTCTTCACCTTTAATTTTATTTGAAGCTTCTGTCATTTGCTCTCCTGTATACTGTACTCCATCTACTGCTGTTATATAGTCTCCAGGTTGTAATCCCGCCTTTTCTGCTGGTCCACCTTTTATTGGAGATAATACCATTATTCTATTTGCTTCTGTATCTTGTACCATATATATTCCAACACCTACAAAATTTCCTGTTGTATCTGCCATATAATCAGCCATATCTTCTTTAGAAATATATTCTGTATATTCATCTCCTAGACCGGCTACATATCCGCTAATTGCTCCTTCTTTTAATTTTTCTTCATCAATATCTCCTAGATAGTATTTATCTATTATTCTTCTATATTGGTCTAAAGTATTTACTAATTCCTCATTTGCATCTGACTTTGCAACAAGGCTTTTTCCAAATCCATCATTTGTAAAATATTGATACATTCCAATTGATGTTAATAAAAAAGTTATAAATGCTACCAAAACAATTAGCATTATGACTTTATAAGTTTTAAATCTTTTCTGTTCTTCCATTTTTAGCCTCCACTTTTTAGTTTGGTACTTAAAGTACTAAAGCTGGGCGGATAATTTCCGCCCATATAAAATTAAAGTTGTTATTTAATTAATTATATGTATTTTTATTTATTAAATTACAACACAAGTACATAATTATACTTTAAAAATAATTATTTGGATTTACTCTAGAATCATCTCCATACTTCTTAGCGGAATAACTATAATTATATGGTGATTTTCTAACTTCAAAATGCAAATGTGGCCCTGAAGAATTCCCTGTATCCCCACTTAACATTATTTGTTGTCCTTGTTTAACAGTTTGGCCAGGAGATACACTTATTGAACCTCGTGTTCCATGTCCATACCAAGTTTGTAATCCATTTGCATGTTGTATTACAACATATGTTCCATAGCTTGTTGTCATATCTTTTTTTGTCATAACTACTCCATCAGCTGCTGCATATACAGGTGTTCCTGAACTTGCTGCATAATCTATTGCTCCATGGAATTTTCCTGAAGAATAATATCCATTTGTTGAAATATAACTATAGCTCTTAATAGGAACAATAAATATTCCTGATCCTGAACCAGTTGTTGTTCCTCCTGAATGTCCTCCTCCTGTTTGACCTCCACCATTATTACTATTTGATTGATTCTTTAACGCTTCTAATTGAGCTTTATATTTTTCTTGTGCAATTCTAATTTCATTTAAAATTTGTTGGTTATCTTTTTCTAACTGATCAATTTCTGCTTGTATATCTTGTTCTTCTGCTGATAACTCTGTTACTTTTTGACTTTTTTCATTTCTTGCAACTTCTAGCTGAGCAGAAACACTCTCTTTTTCTGTCTTTGAACTATCTAATTCAGCCTTACTATTTTCTAATTCAGTTTTAGCATCTTCTACAGCTTGTCTTTCCTCTTCTAATCCATCTAGAAGTTCTGTATCTGCTTGTGCTAATTCTGTCGCTAAATAATAACTAGAAATTAAATCTGTTACACTATCAGAAGATAATATAAAATCCAAATAAGATGTATCTCCTGACTCTTGCATAATTACCAATCTTTCTTCTGCCAATTTTTTATTTTCATCATACTCAGCTTGTGCCTCGTCTAGCTTTTTTTGTGACTCTTCTATTTGAGTATTTAAATCAGTAATTTTAGTATCTAATTCATTGATTTGTGATTGATAATCAGAAATCTGTGTATTTAAATCATCTACTTCTTTTTGTGTATCTGATTTTTCATCTTGAACATCACTTTTTTGTTCTTTTAGTTCATCAATTTTTTCATTGTTTTCCTCTATGTCTGCATTTGTTGCAGCTACCGCTATTGTTTGTAACAGCATAACTAATACAACAAGTATTCCAAGTACTTTTAAAGTTATCCTTTTCATAAGTTCCTCCTATAATTTTACTAATATATTTAATATATTACGAGTAAAATATAAATCAAGAATTTCACTTTTGTTGTTTTCTAATGTTATCATTTTATGGTAAATATGGTAATGGATTTACTGGTCTTCCGTTTACTCTAACCTCAAAATGAAGATGTGTACCACTTGAATTTCCTGTTGATCCAACTGTACCTATTACCTGTCCCTGTTTTACTGTTTGTCCTGCTGATACTCTACGAGAACCTGCAAGCATATGTGCATATAATGTCATTGTTCCGTCATGATGATTTATTACTACATATTCTCCATAACTTCTGTAAGAACCATTTGAATTTTTAAGTGCTGTTGATGTTACGACAGTTCCATCTTTAACTGCTACAACACTTTTTCCAGTAACATTGATATTTACGTCTACTCCAGTATGTCCTGCATAAGAAGGATAGCTTTTATTTCTTATATTAGCTTTACTTAAACCTGCTACAGGGAATATATATCCACTTGAACTTGGATTTCCTGTAATTATTGTTGCCCCACCATTCTGTTGTCTATTTTTTTCTTCTTCAGCTGCTATTCTTGCAAGTTCTGCCTGAATTTCTCTCTTATCTGCTTCAAATTGTTCTAGTTCTTCTTGTGCTTGTTTCTCATCTGAAGTTAATTGGGCAACTTTAGCATCTTTTTGTTCTTTACTTTCTTGTAATTGAGTTGCTACACTTTGTTTATTTGCTTTTGATGTATCTAGTTCTTTTTTACTATTTTCTAATTCTGTTTTAGCATTTTCAAGATTTTGTTTTTCTTCGTCTAAACCATCTAAAAGTTCAGTATCAGCTTCTGCCAATTCTGAAGCTAGATAATAGCTAGAAATTAAATCTGTTATACTATTAGAAGTAAGTAACATATCCAAATATGTCGTATCCCCTGACTCTTGCATTACAACCAATCTTTCTTCTGCTAATTTTTTATTTTCATCATATTGTGCCTGTGCTTCATCTACTTTTTTCTGTGCTTCTTCTATTTGAGTATTTAAATCTTCTATTTGTGTATCCAAATCATCAATCTGATTTTGATAATCCGTAATTTGAGCCATTAAGTTTTCTACTTCTTGCATTGTTGCTGATTTTTCTTCTTGTATTCCATCTATTTCTTCTTCCTTTTGGTCTATTTTTTCATTAACATCACTTAAATCCGACGCAAAGCTTGTTAAAAGTGTCATTTGTAAAAGGACTACTATCATTAAAACTATCCCCACTATTTTTAATACTACTTTTTTCATAAGTTCCTCCTACTTTCATTTTTTACTTTTTATTAGTTCGTTGTTTCTTCATTTGTTTGTGTTTGTGGTACTAATCCATTTGTTATATATGGCATTGGGTCTGTTACAACACCATTTAGTCTTACTTCAAAATGTGCATGGGCACCTGTTGAATATCCTGTTGAACCTACTTTTAATACTGGGTCTCCTCTTTTTACTGTTTGTCCTACTTCAACTAAAATTTCTGATCCATGTGCATATAATGTAGATACTCCCCCACCATGGTCTATTATTACCATATTTCCATATGCACCATTATAACTTGCTTTTGTGACTATCCCATCATTTGCCGCAATAAAGTTTGCTCCCATTGGTGCTCCTATATCTACACCAGTATGTAATTTGTAAACTCCTGTAATTGGGTGAGTTCTCATTCCATATTTAGAAGTTATTCTTGTATAACCAGGTACTGGCCATGCAAGTTCTCCACCAATATACTCTGCTGCTATACTTCCTTGTGCTAATTCTAAAATTTCTTTATTTATTTCTTCAAATCTTGTATTATATTCATCTATTTGAGCTTGAATTTCTTTTTCTTGGTCTGACAATTTAGATATGAAATTTTCTCTTACTGTTTTTGTATTCTCTAAAATAGTAGCTGTCTTTGTTTGATTTGCTTTTATTGTTGCTAATTGTTCTCTATCCTGCTCTAATTTTGTTTTAGATAATTCTATTTCATCTTTCTTAGCCTGCATGTCATCTAATAAATCCATTTCATAACTTGCAAGCTCTGAAATCAAGAAATAGCTAGATAAGAATTCTGAAATATTCTTAGAGCTAAGTAAAACATCTAAATACTCAACATCACTTGATTCTTGTACTTCAATTAAATAATTATCCAATAATGTTTTTTGTGAATCATATGATGCTTGCGCTGTTTGTAGATTTGCTTCTACTTCATCTATTGAACTTTGTAAATCTGTTATCTGTGTATTTAAATCATTTAGCTCTTGCTCTGATTCTGAAATCTTTTCGTCTAATTTTTGTACTTGCTGTAAATTCTCTGATAAATCGTTTTGTACTCCTTCTAATTGTCCATTTGCCTCATTCATTTGGTTTTGAATTTCATTTCTTTCATTTTGTAAATTTTCTACTGCCGTATTTGTTGTATTTGTCTGATTATTTTCTGTCTCATTTTCTGCATGTACATAAGGAAAAATACTAAAAATACATATTACAAAAGCTAAAATTATAATTAAAAACTTTCGCATTTTTTCTCCTTTATACTTTTAAATATTTTCTCATTGAGATTACACTTCCAAGAACACCTATACCAATTCCTAGTAACATATAAACAAATATTATTGAATTAAACATGTCACCAAAACTAATTAGGCTCATATTAATTAATTGCATAAATTCTGAACTTACTAGTTTGTCTGCAATAAGTGTATAAGCTCCTCCAACTATTACAATTGAAATTATACTTGCTAAAATTCCTATTATCATACCTTCTACAATAAATGGCCATCTTATAAATCCATTTGTTGCACCTACGTATTTCATAATTGAAATTTCCTTTCTTCTTGCATGTACTGTAAGTTTTATTGTATTTGCTATAATAAATATTGAAATTATAATTAATAATGCTAAGATTACTCCTGTTACAATCTTAATTCCATTTGCTAAATTAATTAATGTTGTTACAACTTCATCTTTACTTGTAATTTTCTTTACTACATCTGTATATGTATTAATTTGGTCTTGTACTGCTTGACTTTTTGTTAAATCTGTTAAAGTTACTACATATGATGCTGTAAATATATTATTTTCTCCTTCGTATCCTTCTAGTAAATCTTGTCTATCTCCAAATCTTTCTTTCATTTGCTCTAATGCTTCATCTTTTGATACAAAGTCTACTGTACTTACTCCATCAATAGCTCTTATGTCTTCTCCTAATTTATCTATTTGTTCTTGTGTTGCTTCATTTTTGACAAATACTTGTATTCCCTGTTCTGATTCTACTTCGTCTACAAAGTGATTGATATTTTCTCCTAAAATTAGGAATATACCAAATATAATCATAGTAGCACACATAATCATAAGAGAAGCACCAGTTGATTTTTTATTTTTTAATACGTTACCAAATCCTTCACCTATAAAATATCCTAAAACGCTATATTTCATAATCATAACCGCCTTTTTTATCATCTCTAATTATTTCGCCCTTGCGAATGTGTATTACTCTTTTTTTCATTTCGTTTACTATATCTTTTGCATGAGTTGCAACAACAACTGTTGTCCCTCTCATGTTGATGTCATTTAATAAGTTCATTATATCCCATGCTGTATCTGGATCTAAGTTTCCTGTTGGTTCATCTGCTATTAACATAGATGGATTATTTACTAACGCTCTTGCTAATGCTACTCTTTGTTGTTCTCCTCCTGATAGTTCATTTGGATACATTTTAGCTTTTCCACTTAAACCTACAAGTGATAATACCATTGGTACTTGTCTTCTAATATGCCTTGGAGTAGCTCTTACAATATACATAGCATATGCTACATTATCATATACAGTTTTATCTGGTAAAAGTCTAAAATCTTGAAATACTACTCCCATACTTCTTCTTAAATATGGTATTCTATTTGGTTTTAGAAAAGTTGTATCTTTTCCATTTATTATTATATTTCCTGATGTTGGTTCTTCTTCCTTTAATATTAGTTTAATAAGTGTTGATTTTCCACTTCCTGAAGAACCTACTAAAAATGCAAACTCTCCTTTATCTATTACAAAGTTAGCATTTTTTACTGCTTTAGTTCCTGTGTCATATATTTTTGTAACATTTCTAAATTCTATCATCTTAGCTTCTCCTTACCTTTTGTTTTCTATATTTCTTAATGGCATAGTATTCTATCTTACTTTACTCTCTTATAATAACAATAAAGTTTATTTTTTGCAATAGTTTTTTCTAAAAAATATGATAGAAAATGTTGGTTTTATTCGCTTATTTTCTCTTTTTCGTCGTTTTTCTTATATTTTCAAAATTTACAAAAAATTCACAATAATAAAAAGAGACTCACTAAACGTGAAACTCTCTTTCTACTTCCTCAATTATATCCTTTGCAGTTATTCCGAAATACTCCATTAGTTTTTCTGCTTTTCCTGACCTTCCAAATGTATCATGAACTCCTAATCTAGTTAATTTAGCTGGATATTCATCTGTTAATACTTCAGCTATTGCTGACCCCAATCCTCCTACTATACTATGGTCTTCTATTGAAATTAATTTTTTAGTTTCTTTTGCACATTTAATAATAAGTTCTTTATCTATTGGTTTTATAGTATGAACATCAACTACTCTTATATCTATTCCTTTTTCTTTTAACTGTTCTTTTGCAATTAATGCTTGCCCAACTGTTACTCCTGTTGCAAATACAGTTCCATCTCTTCCTTCTCCTATTTGTATTCCTTTTCCTATTTCAAATTTTTGGTTTTCATCATATATTTTTGAAGTTTTCATTCTAGCTAATCTTAAGTACACTGGTCCATCCATCTTTGATATTTCTTTTACTGCCCACTTTGTTTCTACATCATCACAAGTTGACATCACTATCATATTAGGCATTGTTCTCATCATAGAAATATCTTCTAACATTTGATGTGTTGCTCCATCTTCCCCTACAGTAACTCCTGCATGTGTTGCACAAATCTTTACATTTAATTTTGGATAACATACACTGCATCTTATTTGGTCATAACTTCTTCCTGCTGCAAACACAGCAAATGTACTAGCAAAAGGTATCTTGCCACAAGTAGCTAGTCCTGCTGCAACTCCCATCATATTTGCTTCTGCTATTCCCATATCAAAAAATCTATTAAAAAATTCTTTTGCAAACATATTTGTTTTAGTTGCTGTTGATAAATCTGCATCTAAAACGACAACATTTTCATTTTCTTTTCCCAACTCTAGTAAAGCTTCTCCATAACTTTCTCTTGTTGCTTTTTTTATTTCTTCCATATACTACACTCCTTTATATTATCTCCTGTAACTAAGTAAGCATTTATTCCACATTCTTTTCCCTATCATCAAAAAATATTATATCATTAGAATCTCTTCCTTATTTTATTTCTATTTTAATTCTTCCATCGCTATCTTATATTGTTCTTCATTTGGTGCTTTTCCATGCCACTCTACTTTGTTTTCCATATATGATACACCTTTTCCTTTAATTGTTTTTGCAATTATACATACTGGCATATTTTTAACATTTTTAGCAACTTCAAATGCACTCATAATCTCTTCTATATTATGACCATCTATTTTTATTATTTGAAAGCCGAAACTCTTAAATTTTTCATCTATTGGATATGAACTCATAACTTCTTCTATTGTTCCATCTATTTGTAAATTATTATTATCTACTATTACACATAAATTATCAAGCTTATATTTGCTAGCTGCCATAGCTGCTTCCCAAACTTGTCCTTCTTCTATTTCTCCATCTCCTAATAGGCAATAAACTCTATAATCTTTCTTGTCTAGCTTTCCTGCTATTGCCATACCTACCGCCGCTGACAATCCTTGCCCTAATGAACCAGTTGACATATCAACACCTGGAACTTTTGTCATATCAGGGTGTCCTTGAAGATTACTTTCAATCTCTCTAAAACCTGTAAGCTCACTGACATCAAAAAAACCTCTATTGGCTAAAGCACTATATAATGCTGGTACGCAATGTCCTTTTGATAATACCACTCTATCTCTATCTTCCCACTTAGGATTTTTCTCATCAATATTCAGTTCATTAAAATATAATACTGTCATTATATCAGCAATAGATAATGAACCTCCTGGGTGTCCAGAACCTGCTTTGTATACTTGTTCAACAATTCCTCTCCTTACTACTTTCGCTTGTTTTTCCAATTCTTCTACATTTTCTAACTTCAAAAAATATCACCTCACCTTTTCAAATTTAATATAACACACATTATATTTTTTTACTACAATTATTTTAAATTTTTTCTTCTATTTCATCTTTGTCTATAATATGTTATAATGTGTTAGTAAAAAAGGTAAGGTGATTACATGTTAGATAATATTATTAATAATTTAAAATATGATATTGTAAAAACAACTCAAGAATTGATAAGAATCCCAAGTGTATATCAAAAATCAGATGATGAAAAAATGCCGTTTGGTAAAAATGTAAATTCTGCTTTGGAATATATGTTGGATTTAGGAGAAAAATTAGGATTTAGAACTAAAAACATTGATGGCTATTGTGGATACATAGAATTTGGTGAAGGTGATGAACTTCTTGGAATTATAGGACATCTAGACGTAGTGCCTGAAGGTACTGACTGGACTTTCCCTCCATTTTCTGGAACTATCTCAGATGGAAAAATCTTTGGTAGAGGTGCAATTGATGATAAAGGCCCAGTAGTTTCAAGCCTTTATGCGATGAAAGCTGTTATGGATAATTATAAACTAAATAAAAGAGTTCGTTTAATAATTGGACTTAATGAAGAAAATGATTGGAAATGTATTGACCATTATAAAGAAGCTGAAGAATTACCTACTGTTGGCTTTAGTCCTGATGCTGATTTTCCTTGTATATATGCTGAAAAATCTATTTTGAGTTGTTATATTAAGGAAGATTATAAAAATGCTTCTGATAAAATTAAGATTAAAGAAATTGACTGTAATAACAATGCTCTTAATGTTGTTCCTAAATTTTGTAGTTTAGTCTTAGAAATAAACGAAGATAATATAGAAATTAATGATTTAATAAAAACTTTAAAACAATTCATTAAAGAAAATAATTTTGAAATTGATATTTATAAATTAAGTAGCAACGAGGTAAAACTAACTTCATATGGCGTTCAATCTCACGCTGCTCACCCTGATTTAGGTGTAAACGCCATTTCTAGATTACTACTTGTTTTATCTTTAACATTTAAAAAATTTAATTGTAATTTAGAATTATTAGATTTCTTTAATAGATATATAAACACAGAATATGATGGAACTTCACTTGGAATTTCTTGTGAAGATGAATCTGGAACACTTACTTTAAATGTTGGTGATTTTTCTTTAGAAAATAATGTTTTAAAAATTGGTATGAATTTAAGAATACCAATAAACACTACTATTTCTGAAATAGAAAAATCTTTTGAAAATTTGTGTAAGAATTATTCTTCTATAAATTTTGAAACTACATCTACTGAAGACTTTTTATATGTCCCTAAAGATGATAAATTAGTACAAACTTTATGTAGAATTTTCAACGAAGAAACAAATTCAAATGCAGAGCCTATTGCCATTGGTGGTGCTACATATGCACGTGCTTTCAAAAACTGTATTTCATTTGGTCCAAATTTTCCAGGACACAAAGATATGTGTCATCAAACAGATGAATTTGTTGAAATTGATAATTTAGTACTTGCATGTAAAATTTATGCAAAAGCTATAATGGAATTAGGAAAATAAAAAATTGATGTTTTTTGGGACGGGGTCAAAAAACATTTACAAGAAAAACCAGTTATTTGCTAACTGGTTCTTTTTGTTTTATATATACAGTATCTCTACTGCTTATTATATAAATTTCCCCGCCTTAGCCGTAATGCTTTTAATTTTTAAGGACCTGCTCCTAAAAACAGGTGGGTGCCTACCTAAATACTCCTGGGCTTCTTACTATATACTGTAAGCATGCACGCCATATTTGAGAGATCGGCCCCTCTTAATGTGTGTTGGTTCTAAAAATTAAGTCTACACGTACTACGCAGGGTTTATATTCTTTATTATTGCTTACCTCTTTAAGTTGTTTTTATTTTAGCATAAGTAATAAATAATATCAAATGTAATTTTTCCCTTAAAAGTTTATCTATTATTTATTATATATGTTTACCTTCTTTTTTTGAATTTATTCTCTCTTAATCAAGCTTTTTTGTAATTTGATTTTTTTATTGTTTTATGATAGAATGAATTAAGTTCGTGAGAAGTAGAAAAGACATTTTTCTACTTCTTTTGTTTTTTACATTACATATAATAATATACAGAAAAATTGTAATAAACTTCCTAATAATATAAACAAATGAAATATTGAATGCATATATTTATGTTTCTTACCTATTCCATATAGCACAGCTCCAACTGTATATGCAATTCCACCTAATAATAATAGTACAAAACCAGCTGTTCCTAAAAGCTTAGGTAATAGTCCTATTTTAAATACTATACACCAGCCCATAAGTAAATAACATATCATTGAAAATACTTTAAATTTTTTTATATCAATTGAGTTTAATACAATTCCAAGTATTGCAACTGCCCAAATCACTCCGAATATAATCCAACCAGATGCTGTATCATATTCACGGATTGTACATAGTGCAAAGGGTGTATATGAACCTGCAATTAATAAAAATATTGAACAATGATCTAATACTTGAAATACTCTTTTTGAATATCTTTTAGGACTTAACCCATGATATATACTAGACATAGTATAAAGTATTATCATTGTAACACCATATATTGCTCCACTTACAACTCCATATACATTCCCATGTATTGCGGCAAAAACAACACATAATACTGTTGCAACAATTCCAAGTGCCGCTCCTACTATATGTGAAGTCATATTAAATATTTCTTCACCTTTTGTATATTTAGGCAATATTCTATCTCTTAATTTTACTCTTTGCATAAATCTACCTCATTCTTATTTTTGGATATTATATCATATTTATTTTTGCGCGTGAAGTTTTTTAACAAAATACTTTCTTAATATATTATTAACACATATTATATCTAGTAATTTTTGTTTTATTCTTTTATTTCCTTAGCTAATTTACTAATTGCTTTTGTTTCTATTCGAGATACATATGAACGAGATATTCCCATCATATTTGCAATTTCATTTTGTGTTTTAGGTTTTTTACCTCCTAATCCAAATCTTAATTCAAGTATTGTCTTTTCTCTATCTTTTAAAACAGATTTCATTTTGTGATATAGTAATTTTACTTTCATCTTTATATCTACTTCATCTTCTATATTTCTCTCATTATTTTCTAATACTTCTTGAAGAGTTACTACATTATCATCTTTATCTTTCCCTATCGGCTCATTTAAATACACCTCTGCTCCTAATTTTTTATTAGCTCTTAAAAACATTAGTATTTCATTATCCACGCATCTTGCAACATATGTAGAAAGTCTTGTTTTTTTCTCAGGATTAAAACTATTTATCCCTTTTATTAATCCTATTGTTCCTATTGATATCAAATCATCTTGGTCTACTTTTGCAGTACTGTATTTTTTAGCAACATGTGCTACTAATCTTAAGTTCCTTTCTATTAAAATATTTCTTGCTTCACTATCCCCTTTTGCCATTTGCTCTAAATAATTTCTTTCCTCTTCTCCGAGAAAGTGGTTCTGGAAATAATGTTCCTCCTTGAATATATCCGAACAGCAAATACGGCTGTTTTTAGAAATTCAAAAAAACTAAAAATTCCTGTGATTCCAAGTGCTGATAACATAAATGCACCTCCAAACTCTTAACTACTCTCATTATATGAGTCAAAAAAAATAAAGTGCCTGACCCCATAAAATTATTATTTATAGAATTTTTTAAGACTTTTTCTAATAAGCTTTATAGAGGTGTTTTATATGACATTTTTATTAAATTGTGCTAAAGGAATATTAATTGGTAGTGGAGCAATTCTTCCAGGCATTAGCAGTGGTGTTCTTTGTATTATATTTGGTATCTACGAAAAATTATTAGATAGTATTATACATTTTTTTAAAGATATTAAAACAAATATAAAGTTTTTACTTCCAATTGTTATTGGAGTTGCAATTGGTGTTTTAATTTTTAGTAATTTTTTAAATTATTTTCTAATTCATTTTCCTATACAAATAAAATCTATTTTTATAGGATTAATTTTAGGAAGTGTTCCTTCTTTAATAAAAGAATCTAATAAAAAATCCGAATTTAAACCAATCTTTTTACTATATACTTTATTTGCATTTTTATTTGGTGTTTTTCTAGTTATTTTAGAAAATTATATTCCGAATACTCAGCCTGGTTCTTCTTTTAATTTTTTTTATTTAATGATAGCAGGATTTATTATGTCTGTTGGAATAATAGTTCCTGGTGTTAGTAGTACTATTATTTTAATGCTTATGGGAGTTTATAGCACTTACATATCTTCTATTTCTACATTATATTTTCCTGTGTTAATTCCTATGGGATTGGGTTTAATTGTTGGTTGCTTTATATTTATGAAGCTAACTGATTTCTTACTAAACAATTTTTATGAGAAGACCTTTTATTCAATTATAGGTTTTTCTCTAGGCTCTATTTTAGTACTTATGCCTGATATTTCTTTTGATATAACAAGTATCATTTCTATTCTTTGCATATTACTTGGCTTTTTACTATTTTCTTTATTTGGTAAAGAGTAATACTTTAGCAAAACATTTTAAAGAGTTTTGTTTGTCTTTGTTGCATTTTTACTATAATTTTAATATAATTTATTTATACTATTTTAGGAGGTATTCTTTATGACATCAAATAAAATTTGTTCAAATTTAGATGGAAAAATGTTGATAAATTAATATCAGAACATTTTGATAAACATTATGATACTTTCGAGGAGCTTAAGAAAGATATTTTAGCGGAAATGAATTTGGCTTTAAAAGATATTGAAAACGGAAATTATTGTGATATGGAAGAGGTTATGACTGAATTTGAAGAAAAGTTTGGATTATCTAGGAACTAAAGAAAAAGACAAGTCTTGATATCATTTTTATATTATTTATAAAAATGATACATTTAAGACCTGTCCCCAATTTGTTTCATTTATTTTTTTCTTCTAATTATCCAATCTTTCTTACATTCTATTGGTAGATGCATTTTTACTTTTTGTCCTTTTACTCCTGGACTTATTTCATTTATTTCTTCATCTGTTTCGTAATCAAATAGTTTTTCAATTTTAAATTCATATGGTTCTATTTTGTTTGGAACTATTATTTCTAATGTATCTCCAACATTTAATTTATTTTTTATTTCTATTGTAGAAATATCTTCATTATATTCTACAACTTTTCCTCCAAATTCGTAATCCTCGTTATATTGTCTTCCTTTATATTCTTGGATATCTTTATTATTTCTATCATTAAAATAAAATGTTGTTAATCCTCTTGTTTTTACTTTATCTAATTCTTTTAGATATTTCTTATAATCGTAATTTTCAGGGTCTTTTTCATAATCATCTATTGCATGCCTATATGCATTTATTACACTTGCTAGATAATATTCTGTTTTTAATCTTCCTTCTATTTTCATACTGTCTACACCCATATCGATTATTTCTGGTATTTCTTTTATTAAGCATAGGTCTTTTGAAGAAAAGATACTTGTTCCATATTTATCTACTTCTATTGGCATTAATTCACCTGGATTATTTTTCTCTTCTGCATATAAATTATATGACCATCTACAACTTTGTGCACAATCACCAAGATTAGCACTTCTACAAGCTAAGAAATCGCTTAAGAAACATCTTCCTGAAAAAGCAAAACATATTGCACCATGAATAAATATTTCTATTTCCATTCCCTCTGGTTTGTTTTCCATTATATATTTTAATTGTTCTTTATTCATTTCTCTTGCCATTATCATTCTTTTAGCACCATTTTTGTACCAAAAATTTGCTGAATGAAGACTTACTATATTTGCTTGTGTACTTACATTTATTTTTACACTTGGTGCATATTCTTTTAATATTTCTATTACTCCTCCATCTGCTGCAATAATTCCATCTGGTTTCAATTCTTCTAATTTTTTTGCCATATTAATTATTTCTGGGTATTTTTCGTCCCATGCAAAAATATTTAGTGTTACATACACTTTTTTTCCTATACTATGTGCATATTTTATTGTATTTTCTAAATCGTCATCTTGCATATCTGCTCTAGTTCTTAATGATAATTCTGATGTTCCACAGTATACTGCATCTGCTCCATATAAAAATGCTATTTTAGCTTTTTCAAATGATCCTGCTGGTGCTAATAGTTCTGGTTTTTTCATATATATTTCTCCTTTTTTCAAATTTCACATATTCTATAATAACATATTTTTAAACATTTTTCAACATAAAAAGACCCTACTAAATTAGTAAGGTCTCGCTCATAAGCTATTCTTTTGTATTTTTAACTTCATCTGTAATTTGCTTGGAAGATAAAAGTTTGTCTGCCTTCCTAACGAGCAAGACTTCACAAACTATAAAAGCTATAGTGAAAGCAACAAATGAAGCACTAGAAAAAATAAAGACATAAACACCTTTTGTGGTTAGTCTAGAAACACTCTCAATATTATTATCACTATCCATATGGACAGTCAGTTTTGCTAATCCTTCTTCTAAGGATAAGATATTTCCATCTTCTTGGAAATTATAACTATCGATGTTTTCTAAGTCTTCTTTTGGATTTTCACCTTCTTCAATCTTCTTGGTTATATCGTCAAGAACATCAAAGTCCTTTTGTGCCTCCTCATTTATATAAGCTTCAAACTGTTTGTTCACTGTTCTTACTAAATAGTTCATTGGTAGATAAACTACTATTCCGCAAATTGCCACAAGCGCCAAATACTTAAAGATATGCTTTGCCACTTTTCCTCCTTTATTTAAAGGGCTGTCATTACACATATGTAAACTGGTATCATACCAGTGATTCTTAGGAAATATGTATTAAAATAGCACAACTACTATAATAACACTTTCTAACAAAATAAACAATATTTTTCCAAAAACATTTGCAATATTATGTAAAATATGTTAACATATAGCATAAGGAACCATACAATAGGGTATGGTATTGGTTGAAGGGAGAACTATGGCTACACTGAAGTCTTGGGAAGATCACGAAGTCTCGTTGATTCGTGACATGTGCGAAGCCAGTCATACTGCATCTCAACAATCCTCGCGTTTGTTGAAAGCAACTCACTCGCACGCGCTTTCTGACACCGAAGTCAGGGAGCTTCTTGGCCAGATCAAGAATGAGGCCGACAAGATCGAGTGTGCGTACAAGCATCTCGAGAAAAGCTTCGGCTTTTCCGAGTAGAGTTTGTAACTCGACTCTTGGCTCTTCCGCAAGCCCGGCTGAACTTTGGCCGGGCTCTTATTTTTTAACTTGATAAAATCCAAGAAATTATTTGCTTTTTTATATAAAATATTCTTCATTTCTTATCAAGCATTTGCAACATTATGTAAAATATAGTATAATTTATTATAGACATCTTATTTGAAAGGAGAACTCATGGGAACTAGTGTTCCACAGTTTGACTCTGAGACATCGAAAGATGAGCTCAATCGAAAAATCATGTCCGTTTTCGAAGATGTATTTCAATTGCAAGAACTGGCTAAGCAGCTTTATGCTGATGAGAAAGTCCTGTCAGAATCCGCAGACACCAAGAAGCTTAAGATTCATTTAAATAAACTAAAGACTTCTCTTCGCAATCTTGACTTTGACTATGCTTATCTTACTAGCTATCTTAGTGAACATTGCAATTAACATTAAGTATGGATTTGATTCTTCTTGAAAACAGCCAACGTAAAGTTGGCTGTTTTCAATTCTTAGATTTAATTTTTTATATTATTTTTTAGAAAATTTAGTTATTGCTAGTCCATCTCCTACTTCTAATATTCTTGTATCTAATCTTTCATCTTCTGTTGTTTCCTTTATGTATTCTCTTAAATTTCTTACAGCTGTACGTTGTTTATGTTTATTATAATCACTTAAAACATATCCTTTATATAATATATTATCTGCAAATATTATACCATCATCTGCAAGCATTCGAAGAGATTCTTTTAGAAAAAATGGATATTTACCTTTTGCAGCATCAATAAAAATAGCATCATATTTTCCTTCTAATGTTGGTAAAATCTCTACAGCATCTCCTTCATAGATATTTATCTTTCCTTCTACTTCTGCTTTCTTTATGTTTTCTTTTGCTTCTATTACTCTATCATGTTCTCTTTCAATTGTATCTATGCTTCCATCTTCACTTAAAAATTCTGTAAAGCATATTGCAGAATATCCAACAGCTGTTCCTATTTCTAACATTCTTTTAGGCTTATTTTCTCTTAGATATTCATCAATTACTTCTAGAGTATCGTCCATTATTATTGGTATATGTTCTTCTAATGCTTTTTCTTTTATTTTCTTTAATTCTTCTTTATTCATTTCTTTCCCTTCTTTGAGACAAATAGGGACGGGGCTATTTTGTCTCAATCTCACATTTTTACAAAATGAGACAAAAAAGGCCCGTCCCCAAAATTCTCATTATTTTCTCCTTGCTGCTCTTTCTCTTTCCTTAGTGTCTAATATTTTCTTTCTTAATCTTATTGATTTTGGTGTTACTTCTACTAATTCATCATCTTGGATAAATTCTATTGCTTGCTCTAAGCTCATTTGGATTGGTGGTACTAAACGTAATGCTTCATCTGAACCTGATGCTCTTGTGTTTGTTAAGTGTTTTTCTTTACATACGTTAATACTTAAATCTTCTCCTCTAGAGTTTAATCCTACTATCATTCCTTCATATACATCTACACCTGGTCCGATAAACAATTCACCTTTATCTTGTGCATTATATAATCCATATGTTACTGATTTTCCATTTTCAAATGCTACTATTGTTCCTCTAACACGTGCTTGGATTTCTCCTTTATAAGGTTCATAACCATTAAATATATGGTTCATTGTTCCTTCACCTTTTGTATCTGTTAAGAATTCTGTTCTATATCCTATTAATCCTCTTGAAGGTATCTTAAATTCTATTTTTGTATGTCCATCTTCTGCAGGTTCCATATTTGTCATTTCAGCTTTTCTTCTACCTAATTTTTCAATTACAGTTCCAACACTTTCATCTGGTACATTTACAACTAAGTCTTCTATTGGTTCACATTTTTCTCCATTTATTTCTTTATAAATAACTTTTGGACGTGATACTAATAGTTCGAAACCTTCTCTTCTCATTGTTTCTATTAATACTGATAAATGAAGCTCTCCTCTTCCTGATACTTCAAAACTATCTGCTGAATCTGTTTCTTTTACTCTTAATGATACGTTTCTTTCTAGTTCTTTAAATAAT
This sequence comes from uncultured Clostridia bacterium, assembly GCA_944386385.1. GTDB lineage: Bacteria > Bacillota > Clostridia > TANB77 > CAG-508 > CAG-269. Next base: position 68,718 of record CALXAV010000007.1, read on the forward strand.
CTATCTCTAATGTGTCTTGATGTTATAAATTGACCTTCTTTTCCTGCAAATGGTCCATTGTTTACACTAAATGTCATAGATACTGTTGGTTCATCTATATCTACAAATGGGATTTTTTCTGGATGATTTAAATCACAAATTGTATCCCCTATATTTATATTAGGAATTCCTGCAAGTTCTATTATATCTCCTGCTTTTCCTTCTTCTACTTCTACCTTATCTAGTCCCATATGTGTATATACTTTTGCTATTTTTCCTTGAGTTACCTTATCTTCTTTTCCACATATTGCAACTGGCATTCCAACTTTCATTGAACCACGTTCTACTCTTCCTACTGCTATTCTTCCTACATAATCATCATAATCTATGTTTGATACTAACATTTGTGCTGGTCCATCTTCATCACAATTTGGTGCATCTATTGTATTTATTATTGTTTCAAATAAACAATGTAAATTATCACTTTCATCTTCTAAATCCATTTTTGCAATTCCATTTTTTGCTGATGCATATACAACTGGGAATTCTAATTGTTCATCAGATGCATCTAATTCTATAAATAATTCAATTACTTGGTCAACTACTTTTTCAGGTGTTGCACCAGGTCTATCTATTTTATTTATTACTACTATTGGTTTTAATCCTAATGCTAATGATTTCTTTAAAACTTCTCTTGTTTGTGGCATTGCTCCTTCAAAAGCATCAACTAATAAAAGTACTCCATCAACTGTTTTTAGTACTCTTTCTACTTCTCCACCAAAATCAGCATGTCCTGGTGTATCTACTATATTTATTTTTACACCATTATACATTACAGCTGTATTTTTAGATAAAATTGTTATTCCTCTTTCTTTCTCTAAGTCATTTGAGTCCATTATTCTTTCTGCTACTTGTTCATTTTCTCTAAATACATGGCTTTGTTTAAGCATTGCATCTACTAATGTTGTTTTTCCATGGTCTACGTGTGCTATTATTGCGATATTTCTTATGTTTTTATTGTTCATCTCTTACCCCTCTTTTTACTAAAATCTCTTTTTTAAGTCCGCAAAAAAGGACTTAAAGTCTCCCTTAAATCCTTACAATTATACACCTTATCAATCCTTTTGTCAACTGATTTTGCTTTACATTTTCTCAAACTACAGTTCATTTGACTTATTTTGTTCCACTTCGTTTCACTATGCTAAAGCTTAAGAAATTCTATATTAGAGTTTCCAGAAGCAGTATTAATAACATTAGGTAGATTTGTAGTAAACAATTCATATAAATTATCTTTTAAATATACTTTTAGAGATGCATTATTTGAGCTCAAAGAAACATCATAAAATGAATAATAAAAATCAGTCTGATATGGTTCTATAATCATTTTTCCGCTTAAATTTGCTTCTATTGTAATTTCACCTTTTAAATTTTCACATTCATAGAATGCTAGCCTCATAATCTCTACACTATTTGGTATTATTGAAGGACCGATTGTAAGACTTGTGCATCCATCGAACATTCCAGATATATCTTTAGTACTTATTGGAATTTCTGGTGCTTGTGTTAAAGAAGTACATCCTTTAAATATAGAGCTAGATTTTCCAACAGATGTAGGAATACTAGAAATGTTAGTTAAATTTGGACATCTTATAAAGCAATTTGTTATATCTTTTACAGTAGTAGGTAATTTGGGCATCGTAGTTAGTTCAGAAATTTCACAAAAGATTGCAAACATTGTAGTTACTGGTAAGTATGTTTTCCCATTATCTATACTTACATATTGAGGTATAGTACCCACTATATTTGCATTTTCAAAATCGCCTAAATATCCGCTATTTTTGTTCACATCATTAAGTGAATTTTCATCATTTAAATCATTAATGCAATTCTAAAACCAGTTGCACTATATGCATTACTATTATCCCTACTAAAACTATTAACTCCCGCGAATGTTTCACTAGTATTGCATCCACCTCTTCTGAAAAATTCCTGCCATTCATTCACAAACCAACTTTCATCTCCATTCCAATCATTTACTTCATATGTTGCATCTCCACATTTATAATTTTCTTCATTATCACTTTCATATACCGTTGAATATTGATTATTTTTTCCATTAGCAAAAGTCGTATTGCCTAATGTTTTTCCTCCTTGATAGTACGATGTTGTAGTTTCCCATGCTCCTCCAGATAAATCATATATTCCATATACATTTCCCGTGCTACTTGCTAATACTCCTTGTTTGCTTGAATAATTATCTGTTCCGCCTTCCTCTTTTGTTGCACTTATATCTATTCCTGCAAAACCTGTTATAAAGTTTTCACTATTATTTATTGTAACTTCATGTCCATTTCTTCCATATTGGCTATTAGTCAAATATGCTACTGCTCCCCATTCGCTATTTTTTAACATATGACTATTTAAATTTTCCGCATATTCTCTAGCATTTGTATACATATTTCCAATTGTACAGTATCTCCAAGAACTCATACCTGGTTGTATAGCTATTGCTTTGTCTGTGTTTTTTGATAATAATATATTTCCTGTTCCTTCATCATTTGTGACTATATTACTTTGGTCTTCTTTATTTACTAAACTGCTTTCATATTTTCCTACCCATATTCCTGTAAGTTCGTTTCTCCACCCCCCTAAATCTACATTACTTGTAAACGCTGGATGTATTATATAATCTATTTCTTTATTTAATGTACTATCATCTGCATATTTACATACTGTTCCATCTGCTGCAATATTACTTGTTCCCTTCAAGAATTTTACATCTATTGTTCCACCTGCACTTATATCTTCAGGATTATTATATGTTATTTTATATGCATATCTTGGTATCCATACAAAATAGCTATCTATTCCACCTATTGTTACTTTTGCATTTGCCCATTTGCTAGAATTATTATCTTCTGTTCCTTCTCCTGCTACATAATCATAAGCTGAACTAGAATTATTTGTTTCCCAATTTCCAGTTTCTTCATTATAAGTTACAAGTTCCATTCCACCTTTCAATACTGGTACATTTACTCCTTTACTTTCTACATATCCACCATTCGTATATTGACTTAAATAGTTTTCATAGTCACTTAATATATTTTCTTCCTCTGTTTGTGCATTTTCTGTTTCATTTTTTGCTTTTTGTACTTGTGTAAGTATTCCATTCTCTCCTGTTAGCATTGCAATTGAAACTCCTGCAAGTATTAAAAGTACAATTATGTTTAGTATGTTATCGATGGTTAGGCTGTAAAAAATCAGACTAGAATAACTCATTAGACCAGCCTGACC
>CALXAV010000008.1 GCA_944386385.1 uncultured Clostridia bacterium
GCGTCTGCCACTTCTAGTTTAAAGCTTGGGCTTGAGTCTGTATCATCTTCATATGTTGCTTTATTTCCTGGTATAGCGTTTCCTGGGTTAGAGTCTTTATCTATACCTGCATAGATATTTCCATTTGTATCAAATGTTGAATAAGAATTTATTTCTACAACATTTTCAAGAGTATCTTCTCCATCGTTTATTAAGTTTAATACAGTTTGTCTATCTAACTGGAATTCTACGTAAACATATGATTCTGAGTTAGGGTCTAATCTTATATCTGTATCAATTATTGTTCTTGAGTATTCGTCATTATAGTTTGAATCTGTATGAGTAAGTTCAGTTCCAGTTATTTGTCCATTTTCATCTAATTCTGTTCCTGCTCTTAGAAGTGTATAATTATTATCATAGTAGTCTACTATACTATTTATTCTTGATACTAAAGTTGAAGTACCGTCTTCATTTCTTAATGCAATTCTATATGTTGCATAAACTTTTAATTCCTTACTTGGATCATTTTCATTTACATACTCATAATCTGCTTTATATATTGCTCTTGTATATGATTGTGAACCATATCTATTACCAAATTTTACACCAACATTAAATCCGTCTCCATATTCTCCTTGGTTTACAAATCTTTGTGCATATTCATATACATGTTGGTAACCGTTAACTGCAACTCTTACATTTTGTAAGTCCTTAACTACTGCTAAATCCGGCATGTTTCTTTCATATAAACCTTGGTTAATCCATTTGATTTCTTCCATTCCATATTCGAAATGGTCTCTAATGCTATAACCTGTTTCGTCTGTGTTTCCTGTAATTAAGTATTGTCCATTATTGATTAATGTTGAAGTATGTTCATTTTGGTCAACATTGTAATTTAAGTCATGTACTTTATTACCATTTTCATCAAGAGTTATTCCTGAACTTTCTGTTGCTCCTTCTATATAACTAAAATCTTTGTTAAATTCATCTCTTACTGTAGCATTTTCTGCTGATTTTGAACCGTTTTCTTCATTTTCTAGATGTGGAACCACATTTGTATATGTTAATCCATCATATTCAAATTCAATATAGTAGTCTTGTAATTTTTCAATTAAAACATCTACAAATTGATATTTTCCACCATCTGCTGTTACTGCTTCCATTACAGTTTCACCTGTTGTTCTATCTTTTAATCTTACTGTAATTCCATCTAATAATATATCACTATCATCTTCATAGTCATTAACTTCTGGGTGATAATCAGTATCATAATAGTCATTTCTAAGTGATTGTTTTCCTGATTGTTTATCTACCCATACAAATCCTGATAGTTTTACATATATTTGTTTATTTCCAATTTGGAAATCTGTTACTTTATTAGCTGCTATTGTTGCTTCTTCTCCTTCTGCTACAGGTGCTTCATATCCATAGTTTGGATTGTTAGTTTCATATGCTACATATGTTCCAACAAGTAAGTTTCTAATTAAAATTTCACCATTTCCATCTGTTATAAACTCTGTTGCTTCTTCTCTACTATTTACATATGAAATGTTACCATTTTCATCTTGTCTTACATATTGTCCTAGTTGTTTATTTTGTACATAGAAACCAACTCCTGGTAATTTTACTTCTGTATTATCTTCATTTACTTTTATAATTCTTAAGTCACCTAAGATAGGAATATCATATTCAAAATCTAAACTTATATTTTGTTGTGCATCATAAGGTTCTCTTATTAACATGTTTTGTAGATATCCTTGTGTTGCTTCTAAGAACCAGATGTTTACACCTTTTACGTCTATTTGCATATTACCATCTATTTTAGTTATTTTACTAACACTACCATCTGCTGGTATAGAAATATAGAAATCTCTTCCTGATTCTATGCTACCAACATCTAGGAATCTTTCTTCACTTCCATAGTAACTACTAAATAATTTGTTACCAATTGATTGTGAATTTTGGTCATATATATTTACTTCTGTTAGTCTTCCACCAAAGCTCCAATTGAATGGACCTATTCTTACATATTGACTTCCGTCCCTCTCATATGTAGTTACTTGAATATTATCTTTATTAGTATTATCTGTTACACCATTAGTATTTGATATTTCATTTGCATAGTCTGTTGCTGCTTGATCTAACCAGTTTGCACTTCCTTTTTTAGTTCCAGCAAATCCTAGATATAATCCTTCATGATGTTGTCCTACATCTTTCATCCAAGTATATGCAAAATTCCATATTGAGTTTGGTACTATACCATAAGGTTTACTTGTTCCACTCTTTTGTGACAATATGTATGCAAATTTTGCATTATCCCAGTGGTCAATAGTTTTTCCAGTATGGTCTGTTGATTTTGTTCCTTCGATTTTTACATTTGATATAACCGTAAAATTCATTCTACTTTTTATAGATTGTCCATGCTCCATACAAAACATATTGCTACTATTTAAGTAATTACTACTTGTTACTGTAAGCCTTTGACCTACATAATATGCACTTGATTCTGTTGTAAAAGCTATCATTGCTATTATTGCTAGCACTATACTAATTGTTATTTTCTTTAATCTACTCATTTAAAATTCCCCCTCCTTTCCTTTATATTTCCTCATTTTTATTTTTTGTTCTTTTTCTTATTACTATAAAAGCTACTGCTCCAAGAACTAGAACTCCGGCTATAGCTCCACCAATATAGACTGCTCCACCAGTTCTAATTCCTAAAAGTACATCTGCTGAACCCATATCATTTTCGCCATTTGCTCTATTTCCAGCTGTTGAATTACTATCTGCTAATCCTAATTCATTATAGCTTTCATCTATTTCTGCTGTGTTGTTAATTAATCCTACATTATTTTCTGTCATATCTTTTGTTAATGTTAATGTTACTTCTCTTGATTCTCCTGATTTTATAACATCATTTGCTAAACTTTCATTATATAGTCCTGCTCCTGTTTGATACCAATCTTTGTTTAGCTCTGAACTAAATGTTAAGTCATTTGGCATATAATCTGCAATTCTTCTAACATATCCGTCTACTTCACCTACATTACTTACTCTAATCTTGTATTCTATTAATACTGTTGCTCCATTTACTCTTTTTGCATCAAGCTCTGCTCTTGCAAGTGTTTCGTCGTTATATTCTCTTACTGTACTTCCACTTGAATCTTGAATAACAATTCTGCTAACAAATTTTTCAAGTTGTAAATCAAAGTTTTGTAATTCTATAAATCCTATATTAATGTCTGAAACATTTTCTTCATTCATTTCTATGATATCTGTTGATGCAACTTCTTGTGATTGTCCATCTATTGTTAATTCTTTCATCATTGCATCTGAATTATTTGTTTCGCTTACACCTTCTGCTTTATATTTTGTTAAACCATATGTTGAATCTTCATAATTAAATATTACAATATAACTTCCATTTCCTATATGGTCTAATACATATACACCATTATCATTTGTAGTAACTTCTAATACTGTTCCGTCTTCTTTTTTTACTAAGTTATTTGTTTCTGTATTATATAATTGTACTCTTACTCCTCTTAGTAATTCTTCATTATCATCTCTTGCACCATTTGCATTTTCATCAAACCATGCAATACCTGTTATTATTCCTGTTCCATTTGCTACATCATTATCGTCAACATTATTATTATTATTATCACCTGGATTTGTTGTTCCACCACCATTTTGTCCTTCATTTGCTTCAATTATATGTGTTATTTCTGAAGTTTTTGCAATTTCTTCTCCTAATAACTCTGCTGTTGCTTTATTTGTTATTGCTTCCGCTTCTAACCTTCCTGCTGAGTAATTTACAACTGTTTCTATTTTTATTGTACTTTCAGTTCCGGCTGATATATCACAACTAATTTCTATATTGTTTGTTTCTTTTAATTCTTCAATTTCTTGATCATCAAAAGTTACTTTATTAACTGTTAAACTTGTTGGTATATCATCTTTTATTATTAACCCTTCAATATTTTCTGTTCCGTTATTTTTTACATTAATAGTATATTCTAGTGTATCTCCAGCTTTTAAATAATTTCCTTCTGGATTTGCTGTCATTGCTAAAGATATTTCTGCCTTCTTCACATCTTCAGTTGTAATGTTTGAACGATATTCATCTTCTCCTATATTTGCTACTACGGAGAAGTCTATTTCTAAATCTTCGTCTAATTTATTTATTGTCATATCATAGCTTAATACTTTATTCTCTCCTGGTTCTAGTGAACCTATATTAATTTCATCTTGATATTCTATGTTTTCTGTTGTACTATTATCTTCTTGAGCATTTTGTGTTAACTCTTCTTCTGTTACTTCACTTATTCCTTCTCCACTACTTTCTTCAGTGCTTTGAAGGTCTTCATCTGTTACTTCTTCTGCTGTCATTCCAGAAATTAGACTTAATCTTGTTACTGTTAAAGTTTCTGGTAAATTTGTTCTAACCATTACATCATCTTGTCTTTCATCTGAAATATTTTCTATTATTGCAAAATATTGTACTGCACCTGTTTCATATAAGTTAACACTTCTATCTGTTACTCTTTTTACAGTTACACGAATATTTCCATTACTTGTAACTAAACTTGTCTCTTCTGATTCTTTAGTTACATCTTCATAAGTAATAGAAGATTTACTTACTAAATTTGTTCCTGCTTCAGTATCACTATTTACTCTTACTTCATATTCTCTAGTTGCTACTTGTCCAACACCTAAATTCTCAATTGTGTCTTCATAAGTTGTGTTATCTAATTCTTTATAATAAGAAGCTCCTGTGTATTCATAATGTTCTTCTGGTTCTACTAATGTAGTTCCTTCTGGTACTATTCCTCTTACTTGTACATTACTTATATCAACACTACCTACATTAGATACTTCTATTTTATATTTAATAACTTCACCATTTCTTACTGTTCCACCATTTTGCATTTCTGTTCCCGCAACACTTGCTGTTATTTTTGTCTCTAAGTTTGGTCCAACTCCTGTTTCTAAATCAATTTCTGTTGCTTCCATTTGATTTGTAGCTTTTGTTAAAGAATTTTGATAATTTACTGTATAATCTTGAGTAGTTTCTTGATTATATTCTAGAGAAGCTGGTACATTTGTTGTATAAGTAGCATTTATAGCTGTTCCTGTTTCCATTGTAGGTACATCTATTAAATATTTTCTAACTTTTGTTCCATCTGTTATATTTTCTTGCCATCCGTTTTCTCCGTTTTGTAAATCATCTGTTGCATTTTCATTTTCTGTATAATATACTTTTGCACCGTCTACGCCTTGAACATCAAGTCCTTGTGTTACAGTTGTATCAATATTGTTCTCAGCATTTCTTGTTGGGAATGTTCCTAACACTTTTACATTTTCCATAGTATTTTCATTATTGTTTATTACTTCTATTTGAGTTTGTAAGTCTTTTGCTTCTGTACCTCTTTCAAGGTTTGCTGTTACTGTTTCTTCTTGTCCTATTGTTTCTACTCCTAAATCAGAAATACTATGTACTACTGTCATATCTGTTGGTGCAACTATTTTTATATCTTTTTCAGCTGCAATAACTTCTTCGTCATTTTGAATATTCATTACTACTTTTCCATCATGTGTTGCTGATTTTCTATTTACATCTATAGAAGCATCTATTACTAATATTGCTCCATCTATTCCTGCTTCTTTATATGCTGTTTGTTTTCCTGATAGTTGAACTGTTATTGTCCTTCCATCTGTCCAATAATTTGCTATTGATAATTCTGTTTCATATACTAAATCAATATTATTTATTGTAATATTTTCTACTGCTTCTGGTAATTCATAAGTAATTATTGGGTTTTCATATAAATTATATTGTTCATTATTGCTTCTTAATGTTGTTCTTATCTCTACATCATTTGATACAACAGTTGATAAAGTATCTTTACTAACTTGTAAAGTTGCTTCTGTTTTAGCCTCTTCTAATTTTATTGTTGATTCTGAATTAGCTGTCACACCAGTAGAATAATCAATAGTAACATTTGATACTAATCCACTTGCATTTCTAACTTTTTCTTCTTCTCCTGATTTTATTGTCTTTGTATGTGTAAATTCTAAGTCACCTTCAGCTATAGGTGTTGATGTTCTAATCTCTATACTTGCTGGCTCTCTTCCTGAATAATCAACTATTAGATTTCCATTTTCATCTGTTGGTGTTGATGAAGTTATTGTTCCCAATATTACTTCATTTTCACCTAATATTATTATAGTTCCGTTTTGTCCTAATATTTTATCAAAACTGTCTTTTGAGATACTTGTTCTATTATAAACAACATTTGCACTAATATTTTGTCCGTCATTTAAAGAATAAAAGCTTGCATCTTCTTTTACTGAAATTCTTTCTTCAGTATTTGCTAAGTTTACCATTAATTTTGTTTTAGTTTCAAAACTTCTATCTAAAGAAGAATTTATTTTTCCTTTATATATTGTTCCCTCTGTTGGTATATTAGCAACTTGTACTAAGCTATCTTTTTCTTCATTTCCTATCTCTATTGCATTTGAAACTTTAATTTCTTTATCATTATATAATTTTACAGTTTCTTCTATTGGTAATTTAACACCTTCTAAATTAACATCCTTGTTGTAAACTAAAGTTAATATTACATTTTCAGAACCTGATTTTCTCCATAAGATTTTATTTTCTTCATTTGGTTCATTTGTAAATTTCAAATTAACTTTTTGCTTGTCAGATTCATATTCAAAATGTGTCATAGTGTTAAAGTTAGCCTTTGTAACAATTTCTGGCGTCTCTTCATTTTCTGGTAAAGTAACATCCGCATTGATTTCTTTTATTGGATAGTTGTTTTCTTTTAGTCCCATGTTCATAGAGATTTGTAAAACTCTTTTTTCTTCACCATTTACTTTTACAATTTTATTTGTAATTAACTCCATTGTATTTTCTACTGTTTCTTCAGAGTTGTTTTCTGTATAATCTAACTTAATCTCTCTTGTTGCTTCTATATTTATATCTTTTTCTGTACTATCTTTATAAGTTCCTGTTAATTTTAAATCTGATACCGCACTTAATAGTCCTGCATCAAAATTATCATCTTTCACAGGTTCTACTTCAACATCAAAACTAGCTGTGCTACCAGCATTTATTTGATTTAATGTTATTTTGTTTCCTTCTATTTTGTTTACAAATTCACTACTAGAATTCTTTAATTTGAAATTACTATTTTCCAAAGTAATTTCTCCATTAAAATATCCTTCGTTTTTTACAGTAACACTTAATGTTAATAGGTTTTCACTTTTTAGTTCTGCAGTATATTCTATATTTCTATGATTTGTAGAAACACTTTCTGCTGCCAAACTAACAAAGCCCACTCCAACATAAATGAAATTAATCATCGTTAAAGTTATTAACAATAACATTACTGTTACTAATTTCATAATTCTACCCTTCATAATAAACCTCCTTAGTTTATAATACCTCTATCTAATATTATAACCTGACTTACCAGTTTTTTCAAGGTTTTTCTTCATTTTTTATAAACTTTTTATGTAAATAGCCTATTTTTTTATAAAATTTGCTTACGGAGACTATTTTTAGCTGATTTTTAATTAAAGATTTCATTTATATGTCCTTTTTATTAAAATTTGTAACATTTAGCTTCTTTACTTAATATTATATCTCATAGATAAAGTTTGTTTGCATATAATTAATTAGAGGTGATTTGTTTGGACGATAAATTTAATATTAACCAAGATTCTTTAAATAAGTTAAATGATATGATGAAAAACGGAAACGTTTCAGATTTACTATCTCAAATTCCGCCTGATGTAATGCAGAATTTTTCTTCTATGATGAATAATCAAAATACTAGTCAAAACAACACTCAAAATAATTCTAGTGACAACAGCAATAACAATAATAATCCTCCAAATTCTTTTGATTTTAGTAATATTGATATGAATACTATTATGAAGATGAAAAATGTTATAGAGAAAATGAATAATTCTAACGATCCTAGAAATAATTTGCTTGCTTCCCTTAAACCATATTTAAGAAATAGCAAAAAAGAAAAGTTGGATCAATATGCAAATCTTATTAATTTTGCAAAAATTGCAGAGATTTTAAAAAATGATAACAAGGAGTCAAAATAATGGCTACTTTTCCGTTTACACCCTTTTCTTATAATAACTATTACAATCATTTTTATCCTCATTACTATAATAAAAGAAATCATCAAAATATTTCTAATATAAATAATCAAAATATTAAAGAAAATAAAATAGATACAAATCAAGAAAAATACAAAATTCAAGAAAATGAATATAAGAATAAAGATAATGAAGATAATGAAGATAAAAATATAGAAAACCAAAAAAGATCAACTAAATATAATTCATTTGCTAATTTTAACATTTCTGCTTTACTAGAATCTGATTTAAATACGCCTATTATAGAAATATTAGGTATAAAATTATATTTAGATGATCTTATTATAATTGGTTTATTATTTTTTCTTTACAAAGAAGATGTACAAGATGAAATATTATTTGGCATTTTATTATTACTATTACTTAGCTAGCTTATTCTATTATTATTTTACCATCAACAACACTAAGATATGCTTGCTTATGTAATGGTTCTTCATCACGGTTAATTTCTTTTACTATATTAGCAATTCTAACTTGTACTGCGTCAAAAAGTCCTGCTGCAATAATTGCTTGTTTATTTCCTTTTGCTCCTGCATGTGCTAAACCTCTTAAAGCCCCTAAAACTACTATATTATCAGATGCCATTACTTCTGCGCCTGAATTTACATCTCCTAAAATTACTAAACTTCCTTCTGTTTCCATTTTTTGTCCAGATCTTAAAGACCCTCTATGGAATTTTGTCTCAGACATTGCTATTTCTTTATCAAAAGCCCTCTTTATGCTAGAAAGCCCTAATGTTTTTGGCATATCAAAATCAATTTCGACATCGATTTTATCTTTTATAATTGCTTGTATTTGGTCAATCTCTTTATTTTTTAATATTTTACCAGTTACTCTTATCGGTGTTTTTTCATCTTTATATAGTTTTTTTAATTCTGGCAATTTTTTTCTTAATGTATTAATTATTTGCCCTTGTTCTGCATTTTCATCTAATTTTATTATAATTTCATCTTTTCTTAAGTTTATGCTTACATAATTATTTTTCATTTTTACATCCTTCCAATTTTTACTATTTACACTAAAAATATAATATAGATTTTTCTTATTGTCAATAAAAAATTATAAAGCAAAACAAAAGTACAGGAAAAAATCATGTATTTTGCTTTTCCTGCACTTCTATTTTAGTTATTTTATGGCTTTCTTTAACATCCACTGACAATTTTTATTTGTAGCGTCTGCTCCTGTCCACATAAGAATATTATTTCCATCTCCTGTTGCTCCATCTTTTAAATGAATATATGTTCCAAGTTTTGATTGTATTGCATAATATCCATTTTTTAAATCTACAAATTTCCATTTTTGATTATTAGCATTAGTAGATGACCATAATTGCAAATTAGTTCCATTTGCTGTTCCTGAACTTTCTACATCAAAAACATTTCCTGAGTTTACATTTACTATTGTATACCAACCATTTTCATTAGATTTTTTTATTTCAAATTTTTGTGCCGCTGTATAATTTTCTGTATATAGTTGTACATTTGCTCCGTTTGTTGTGCTAGCACCCGCAATATCCATTACCTTGCTAGTTGGTGTCAAAGCTGAATATATCATATAAACGCCTTCTTCTATTGTTCCTGTGTATTGTTCATTTGCTTGCCATTTAAGTATTGGTGTTGTTGCACCTCTTTTCCAATTGCTTGAACCCAATAAATTCACAAATCCGTCTGTAATCATATATGAGTAATCTTTAAACGCTGTTGACGTTGCACTACCTAGATTAGTTCCTATTGTTTTAGCTGTTTTTCCTGTCTGTGAATATGAATTCTTTATAGTTGCTCCTGATTGATTTGCTCCAACTAATCCTGCAAAATTTGTCTTTCCAGCATTTGAAGTAGCAACACCTGTATTATATGAATTACTAATTGTTCCATTATTTGCTCCTGCAATTCCACCTATACTATCCCTACCTCTTATTGCTGCATCTTTGTTATAACAATTTTCAACTGTTGTTCCTGTTCCTACATAACCTACAATTCCTCCGACATCGAAGTCATCACTTTCTGTTCCTGTTCCTAAGATATTTCCATAATTTACACATAATCTTATTTTTGATCCACTGTCAATTAAATATCCAGTAATTCCTCCATTTGTATGATCTGCTTTTATAAAACCGTGGTTAGCTGATTGCTCTATTACTGCACCTTTAGTTGTCAAACCAGATATTCCTCCTATATACCACTTTCCTGATGTAATGTCTCCATAATTTGTACTTCCTTTTATTGTAGCTTTTTCATTAGAACCTACTATTCCTCCTACTTGAATTGCTCGTGGTACATTTATATCTCCGTAGTTTACGCAATTTTCTAGGGTAACAGTTTTACTGTCATAATGATTCCAAGCCGCAATACCACCTACTGTAGGTGTATCAAAGTTAGAATTGCCAGTTATATTTCCATAATTAGTACAATTTCTTGTAGTTCCTCTATTTTGTCCTGTAATACCTCCTGTATTTACTGCTGTTGCTGAAACTACTCCATGATTTTCACAGTTTTCAATAATTCCTGAACTATTTCCAATGATTCCTCCAACATTTCCACTATTATCAGCTGTATCACTTGTTTTATTTAAAGTTCCATAATTAATACATTTTCTAACTGTACCATTTGTATGATTTAATCCTATCATTCCGCCCAAAGCATCTGCAATTCCTTTAAAAGTCATAGGTATCTTATTAGTACAGTTTTCTACCACTCCGTAATTTTCAGCTACTAATGTTCCAATATAATAAATAGAGTTTCCTGTACTATTTGTAATTGTAGCACTTCCACTTGCTAAGATTACATTTTTTACAGTTCCTTGTCCTCCTAATATTCTAAAAAGTCCGACATTTGAGGTATTATTTTGTGTTATTTTTAAATTTTGTATTTCTTTATTATTTCCATCATATATTCCATTAAATCCTTCTGTATCAGCATTTTTAGTTACTTTTCCTATCATTATACTAGTATTATTTAAATTTATATTACTTGTTTGTTTAAAATACTTACTTGTATATCTATATGCCGTTCCACTTGTTGCTGCTTTTGCTACTTTTTCTTCTAGTTTCTTGATATCTCTTAAGTTTCCTATTTGATATGGACTACTTGATGTTCCTTCTCCATTCCATACTTTTACTGTTACTGTATAACTACATGTTGCTCCTCCTTTACTTTCCTTCGCAGTAACTGTTGCTGTTGTTTTCTCTGCTCCTGCGTTTACGCCTGTTACTTCTCCTGTGCTAGAATTTACAGTAATTGCACTACTTGTAGTCGAATATGTTATTGTTCCAGAATTACTACTTGCTGTTGGTTTCGTTAGAGTTACTTTATTTCCTTCTAATACTGTTGCCGTATTATTTTTTACTGTTAATTCTGTTACGTTTATTGTATAACTTGTACTTGCTCCTCCTGCATTTTCCGTAGCCTTTATTGTATATGTTCCTGCTCGTAAACCTTTTATTGTTACACTATTTCCTTGTGTAGCACTTAAGCTTACTCCATTACTATTACTTGTAGTCCAATTAATTGTTCCAGCTCCTCCTCCTTTTGTTGGAGTTAATGTTAGAGATTGTCCTTTTGCTAGATACTTACTTGTTCCTCCCTTTAAGCTTGTTACCACTAATTTTGCTCTTCCTGTTGTTATTGTTGAACTTGTATTAAACTTATTCGTTACTACACAATAATAATAAGTATTATTTAATGAAGTCGTTACACTAGAAGCACTTATCGTATACGTACTTCCTGTTGCACCACTTATTGCCGTTCCTGTTCCTGTGCTACTTGTTGCTTTATACCATTGATATTTAGATACATTCGTTCCTGTCACTGAAAAACTTACTTGTGTTCCTTCTTTTACTGTTACTCCACTTGGTGTTGTTGATCCAAACCATATAGCATATATTGTTTTATTATCACTTATTGTTATACTTCCAGAATGTGAATAACCTGTTCCTGAACCATCTGTTTTATCATTCCATTTAACAAAAGCATATCCACTTCTTGTTGGTTTTTGACTGCTTATTGTTATCTTTGCTCCTGTTACAGCATTTTTATAATCCATATATACTGTTCCTGTTTGTTTTGCTGGCACTCCTGTACCACTTTGTCCATTATATGTTAATGTTACTGTTTTACTAAATGATGCATAATACGTTGTATCTCCTGTTATTGTTCCTGGTGTTGCTACACTTCCATTATATGCGCTACTAGTTGACCAACCTCTAAATGTATATCCTGTTTTACTTGGGCTTGCTGCTACCGTTGGTTTTGCTCCTACTTTGCCTCCTGTATATCCCATATAGGCTGTTGCTTTATTTGCTGTGCTTGTATTGTTATATCTATATGTTGCTGTTACTGTATAAGTATATGAAGCATAATATGTTGTATTATTTATTATACTTGCATTTCCTCCACTAGCTACTGTTATACTAGCATTTGCCGCATTTGATGTACTCCAGCCTCTAAATGTATATCCACTTTGACTTGTTGAGCCTAAGTTTATACTTGCATTTGCGTATTTTCCATCATAATATCCCCATGCTGTTCCTGTCGCTGTTGCAGTTTGATTATTATAGTATTTCTTAGTTGCTGTTACTGTCTTTTTATATACTGCATAATATGTTCCGTTTGATGTTGTTGGCGTTACTCCACTTGTTGATGTTTTTGATGTTGCAACATGACTATATGTTGTACTTTTCGCTCCCTTACTTGAGCTCACTGCTGAAGGAATACTTATATTTCCTTGATATGTATTTACTCCTCCACTCTTAGATACATAACTTCTTGTTCCGCTTGCTGTTGCTGTTGTTGCTTTACTTCCATTCCAATAATTAAATGTCGCTGTTATTGTTCTTTGATATACTGCATATAAACTTGTCATGGCTGTCGCATTTGGTTCACGCTTATAATCTGTTGAAGCTTTAGTTGAATCATATGACCACCATTTGAATGTTGCACTATCATATTTTGATGGTGTTGGCTTACTATCTACTGTACATACATATGTGCTTCCATTACTTCTTGCTCTTCTTGTACTAGTACTTGATGTGTGTGCTGAGCCATTATAGTAGTAATATGTTATTCCTACATCATAGTAAGCATAATATTTTGTTGTTCCTGTATTTACTGTTGCTGCTGTTGATGAATTTGTTGATTTTGATACACCTTTATATTTTGTTCCATAATATCCTGTACTTCCTGTTACTGCACTTGGTATTGATATGCTTCCATTATATGTATTTACTCCTCCTGATTTTGAAACATAATTCTTTGTTCCTTTTGCTGTTGTACTTGTTTGTGTTGCTGAATATGCATCTCCACTGTTATAATAGAATGTTGCTGTGACTGATTTTTCATATACAGCATATAAAGCTGCTACTCCTGTTGCATTTGGTTCACGTTTATAATCTGAAGATGTCTTAGTTGCATCATATGACCACCACTTAAATGACGCTCCATCATAAGCTGATGGCTTTGGTGTACTATCTACTGTACATACATAACTTGTTCCGTTACTTCTTGATCTTTTCGTTGTTGAACTTGATGTATGTGCTGAACCATTATAGTAATAATATGTTAATGTAGAACCATAGAATGCATAATATTTAGTATTTGCTGTATTTACTGTTGCTGCTGTTGATGAATTTACTGCTGTTGCTACTCCTCCATATTTTGTACTCCATAATCCTGTACTAGAGCTTACTGCACTTGGTACTGTTATACCACCTTGTACATATGCTCCGCTTGAATTCATATACCTTGTTCCTTTCGCTGTCGTACTAGCTTGTTTGCTTCCATTATAATAGTAGAATGTCGCTGTTATGCTTGCCTGATATAATCCATAGTAAGTTGCATTACTTGATAATGTTACACTTGCTCCACTATTTAGATTTACTGTAGCATTTCCTGTATTTGATGTTGACCAACCTCTTTGAGTATATGTAACCCCATCTTTACTTGCATTTGCAAGAGTTGGTGCTGTTATACTTCCACTAGTAGTTTTATTATATACTGTTGCTGATTTTGTTGTACTTACTTGTTTACTTCCATTCCAATAATAGAATGTTCCTGTTATTGTCTTACTGTATATCGCATATAGTGTTACATTATTTGTTCCCATTGTTAAGCTACTTAATTTTTCTTTAGCATCTTTATTTGTGTTCCAACCTACAAATGTATATCCACTCTTTGTTGCTGTTGGTGATAAATCAATACTTGTTCC
The DNA here is from genome assembly GCA_944386385.1 of uncultured Clostridia bacterium. GTDB lineage: Bacteria > Bacillota > Clostridia > TANB77 > CAG-508 > CAG-269. The sequence continues at coordinate 14,368 of CALXAV010000008.1, forward strand.
TTTTACTACTTTTGCACTTGTCTTAGTAGCTGAAGCTCCTCCATTTTCACTATAATTATATGTTACTGTATAGCTATTTGCTGTCCAATGTGCATAATATGTTGTGTTTGCTGCTGGTACTGTTGTAGTTGTTGCTATTTTGCTTCCTCCTGTTGGTGCTGTATACCACCCTGCAAATGTATATCCCGCTCTACTTGCTGTTGGTAATGTTCCTAATGCTGTTCCATATGTTTTATTTTGTGTTGTTTTACTTGGGCTACCTTCCATTATTTCTAATGAGTGTACATATAATTGATCTCCTGATGTCCATGTACTTCCACTTAAGTAAAATACAAATGCTCTATATTGAGTATCTTGGGCTGTAAATGTATGTGTTATCTTTTGCCATGATGTTGTTACATTTACTTTTTTAGTTCCTCCTTGTTCGCTTCCTATATTTAATGTTTTATTTGAACTTGCCTTTACATATACGCTCCATGTATATGTTTTTCCTACTGTTAGTTTTGCTGGTGTTGAATAATATGGCCCTCCACTTGTTCCTGCTGGCATTACAAATTTTATTTGTTGTCCATTCATTACACTTGTGTCTGATACATTTGCTTTACTTGTTGGTGTTGTTCCTGCTGCACTATATCTGCTTGTTAGGTTTGTATCTGTCCATAAATTGTTTCCATAGAAATTATTATCATATGTTACTGTATATGTATTTGGTGTTCTAGTAAAGGTTGCTGTTACTGTTGTCTTTGCATTTACTGTTCCACTAGTTGAAGACCAACTTGAAAATTTAGTTGTATATCCTGTTGCATTCTTTACTGATGCTGTTACTTTTCTTCCATCTGATATTGTTAATGTACTTCCACTAGTTGAATATGTCTTTCCTTTTGGTATTATTAACTCACTACTTGATACGCTTCCATAACTTGTATTATTTACTTTTATTGTCATAGTAAAGCATTCAACTTTTACATTTACTGAACTTGTTCCTACTGTTCCACTTGCTGTGTATGCTACACTCACTCCATCTATTTTTAATCCATATACTTCCCATTTTGTTCCATAGTTATGTTTTGTATAATAGTCCTCAACATATCCTTTATCTACTCCACCTACTCTTAAACCTACATATATTCTATCATTATATCCACCTGAACCATAAGATGTTCCGTCTACATATAAGTTTACGTCTACATAGTAGCTATTTATACTATATTGTGCATAATATGTTACATTACTTGATGGTACTACTGTATCTGCTGTTATTTTTGTTCCTCCACTTGCTTGTGTAAACCAACCATTAAATGTATATCCTGTTTTGCTTGCCGTTGGTAATGTTCCTATCTTACTTCCAGCTCCTTTTGTTACTTTCTCTGTCTTTCCATCTCCATAATTGAAAGTTACTTCTACTCCTTTAACATCAGCCGTTGCTCTTTTACCTGAACTTCTATTTCCAAGGTTATCATATAAATATACGTCTGTAATATATTTTCCATATTCATTGTTATGTTCTGATGTATTTACATGATATACCCATGTTGTTCCATCTGATTGTTTTACTCCTGTACATTTACTATTACTTGTCCAATCTGTTACTAAATCATCTTGTCCATTACTTTCTGTCCATGTTGGAAATTGTACTCTATTTACTCCTGAACCTGTATCTTTTACTCCATATACATATACATCATATCCTGTTGTTGTTATATTTTTTACCTCTACGCTTGTATTTGTTGGTGCTGTTTTATCTATCTTTATTGTTGTAGTCTTTTCATCTGATATATTTCCTGCTTTATCTACTACTCTATATCTTATACTTGCATTTCTATCTACTGTATATGTTATTGTTCCAGTATTTCCACTTGTTGTTAATGCTCTTGTTGTCCATGCTCCGTTTTCATACCATTGGAATTCTTTTATTCCTGATTCATTATCCGTTCCGTTTAATGTTATTTTTACATCATCTTTTGTCCAGTTTCCATTGCTTGGATTTGTTATACTATCTATTGTTGGTTTTGTTTTATCTATATTTTTTATATCTAATGAAGCCGTTACTTTATTTCCTTCTATATCTGTTGCTTCTGCATATACTGTTCCATTCTTTTCTACTGTTACACTTGTTGCATTTGCTGTATTTGCTTCTCCATATCCTGCTTTCCTATTTTGTGTTAGATTTGCTCCATATTCTACTGTTACTTTTACATTTCCATTTGTCCATTCTGTTATGTCTGGTGTTAGTTTTATCTTGTTTGCATCTAATGTATTATCTCCTACTGTAAACACATTTGATACTTTTATCTCTTCTGCTCTATTTCCTGCTTTGTCTTTTACATTTGTCCATAAATAATAATTTCCTTTTGTACAATCTGTTTTTTCAACAGCTGTTCCATTTTCAAAGTCAGTCCATGCTGCTGGTTCCGTAGTATTTGAATTACTCCATGCATATTGTAATATATTTAGTCCGCTCTTACTATCACTTGCATTTAGAGTAGCTCTTATTGTTGCTTTTCCACTTGTTGGCATTACATAATTTGTTCCACCATTTGGTGTTATTGTAACAGTTGGTAATCCTTTATCTATTTTTAATGTTGTAGTCTTCTCATCTGATATGTTTCCTGCCTTATCTACTACTCTATATCTTATACTTGTATCTCTTTCTACTGTATATGTTATTGTTCCTGTATTTCCATTTGTCGTTAATTCTCTTGTTGTCCATGCTCCGTTTTCATACCATTGGAATTCTTTTATTCCTGATTCATTATCCGTTCCGTTTAATGTTATTTTTACATCATCTTTTGTCCAGTTTCCATTGCTTGGATTTGTTATACTATCTATTGTTGGTTTTGTTTTATCTATATTTTTTATATCTAATGAAGCCGTTACTTTATTTCCTTCTATATCTGTTGCTTCTGCATATACTGTTCCATTCTTTTCTACTGTTACACTTGTTGCATTTGCTGTATTTGCTTCTCCATATCCTGCTTTCCTATTTTGTATTAGATTTGCTCCATATTCTACTGTTACTTTTACATTTCCATTTGTCCATTCTGTTATGTCTGGTGTTAATTTTATCTTGTTTGCATCTGATGTATTATCTCCTACTGTAAATACATTTGATACCTTTACCCTCTCTGCTCTATTTCCTGCTTTGTCTTTTACATTTGTCCATAAATAATAATTTCCTTTTTCACAGTCTGTTTTCTCTACAAATTCTCCATTCTTAAAATCTTTCCAGTCTGTTGGCTCTGTTGTATTTGAATTACTCCATGCATATTTTAATGTATCTACTCCACTTTTACTATCACTTGCATTTAAGTTTGCCCTTATTTTTGCCTTTCCATCTGTTGGCATTACATAGTTTACTCCTCCATTTGGTGTTATTCCAACTGTTGGAAGCTCTTTATCTATTCTCGTTACTTTTACTTCTTGTTTTTTATTTCCATATTCCGCTCTTATTGTACAATTATCTGTTATCTCATATCTATCTTCATATTCTACTTCTTTTCCATCTATAAAAAACTTTAATTCTGAATCTGGTGCTCCTCCGCTATAATTTACTACTACTCTTATATTTTGGTTTGTCCATTCACTTACTGAATAATTCTCTCCTGTCTCTTTATATAATGATATACTTAATCCTGTTTGATATTCTTTATCTACTATCTCATTATATATTTGCTCCATTTCATTCTCTATTCCGGCACTACTTTCATATTCTGCTTGTACTCGTTCTATTTCTCTTATTTGAGCTGAATTCTTATTCATTAATGTCATATATGAAATGAATATAACGATTAACATAAACAGCATCGTTGTTAGTACAAATACTGTAATAGAACCTTTTTCACTTTTTAAATTTAAGATATACTTAATAAAGCTTTCCTTATTTACTAAAGTATAGCTCTCTCTCTCTCTCTCTCTCTCTACAGTTTCAAGGACTTTACTGTCTTTTAATTTCATGCTTAATCCCCCTACTAGTTTTCGTTATTTTTATTGTAGTTTACTCTAATTTCAATGTCAACACACAAAAATAAGCTTCCATAATAAGAACGTTTTTCTTATTACGGAAGCTCATTATATCCGTTTTCTTTTCATATATTGTTTTTATTTTTCATTTTTATTACAAATTCATAACAGTAATATTTTTAATTCATAATTTGTACAAAAGGCTCCGCTGTCATATCCTCCTCAATTGTCTCTACATTCATTCCAAAGTATTCTTCCATTATGTCTCTTACTACTTCTGCTGTATAGTTTCCATGTCCACCATTTTCTACAATAACAACAATTGCTATCTCTGGATTTTCAAATGGTGCAAATCCTACAAACCATGCATTTACTTTATCTCCAGCTTCCGCTGAACCTGTTTTTCCTCCTACTGTTACATCAAAATCTCTAAATCTAACATATGCTGTACCTGAACTATCTTGTGTAACAGATTCCATACCTGCAAGAACTGCATCTATATATTCTTGATTTATATCAATATCTTCTACTTCTTCTTGCTCTATTCCTAATTTTTGATTTACGAAGCTTTCAATCTCTTCTTTTGAAACTTCTGAACCATCTGCTCTTCTTATTGTTCTTACTATTGTAGGTTGTATTCTGTTTCCTCCGTTTGCTAATATACTAATATATCTTGCCATCTGAACTGGGCTAAATGAATTATCTTGTTGTCCTATTGCTGCTTGTAAAGTATTACCAGCATACCATGATGGATCATCTGGGTGTAATTCAGCTTTTGTTTCTTTGCTTGCAACAGAACCTGACGTTTCACTTGGTAGTTCCACTCCTGTTTTACTTCCTAATCCAAAATATCTTGCAAATCTTGCTAATGTATCTATTCCCATTCTATCTGCTGTTTCATAGAAGAAATAATTACATGACCTTTCTATTGCTTGTGATACATTAAGCCATCCATGTCCTCTTCTGTAGTCAGTATAATACCAACAAACTGGCTGATAATCACTATATTTTGTATATCTTCCTGTATCATTTATTCTAGTATTCAAATCTATTACTCCAGACTCCAAACCAGCTATTGCTGTTACCATCTTAAATGTAGAACCTGGTGAATATGAGTTCTGTACTGCTTTATTTACTAGTGGATGTGCTGAATCATTATTGTATTTATTCCAATTTTCTGTACTTATTCCTCCTACAAAATCTGCTGGGTTATATGTAGGATAACTTGCCATTGCAAGTATCTCACCACTATTTACATTCATAACAACACAAGCACCAGCATTTGTATCAAATCTTTGTCCAAACCCTCCGCTTGAAATTTTTTGAATATTTGCAGCTAATGCATCTTCAGTAACTTTTTGAAGGTTAGCATCTATTGTAAGTACTACATCAGAACCTGATATTGCTTCTTCTGAAACATATTCTGCTGTTGTAGTTCCATCAACAGCCATATCTATTTGTCTTGTTCCATTTTTTCCTTTTAAATATTCCTCAAATACATATTCAATACCAGTTTTTCCTATAATATCATTTTGACTATATGTATCTTTTCTTGTTTCATATTCTTCACTACTTATTTGAGAAGCATATCCCAAAATGTGTGATGCAAGTGTTCCTGATGTATACTCTCTTACAGGTTTTACTGAAATATTTATTCCTGCAAACTTATCTGAACTTTCACTAAATTCTGCTACTGCCTCTCTTGGAATATTGTCTGCTATTGTTATTGACTTTGTACTACTATATCCCTCTATAGATATTTGATACCTTATAGCTATTATCTTTCTTATTTCTTCTACATTCGTTGTGTTTGTTATTTCATATTTATCAACAAATTCATTAAATGCATCTTCTGCACTTATATTTTCGTCTAAGTCATTATCTTCTTTCCATTCAACTAATTCTTCATCTGATATTGTAAATGCATATGGATTAATACTTATAGGAAAAGAATCCGGATAAGAAACACCATATTTTTCAAGAACCTGTATCATATTTAAAATAGAAATATTTAGCTGATTATCATCTATTTTTGTTTTATACATCTCCAAAGAAAATTGCATATCAGAAGTAACTAATGTAGCACCAGTTCTATCTAGAATTTCTCCTCTTGCCGCTTCTAATGTACTTTCTCTTGTTAATCTTGTATTTGACTGTTCTCTATATTCTGCTCCATGCACTATTTGAAGGCTAAATAGTCTGACAATTAAAATTATTCCTATAATATAAACAACAACTGTTAATAAATTAAATCTAAGATTTATATTAGCCTTTTTAGGAGTTTTATTTCTTCTTATCAAACTATCACCTTCTTTCTTTATAATTATTTTTTAAAAATATCTCGTTAAAATTTTATTTCCCTTATATTCATTTTCTATATAATATCCTGCTTTTTGTATAAGTGGATATAATATAATAGTTAAAATCAAATTATATACAATCTCAATTACAAGGATTTTCAAAAAGCTTATTATTTCAACATTTATTGATAAAAACATATAATCTATTAAATAGTTTAGAACTTCTACTAAAAAAGTAGAACCAAAAACCATAAGCATTATTGTCATTCTACTATCTTTTGAAAAGTTTTTATCAAACACTCCTGCTAAAAATCCAACTAAGCCTAATGTTACAGCATTTATACCAACTTGTGTCCCTAGTAATAAATCTAACATTAATCCGACAGCTACCCCATAGATAGTTCCAACTGTCCTACTTGCAAATAATCCAATAAATAATACGTATATTACAAACAAGTTTGGCATAACACTTGCAATATTAAACCATGTAAAGAAGTTTGATTGAAGATAGTATATAATTAATCCGTACTAAAACTAAAACTATATTAATAACTAGTTTTTTCAATTAATTCACCTCTTTACTGATTTGTAATTACAAGTACTGTATCTAGTTTATCAAAATCTACTGCTGTATCAATTACTGCATATCTATCAGTTACATTTTGTGCATTTTCCACACTTCTTACTGTTCCCACGTGAATACCTTTTGGATAAATACCCCCTAATCCTGAAGTCTCAACACTATCTCCTTGAACAACATTAGCATCTGTCGGTATATACATTCCTCTTAATGTTGAATTTTCTTCTAACGTTCCCTTACATACAATGCTTTCATCTGTTGTACTCATTGTACAGCTAACTGAGCTTGCTGTATCTATTATTGTTTGTACCTTTGCAGTATTGTTTGTTACAGAAATAACATGTCCAACTAATCCTTGGTCTCCAATTACCGTCATGTTTTCCTGTACTCCATCATCACTTCCTATATTTATCACTATTGTTTTTGAATAATTACTTATTTCTTTGTTTATAACATATCCTGGAACAGTATTATATTCTCCATATTTTTCACTTAAGTTCAAATATTCTTGTAATGTTTCATTTTGAGTTTTTATACTTTCAAGCTCTCTTAATGACTGTTCTAATTCACTATTTCTTTGTCTCAATTCTTCATTTTCTGTTTGTAAGTTATTGATATCTGTAAAAAATGTGCTATTTCCACTTAATTTGTTTTTCAAATAAGTTAAACCGTTTTGTATAGGCATAACTAAATTAGTTGCAGCATTTTCAAAAAAGCTACTATTATTCTCTCCATTTGAGAATATTACAATTAAAATTAAAAATATAATAGTAATAACAATTCCTATAATTCCGCTTTTTTTATTTCTATACATTTTTTACTCCAATCTTTTTTATCTTCTATTGTTTCTTGCATTTACAAGAACTCTTCCTAAACGTTCTATATCTTCTAAAGTTTTTCCTGCCCCTCTTACAACACAATCTAATGGTTCATCAGCTACATAAACAGGCATTCCAGTTTCTTTACTAATTAATTTGTCTAAATTTTTAATTAGCGCTCCTCCGCCTGCTAAAACTATACCTTTCTCCATAATATCTGCTGCAAGTTCTGGTGGTGTTTTTTCTAATGTCATTTTTACTATTTCAACTATTTTTGAAATTGATTCTTTCATTGCCTCTTCTATCTGTGTAGATGTAACTACTACATTTCTTGGTAAACCTGTACTTAAATCTCTTCCTCTAATTTCCATAGACATTTCAGTCATAAGTGGCATTGCGCAACCTAACGAAATCTTTATTTGTTCTGCTGTTGTATCTCCAATTGCTAAGTTCAGTTCACGTTTTATATAATTTACTATATCTTCATCAAGTTCATCTCCAGCAACTCTTAAAGAATGGCTTACTACGATTCCTCCCAAAGAGATAACTGCAACTTCTGTTGTTCCTCCACCTATATCAACAATAATGTTTCCACTTGGTTCTCCAACATCTAAAGATGCTCCAATTGCTGCTGCCATTGGTTCTTCTATAAGGTATACCTCTCTTGCTCCTGCTTGTATTACAGCCTCTTCTACCGCTCTTTCTTCTACTTCTGTTATTCCTGATGGTACACCAACTACTACTCTTGGTTTTCCTATATTATATCTTTTTCCTACTTTTGCAATTATATTTTTAAGCATTAGCTGTGTTGCTGTAAAATCTGCTATAACGCCATCCTTCATTGGTCTTACTGCTTTTATTTGTTCTGGCGTTCTTCCTAACATTTCTTTTGCTTCTGTTCCAGTAGCTACAATATTTCCTGTTCTTCTATTTATTGCTACAACAGATGGTTCTTTTAATACAATTCCTTTTCCTTTTAAAGCTACTAAAAGATTAGCAGTTCCTAAATCAATTCCAATATCTTTTGATCCAAATGTAAATAATTTCATAAAAATCCTTGTCCTTTCCTTTCTAAGTTCTACTAATTTATGTCTTTTCATTTGTCTTTAAAGCAATTTCTGTAAAAATACTTGTATATTTCATATTTCCAATTATTATATGGTCTACCATTTCCAAGCCCATTTCTTTTGCAGATTTTTCTAACTTTCCTGTATACAATATATCTTTATCGCTTGGTGTGGGATCACCACTTGGGTGATTATGTACTAATATAAATTTCTGTGCCTTCATTCTAATTGGTTCATATAAAATATCTTTTATAGGAATATCTACAAAATTCATTGTACCATTTGCTACATCTTCTATTTTTAACACTTCATTTTTATTACTTAAAACAGTCACTTTTACAATCTCTTCTTTTTTAAAACTCAGACTGCTCATTAACATTTTAGCCAAGTCTTGTGGAGAGCTTATGACCATTTTCTTATAATTTGATGTTTTAAATATTCTAATAGCAATTTCTCCTATTGCTTTTAATTGTATTGCTTTTACTTTTCCAATTCCTTTTATCTGCATTAACTCTTGAATAGTTAATGTAGTTAAATAATTTAAATTTTCAGCTGTTGTATTGTTTAAACTAAGTAGTTTTTGTGCCAACTGTACAGCTGTTTCTTCTCTTGTTCCTGTTTTTATTATTATCGCAAGTAGCTCTGCATCTGATAATGCTTTTTCTCCATACATTTCTAATTTTTCGTATGGTCTTTCTAATTCTGGTAATTCTTTCATTTTCATAGACAAAATATATCAAATCCTTTCTTTTTTAGATTTCCCTATATATTTTGTCCCTATATCCCTATAATTTTTTATAAATAAATATTGCAAGTATCATTCCTATTATACTTGATATATTAATTTTAAACATTAATCCAAATGTGATTTGAATTACACTTAAATCAAGTGTTATAGGTTCATTTAATCCAAAACTTTCGCCATATGATAGCCACCAAAGCCAATCAATTCTTGATGCTAATTCTCCTAATAATCCACCTACTACTATTCCTGATAATATAAATACTAATAAAATCCATACATTTTTTTCTTTTGTTGCCATTTTTTATCCCTCCAAAATTCTTTTCCTCTTACGGCTATTCATTTTTTACCACACAGGTATTATATATTGAATTAGCAAATTTTTCAAGTAAATAACCTTATTTTTTTCTTAAATTTACGTTTTTTACAAACGAGTTTATTGAAAAGGAAAAAACGTTGTGTTATATTAATAAGAAATCTTAAATATTTTAAAAAATAATTACCAAAATTTATACATTTAAATATAATAATATAAGTAGTATAATAAAATTAAGAGTTGTTTAGGAGGTATTTACTTTATGAAAATAGAAAAATTGACAGAGGATAAGATTAGGATAATTGTTAACCCCTCTGATTTAGAATTAGAAAATTTAGACATGAAGTCCATAATGACTAAAGCAATAGACCGCCAAGGATTTTTTATACATATGCTAGAAAAGGCAAAAGATGAAGTTGGTTTTAATACTGATGGTTGCAAGTTATTGATTGAAGCTTTTTCTTCCTCAGATGATATTTTAGTTTTTACTATTACCAAATATTCTGAAAGAGAGTCTTCTAAAAATACGGATTTAAATAAAAGGCTTAAAGTAAAAAGAAAATCTTTGAATGTAAGCAACAAAGAAGCTATTTACAAATTTAAGGACTTTGACGAGTTTTGTGATTTTTGTGAATGCATAAACAAGGAATATAAATTTGATGTAAAGAAACTTTCTAAAAATACTTATCTATATCTATATAATAATACATATTATTTATTAATGAAAAACATAAACATAGATGAAATAGCAATTAAAAACTTTTATTCTATTGCATCTGAGTTTTTAACCCCTGCTCATTACTCTAGTAGTTTTGAAAGTAAATTATTAGAACATGGAAAATTAATTATTAAAGGTAATTCTATCATTACTGGAATTAAATATTTTGTAAATAAATAAACTGGATAAAAATTATCCAGTTTTTATATATCTTTTTTAATAAACATAGTTTTGTGGGTTATATGCAACACCATTTACTCTAACTTCTAAATGCAAATGTGGTCCTGTTGAATTTCCAGTAGAACCAACAGCTGCAATAGTTTGTCCTTGTGATACTTGTGTTCCTGTTCCTACATACAATTTACTGCAATGTGCATAATATGTCTGAACACCATTTCCGTGAGTTATTACAATCATATTACCATAAGAACCTTTATATCCTGAAAAAGTTACTGTTCCAGAAGCTGCTGCCTTTATTGGAGTTCCAGTTGAAGCTGATATATCTAATCCAGTATGTGAAGATCTTCTTATACTACTTGATGCTCCAAATCTAGAAGTTATTACTCCTGAAATCGGTCTTATTAAACTTATTCCGATATTAGTCTTTGCACTTGATGTAGTTCCTTTTGTATTTACTGTTCCAGTTGCTGCATATTTTGTAGAAGACTTACTACTTGATGCTACCACAACAGGCTTTGGTGGTTCTACATATAATTTTGATACAGCTTCTTCTGATGTAACTAAATCTTTTAGTTCTGTTTCATATTTTTCTACAATTGCAATATTTTCTATATTTGAGCTATTTTTTTCTTTCAAATCACTTACTACTTTTTCTGCATCTTCAAAAGTACCAACATAAGTTTTTTCCTCTTGATTATCTGTTATTGCATAATATCTATAATATGTAACTCCTGATTCTTTTATTTTATTAAATATCTCATCATCATTTGGAACAATGTCTTTTTTAAGTAGACACAATTTGTATTCCGGTAAATTATCTACTTGAACAAATGCTACATTTGAATTCGTTCCATCACCTTCATCAACATAATCGTTTATTCTATGTTGCAATCCAGTTCTATCTTCTGTATATCCTACTTGTTCTCCATTTATAAAAACACTATATGTTGGTTTATATAAAAAAGCTATAGTCCCTATAATTAAAAAAGCTGCTATAACAAAAAGAATTATAAATTTAATCCCTCTTCTTGTGTGTATTAACACTTTTTTTAACATCAATATTCTCTCCTTTGTACATTTTATCCCATTATTCATTGTAATCATATTGTAATATTTCCTTTTTTGCAAAGGGATTCTCCTTTAAATTTCCGTAGCTTTTCTCCGATTTTTTCTTTTTATCTCTTTTTTATTAGTTTTATCTCGTTTTTTCTTTTTTTATTATGTAAAAATAGAAATGTCAAAAAATCAACATTTCTATTTATCATTGTATTATCTAATTATTATAAATTATAAATTTAAAGTGGTATAAGTACAGAACGAAAACCAGTATTATAATTAGCGTCTCCATCATTACGTCTAAAGTAAAATATTCCTGCACTCTCACCATTTAAATATCGTCCTCCTCTATGAGTGAACGGGAAACCTAATCCAGGAAAATATGACCCATCATTGTTCCAAGAAGTATTGTCAAATCCTCTCGTAGATGTTTCTCTAATTGCATCTCCAAATATTCTTATATTTAATAAATAATTTGCCACACATGCCGTATATGCATTTTCATCAGTTTGAGAAATCTCTAAATTATCACTAGATACATCATATGGATATACTGTTGTATATTTTGTACTTGTTCCTTTTAAAGTATCTCCATCATATGTCAAACTCTCTCCATGACTTTTTAGAAATTCATTTCCGTTAGCTATATATCCTGCTGTTCTTTCTACTAATCCTCCACTCAAATCATATACACCATACATATTTAAAGTAGAACTTGATTTTTGTCCTTCTTCTTGATCCCATGCATATATACCATTGGTTGGTATATTTCCACTTCTATTATTTATGCCATTAATATCACTTTCAGTTGTTATTTTTTCTTCATCATTTGTTTTTCCTGTTGTTACACCAGTAAGTGCATGTAGACTATCTATCCCTGATTTTCCCACTGTTTCTGTTCTTTTCCTGCTTCCGCTATTTAAGTTTATATTATTCATATATGCTTCTATCGCATTTGTCCCATACTTACTCCAAGATAAATATGCTATTGCACCCCATTCACTATTTTTGATTAAGTGTGAATCTGTATTTAGGTTATTTAAACCATATATGTTTCCCTTATCTGTTAATCCTCTTGATACATTATATGCATCATTTATATTTACAAAATTCATTGAATATGTTATAGCCTGAAATGTTGGATATTTAACTAATGTAGTCGTTGAACTATATACCCCATCTAACCAATTTCTTGCAGGTTGATAATTCGACTCGGCTGTTCTTCCTAATTCTGTTGCTGATACTGTACAAATATTTTGGCTATAATTCACATTACTTGCTTTTACTTCTGCATTATTATTTCCACTTGCATATCCTGCTTCAAACTTTGCTACCCATATTCCTGTTAATTCTTTATCCCAACCTCCGTTTGCATAATCTATACTACTTTCATCTGTAAATGCTGGGTGTACATAGTAATCACTTGTTGTATCTACTATCTCATCTTTTGATGTCGCTCTTTTTGCTGTTTGTATATTTCCACCATTATCATAATATTGGTCTGTATCTTCTATTAAGAATTTTACATCTATAGTTCCACCTTTTGATTTATCACTAGGGTCTTCATATGTTATTTTATATGCAAATCTCGGTATCCATACCCACATGCTTCCATCTTCTGTTGTACTGTTTGCCCACTTTTTATTTCCATAGTCATACCATATATTACTGTTAAATGCTGTATCTCCTAGTTTTATTGTTTCTCCTTTTGCATTTCCTTCTGGTAATTTAAATGTTGTCTCTGTCATTCCTTCTAACATTTCTGGTGCATTCGCTTTTACTGCTTCTATTTGTTTCTCTTCTGATTCAATATTTCCATTTACTATCTTTACTGTATACATTCCCGGTTTGTCTACAAAGAAACTTAAATCTTCACTTGTTGACCAATAATCCTGACCTTCTAATTTATATTTCACTTCCCATTTATCTATATATCCATCATTATATTCTATATTTGATATTTTTATATTACTTCTTCCGTTTGTCCAGTTATCACATGATAAATCAAATGTTGGTCCTCCTGCATTCTTATCTTCATATTCAACATTATATAATCCATTTGGTAACTGGTCTAATGTATAATATGTTGTTCCTTCATATTCAAATCCCAAATAACTCACCACACTTCTTTTTTCTACATTCACAAAGAATTCTTCCTCTACACCATCTATTCCCAATCTCTGTATAGTTTCTTGGTCGTAATACCTATATCCTGTTTTATCTGTTATCCCTGATGCCTCACTTGTAAATACCTTATCTGCTTGTCCATCTAATTCTTTTCCTAAATTTAATACATCTTTACCATTACTATATCTATCATACAAATCATTTACTTCTGTTTGCATTACTTTCATTTCTGTAGTAAATCTATTCAATTTTGATTGTCTTATAATTCCCACTCCACTATATGTTGCAATAGATGCTAGTATTAATAACACCACTATTGTAACTATTAAACTTATTAACGTTATTCCCTTAACTTCACCTATTTCTAATTTTCTTTTACTTTTAAACGTACGAAAAGATAGCAACAATAGCCTGCTTAGCAGACTTTTATTACTATCTTCTTTATTATCTATTTTTATATTTTTTACTAATAACCTACTTGTGTGTGTGTGTGTGTGTGTACAGCCTCAAGGCTTTCAAGTTCTACTTTTTTCATTGTTTTACTCCTTCTTTAGTTATTTCTTATTCTAATCTTATACAAATCCACTTTCTTTGTCAATTGTTTTTAAATTAATTTATTATTTTTATAACTAAAAAGTGCCTAATATCTTTATTAGGCACTCTCTTTTATCCTTGCATCTCTGATTTTACTGTATTTATTTCAGTTACTGTAGCTTTTTGGGCTGGTATATAATACCCTTTACTTTGAGCTATTTTGAATAATTCATATTGAAAACTTTCATCATTATTTCTAATTTGTTGAAATGTTTGTCTTAACCCAATATTTTCACATTCTGAAATTGCTGTTTGATATGCTGTTAAATCAGACTTAACTCCTGCTAAAATATCATTTACCATTACTTTTTCGTCCATTACTTTTCCTCCTTCTAATTATTATTTCCTAAAAAGCTCATTAATTTTTGTTTTGTATTTAGAGCATCTTGAGCTGATTTCGTAAACAACTGTTTAATTTGTGGGTCAACAGCTTGTGAAGCATATGTGTTTAATTTTTGATATGTTGTTTCATGTGCTCCTATTAAATGTCTTAAATGTTGTAATTCCATTTGATTTAAATCTGGCATATTTATCCTTCCTTTCATTTAAAATCTAAAAATATTATTTCCAGTTTTATACCTTTTATACCAAAAATAAAATTTATTATCTTTTTATCAAATTGCTCTTTATACAAATATTTGCTATAACATTTAAAAATAGATAGTTATTTACCTTGTGAAATTTTTTGAAGGGAAGAAAAACAACAATCCCCTTTAAGTTAAACTTAAAGAGGATTATATTTATTTTTTTACTTTAGTAAAATATTTTCTACTTCTTTCCAATTATTTACTCTTACAAACTTATTCTCTTTTAATTCTTCATCTGTCATATTTTTATTATGATATGCAGTAAATAATAATTTTAATTCAGCCTTTCCCATTAGTTTTTTAGGACTATCATCAATTCTAATATCTGCTTCTAACAATTCTTTATTAGAAATAAATATAAATTTATGAGGATCAATAAATGGAAAATTCTTAATTAGAAAATTATATTTATCATATAAAGTTTTTCCTGATACTTGTGGTGCATCTCTAAAAACATATGCTGTAGCAATATAAACATCATAAACTTTATTTAGTTTTTCCATAACTTCTTGAGCACCCTCAACAATATCAACATAGTCATATGCATTTTTAGTAGAATACCACTTAACCCACTCTTCTAATCTATCTTTTGGTATTAAATCATTTATATAATAACTTCCTGCATCTTCTTGTTTGTAATTTGTTCCCAAAAATTCATTAACCATTCTAATGAATCCTTTTTCACAAAGTACATCATCCATATCTATCATTAATTTCTTCATAAACATCTTTCCTTTATTAATTATCAATTACTTCTAAATTAGCAAACTTAGCCATTAATCTCTTATGTCCTACTTTATCAAAATTGATATCTACTTTTAGGTCTTCTCCTTCTGGTTCTACTTTATTTATTGTACCTTCTCCAAATTTCTTATGGAATATTCTTACTCCTTCTTTATATTGAGACAAATCAACTTCTTTATTTGTCTTTTTATTTAGATTACTTAAAAAGCTCTCTGCTGTTCTAAACATAAAGTTATTACTATTGCTCTTACTTGCTGCTGCAACAGGTTCTTTAGTATCAATTTTATAACTTTTCACTTTACCCGCATTTTGACTACCATAAGTCCAACTATAATTAGAATCTTTAAACATTCTATCTTTATTAGATGTTTCTCCAAATGCTTCTTCATATCCTTCCAACAAATCTTCTGGAATTTCTTTTAAAAATCTAGATACTTGGTTATAACTTGTTGAACCAAATATAGTTCTTTGTTTGCTACAAGTTAAAAATAAATGTTCTTTTGCTCTTGTTATCCCAACATAACATAAACGTCTTTCTTCTTCCAACTCTTTTGGTTCAGATATTGATTTATATCCAGGGAATATTCCCTCTTCCATACCTACTAAAAATACTACTGGGAATTCTAATCCTTTTGCACTATGTAAAGTCATTAATGTTACGTAATCTGCATCTTCATCTAAATCATCAATATCACTAGATAATGTTATTCCTTCTAAGAATTCTCTTAGACCATTTTCTGCCTCTTGTTCTTCAAATTCTATTGCTACTGTTAAAAATTCGTCTAAGTTTTCTATTCTATTTTCCGCTTCTATTGTATTTTCATTTTGAAGAGCTTTAGTATAACCTGTTTTCTTTAAGGTTTCTTTAATTAATTCTGAAATAGGCATTTCGTCTTTCTTTGCTTTTAACTCTTCAATTGCATTTACAAATTCTCTTGAATTTAAAAATACTCTATTTAGTCCAAATTCATCTGCTCTTTTAATTATTTCATACATAGGAATTTCTGTTTCATTAGATAAAGCTTCTATTTTATCTAAACTTGTTTTTCCTATTCCTCTTTTAGGTTCATTTATTATTCTTCTTAAGCTTAGATTATCATTAGAATTTTGTATTAATCTTAAATATGCAATAATATCTTTAATTTCTTTTCTTTCATAGAATTTTAAACCACCAATTATTTTATATGGTATGTTTTCTCTTCTTAAAATATCTTCTATTGCTCTTGATTGAGTATTCATTCTATAAAGAATAGCAAAATCTTGATATTTATAATATTCTTCTCTTTTTAAATGTTCTATTTGTTCTACAATATAACTTGCTTCATCATATTCATTATCTGCTTGATATACTTTTGGTAAATTTCCTTCTTCATTTTGAGTCCATAATTCTTTTTTATATTTTACTTCATTATTTTTAATAACACTATTTGCTGCTTTTAATATATTTCCTGTGCAACGATAATTTTGCTCTAATTTTATTATTTTAGTTCCTTGGAAATCTTTTTCAAAGTTTAATATAATAGAAATGTCAGCACCTCTAAAAGAATATATACCCTGGTCATTATCTCCTACTGCTGTAATATTTTTATATTTTGATGCTAAAATAGTAACTAATGTAAATTGTGATCTATTTGTATCTTGATATTCATCTACTAATACATACTTAAATTTACTAGTATAATACTCTCTTATATCTTCATTTTCTTGTAATATTTTTATTGTATAATTTATAATATCGTCAAAGTCTATTGCATTATTTTCTTTTAATCTCTTTTGATATAATTCATATACAGTTGCAATTTTTTCTTTTCTAAAATCTCCATTTGCCCTTAAAGTATATTGGTCCGGTTCTAACATTTCATTTTTTGCATTACTAATTTCTGATAAAACTGCTCTATCATTAAATAATTTATCATCTATATTTAAATCTTTTAAGCAATTTTTTACTAATGTTCTTTGGTCTGTTGTATCAAATATAATAAATGATGTATCAAATCCAATTCTATCTATAAATCTTCTTAAGATTCTTACACAAATAGAATGGTATGTTCCCATCCAAATATCTGCGGCCTCATCTCCAACTAAATTTGCAATTCTTTCTTTCATCTCATTTGCTGCTTTATTTGTAAATGTAATTGCTAAGATATCCCAAGGTTTTACTCCTTTTTCTTTTATTAAATATGCAATTTTATGTGTTAACACTTTTGTTTTTCCGCTTCCTGCTCCTGCTATTACTAAGCATGGACCTTCTGTATTTACTACGGCTTCATATTGTTTATCGTTTAATCCTTCTAATATTTCTGACATTTATTTTTCCCTTTCTCTTTTTAATTTTGACTTTTTTTATTATATCAACATGTCCAATTCTTTACAAGCGAACAAAACAAATTTTTCTATTTTTTATTTATCTTTTTTAATAATAATTCTATACACTCACTAATCTCTTTACTACATTCTAAATATGTTTCTTTATCATATCCCCAAGGGTCTGCTATATCTATCTCATCATGATTTTGCTCATCATATTCTACATATTCTTTCATTGTAAAAACTTTTCCTTTTAATTCTGGATATAATTTCAAAACATCTCTTTTATGATATTTAGTAGCACATAATACTAAATCCATATCTTTAATGTTTGAATTTCTAATATTGGTTGCTCTATGTTTTTCTAAATTAACATCGTAATAATTTTTCATGATGTATTTTGCTTCCCATGTAGATTCTTCCCCATTATATGCATGCACTCCAGATGAGTACACTTTTACATTTTCTATTTTTAAATCTTTTAATCTTTTTTCTAGTAAGTGATGTGCCATTGCACTTCTACATATATTTCCTGTACATATAAACATTATATTCATATATTATTTGCCTCCTCTAACCCCACTAAAAACAAGAATGCATATGCTGGTATTTTTACTAATTTTTTATTGTTTTCTAATGTTATAACTTCACTATCAAAATCATTTTTATTTATTATGAACAATTTATCTTTTTTATCTGTTTTAGTATATAGAGGATTATCCTTTTCTACATTTGCTTTTTCTCTATACTTCACTTCTATATACATATTTTCTTTTACAGAGTTAGTAACGACATCTATTTCTTTTCCCTTTTTATCTCTATAAAAACCAATTTCTCCTGTCATATTTTGCATATAAGTATGCATATGTCTATATACAGCTGTTTCTACAATATGCCCCATTTCTGTTGCATCTGTATAAAATTCTTTTTTCATTAAAGTGGCATTACGTATTGCACCATCAACTATATATATTTTAGGAGTTGACTTTAACATTTTAATTCCTACTTCGTTTAAAGGATTACTTATATAAATTAAATTCGCTTTTTCTAAAATATTTATATAGTCTTGTACAGTAGGCACCGAAACTTCTTCTAAATTTCTTGCTATTTTGTTATAGCTTACCATATTTCCTGATTCAAAACATAAATATATAAATATATTTTCTAATGTGCTTATATTTCTTATTTTAAATATTTGTGGAATATCTTTTCTTATAGCTTTCTCTACAACATCTTCTCGTAATATTTTTTGTGCATTATCATCATTTTTTGATAATACTAATTCCGGAAAACCTCCAATAAATAAGTATCTATTAAAATCTTCTCTTATTGGTTCTAATATATTTATTAATTTTTTTAACTCTTCTGTTGACATTTCTTCTAATTTTGTTATAGAAAAATCTTTAGGTATTTGTTTTTTTATATTTCCAACAACAGATTTATAACTCGTAAGTAGTGAAGATATTTCTTCTGTATTTTCAGTTTTTATTAACTCTTCCTTCATATCTTCTGGTAATTCTTTTAATATTTCTAAGATATCCATACCAGTAAGTTCTGTTTTTTCATAAAGAAGTACACAATACTCATAGAAAGATAGTGTTGGAACAGATATTGTTGTCCATCTTCCTACACCACTTTCTACGCTTCCCTTGTCCAATTCTGAACTTGCACTTCCAGTTGCTACAATATTCCAATCTTTGTTAGTATCATAAAACACTTTAAGCCAAGAATTCCATTCTTTTGCATATTGTACTTCATCTAGAAAAATATATAATTTACCTTTTGGCATTATATTATTAATATATAATTCTATTAATTTATTTAAATCCTTACTCCCTACTATTGGATTATCTAAAGATACATAAAAAATATTTTTTTCATTAACGCCTTTATTTAACAATTCATTTATCAATTGATACATAATTGTAGTCTTCCCAACTCTTCTTGCTCCTGATAATAATACAAACCTTCTTATGTCACTATCCAAGAAAGTTTCTTTTGCTTTATAAAAACTTATTCTTTTTATATTTTGTAAATCACTTTTCTTTACCATTCCTGTTTTCCACCAAGGATTATATGTATCAAAAAACTTTAGTATTTCTTCTTCAGGAAAAATATTCATTATATCACCCACTTATAAAATATATTTTATATTTTGTATATATTATTATAAAATATATTTAATAAAATGTCAATTTTTTATTAAATTGCTTCTTTAAAATTACAATTTAGTAGCAAAAATACCTATTATAAAACCTAACATATTTCCAATAGCTGTCATTCTTCCATGATATAAACTATTTGATTCTGGGATTAGTTCTCCTGATACTATATAAAGCATTGCACCTGCGGCAAAACTTAAACAAATTGAAATTACTTGTTCTGAAATAGAACCTACTATTGCTCCAAAAAATGCCCCTATTCCTGTCGTTACTCCTGATAAAATAACATAGAAAATAACTTTAAAAGGATTCATTCCCCCGTTTTTCATAGGAATTGACATACTAATTCCTTCTGGCACATCGTGAAGACATATTGCAATTGCTAGACTTAATCCTAGTTTTAATGAAGATTCAAATCCAGAACCTATTGCTAATCCTTCTGGGAAATTATGAATAGCTAGACCAATTGATACTATCATTCCAGTTTTTAATAATTTACTTTGTTTATTATGTACCTGTACTTTTCCACTAAATTTTTTATCTACTAACAAATCACAAAAAATCATAGCAATTATTCCTAAAATTACTCCAATAATTACTTCTATTATATTACTAATCTCTAAAGCTTCTGGTATTAAATCAAAACATATTACCGCCATCATCAATCCTGATGCTAAAGCTAAGATAAAACTTAAAAACTTATTAGATTGTTTCTTTATAACAACTCCTAAGATACCTCCTAGTGTAGTTCCAAAAGTTCCAAAAAATAATCCTAAAAGTGTTGTTTTTAATATTTCCATAAATAAAAAACTCCTTACAATTCCTATATTCTAATTTATTGTAAAGAGCTTAATAATATTCTTTTTTAATTCTTTTTTAAATTATATTCTTTTAATACGCTTCCATCTACGTCTTTTAAAGTTAATTTATTATTATCCAATATTAAATAACTGTGTTTACTATTTTCTTTTGGTAAAGAAATTGAACCTGGATTTGCAAAAACAATTCCATCTTTTTCTTTAATAAATCCTACATGGAAATGTCCATACATCATGATATCTATTTTTACTCCTAATGGTGGTAAATTATCTATATTATACTTATGTCCATGAGATAAAAATAAGTTATATCCATTTACATTCATTTCTATATATTCTTTAAAAGGAAATTCTGAAATCATTTCGTCTACTTCTGCATCACAATTACCTTTTACTACTAACAATTTGTCTTTTAAAGAATTTAGTATTTTAGAAACTTCCATTGGATTATATTCTTGTGTTAAATCATTTCTAGGTCCATGGTAATATAAGTCACCTAATAATACTATCTTATCTGGATTTTCTCTTTCTACTATTTCTAATATTTTTTTAGCATAATACCAAGAGCCATGAATATCAGATACTATTAATAATTTCATGTTAATCTTCGTCTCCTTTTAATTTCTCTGCTCTGTCTGCAGCAATTAAGTTATCTATCATTTCATCTAAATCGCCATTTAAGAAGTTTTCCATTTGATAAATACTCATACCTATTCTATGGTCTGTAATTCTTCCTTGAGGATAGTTATATGTTCTTATCTTTTCACTTCTATCTCCTGAACCCACTTGTGATTTTCTTGCATTTGCTATAGTACTGTCTTGTTTTGCTTTTTCTATTTCATAAAGTTTTGTTCTAAGCATTTTCATAGCATTATCTCTATTTTGGAATTGAGATCTTTCTGTTTGGCATTCTACTGTAATTCCTGTAGGAATATGTATTAATCTTACTGCTGAAGATGTTTTATTAATATGTTGTCCACCAGCTCCTGAAGACCTAAATACTTCCATTTTAATATCTGCTTGGTTTATTTCTATTTCAACATCTTCTACAACTGGTAATACTGCAACTGTTACTGTAGATGTATGTATTCTCCCACTACTTTCTGTATCTGGTACTCTCTGTACTCTGTGTACTCCACTTTCAAATTTCAATCTACTATATACACCTTTTCCTGTAACCATGAATGAGATTTCTTTATAACCTCCAAGACCTGTTTCATTTTCATTTAAAACTTCTACTTTCCAATGTTTTTTCTCTGCATACATTGAATACATTCTAAATAATGTTCCTGCAAATAAAGCTGCTTCTTCTCCACCAGCTCCTGCTCTAATTTCACATATAATATTTTTATCATCATCAGGGTCTTTTGGAATTAATAAGAATTTTAATTCTTCTTCTAATTTTGGTAATTGTTCTTTTTTATCATAATATTCAGCTTCTGCAAGTTCTTTCATTTCTGGGTCTTGCAATAATTCTTCTGCCTCTTCCATTTCTTTTTTTACTTTTTTATATTCACGAAATTTTTGTACTAGTTCCTCCAAACTAGCATGCTCTTTCATCGCTTTTTGCCATTCTGTTTGGTTTGAAATTAATTCTGGATCAGCTATCTCTTTTGTCAATTCTTCATACCTTTTTTCAATTGCCTCTAATTTCTCAAACATATAAATTTCTCCTTTATTATTTTTTAACAAGAATTATTATACTACACTTTAAGCTTTTTTACAAGATATAATTAGCCAAGCTTTACTAAAGCATAAAAAAATTACACTCAAAATAACCTTGAATGTAACTTTTTTATTTTACAAATTATAAAAACTAAACTCAATACCATCTTTTTCTAATATCTCTTTTTCTCTATTTGTGCAGGTTAATAATATTACTTGATGTTCTTTAAATTTATCATTCATATATTCTAATATATTTTCTAATCTTTCTTCATCAAAATATGCAAAAGCTTCATCTAATATTATTGGCATACTTTCTTCTGATAAATCTTCTATCATTGATAATCTTAATGATAAATATAATTGGTCAATTGTACCTACACTTAATTTAGATGCTGAAACATATTCACCATTTGGAAATTCTACTATTAAACCAACTTCATCATTAAACCTTACATTAGTATATTTTCTATTTGTTATGTTAGAAATATTTTTTGATAACTCTTCTGTAAACTTAGGGGTAACTGTATTTTTCATTTCTTCATATGCATTTGTTAAAACTTCTTTTGCTATATTAAAACTTTCATTATTTTTTCTCAAAGTTAACATTTTTTCGTTATTGTTAACTAATTCTTCTTCTATTTTTGATAAATTATCTAATTTTGGTTCTATATTTTTTTGGTCTAATTCCAATTTATGAAGTTCTATATTTTTATTATTTATTCTATTTTGCATATTTTCTACTTCATAATTTATATTTTCTAAATTAATTAAATTATTTAATTTATCATTTTCTATTTTTCCTAAATATTTATTTTTTATTTTTTCTTTTTCTAAATTAATTTTTAAATTAAAATTATTTTTTAAATTATTTAATTTATTTTCAGTTTCTAAGTTATTATCTTCTAATAATTTTATTTCTTGTTCTAAATTATTTATTTCTGAATTTACATTATTAAATAATTCTTGTTTTTTATTTTCTTCTAATTCTTTTTGTTTTATTTTTTTATTTAATTTATTTTCTAGATAAATAGAGACGCCTATAGTTATTGGTAATGTAAGTAGAAAAATATAATTAAATATATTATTTTTAATAAATATAAATTGTAAAACGTTTATTAATATTATTAAAATAAATATTAAAATTATTTTTTTATTTAATTTGTTTTTTTCTCTATTTATTTTTTTATTATTTTTTGATTTATCAAAATTATTTTCTAAAATATTTTTATTATTATTTTTTATTTCTTCTATTTTATTTTTTACATTATTTATTTTCTCATTATTTTCATTTTTTATATTTTCTTGAATTTTTATTTTCTCTTTTTCTATTTTCTCTTTTTCATTTAATAATTTAATTTCTTTTAATAAATTATTTTCATTTTCTAATTTTGATATTTCTTCTTTTAAACTATTTTTATTTTCTTCTATCTCATACTTAAAGTTTTCATATTTAGATAATTCATTTTTTTGAGTTTCTAATTCCTCTATTTTTCTAGCAGTTACATTTATTGGCTTTTCCCTAGAATTTGATGTTCCTACTTCATTTAATTGTCTTCTATTTATTCTGTCTATTGCTCTTTTAAATGAAACATTATCTTCTCCAGTCCCAACCAAATTTGCTATTTTTTGTACTAGCATACTTTGTTGCTTACTTTCTAGTTCTACTTCCTTTTGTCCTACTACCATTGTAGATAAAAATAAATCTTCATCTACTTTTGTTTGCTCGTAGAAAAATTGATTTCCATTTGTTTTGTCTATATTAAATTCTTTTGATATATCTTCTTTTTGCTCATTATAGATATTTGGATTTTTCTTTTTAAAATCTCTATGTACTTCATATTTGGTTTTATCATTTAATTCATATTCTATATTTCCTGAAAATTCTTCACTACCCCATGGCTTGTATCTATCATAATCTGAATATTCTTTTCCTTTTTTATTTTTAGATATTCCATAAAAACTATTTATTATAAATCTTAAAAGTGTAGATTTTCCCGCCTCATTTTTACCGTAAATTACATTTATACCATCTTTTAAATCTATTTCTTTATCTTTTAATTTTCCATAAGAATTTATTTTTATTTTATTAATTTTCAAAATATCACCTCTATTCTAATACATCTAAGCCTATTTCTATTGCTTTTTCTAATATGTCCCTTTTTTCTAAATCTTCTTCATTTTTTAATTTTTCTAACATTTCTTTAACAAATAATCCTCTTAATGTACTCTCATTTGCTACTTTTTCCAAATTCCTTGCAATCTTTGTTTCATCTTTTATTTTTATAATTCTATCATTTTGAATATATTTTAAAATATCATATTTATCTATTTCAAAATTTCTTCCACCTACAAGTATTATTTCCACATATTCATTTGGATTAATATTTAGTGCATTTATAGTTTCAATTAATTCTTCTTTTGAAAACAAGTTTTCCACATTTATTTCACTAATTGTAAATTCTTCATCATCTAATGGTACAAATTTTAATTTTAAATCTCCATCAAGATTTCCTACTATCATTCCATGTTTTCCAAGTTCATCAAAGCCTAAAGAGACCGTAGAACCTGGATATACTATTTTTTTATTTCCGTAATCTGGTTTATGAATATGGCCTAATGCTACATAATCAAAACCTTTTTCTAATAATAACTTTTTAGAAATAGGATTATATGGTTTTTCATCTTTTTTTGTTCCATCTAAATTTCCGTGTATTACTAAAATATTTGGTTTCCCATTTTGTTCTACCGAAATATCTTCAATTCCACAATTATTACAATAAAAATCATCAAAACTATAACCATAAATATTTGCGTCTTCAGTTTCTATTTTTTCTATTGTAGAGCCAAATATTTTTACATTTTCATTCCAATTAAATTTATTATAATATGAATTCTTTACCTTTGGGTCATGATTTCCAGCTGCTATGAATATTTTAGTTTCAGGTATTTCTTTAAATAAATTATTTATATATTCAATAGTAGACTGTTTTATATATTTATGCTCATATAAATCGCCTGATATAAATAAATACTCTATACCATTTTGTTTTATATATTCTATTATTTTCTTAAACACCTTTCTTTGCTCTAGTCTTCTTAAATCTCCCATTATATCTTTATCTGATAGATTAGAAAAAGCACTGTCTAAGTGCATATCTGCTATATGTACAAATTTCATTTTTTCACCTCATTTTTTCTTGGCTTTCTTATATCTTATATCATATCGAACATATTTTTGCAAGTATTTTGTAAAATATTTCTTTGAAATAAAAAATAGTAATAAAGTTTTAAACTCTATTACTACCTATTTCTATTAATTTAACTCTATGTTTTCTAAAAATCATAACCTGTTATTTCTTTTACTGATGGAATATCATTAATATTATCTATTCCTATTAACTCGTCTTCTTCATATGTTCCATACCCTATTCCTCTATCTATATATTGATTAAAATAATAACACTCTTTAACTATAGTGGTATTATTACTTGCTGTGTATCCAGATATTGCTCCAGAAAATGTCATAGTTCCCCCATTCATTCCTTGAGCTTTTACATAACTGACATTACAACATTTATTAATATTTCCATAACCACCATTTTCTCCTGCTATACCTCCTACATGTGTATAGTATCCATTTTCTCCATGCACGTCTCCTTCATTATAACATTTTTCAACATTTAAAATACCTTCATCATCTATATAATTAATCCCCACTATTCCACCTATAAACACTTGTTGCCTATTTGTTGGAGATGGTAAATTACTTCCACTACCTTTTCCTGAAACTTCTCCCTTATTATAGCAACTTATAACACTACAATTATTATATCCTGCAATTCCTCCTATATTTGTTACCCAACCACTTTTACCTTCTCCAACCACGTTACCTTCATTCTTGCAAAAGTTGATATTTTTACGGTTTATACTAGCAATTCCTCCTGCAAAGATTTTTAATGCTGATTCTTGACACTTTCCACTAATATTAGCTTTATTTATACAATATTCAATCGTCCCATAATTTTCTCCTGTTATTCCTCCTACTTTTCCGGTCTTGATTAGATACCACAAGTGATATACTACCCGAAACAGTTAATTTTTTTACTATTCCATAATTAGTAGAAAACATTCCTAAAGATATAGCATTTAAATTATCTTCAATGTTTTTATTAATATACATATTATAAATTGCTTTATTATTTCCATCAAAAATCCCTTTAAAGCTATAATTTTCAAGGTTTTCAACATTTTCTATTTTTCCAATGCTTTTAAACCCCTCTCCACTTATTAATGCTTCTTTTAACTTTCCTTGATACTCATAATAATTTTTTCTATTAGGGTCTACATACGATTTATCTGAATTAAAATCTAAACTTTGTCCTAATTTTACATATTGACCTTCATAAGTATTTCCATTTGTAACATTATAAGCAAATACAACCAAATCTTCTATACTATTAATTACAAATGGTTTATTCTCAGTTCCTTCTCCTTCCAATTCTCCTGGATTTTCATCGTTTACTTGAGCTACTCCTTGTAAGCTTTCTTCAATAGTTATTAAATCTGCTTGTTCATTTTTTCCTGCTTGCTCTGTTTCTTCTTTTGCTCTCTGTGCTTGAGTTAATATTCCATTATTTCCTGTTAGCATAGCAATTGAAACACCTGCAAGTATTAATAAAACTATGATAGTGATAACAAGTGCTATAAGTGTAATTCCTTTTTCACTTTTTTTCATATCTTTCTTTCCTTCTCTCTTGTATAAATTCATAATATTAATTTCAAAACTATTTTATCTGAATTTTTATTGACTGTCAAGTACTACTTTATAGTATATTATTTTTTTAAAACTGTCTATATTATGATTATTTTATAAAAAAGAGGTGTATATATATGAAAAAAGATAATATTAAACCTATTGTTTATGAAATACAATACGGGAAAATAATTGTAAAATTAGACGAAATTATGAAAAAATTAGATGTATCTAATTATGAATTAAATAGTAAAGCAAATATAAAATTTCAAACAATTCAAAATTTAAGAATTAATAAATCTTCAAGAATTGATTTTGAAGTACTTGCTAAACTTTGTTATTCACTTGATTGTAAAGTAGGAGATATACTAGAATATGTGCCAAATAATGATGCCGAATAATCTATACAATCCTTTGATTTTTATATTATAAAGTTCTTTAAATTTCTTTGCACTTTGTAAATTTAAAAGAAAAATACAGCAAGTTTTTAAATTAAGCAACTTAGCGTAGGGAAATTAAGGGTAACTAAGTTGCAGGTAAGCGAAGCTTAAATTTAAAAACTTGCTCTAAATCCCTGTTATAGAAAAAAGTTAGAAAATAATTAATATTTCCTAACTTTTATTTTTGCTGTTTTTTGACCCCGTCCCAAAAAACATTATCACTCATCTATTGGTCCAAATAATTCATCGAATTTAGCTTCTAATTCTTTTTGTAAATCATATGAATCTTCTTCCTCTGACTCTTGAGGTAATATTGGTGCATCATTAAATTCTTCTAAGTTTAGTGTTCCTACCTCTTGTTTTTTAGGTTCTTCTTCTATTTCTTCGACTTTTTGTCCTACTTTTGGTTGTTCTTGTTTTTGTTCAGGCTCATCTTCAAATAAATCATCTAAAGACTCTATTTTTAAATCTTGTTTTTTATTTTTATCTTCATCATTTTCTTCTACATAAGGATTATAGGGATTATATTTTCTCCATGTTCCTCTATCTATTTCACCAATGTCATTATGGCTAATTTCTGTTCTTGCTAACTCTTTAGCCATTGAATGTTTAAAGTAATAATATTTTTGCGCTTTTACTGGTTTAATACCTTTTTCATATATAATACACAAATCATTATCCAATCTACGAAGTTCATCTGGAGTCATTAATGCTCTTGCCATAACTTGGTCTGAAACTGATTTTCCTGTTCTCCAGTTTTGTCTATCTCTGTTTACTGATATACTATCTCTTTCTATTGTTTTTTCTCCTAATGCTTTAGAAAAATATTCAACTGTTTTATATGAGTTACTTCCTAAAAATACGTGAGTATCACAGTTACCCATAATTGTTTCATATGATTTCTCATATATTGCCTCTAATTGGTCCAAGTTCTGTAATATTACACTAAACGATATTCTTCTACTTCTTGATGTTGATATCTTTTGGTCAAAGTCTGGAATTTGTCCAATATTTGCAAACTCATCTAGAATGAAGAATGTCGGTTCTTTTAATTTTCCTCCATTTTGATCTGCAAAATCATATAATTGGTCTATCATCTGTGAGAAGAATATTGTTAATATAAAGTTATATGCTGTGTGTGTATCAGGTGATATTACATATACAGCTGTTTTTTTAGAACCTATTTCCTCAAAATCTATTGTATCTGTTGATGTTAGTTCTGCAATTTCTTTTGAATCAAATTTTCCTAATTTTGATTGCAAAGTACTTAATATTGAACTATATGTCTTTTCTGGTGCTATTTCAATAGATTTATAATTCATTCTAGCAGGGTGGTCATATGGAAGTTGTCCCATAAGTTCTGAAAGTAAGTTGTTTCCACCTTTATTATTTGCTGCCCTTACTAATTCAGCACAGCTTGCTAAGTTTTGTTCTTCTTCTGGTCTTGTTGCAATTAAATAATATATTAATGCTTTTAATAACATGGTTGCTGAATCATCCCAGAATGGATCAGCACTTCCTCCTTCTGATTTTTGTCCCTTTACTATTGTTTCTGCAATTATATCAACATCTCTTTCAGATGATATATGCATAAGTGGATTATATCCATCACTATATTGTGGTCTTACTAAGTTTAATACTTTAATATCATAACCTTGTGACTTCAAATATCCTGCTGTTTTATCATATAATTCTCCCTTAGGGTCTGTAAATACATATGATCCTAAACATTGATATGCGTTTGGTATTGAATAAGATGCTGATTTACCAGAACCAGAACCGACCAACTACCAAAACATTTATATTTCCTCTTTTATCAAGTGGTAAATAATTGTCCTCTGCTAATATTATTCCTTTATTTTTACTTAAAACTTGATATTGTTCTCCTCTTTGGCTCCAATCACTAGAACCATGTTCTATATCTGAGAACTCATTTTTTGGTGCTGATTTTACAAATCCAATAAAGAAAAATACTGAATAAAAAATAGTTACAACTAATAACGTTGATATAAAATCTCCTACTGCTCCACTTGATAATAAATTTCCTAAAGTTCCAAATGGATTAGTAATTGATTGTCCAAATGTAGTTATAAACACTTGTAAATCAAATTCACCATCTAGTCCTGCAACATGTGCACTATAACTAAATGGCGAAACAAATACTACGGCAATAACAACCCATAATATTGCATATATTATGAAGTTTTTTCTATTTCTTCTAATTGCTCCCTCTATCTTATAATTCATTTTCTTACACCTACTCTTTTGTTTTATCTAGATTCTCCGCTTCTTGTTTGTGGCTTTCCTCCATCTACTACCGGTATACTCACTCCCTCTTTTAGTTGATTGCTGTATATTACCATGTCTCTTTGTGTTGGTTTTGCCTTAGTTTCAGAGTTTTTTCTTGTTGCTTTCTCTCCTTCACCTTTAAATATTTGGTTCATTTCACAACCAACAATTTCAAGATTAGTATCATTTATTCCTGCTGGAGCCTCTCTATACTTTTTACTTTCTGTCATTGTTTTATCTGACATCTCTTTTCCTCCCTATTTTTCTCTTATTTCGAATGCGAAATAAGATTTATATGGTTTTAATTTGCATTTTCCTTTTACTTCATTAGTTTTCTCATCAAAGTAAAGCATTGGCTTTATTTCTTCTGTTGTTTCTGGGTCTATAATTGATATTTGTCTTTTTAAGTTTGGTGTATATTGAAATTCTTTATACTCGATTGGTTCTTCTGAATAAATTGTATCAAATTTAAATGAAGTTGGAGTCTTAGTTATTTTTACTTCATCACCCAGTAAAATACCATTATTAATAATTACTTTATCTTGTCCAAAAGATAAAATAACTAATTGGTTTCCATTTTTTTGAGGATCTTCGACATAGAATGTTTTCTTATTATATTTACCTACTATCTCCTCAGTATGTTCAAGCCTTTCAACTGTGTATTTAGGATACTCGTCCCAATATTCTTTTTTAGTTTTATAAACTTCATATATTACTGTTTTTATACCTTCTGGATCTGTTATACTAAAATGCTTCCCTTGTATAGCGTCCATTTTTTACACCTCACTCCTATGATTTAATCCATAGCTTATCATTTGTTAAACACTATATTAATTATAGCTAAAAATCAAGCTTTTGTCAATATATAATTTATGTAAAGTTATATTTTTAAGCTCTTGGATTAAATTTTGATATTTTACTTAATTCTTTATATATATTTTTTTCTTTATCTGTTAGATGTTTTGGGACTACTACTTTTACTTCTGCAACTAAATCCCCTCTTGTTTCTTTATCGGCATAATATCCTTTGTTTGGTATACGTATTTTTTCTCCACTTTGAATCCCTTCTGGAACATATATATTTGTCTCATCATCTAGTGTTTTAACTGTAGTTCTTGTTCCTAATGCTGCTTCCCAAGGAGTTAATAGCAAATCTGTATACAAATCATATCCATTTAATTTGAACTTTTGGTCGTCTTGGATATTTATTTTTATCAATAAATCTCCATTTTTACCACCGTTTTCTCCACTTTTTCCTTGTCCTATTAATCTTATCTTTTCCCCATTACGAATTCCTTTTGGTATCTTCACTGTATATGTTTTATTATTTCCATCTACTGTTTTTAGTGCAATTTGCTTATCTAATCCATAAAAAGCATCATAAATACTTACATTAATTTCTGTTTCTATATTTTCTCCTTTTATTGGATTCTTTCTAGTCTTTTCTTCTTTTTCTGTGTTATCCATATTTCCTAGGAATATACTAAATATAGCACCTTTTTGTGATTTATTTGTAAAGGCTTTTTCTCCTTTTCCAAACTTAGAATTCCAAATTCTATCGTATTTTCTTTTTGATGCTGGTACAGATAATACCTTATATGCTTCATTTATATCTTTAATTTTTTCTTCTGCTAGACTATCTCCTACATTTAAATCTGGATGGTATTTTTTAGCAGCTTGTCTATATGCGACCTTTATTTCATCTATTGAAACATGGTTTGTTTCTAAATCTAATATTTTGTAATAATTCTTATAAACCATTTTTTACATCCTCCCAATAATTTGGTATGCTTATTTTATCACATAATAGTATAAAAATCTATACATTTTTTTGATTTTCCATCTGTCTTTTTATCCATGTCATAATTACTTCTACTATATATTCTTTTTGTTCATCTATTAGCTCTACATTTTTAGGTATTTTATGCCATTTATTTAAACACCCTCTACAACAAGTTGCTGTTGCATGTTGAGCAACAAATACAGGGTGTCCTCTCATTGGTGTTTGTTTTCCATCATTTTTTGGGTTTGCAGGTGCTAATCTTTTTCCCACAAAATCTCTTGCATGTTCTTCTATAACATCTATTCCCTTGTCTCTTACATATTCCTTATCTTTTTCTTTTAAAGAAAACTTCAATCTAAAATTTGATTTTGATAAAGCTTCTAATATCCTTTTTATTCTTTGGTTTTCTTCCAAAGTAATCATCTCCGTTAATCTATATAATAAGCATAATTGTCTTTTCTAGGTTTTAAATTTCCTTCTTCATCTTTATATCCTAATATACAATGTCCAATTCCTTCATATTCCTCTTCTATTCCTAAAGATTTTAAAATTTCTTTTCCTTCATCTGTTTCAAACTCTTCTTTTGCTCTATGTATCCAGCAACTTCCTATACCTAATGAATTTGCAGCAAGCATTAAGTTTTCCATAACCAAACTTCCATCATAAACATGTGTTGGAATATCTTTTTTAGCTAAAACTACAAGAACAACTGGTGCTCCATAAAACGGATCTATGTCTGCTCCCATTATTTTTGCGTTTAATTTTGATAATTTATCTCTTGTTTCTTTATTTGTTATAGCAATAATAATACTAGATTGCATTCCCATTCCACTTGGTGCATATGTCCCTGCCTCTACTATTTTTTCTATTATTTCTTTTGGTATCATTTTATCTTTATATTTTCTAATACTTCTTCTTTCTTTAATATTTTTTAGAATCTCGTTCATGCTCATTCCTCCTTTAAAACATATTATAAATACTATGATAATATTATCACGCAATATAGAAAAAAGGAAGTTCCCTTCCTTATTCTTGCGCTAAATCTATTAATTTAGTTAACAATTCTTTATATGGTACTCCACTTGCTTCAAACATTTTAGGATACATACTAATACTCGTAAATCCAGGTAATGTATTTATTTCATTTATATAAATTTTATCTGTACCATTTTCTATAAAGAAATCTACTCTTGATAATCCTTTTCCATCTATTGACATAAAAGCTTTTATTGCTTGTTTTCTAATCTCATTTGATAATTCTTCTGGAATATTTGCAGGAATTTCTGTTCTAGATTCCTCATTTTTATATTTAGCATCATAACTATAGAATTCATCTGCTGATTTTATTTCACCAACACAAGATGCAATTACATCTTCATTTCCAAGAACTGCACATTCTACTTCTTTACCATTTACACCTTGTTCTATTAATACTTTTTTATCAAATGAAGCTGCATATTCTATATTTTCTATTAGTTCTTCTATAGTTTCTGTTTTTCTCACACCTACGCTTGAACCTGAGTTAGATGGTTTTACAAACATTGGAAATTTTATATTTTTAGCTATTTTCTCAGCCGCCTCTTTCACTGTCACAATACTTTCATCAAAGTTTTTATCTACATAAATATAGTTGTCTTTATATTTTCTAACATATTCATATGGTACTTGGTTTAAACCAGCTTTTTCAAATACTATTTTTGTATATACTTTATCCATTCCCACACTTGAAGCTAGAACTTTACACCCAACATATGGTATTTTTAATAATTCGAATAGTCCTTGTATAGTTCCATCTTCTCCATATAAGCCATGTAATACAGGAAATACTACATCTAATTTTTTTAAATAATCTACAAAATTTTCTATTTTTTCTTTGTTCTCTACTTCTGCTCCAAATTCTCTTTTTTGTCCATTTTCTATGTACTTCCACCAATTTCCTTGTTTATCTATGTATATTGGAAATACCTCATATTTTTCTCTGTCTAAATTATTTAGTATTGATTCTGCTGATACAACAGACACCTCATTTTCTGTTGACATTCCTCCAAATACAACTCCTAGTTTTTTCTTTGCCATAACTCCACCATCCTCTCTGCTATTTTATAATATTGCATCCCATTTGATGCTTTAAACAAAATGACATCTCCTTTGTTTACTATTTTTTGTAGTAAACTTTCTATATTTTCTTTATTTTCTAGGTAATATACATTACCTTCTTTCATTCCTTTTTTCGCTTCTTCAGCCATATATTTAGAATTTTCTCCTGCTGCAATTAGTATATCTACTTTATTTTTTACTACTTCTTCCCCTACTTTTTCATGCAATTCCTTTGCAAAATCTCCTAATTCAAACATATCTCCAAGTACTGCAATTTTTCTATTATCTTTAAACTCTGATAATACTTTTAAAGATGCCTTCATTGATTCTAAACTTGCATTATATGCATCATTTATTATTTTTACTCCATTTTTAAGTTCAAATATATCCATTCTCTTTTTAGTAAGTTCAAAACTTTCAATTCCAGATTTTATTTTGTCCGCTTCTATTCCTAAAACTTCTCCTACTGTTATAGCACATAAGCTATTTAATACAAAATGTTCTCCACCTACTGGAACTGTTATTCTTTCTTCTTTATCACCTATTTTACAAGTAAAATCACTTGCATTTTCTCTTAAAACAATATCTTTTGCCATTACTTCACTTTTTTCAGTTATAGAATAAGTTTTTATATTATAATTTTCCTTATTCTCTTCATACCATTTATGTAATAAGTCATTATCATTATTAACAATTACTGCTGTTTTTTTACTTCCTTCTAATATTTCTAATTTTGCTTTCAAGATATTTTCTCTTGAACCTAAATTTCCTATATGTGATGTTCCAATATTAGTAATTATACAAATATTAGGATTAGCAATTGAAGCTAGCAAACTTATTTCTCCAAAATGGTTCATTCCCATCTCTAATACTGCTGCTTCTTCATCTTGCATTCTAAGTATTGTAAATGGTAATCCTATATTGTTATTGTTATTTCCTACTGTTTTTAATGTTTTATATTTTTTAGCTACTACATTTGCTACTATATCTTTTGTACTAGTTTTTCCTACACTTCCTGTAATTGCAATTACTGGTATGTCATATAAACTTCTTTTATATCTTGCAATACTATATAATGCTTCTAATGTATCTTCTACTTTTATTATATTTTTATCTGCCCATTTTTCTTTATCTTCAGAACTAATATCCACATTTTGTACAATAACTGTGGAAGCTCCATTCTCTAATGCTTGTTCCCAAAACTTACTTCCATCAAAAGTTTCACCTTTTATTCCTATGTAGCAATCTCCTTCTTTTATTGTTCTTGTATCTTTAGAATAAGACTTACAAACATAATCTTCATTGCCTACTACAAGTTCTCCATTTGTTACATCTAATATATTTTTAACGCTTAAATCTTTCATATAATCACCTTAATTTAATTTTTCTTTGTTAGATTATATGTCTTTTTAATTCTTTTTGCAACTTATAATCTAATAAAATCCTTGATTTTTATAATTAATTACTGTAATATAAAATTATAGATATAAAAAAGGTGATGAAAAATGAATTATACTATACACTTAACAAAAGATTGTAACTTAAGATGTAAATATTGTTATGAAAAAGATAAAGATCATCAAGAAATCTCATTTGAAAATATAAAACTATTAATTGATAATGAAATGAAAGAAAATAATAATCATTGCTTTATAACTTTTTATGGTGGAGAACCTTTATTAAAAAAAGATTTAATATATTCAACTATTGACTATATCAAGTCTAAAAAATGTAAAACTAAATTTAACTTTGCAATGACAACAAACGGAACTTTATTAGATAAAAATTTTATAAAATATATTAAGAAAAACAATTTTTCATTTATATCTTATAGTTTTGATGGTAAAAAAGAAACACAAGATTTAAATAGAATAACTGTTGATGGAAATGGAAGTTTTGACATTGTAGAAAAAAATGCAAAGGAGTTACTAAAAAATTTTGATAATGTTATCGCTATGATGGCAATAACCAAAAATAATATAAAATCTCTAGAAGAAAATGTTAAATACTTAATTAATTTAGGATTTAAATATTTTAATTTACAGTTCAATTATTTAGATGACTGGCAAGATGAGGATTTAAAAGTAATAAAAGAAGCTTATCAAAAAGTAGCAGACATATACTATAATAAGATTTTAAAAGAAGAAGATGTATCTATTACTATTTTTGATGATAAAATCAAAACACATGTACAAGAAGATTATAATTGCAACAAAGAATGTAATTTAGGAATGAAAACTATTAATGTTGGAGTTGATGGTAACTTTTATCCTTGTATGCAGTTCGTAGGAATTAGTAAATATATTATAGGAAATTGTAAAGATGGAATTGACTTTGAAGCAAGAAAAAATTTACTAAAAGAAGCTGGAAAAGAACATGAAACATGTAAAAATTGTGCAATTAACAGAAGATGTAAGCATACTTGTGCATGTCAAAACTATTTAACTACTAATAACATAAACGGATTATCTCCTCTAACATGTGAACTTGAAAAGATTATAATAGAAACATCAGATAAATTAGCAGAAAAGCTATATAAAAGTAATTCAAAATTATTTATACAAAAATACTATAATAAAAATTATGACCTTTTTAGACAAATATTAAATACAAGAAAAAATTAAAGCTTGAACAATTAATTTTGTTTAAGCTCTCTTTTTTTGATTTTAAAATTTCAACATTGTAAAAGCCTTCTAAACCGCTCATTTTTTTGACTTTTTAAGTAATTTGTTGTAAAATAAATATAGATAGGATTTATAATTTTCACAAAATATTTGTCTTAAAAAACAAATAAAAGTGAGGTGATTTATATGGAGATAAAAAGTATAGAAAAACATATAGAAGTTAATTATCCAAAGCAAAATGAAATAAGTAATAAAAAACTAAAAAAATCTATTCCAAAGAAATGGAGTAAGTTAGGAATTACTTCTTTTGTATTTAGCTTGTTATTAAAAGAACAAGCTTATGCTGTTTCAACAAATAACGTAGAAATAATGGGTTTCCTTCCTACAAATTCTCCAACACCAGTTCCTCAACTTCATTATATGCAAATAATTTGTACTCCTCTATCAATTATATTTGGAATAGCAGTTTTAATAAATTTAATACTAATCATTCGTTTTAAATTAAAGGCCAAAAAAGAAAATAAAAAAATCAAATTGCCAAAAAAATTAAAAATTTCTCTTATAATATCAATAATAGTACTTATAATGAGCTTAATTGGATTACTTATCGCTCTTGCTACTTCAGGAGAGTTAGAAGAAATTTTATCAGAAATCGAAAAATTCTTCATGCTTTTATTTATACCAAAAATATAATTTTAATAACATAATTGTAAAATGATAAATTTGATATATACAAAGATTATTACATATATTTATTTTCAGTGAAATAGCATATTTGGTAATTTTTATTGCAGCTACTTTAACTTTTCTTATTAATCTAATCCTGATTGCAAGGTTAAAGATAAAAGCAAGAAAAGAACAAAAAGAAATGAAAATATCAACAAAATAAAAAATATCTATTATAATATCTATTATTATAGCTATTTTAAGTACAATAGGACTATATATACTATCAAATATGAGATAATAAAGCTTGGAGAATAAATCCCCAAGCTCTTTTCTTTGCTATTTATTTTCTACACTTCTATTTGCTATTTCTATTGCTTTTTTTACAATGTTACCACAATCTCTTGATGATACATTTGCCCAACTACCACCGTCTTGTGCTACTTTATCATATACTCCTAGTTCTTTTGCTATTTCTTCTCTTAGATTATTTGATATTAACTTACTCATAATATCCTCCTTGTAAACTTTCTTTTTTCGAAAATTTCTATTTTGGATTCATAAAACTTTAATCAAAGTTTTATAATTATAGTATAAACAATTTTTGAATTTTTATATTGACATTTTTTTATAAAAATATATTTTTTTTGACAAGAAAATATGCTATAATAAAATGGATATTTTGCAAAAGGAGTAAAGAATGAGCACAAAACAAATTGAAAAGGAAATAGAAAAAAATAATAAAGAATTAGAAAAGAATTTAAAAAAGGAAGAAAATCTAAAAATTGAAGAAAAAAATGAAGATGCTATTCAAGAAGTTACACCTATAAAAAAAGATATTAATCAAACTTCTAATTCTAGTGAAGAACCTATTCAAGAATTTGCACCTGTTGAAAAAGAAAAAAGAAGTCCTTTATCTATTCTTGGTATTTTGATTTTTATTATAATAACAATACTTGTAATTGCTTTCCTTATTTTTACAGGCTATAACGCATTAAATCAAAATATCGTTTCAGGTGTACATATAAAAGATATAGATGTTTCAAATATGAGCAAATCTGATGCTAAATACCAATTAGAAAATTATATTACAAACTCATTACCTGAAGAAATTATATTAAAGCATGGAGATTATCAAACAACTATATCACTTTCACAAATAGGTGTTAGTTTTGATATTAAAAATGCTGTAAATGATGCTTATAATATTGGTAGACAAGGAAATCTTTTCCAAAACAATTTTTATGTCTTATCAACAATGTTTGGTAAAGTTAATATAGAACCAACATTAAATTTAGATGTAGAACAACTAACACAAAATCTAAATGAAATTTCAACACAACTACCAGATAAAGTTGTTGAAAGCAGTTATTATATAGATGGAAATAATTTAATAATAACTAATGGAAAAGAAGGAAATGTGGTTGATGTAGATGCTACAATTCAATCCATAAAATCCGCTATTTCTAATTTTTCTACAATTAATGACCCAATAGAAATAGTAGTAAAATCTCAATCACCACAAGCTATAAATATTGAACAAATTCATTCAGAAATATACAAAGAACCTAAGGATGCATATTATACTCAAGATCCATTTGCTGTATATCCTTCTGAAAATGGATTAGATTTTAATATTTCAATAGATGAAGCTAAAAATGTCTTAGGAGACCAGACTGCTGAAGAATACACAATTCCTTTAAAGACATTATATCCTAACGTAACTACTAATATGATTGGTACAGAAGCTTTTCCTGATTTATTATCTAGTTATTCTACTAAGTATGCTACTAGCAATAGGGATAGAACAACAAACTTACAACTTGCAGCTAATAAAATTAATGGAACTGTTTTAATGCCAGGAGAAACATTCTCTTATAACAAAGTAGTAGGAGAAAGAACAATAGCTGCTGGATATAAAGAAGCTCCAATCTATGTAAGTGGAGAAGTTGTAGATGGTCTTGGTGGTGGTATTTGTCAAATTACTTCAACATTGTATAATGCTGTTGTATATGCAAATCTAGAAGTAACACAAAGAAGTAATCACCAATTTGTACCTTCATATGTTACAGCAAGTAGAGATGCAACTGTTGTTTATGGATCTATAGATTTCCAATTTAAAAACAATAGAAATTATCCAATAAAAATAACATGCTCTGTATCTGGAGGAATTGCACAATTCCAAATATTTGGTATGAAACAAGATGATGATTATGAAGTTGAAATTTCTTCTTATGAAACTGGAAGAACAGCAACAGCCATTTATTCAGAAGCATATAAGATTTTAAAACGTGATGGTAAAGTAGTAAGCAAAGTTCTACTTTCAAAAGATACATATAAAAGACATTAATGTAAAGATGTTTTTTAGGTCGGAGTCAAAAAACATTATGTAAAAAAGGATTTAGAACATTTAAGTTTTAAATCCTTTTTATTTTTATCTTTCATCATCTTCTTGCTCTGCTTCTACTTCTTTTTCTTTTAATATATCTAATATTTGTCTAGATTTATCTCCATATTCTCTTTTTATTTTCTCTTCTTCCTTATCTTTCGCCATCACTAACTTCACCTCTTTTTATATCTCTTATTTGGGTTAAAATAGCCTTTATTCTTACCGCTTCTTCTTGCCTTTCTTTTCCACTTACTTCCTCATATATTTCTCCTAAATCCTCCATTGAAACTTCTTGTTTATCTTCTTCAATTTTTTCTGGTTCTCCTTGTTGTTTTGTATCCTCTAAAACAGCATCCATATTAGTATCTCTACAAAAGCTATCATTTGTTACTCTATTATTTCTTAGTTTTTCTTGTAATTTAGCTTTTACTTCTGAATCTCCTGTTTTTTGATATTCTTGGAATAACTCTTCTGCCTTTTGTTTTTCTGCTGCTAAGCACTCATCTTCATCAATAACTATTATTGGTAATCCTCCAAAATCTTTAGATGCTTTTTGGGCTTTATCCATGTTATCAATTCTTCCATCTTTTCTAAATATTACAATATAATCTGGTTGCTTCTTTTCTCCTCCTTGAACCCTTCTAAAGTCCATTTCATTATATCTAGTAGTATTTCCAATTTGGCTATCTGGTGCTAAATATTTTTCACCTCTTTGTGCTGTGGATTCAAAAGATACACCTGAAGAATATATGTCTCCTGGACCTGATAACATTAGAGCATCTTCTTTCATTTCTTCAAAACCATAACATATATGTGGCATAGGTGCATGACCTAACATATCATTTCTAATATATGATGCGCAGAAATGCTGAGAACCAAGTGAAGCCCTATTCCAGTCTTTCGCATAATCATCTGGTTGACTTCTATGATATGCTCCAACAGATGTTATTATCATTTTAAAATCTGTTCCTGCACTATATACATTTTCTCCATCTGGTAGTTTTCTTGCATCTTCTACTTTAAATAAATCATTATTGTATAATTTCCAATATTCTGTTTTTAACATTCTTTCCATAGCTAAAGGATTATTCGTTTCTAATTCTTCTACTTGTTCAAATATTTCTTCTAATGCTTTAGGATTTTTAGTATTTAAAATCTCTTGTTGACTTTTTATATAAGCCCTCAAATCTTCATCTTGTATTTTATCTATATCTTGTCCAAACTTTGAAATTAACTCTTGCGCTTCGTTAGTTCCTTGTCCAAATATCTTCAAAAGTACAGCTTTTTGTTTTTCTTCTACTGTTTCTCCTTTTATTAACTCTTCACATCTTTTTCTTTTTATCTCTTTGAAATTTTCAACATCATCATATGTCTTAATATCAAAATCATTTTGATGTATTAATATTGGTATAATCTTGCCTATATCAACATTATCTTTTCCTTCTAAATTAGAAATTAATTCTCCATAACCCTCTATATTTTTTAATATTCTACTTGCAAGAAGTGTCCATTCTTCTCCTTTTGTTTCTTCTATATAACCATCTAAGGCTTTACTAAATAAGTTTAATTCTCCATCATTTAACTTTAATACTCTATCCACTATGTAAGGATATGATGCTATTTGATTTATTTTATCTTTTCCAAGTAGATTTATATATTTAGAATCAAGAATATCAAAATCAACTTTAAAAATATCCTCATTTTTTTCTGCCATTTCAAGCAATAAATTTTTATCTATATTTGGAGCTTCTAATCCTAACAATTCATCTAAATTTTCTTTTATGAATTCTATATTTGCATATCTTTGTCTATAGATATTAGGAACTTTTCCACCTGACATTTTCAAAGTTTCAATAATTTCTTCTTCTGGTATCATATTAATTAATGAAGCTCCCGCCCCATCACTTAAATCATATTGTTCTCGATCTTTTATAACTTTCTTTATAAATTCTGTATCATCTATACTCCTAACTAAATCTAATAACTCTGAAGTGTTAAAACCAAATTCTTCTCTTCTTTCTATTATTTCTTTTGTATAATTTGGATCATTTATTCTTACTGTAAATTCCTTTATTTCATTACTATTAAATCCGTATCTTTCATTATTATCTATAATTTCTTTTATAAAATCTGTATCATTTGTAAGTCCAATTAATTCCCACAATGTATCAACATCGTTAATTCCGTATTCTTCTTTATTTTGTATAAGTTCTTTTAAAAAATCCTTATTATGTGTACTATTGACTATATGAACTAACATTCCATCGTTAATACCATATTTAGCTCTATCTTTAATGACTTCTTTTATAAACTCTAAGTCATTTGTCCCCTCTATCAAAAACATTACTGTAACTTCATCAAAATTATATTTTTCTCTATTTTCTATAAGTTCATTTGTATAATTTAAATCATTGATACTTTTTACTAAATCTAAAATTACAGAATTATCAAAACCATAATTTCTATTATTTTCTATAATCTCTTTTGTATAATTAACATCATTTACACTTTCTATTAAGGCAACAATTGATTTATTATCAAATCCATATTCTTTGCTTCTTTCTATAATTTCTTTTGTAAAATCCGGATCATTTATTTTAATAACAAAATCAAATACTTTATCTGTTTTTAGACCATATTCTCGACTATTAATTACTATTCTTTTTAAATACTCTTCATCTACTATTTCTGGTAATTCTGATACTAATTCTCCAAGCAATTTTTTATCCATATTTCTTACATATTCTTTATCATTTCTAAAGAAGTCAACAAATTGCTTTCTAAATAATTGGCTATCAAAATTTAAACCATCTGCTGTTTCTGTATATTCTATACCAATCCTATCAAGTAATTTTTTTACTTTATCTAGATTGTCAAATTCGTCGTTTTCATACATTCTTAAATATTCATCTACATCTTCTCTTTGCATTTGTACTCCTTAATTTTATCTTTTAAATATCTTTTTTATAAAGTTAAATATTTTCATGTACCATTTTTCTTTTTCTACTTCTATAGGTAAGTTTTTTTCTTCTTGTTTTTCTTGTTCTTTATCTTTTAGTTCTTCTTCATTTTGGATTTTCTCTTTTTTTCTACTTTCAAAATCAATTTTATATTTTTCTTGTAATATCTTTTCTTCTCTTCTAATCTCCTCTAAATCTAATGCCAACAGCTCTTCTCTTTTTTCTTTACTACATAGATAATCTCTATAAATAAGAGAAAGTATTACTTTAGATTCTTTTAATAATTGTTTCTTAATATCAATGGTATAATCTATATTAAAAGTATATTCTAAATCTCTATTATCTTTTATTAAATTCATAAAAACCTTTGGTATCTTTTCTTGCATTTCTTTGCTCATGTGGTTAATAACATCATATACTTCACTAAATGCTTGGTTCGTTGTATTTCTCATATTTTTTCTCCTAAGTTATTTTTTCACACTTATTATAACATAAAATTAATATATACAACATATTTTCTAAAATATATGTCCCAAAATACAAAAATGTACTAATAAAGACGTTTCATTTTGCACATTTTTATGCAAATAGAAACGTCCCTATTGTTACATTGCTAATGTTCCATTTGGTGTATTTGTTATGATTAAAATATCTTCTTCTCTTCCGTTTTCAGCATTTATATAAACTAGAAATTCTTTATCTTCTACTTTACCTTTGAATTCATAACAAAGTATCTCAGATTCCCATTCCGTAGGGATTACAGCTAAACCACTTGATGTTATTTCCAAATTTTGATTTAAATCTTTTCTTGCTTCTTCTTCTGTAATTTTAATATTACTAATATCCCTCTCTGTATGATTATTTAAATACCCTGTTGTTTCTATTCCCAAAATTTCACCATTATCTAATGCTACTTTTACCTTAATTAAATCTGGATACATAATAACATTATCTTGCATATATGCATAATTTATAGTTACTATTCCCTCTTGTTTTAAGTAATAAGTTTCTTGCATATTAGGGAATCCTTTATTATCTAAAAATTCTTTTGCTTTATTTCCTGCTTCTTCCTGAGAAATTATTTCAGATGAAATTTCCCTATTAGTATTCATATTTACAACATGTCCACCTTTTTTGGATATTGATATACTTATAGTCTCATCATTATTATTAGTAATAGAAAAATCATATACAGGTATAGTTGCATTTTCTGAATATCCTAAATTACTTGTTTCTTTAATATTATCTTTTCCTACAAATTCTTCTGCTATTTCTTTTGCTCTATTTTCATCTATATCATCTCCTGTTAATCCTTTTGGCTCACTGCTTGTTAAATGTTCTGAATAAGCTCCATCATAAATTAGTCCAGAATACTCATGGAAATTTTCCTCTAAATTACTAAAACTTTCTTTAGATATATTATCTACTTGCTGAGCAAATGCTACGGTTCCTTTTTCAGTTAATTCTCCCCAACTAAATCTTCCATTATTTAAATCTTCTGATAATTGATTTAAAGTATTTTCTAAATCAACACTATATGTGTGTAATTCTTTTAAATTATTTAAGTCTTCATCTGATAGTTTTTCATTATAGATATTCTTCCTAGATAAACTATAACTATAATCACTTACCTGATTTAAAAACTTTTCTGTACTTGATAATTCTTGACTTTCTATTGGAAGTCTACTTAAATATGCTTGTGCTAAATTTGCTTCTCTCCATAAATGAGTTAATGTTTCTGCTCCATGCTCTGGAGTTGATGATATTAAAGATTTAGCAAGGTATGTTTCAACATTTTGAACATAATCTACTAGTTCATAAAACGCCATGTTATAACTGTTTTCTGATGCCTGTCTATATTCTCTTTGTTTTCTATATAAAATAACAC
This sequence comes from uncultured Clostridia bacterium, assembly GCA_944386385.1. Lineage (GTDB taxonomy): Bacteria > Bacillota > Clostridia > TANB77 > CAG-508 > CAG-269. The sequence continues at coordinate 59,001 of CALXAV010000008.1, forward strand.
CTAAAATAGCAACTATAACAAGTAAAACACATATAACACTTAACATATGTCCTTTTTTTAATCTATTTTTCCAATCAACTAAAATATTTTTCATAATTTTCGTCCTTTCTATTATTTACAAAAGATATGTTTTCCTATTGTTTTAACTTGTGGTCTAGACCAAATCCACTTATTTGTCGCTGTATTTGGATTAAAATAATATATACAACCACCTGTTGGATCCCATCCATTCATCGCGTCTCTCGCTGCTTTATATACTGAAGAGCCTTCTTCTATAGGTACATTTATTTGACCATCTGCTACTGCTGTAAAAGCACCTGATTGATATATAACTCCTGCTATCGTATTTGGGAATTTAGAACTTTTTACTCTATTTAATATAACTGCTCCAACTGCAACTTGTCCCTCATATGGCTCTCCTCTTGCTTCTCCATTTATTGCTCTTGCCATTAATTGAATGTCAGATGTACTAGAAGTTGCTGCATAACTTACAATTTGTTCTTCTACATTATTATCAAATACAACCATTACAATTACGGATAATATTAAAATTAAAAATAAGACTATTACTTTTACTATATTTTTCAAAATATCACCTTTTTCTTTTCTAAGTTTTTTCCTTTTTACAATTTTTATTATTTTGTATAAAATTCTTAAGATTTATTCTATTTTTTGAAATTTTTTCTATTATGTGATACAATTTGAAAAAAATTAAAGGAGATTAATTATGAAAGTTTTAATCTTTTATGCATCTTATGGTGGCGGGCATCTAAATGCTGCTAAATCAATTGAGAATTGCATAAAAAATAATTATAAAGATATAGATGTAAAATTAATTGATTGTATGAAATATGTTAATAAAACTATTGAAAAAGTAACTACAGCAGCTTATAGAGAAATGGCAAAAAAAGCTCCTTGGGCTTGGGGAAGAATTTATTCTGACGCGCAGAAGGGACCTCTTGCTCACATTACAACTAGGTCTAATAAATTTATGGCTATTAAATTACTTAGATTACTTAGAGAAAAGGAACCTGATTTAATTATTTCTACACATCCATTTGGAAGTCAAATGTGTAGTTATTTAAAAAGGAAAGGTAAAATAACAGCAAAAATCGCAACTATAATGACAGATTTTGCACCACATGACCAATGGCTTGTTGGACATGAATTTACTGATTATTTCTTTGTTGCACATGACAAAATGAAAGATTATTTAATTAGTAAAAATGTTAAAGAAGAAAAGATCTTTTCTACTGGAATTCCTATTTCTGAGAAATTCCAAGAAAAATATGATAAATCTAAAATAGTTGAAAAATACAACCTAGATAAAAACAAATTTACTATCTTATTTTTTGGTGGTGGTGAGTTTGGACTTGGAAAAACTAGAACAGTTCAAATATTTGAGAACTTTGTACAAGAGACACTAAAACATGATATTCAAATTATTGCAATTTCAGGGAAAAATCCTAAAATGAAATCTGCATTTGAAGAAATAGTAAATAAGAACAAAGCAGAAAATAATGTTAAAATAATAGGTTTTTCAAATGAAGTCCCTAAACTTATGAGTATTTCAGACCTTGTTGTTACAAAACCAGGTGGACTTACTACTTCTGAAAGTCTAGCTTCTAACTTACCTATGGTTGTAATTAACCCTATTCCTGGGCAAGAAGAAGAAAACGCTGATTTCCTTGAAAGCAAAGGCATTGCTGTTTGGATTAAAAAGACTGATAATAGTAAAAAAGTAATAGAAGAACTTTTAAATAATAAAGATAAACTAAATAAAATGAAAGAAAACACTAAGATACTTGCTAAACCTCATTCAACAGACGATATTTGTAGAATTTTATTTGATAAATAAATTTTTTATGTTTTACTATTTAAACAATTAAAAGCCGGATATTATTATTCCGGCTTTTTTACATTTCTGTTCTTCCTTCTAAAGCTTTTGTTAAAGTAATTTCATCTGTATATTCTAGGTCTCCACCTACTGGAATACCATGTGCTATTCTTGTAACTTTTACTCCTAAAGGTTTAATAAGTTTAGATAAGTACATAGCTGTTGCTTCTCCTTCTACTCTTGGGTTAGTAGCAAGAATTACTTCTTTTATTTCTCCACCCATTAATCTAGATAAAAGTTCTTTTATTTTTATATCATCTGGTCCTACTCCATTCATTGGTGATATTGAACCATGTAGTACATGATAAACACCTTTAAATTCATGTGTTTTTTCCATAGCAACAACGTCTCTTACATCTTCAACAACACAAATTACACTTTTATCTCTTTTAGGATTACCACATATGTTACAAGGATCTGTATCTGAAATATTATAACAAATACTACAATATTTTAAATTCTTCTTAGCATTTATAATTGAAGAAACAAATTCATTTGTTTCTTCTTCTGAACAATTAAGCATATAAAATGCAAGTCTTGCTGCTGTTTTATGTCCAATACTTGGTAATCTTTCAAAACTTTCTATTAGCTTTTCTATTGATGGTGAGTATAATGACATCCTTTATTCCTCCAATTAAAGTCCTAATCCTGGTATATTGTATTTTCCAAGAGATTGTGCTTGTGCTGAATCAACTTGTCTTAAAGCTTCATTAACACATGTTAAAACTAAATCTTCTAACATTTCTACATCATCAGGGTCTACTACTTCTGATTTTATTTTTATTTCTTTAATCATTTTTTCTCCTGATACTTTTACATTTACAGCTCCACCACCTGCTGAAGCTTCAAATTCTTTAGTTGCAAGCTCTGCTTGTGATTTTTCCATATCTGCTTGCATTTTTTTTGCTTCTTTCATTAAATTATTTAGATTCATTCCTCCGAATCCTCCCATTCCTCCTGGGAATCCACCTCTTTTTGACATTATAATTTCCTCCTTTAATTTTTTATTTTACTCTTTCTTCTATTTTATTCAATAACATTAAAAGGTATATCTGAATCATTCGCTAGTTTTTGTAAATTTTCTTCTTCTGTCATTTGATGAATATTACTATTTCCAGATATATATTTTATTTGCATTGGCTTTCCACAAGCCATTGAAACCATTGTAGAAATTTCTTTTATATTTTCTGGCTTTTCTAAAACAGTTTTGTTAAATGAACTCATACCATTTGGGAATTCAATTCCTACTGTCATATCATTTATTTCACTTGCTATGCTTCCATTTAAACTTGTGCATAAAACTATTTTACCATTTTGTTTTAACTCATTAATTATTTGTGGCCAATATTCCTCTGCTTTATTTGAAAAGTTTGTTGTTGTCTGTGTAGTTTTTGGTTTAGATGTACTTCTATTCTGAGCAGCTGAAGTATTTGGAACATTTTGAACCACTCTATTTATTTGATTATTTCTTTGTGCTATCACATTACTTGTATTTACTACTGTATTATTTACTGTGATTCCTTTTCCTGATTTTAAATATTTTTCTATTTTTTCTACTCTTTCTTCTAAGTTTGAACTAATCTCAGCTTGTTTACTACATAACTTAATTATTCCTGCCTGGAATACTATAGTTTTTTGTGTTGACCATTTTATATCACTTTCTAGTTCTGATAATTTATATACCAAATCAATTAGTTTTTCTTTTGAAACCTTCTCTGCTAATTCACCAATTTTTTTCATTTCTTCCTCAGTATATAAATCCAATTTCTTAGAAGTTTTGAATACTAATATATCTTTAACATATTTAATCATTTCCCAAAGTAAGTTTGTAATATCTTTTCCATCATTTAAAACTGTATCTACTCCCTCTAAAGCCCTATCCACATCAAAATCTATAATTCCATCTACAATATTATGAACATAAGTTATTTTTGGAATTCCTACCAAATCTCTTATCTTATTTTCATCAATTTTATTTTCTCCATCTTGAACGCATCTCTCTAAGATTGATAAAGCATCTCTCATAGCACCTTCTGCTAGCACTGCAATCATTTGCATAGCTTCATCTGTTATTTCTATATTACTCTCTTTACAAACTACTTTTAATCTTTTAATAATGTTATCATTTGAAATTCTTTTAAAATCGAATCTCTGGCATCTAGATAAGATTGTTGCAGGCAACTTTTGTGGTTCTGTTGTAGCTAGTATAAATTTAACATGCTCTGGTGGTTCCTCTAATGTTTTAAGTAAAGCATTAAAAGCTCCTGTTGATAACATATGAACCTCATCTATAATATACACTCTATATTTTGCTTTTGTTGGTAGAAAGTTTACTTCCTCACGGATAGCTCTTATATCTTCTACACTATTATTAGATGCGGCATCCATCTCAACAATATCTGTAAGTGAACCATTTATTGCACCTTTACATATTTCACATTCATTACATGGTTCTCCGTCTTTTGGATTCAAACAGTTAATAGCCCTTGCTAATACTTTTGCTGCTGATGTTTTTCCTGTACCTCTTCCTCCATTAAACAAATATGCATGTCCAACTCTTCCTGCAATAATCTGATTTCTTAAGGTTCTTGTTATATGCTCTTGACCTACTATCTCTGAAAATGTAAGTGGCCTAAATTTTCTATAAAGAGCTGTGTATCCCAATTTTCTCACATCCTTTATATAAAAAATGGTAGATACTCTAAATCTCTCTATGGAAAGTATCCCACATAAAGATAAACTACTTATTGCTGCTTCCTCCCGGACCTGACAAGATTCATAGGTCTTTATTGGTCTACTCTCCATACAAAGATTTAAGGTACATACCATTCGTATTATATAATGAAATTTATATTTTATCAAGTAAAATTTTAATTTTTCGTTCTTTTAAATACTATATCATCTAAATTTGTTATTTCTTTTGAAGCTGTTCCATTTTCTACAACACCTTCTACTGGTACATCTAATGTTATATTTGCCTTATATTCTTTTCCATCTTCTGTAGTTATTGTTAAGTCAAAAGATAATTTTGATTTTAAATCTTCTTCATTTACATTAGCACTTTTTAATAACTGATTTGTTGTTATAGTATCAGTTGTAGATACCTCTGATGTGTATTCTGCAACATTGTTATTTGCATATCTAAAGAAAATAACTCCTCCTTGGTTTCCTATTACTAAGTTTTTAATATCTGATTCCATTCCACCTGTATATTCTATTGTTTGAACTTCATTTTCCTCTGTATTACTAAAATTAGTTCCTGTATCTAGCGCATTAGGTCTATAAAACTTAACTGTCCCTAGTTCTTTATCTCTTTGAACATTTAATCCATCTATAACTATACTTCTTATTGCTTCTTCCTCTTTATAGTTATCATTTTTTTCTAAGTAAATATATATATCATTATTTTGATTAATATCAAAAGCCCAATTAGTAGATTCTCCTTCTTGGTTTTTATCTATACCATCTGATGTACTTATTAATGTAATTTTAGTTATTTCAAATGGCATATTTGTTTCACCTTCTACTTGATATCTTAATATCATTATTCCTGCTACAAATAATATAACTGCTATTATTATAATTGTCATACAAATATGAAATGATTTTTTACTTGTTATATACTTTATTTTATCTATCATATGCTCCTCCTAAATTCAAGCATCATTTTTTATTTTATTTTTTACTTTTTATTTTTCTTAAATCCTTAAAAAAATCTTTTAAAATCTTTTCACAGTCTTCTTTCATAATGCCTCGTTCTACTTCCACATTATGATTAAATTTATAGTCTTCAAACAGGTTAAAAACAGAACCAGCTGCTCCTGTTTTTTCATCTAGAGCTCCTATATATAATTTCTTTATTCTTGCATTAATCATAGCTCCTGCGCACATTGAACAAGGTTCTAATGTTACGTACATTTCACAATCTAAAAGCCTCCAAGATTCTAATTTTCTACTTGCTTTTTGGATTGCAAGTATTTCTGCATGTTTTGTTGTATCTTTTTTTATTTCTTTCAAATTATGAGCTCTTGCAATTATTTTTCCATTTTTAACAATAACTGCTCCTACTGGAACTTCCAATTTGTCATATGCTTTTTTTGCTTCTTTTAAAGCTTCTTTCATAAATTTTTCTTTTTCTTCCATACTAATTCCTTAATTTAAAAGTGGTGTACCAGAAGGGACTCGAACCCCCTACCTCTTCCTTAGGAGGGAAGCGCTCTATCCTGGTGAGCTACTGGTACATATTAAATTTAATTTTCCTTTTTACCTTATTTGTAACGCTTTAATTATAAAATATTAAACCGAAAAAGTCAATAAATGATACCTTGGCATAACATTAACTTCTACTTTCTTGACAATGTCTGTTATAATTATATAGGTGGTTAAAATGCAAAGAATATTAAGTCATATGAGAAAAGCAATAGAAGAATATAAAATGATAGATGAAGGAGATAAAATCGCTGTATGCTTATCTGGTGGAAAAGATTCAATAACAATGCTTCATGCATTTAAATCTCTTCAAAGATTTTATCCTAAAAAATTTGAATTAGTAGCAATCAGTATAGACCCTGGTTTTGAATTTTTTGACACTAAATTTTTACAAGAAATATGTGATAATTTAGATATTCCCTTATTTATTGAAAAAAGTAATGCTAAAGAAATTGTTTTTGATATAAGAAAAGAAAAAAATCCTTGTTCTTTATGTGCTAATCTAAGAAGAGGTATTATTAATTCTGTAGCCATACGTGAAGGCTGTAATAAAATTGCTTTAGGACATAATCAAGATGATGTTTTAGAAACTTTTTTATTAAATTTATTATACACTGGAAGCATTGGAACTTTTGCACCTATGAGTTACATGGATAGAACAAAGATAACATTAATTAGACCTTTAATATACACTCCTGAAAAGGAAACAAAAAGATTTATAAAAAAGAATAATTTATCTGTAATGCCTAAAGTTTGTCCTATGGACGGAACTTCTAAACGTGAGGATATGAAACAATTAATCTATACTCTTGGAAAAAAGATTCCAATGGTTAGGGCAAATCTATTTGGAGCTATCCAAAGAAATCTTCCAGAATGGAAGTTAGATAAATAGTCTATTTAAAAAAATATAAAACAAGAGCTGTTTTTTGAGCCCGTCCCAAAAAACAGCTTTTTCTATTATTTTACTATAGCTACCATAGCATCTTTTAAATCTTCTAATTTTTTATTAGCATCTTCGTCAGAAGAACCTTTAACACCCATATATAATTTAATTTTAGGTTCTGTTCCTGATGGTCTTACACAGCACCATGCATCATCCTCTAATTCATAATATAAAACATTTGATTTTGGTAATCCTGTAGATTTTGTTTCTCCTGTTACCATATCTTTATCAATATCTTTTTCTACATCTTTGAACTCTAGAACCTTATAATCACCTATTTTTTCTACAGGTGTATTTCTCATATTAGTCATCATTTCTTGGATTTTTTCTGCACCTTCTGCACCTTCTAATACTATTGATACTTGTGTTTCTTTATAATATCCATATTTCTTATAGATGTCTTCCATAGCGTCCCATAAAGTTTTTCCTTTTGATCTATAATAACATGCTGCTTCACAAAGTGCCATAACTGCTGCTATTCCATCTTTATCTCTTGCATAATCTCCAATTAAGCAACCATAACTTTCTTCAAATCCAAATACATATGTTTTGTCTTTATTTTCTTCTGCTTTTTTCATAACACTACCAATGTTTTTAAATCCTGTTAATACTTCTATACATTCTAATCCATATGCTTTTGCAATTGCTCTTGTTAAGTTTGAAGATACTATTGTTGTAATAATCATTCCATCTTTTGGAAGTATTCCTTTTTCTTTCATTTGAGAAATTCTATATTCTGCAATTAACAATGCTGACATATTTCCTGTATATTCCATATATTTTCCAGATTTAGTATCTTTTGCAAAAATTCCTAAACGGTCTGCATCTGGGTCTGTTGCAAGAACAACGTCTGCATCTACTTTTTCAGCAAGTTCAAGTGCTAATTTAAATGCTTTTTTATCTTCAGGGTTTGGATAACTAACTGTTGGGAATTCTCCATCTGGGTCTTTTTGCTCTGGTACTACATATACATTTTCTAGACCTATTTCATGTAAAAGTTTCTCAGCGATTGTATTTCCTGTTCCATGTAATGGTGTATATACTACTTTTAATGTTTTTCCTTCTTCTTTTACAACTTCAGGATTTAATACTTTAGATTTTAATACTCCTAAATATTTATCATCCATTTCTGTTCCTATAACGTTGAACAAACCTTTACTTTCTGCTTCTTCTCTTGAAATTTCTTTTATTTCACTAAAGCTTTCAACAGCTCTTACTTTTGAAATAATATCTTTATCTCTTGGAGCTACAATTTGAGAACCATCGTCCCAATATACTTTATATCCATTATATTTTGGAGGATTATGACTTGCTGTTATCATAACACCTGCTGTACATCCAAGTTCTCTTACAGCAAATGATAATTCTGGAACTGGCCTTAAATTTTCAAATAAAAATGTTTTTATTCCATTTGCATTTAAAATTAGAGCTGTTTGCATACTAAATTCTTTTGACTTTCTTCTTGAATCATAACTAATTGCAACACCCTTATCTCCTGTTCCTTGTTCTACTATATAATTTGCTAAACCTTGAGTTGCTTTTCCTACTGTATATTTATTCATTCTATTTGTTCCTGCGCCAATTACTCCTCTAAGTCCTGCTGTTCCAAATTCTAATTCTTTATAGAATCTATCTTCAATTTCTTTTTCATCATCTTTGATAGCTAATAATTCTTTTTTTGTTTCTTCATCAAATTCTGAACTTTCACACCATTTTTTGTATTCTTCCATATAATTCATTTTAAATTCCTCCGTTTTCTTTTTTATTTTTATATTACAAAAATGCCGCTAACCAAGACGTTCTCACCTTAACAAAATGTCGCGTGAGAAACGTCATATGCGACATTTCTTCTAATCTAATTTATAATATTTTTTATATAACTCTCTTGCTGTACTTGGACAGTCTACTCCTGCTGAATCTGCATTCTTAACAGGTGCAAATTCTTCTTCTCTTTTTACTCTTAATATTGCCATATCATCAACTTCACTAAACGCGTCAAATAGAAATGCTTCAAATTTATAAGCATTTGGTGAATCTGGTACTACAAGATTTCCATCTTTATCAATATATGTTGCTTTCTTATATGCTACATGATAAGGAAGTGGCTCTGCTCCCATTCTTTCTATTGCATCTACACTAAATAAATTACATAAAATATGAGATTCTCCATATAATAATTCTCCATCTTTATCAGTTGCTTCTGCCATTTCGTCTGTAATCTCTGTATACTCAATTACATTAGGTTTTCCATTTCTTCTACAGAAAACTCCAACTCTCTCATGAGGATTAGCTTTTACAACAGATTTACAAGCAACTGTAACTTTTTTATCAATTGCAATTCCCATAAGAACAGGGTCAACCATTTTAACAAGGCAATTATCTACTCCTCCGATAAATACCCATTCAACACCCATTTCTCTCATTTTTTTAGTCATACCTGTTTTTACTAAAGATTCATAGATTCCTCCATGTCCGTCTGCTGCAAGTTTAATTAATCCATCTTCTCCAATTAGGATTTTACCTTCTGTATCCATCATTGGTAATTCTCCTTGGATAAAGAAGAATAAATTTTTATCTTTTTCATATCCAAAATATTTATGTTCTTTAAAGAAATTAACTGTTGCTTCATTGTTTTCTCTACTTGTCATAATAAACCAAGGTATAGTAACTCCGTACTTTTTACCTTCTTCTTTTATTCCATCACATAATAATTCAAATAAAGATTTATGTGAGTCTAATCCTATATCATATGTACCTTTAGGTCCATCATGTCCTAATCTTGTTCCTTGTCCTCCAGCCATTGTAACAGCTGCTAATTTTCCTTCTTTTATTGCTTTTTTCCCTATATCTTCATAATATTTATATTTATCTCCTAATTTAAACTTATCTAAATAATCAATTGGTGTAATTTCATCCTTACTATTTTTTACTTCTTTTTTTGTACTTTCATACAAACTATTTGCAAGTTCGAAATCAATTTCATTAATTTGTTCTAATAACTTTTTCTTATGAGTATCATCTAATTTATCATAATGATTTAATAGATGCTCTTGCCCATATTTTTTTAAAATAGCTTTTACTTCTTCTAAATTATTATCCATTTTACAATCTCCTATCTCTATAAATGAACAGAATATCTCTCGATATCTTCATTTATCTTAATTTTTTATTTTATATTAATAAA
>CALXAV010000009.1 GCA_944386385.1 uncultured Clostridia bacterium
ATATTATACCTGAGGTTTTATATTTTTTCAATTTTATTCATTTGGTCCATTGCGAGGTACGAGCAATTTAGTACTATTGTAATTACAAGTGCTATAAGAGTAATACCTCTATTATTTTTAGTTTGTTTTTTAGCTTTTTTCATTATTTCTCTCCTTATCCTTAACTTTAGTATTTTCTAAAATTTTTAAAATATGTATTTAATAATAATTTTGGTGTACATCATTTATTATGTATTCACTAATAGTATATATTATTTCTATTCTTGTTTCAATAACTTTTTATTATTTTAAAAAATGTAATATTTTTGTAATATTTCTTTAAGCTACAAGTATAATAATTCCTGTACCTTATTAATCTGTTTCAAATTGTATAAAAAATGTCTATCTTAAAAACATCAAAATTATAGCCCCTAAGGATTTCTCCTTAGAGGCTATTTGTTAGTCGTCAAAAGTATCGGTATAGAAGCCTACAACCAATTTTGCAACATCGTCACAAGTAAGCACATGCTCCTTGAGAAGTTCGAGAAGTTTCTCTCTTCTATAAAGAATTACAATTGCTGTTGCAACGTCGTCATATGCAAGCCCAGAACGCATTTGCTCAGCTATGCTTTCTCCACTCAATCCCTCAAAAGCAGGTGGCATTATGTCGAACTGGTCTTTGTCCACTTCGTCATATGATATCAAAAAATCTAGGGCTACATTATTCAAAATGTGCGCTAGCTGCTCTTCATTAAGGAATTTTAAAGCTGAAGCCAATCGCTTTTCACCCACGAACTCAATAATGTCTATCAAATCCTTTTTCTGTCCGTCTGAAATAACAATCCAAGTTCCAAGGTCTTCATCTGTCATTCTTGCAAAACTATTAAGTAATGTATACTCCTTCATCATTCTCGTAAGGACCTTCTTATTCCGAGACTTGCTCGACTGTGCATCTGGCATATAACTCCCTTTCTACTAAATAGAGCCTTTCTCTACAACTTTCTTATTATAGCAAAAATATTTGTATTTTTCAATGTTTGACCTTATTGTTTTATTTTCTCTTTTTTCTCTCTTTCTTCTTTTCTAACACTTTTTCTAATCTTTCTAGTTCTTTTCTTGTTTCTTCTATCTCTTCTTCTGTTTTTACTGCTGGCATAAACTCTTCTGCAAATCTATATTCATCTCTATTTTTAATATATAGTAATCCTAGTATTGAAAATACTACAGCTCCTATAAAATTTACAATCAGGTCTTTCATAGTATCATTTAGTCCAATATCTAGAAACCCGTCATCAATTGTAATCGCACTTTCTTCTCCATTGTAGGTTCCATAAATTATTGTTTTTTCAATATCTTTTATAACTTCTTCTTGATTTTTACCTTCTTTATTTAACAATGTAGATGAAACTGTAGTTAAAATCCTATCTTTTTGCATATCAGTATTAAAAGTTTTATCCATACCATATTCTATAAATTCCCAAAGAACACCTACAGTCATAGAAAAACAAAAAGCAACTAAAGCAACAAAAACTGGTGTTAGCATTTTATGAAATTTAGTACTTCTATTTAATATATCTATCATAGAAAATCCTATTGCTGCACACAAGAAACCATTTATAGTGTGTAAAATTGTATCCCAATATTTAAATATTCCATAGAAATTTTGTACTTCACCTAATATCTGTGCAGAAAAGATAAATAGAAATATTATTATTTCTAATGTATTAGGTAATTTTATATTTAGTTTTCTCTCTATAATAATAGGTATTAGAAACAAAACTAATGTTAATGCACACATAAAAACATTTTCATAATTACCTTCTATAAATTGTAAAACCATTGTTACTATTACTAAGAATCTTAATACGAAATATACTGTTGCTGTAGCTTTTTTATTTTTTCCAAATACTTCTAACCTTTTCAAACGCCTTCTCTCCTTTATAAATCTTTTACATACCAAACATCACAAGCATAATGTTCAGTTTTTACTAATGGCTCATCTAAACTTTTAAATCCATATTTTTTATAAAATTTATTTGCAGCTACCATATTACTTAATGTCTCTATATAGCATCTTTTATAATATTTCTTGGCATAAGATAAAGCTAAATCCATTAATTTATGTGATATTCCTGTTCCTCTTGCCTCTTTCAGACAATACATTTTTTGAAGTTCACAAACATCGTCAGTTCCTTCTAACTTACCAATTCCACAACCACCTACAACATTATCATTTTCATCTACTGCTACCCAATACTTATAGCCTTCTTTATTATATACTTCTGAAAACCTTCCAAGATCTGGATCACTCCAAGCTAAACCTTCATGATTTCCTCCAAACTCTATTAAACATGTTCTTATTACATTTTCTACTTGTTTATTATCTCTTTTTTCTATTTCTCTTATTCTATATTCCATATACTAATTCTCTTCTTTCAAATTTATAATCATTATTACATCAAATATTTCTTTGCTATTTCATAAAAAACTTGTGTTCCTATTAATATTGGACTTTCTCCTACTGTAAAATTCTCGTTATGTTGTGGATAGAATTTATCTCTTCTACAACCCACAAAAATCATACACCCTGGCACTTTTTCTAAGTAATATGAAAAATCTTCTGAAGTTGTTGTTTGATAATCAGTTACAACATTGTTTACAACTTTTCTTGCTATTTCTTGTACTTCTTCTGCCTCTTCTTTAGAATTAACTGTTACAGGATATTCTACCAAAAATTTAACTTCTGCTCTTCCACCCATACTTTTTGCAATACCTTCTACTGTTTCTACAATTTTCTTTTTCATTTCTTTTCTTACTTCATTATTATTCGTCCTACATATTCCTTTCATATGTACAACATCTGGAATTACATTATTTGTTTTTCCTCCACTGATTGCAGTTGCACCAATAATAGCCTTTTGCTCAGTTTCTACATCTAATCTTGCCATTTCTTTTAGAGCTATCCCTATTTTATTTGCAATATATATTGTATCTATACATTTTTCAGGCATTGCCGCATGACCGCCCCTGCCATATACAATAATATCATAAGGGTCTGATGATGCCATAACAGTTCCTGGTTTTATAGCAATTTCATCTTCTTTAAATTCACTCCATACATGTATTGCAAATGCTTTATCAACTTTTGGATTTTCTAATGCTCCATTTTTAACCATTTGCCTAGCACCTGCATCTCCTTCTTCATCAGGTTGAAAAAGTAATTTTACTGTTCCTTTTATTTTTTCTTTATTATCCATTAAGATTTTAGCAAGTGAAAGTAAAATAGTCATATGTGCATCATGACCACATGTATGTTTAGTTCTTCCTGTTTCATCCATTACAACTGCGTCTATATCACTTCTAAATAATATACAAGGCCCATCTTCTTTTCCCTTTAATGTTGCAATAATTCCTGTTGCATAAATATTAGTATTTATATCTTTATATCCAATTTCTTCTAATCTACTTTTTATATAGCTAGAAGTCTTAAACTCACATAATCCCTTTTCTGGGTGATTCCACAAATACTCTTTATCTTTTTCCATCTGTGGTTTCAAATTTAATACTTCTTGTTCAATATTCATTCAAATCTACCTTTCACATATTTTATTTAGTAAATACTTTAATTATTCTATCTACCGCTTCTTTCGTGTCTTCCTTACTAGAAAATGCAGTTAATCTAAAAAATCCTTCTCCACATTCTCCAAAACCTACACCTGGTGTTCCAACAACCGCTGCTTCGTTTAATAACTTATCAAAAAATTCCCAAGATTTCATTCCATTTGGTGTTTTAAGCCAAATATATGGTGAACTTTCTCCTCCATATACAGTAAATCCTACTTTTTCTAACTCATCTTTTATGTATCTTGCATTTTCTTTATAATATCTAATATTTTCTCTAATTTGTTTTTGACCAACTTCAGTATATACCGCTTCTGCTGCTCTTTGAGTAATATATGAAGCTGCTCCAAATTTAGTGCTTTGTCTTCTTCTCCATAAAGCATTTAATCCTATTTCTTCTCCATCTTTTTTATATGCTTTTAACTCTTTTGGAACTACAGCAAAAGAACATCTAACACCAGTAAAACCTGCAAGCTTTGAATAACTCCTAAATTCTACCGCTACTTCCTTTGCACCTTCTATTTCATAAATACTATGTGGAGTTTCTTCATCTTCAATAAATATTTCATAAACAGAATCATAGAATATTATAGCTTTATTTTCTTTAGCATATTTCACCCATTCTTCCAATTGTTTTCTGGTCAATACAGTTCCTGTTGGATTATTTGGAGAACAAAGATAAATTATATCAACATGTTCCTTTGGAATTTCAGGTGTAAAATTATTTTCTTCTGCCCCCTTTAAATAAACTATATTATTTCTTCCAAGCATTATATTTGTATCTCTATATGCTGGATATACAGGGTCCATTAAAGCAACTCTATTTTCTTCTGATAATAGTTCTGCTATACCTGCTAAATCTCCTTTACTCCCTGCTGCAATAAACACCTCATCTTTATCTAAAGAAACTCCTCTTTTCTTATACTCAACATCTAAAATCCTTTCAATTAAAAAGTCATATCCTTGAACAATTCCATAACCTCTAAAAGTTTCCTTTTTAGACATTTCATCTACAGCTTTATGCATTGCTTCTATTACTACTGGAGCAAGAGGTAAAGATACATCTCCTATTCCTAAACTTATAACTTTCTTACCTGGATTATTTTTTTCATATTCATTTCTTTTCTCTGTTATAGTAGAAAATAAATAATCATTTTTTAGATTTAAAAAATTTTCATTTACATTTGCCATTATTTTCTCTTCCTTTCAAAATATCGCATAAGAAGCCTTATGCGATACAATATTATGGTCTTAACAAATCTTCTAAGACTACTTTACTTCCATATTTTATAATCATTGGAACTGATTTTGATAAAGTTACTCCTTCTATATTAGATTTAACATCTCTAGTTCCTGGTATTACAACCGCATCTTTTGGAATTACTATTTGACCATTTTCATTTGGAGTAATTATATTTCCATTTACATTATCATAAACTGGTGTACTTCCTGTAATTGTCACTCCTGCTCCAATTACTGCTCCTTCTTTTACTATTGTTCCTTCTGTTATTTGTGAACCTGCTCCAACAAATACATTATCTTCTATAATTACAGGATATGCACCTACTGGTTCTAATACTCCACCTATTATTACTCCTGCACCTAAATGCACATTTTTTCCTATTTGTGCACAAGAACCAACTAATGCTAAAGAGTCTACCATTGAACCTTCATCAATATAAGCTCCTATATTTGTGTAACAAGGAGGCATAAAAGTAACACCTTTTCCTATAAATACACCATCTCTTATTGACACTGTAGGAGATACCACTCTTGCTTTCTCTTCTAAAGTTACTTTTCTTTCTCCCATAGTATCTTTATCTATAGTTCCATCTTCAAATTTTATTACTTCTCCATATTTAAATCCTAGTAATATAAATTGTTTTACCCATTTATTTACTACCCATTCTCCATTTTCTTTTGATGCTACTCTTACATTTCCTTTATTTAAATCCTCTTTAAATTCTTTCCATACTGTCATAAATTCTTCACGAGTCAACTCTTCTTTTTTTAACATTTCAAGATATCTTTCCATAATATCATCTCCTAAAATCTATTTTACTTCTGCTTGCATTATAGCATTTAAGATACCCTTAGTCAAATGACGATTTCTTACTTTTATCAACAATTGCTTTTGTAATTGCTTGTCTTATTGGCCATGTTATTCTCTTATCTGCTATTCTTATTTTTCCATCATCTCTAAGTTTCTTTAATATAGAATTAATCACTTTAGTTAAATCTATATATAAGAAACCCGCCTGAGTATACTTTTTTGCCATACTACTTACCGTTCTTATAATTAATTCTTCATGTTCTAAATTTATACTATTATCATTATTCTTCTTAGCTATAATAATCCCATCTTCATTTACTAATAAATCATATTTTTCTTCTTTATAGCTTTTCTCATATATTTTTTGCATCTCACTACTTAAATTAATTAGTAATTTATATTTATTATCCATTCGAATCTCCTATCAATTTATTATTTATTCATTATCCTCTAATTCATCATCTTCATCATAAAAGAAATCTATATCATCAAAAATAGCTTCATCTTCATCTAATGCATTTTTCTCTCTTTCTTCTCTTTTTTTATCCTCATATTCCTTTTTATTTTCTTCTATATTTTTATAATCTTTTTCTAAATAACTATAAAGTTTTTCCATATCATCTATTAATTCTATATATGTTGTCCAACTCATCCCCATTGATGAATACAGAAAACGTAATCTTTCTTCGTACCATGGATATTCTTCACAAACTCTTGGTCTTAGTCCTTCAAATGTTTCACTATCATATCTAACATTTATATAATCTAACATTTCTTTAAATAATTTTGCTAATTTTTCTTGTTCTTCATTATATACATCTTGATAAGTTTGCCCTTCTTTTAATTCTATATCTATAAAATCATATGCATGTTCTTTATAATCAGATTTTAGAAAATAAAAAATTTGGTCATAATAAAATATTTCTTCTACTTCGTCAACATCTATTACCTCTTCACCATCCATATAACGGTCTACATGTCCATAACAATAAATATCATAAAGATCTACTATTTCACTATGAAAATAATTATACTTTTCATTAATGACATCTAACCAATCATTAAAATCCCAGTTAACATCATACTTTTTATTTTTGTATTGCATCATTTCTTTAAATAATGCTATAATTTTGTCTACTTTTTCCTTCTTTAAGTTTTCATATTTATTTTCATTAATTTTCTGTTTAATTGTTTCATATTCTCCTAATCTTACTAAGCTTTCATTATATAACCTTATACTCGTTTTTATTTTTTGTTC
The DNA here is from genome assembly GCA_944386385.1 of uncultured Clostridia bacterium. GTDB lineage: Bacteria > Bacillota > Clostridia > TANB77 > CAG-508 > CAG-269. The sequence goes on from CALXAV010000009.1 coordinate 6,912, forward strand.
CTTTGACTCGTTTAAATAATCATCTTCCCATCTGCTAAAATTCCACATTAAAGTTTCGATTGATCCGAAATATATACTATTTGACTTAAATATTTCATCTATTTCGTCAAATATACTTTCATCATCTAAATCTATTTTTGGTAGCTTTATTTTTTTAACTTTTGCAATTTCCCTTACTAGTTCAATAGATTTTTCTACTATAACTTTATAAATACTGTCATAATCTTTACTTTCCATTTCTTCTTTAAAATCTTCTTCTTTTAATTTTTCCATCTTTTCTCCCCTTTTAATTACGTTCTTGTTCTTCTTTATTTTTAGTCATTAATTTCTTTTTTTCATAAGCTTTTATAATAATATGTCTTAAATCTTCAGGTATTAATTCTAAAGCTTTATTTCTTAACTTTCTTGGTATTCCATAATATGCTTCTGAAATTCCACCTACCATACAAGCAATTGTATCTGTATCTCCTCCAATTGATATAGCTTTTCTTATTGAATCTTCAAAATCATTAGATTGTAAAAATATAAATATTGCTTGTGGTACAGTAACTTTACTTGTTCCATTAAAAATATTATTTTCTTGTAATTCTTCCAAATTATAATCTAAATCATATCCATATTTTTCAGTAACATATTTTTCTATTTTGTCTTTGCTTTCTTTCTTCCTTGCTAAAAATATTGTTTCTGCAAGGCATTTCGCTCCTTTTATAGCTTGTTCACTATTATGAGAAGGTATAGTTGCTTTTTTAGCCTCTTTTTCAACCGTTTCTAAATCACCAAATAAAAATGCTACAGGTGAAATTCTCATAGCTGCTCCATTTCCTTGACTTGTACCATTTTCATTAGTTTCAGAGTTTGCCCATTTTATAAATGATGGAGAAAATGCATTTTTAAAAAACCCTTCTCTTTCTACAGGTTTACTTCCATACTTTTTTCCATATTTTTTCAAAGCTTCTTTATAGTCTCTATTATAAATTATAGCTTCTGCAATTGCTATTGTTAAAAGTGAATCATCACTAATAAAGCTTTCGTCTGTTAATAATTTAGTAGATGAATTAAGTATGCTTCTTCTTCTATTTACATTTATAACACCATTTCTTGAATCTAAGAATTCTTGATATTCATACCTCGTTCCTGCTAAATCTCCTATTATTCCTCCTAGCACTTTTACTCCTCATCACTAAATTTATTATATAATTTATTTGTTAATTCAATTAAATCATCTAAATTATCTTCATATTTATTTTGAATTTCTCTCATTGTTCTATATGCCATATCAAAATCATCTTTTGTAATATCTTTTTCATTAAGAGCATCTTCTAATTCATCCTCATCAAGAATTATTTGGTTACCATTTCTTCTTATAACCAAATCTAAATATAAATCATCAATATATGGTATTCCATTTTCTACGCCATTTAATTTTGCCATGTCAAAATACCATTCAATCAAATTCTTTTTATCATCATACATTACTGTAATTGCATATTTTTCATTATCAGGATATATTTCCAACCATTCATAATTATCGTCTAAGATACATCCACTATAATCTTCATCATTAATAATCCAAGGATGTTTTACATTTTTTATTTTAACCAAACAAATATATCCTTTAAAATAATCTTCATTTATTTGTTTTATAGAATATTCATTTTCTCCTTCTTTTACTCCATTTGCAAATCTTTTTTTCACAATAATTCACCTCATTATTAAAAATCATTTAAGTCTAGATATGTAATTTTTTCTTCCCTTTCGTTTTCTTGTAATTCTATTATACTTCCTCCAAGAAACGCTTCTAAATCAATTTGTTTTCCATTTAAATATAATTTTCCCTTCATAAATGGCTTATATTTTTGATATTCTTCTACTTCATTACACATTCTTTCCTTTTCTACGGTTGGAATCCTCCCTGCATTTCGTATTCTTTGTTTTCTTTTTAAGAAATATGTTAAAGCCGCTTCATATATTGTAGAACTTCTATACTCTATATATGAATTAATTTTTTTCTCAGGTATATTTAAACATTTACAATGCCAATACACTGGTCTATCTATATATCTATCATTAAAATATTTGTAAAATGCTTGTGAAAACAATGAAACAATTTCTTGTGCTTTATATTTTCCCTTAGGTACTAATTTTTTTAATTTTTCACTATTTTCAAAAACAAAGCTCACTTCATCCGCACCTGAAATTGCTATACAATTAAATTTATCTGAAAGAAACTTTATTGTCTGTTCAAAAATATCATTAAATCCTTCCTTACTTTCATCCAACAAATCATGTTTGATACTTTTTGTAATATCCTTTCCATCAAGTAATATCGCTATAGGTCTATTTTCGCTCATTTTTAAATCATATTTATTTTGTATATTTATAAAATAATTGTTCCATTCTTTATTATTCATAATATCATCCAATCTATATCGAATTATCAAACTCTATCAAATCAAAAAAATCATTTTCATCATTCCTGTTTTCTATACTTACAATATTTCCATTTAAAAACTCATTTAAATCTATTCTATCTCCATTATGATATAAAACACCTTCTTTATCATCTGATATAAAAGAAAATTCTTCATAAGATTTACATATCTCTAACTTTTCTCCTAATTTTATACTATGACTGTTTATTCCATTTTGCTTTAAGAAGATATTTGTTATATTATCTAATATCTCTTTACTTCTAAATCTAATATATGATTGTACTTTTTCTTTTGGAATATTAAAACATCTACAATTCCAAAAAACTATATCTCCGATTATATAAATTATTGAAATACTCAAAAAAATATTGTGAAAATACTGATGTAATATCATGTACCCTATACTTTTTATCATTATGTATGGAACCTGCAAAATTTTCTACATCTTCTATAATAAAACTAATTTTATCACTCCCACATATTGCTATACACTTATATTTATTAGTAAAAAATTTCTCAGTCTTTTTCATTGAATCAAAAAAATTATTTTCTTTATTTATTAATAAATTTTTTTCATTTTCTGACAAAAACTTTGCAGCCAAAGATACGATTAATGGGTTATTTATACTTACTCTCACATCATATTTGTTTCTAATATTTCCATAATAATTAAACCATTTTCTTTCTATCTTATTTTCTTCCATTTTCTTCCTCTTTATTATAAAATAATTGAGTAAGCAAGCTAAAAGCCTACTTACTCTTGCAATATACTAATAACCAATGTACTAGTTCTACAAATGCATTCGTGGATTACGTTCCAACACTTAAATATTGCATATTTATTATATAATAATATTTTTCTTTAAACAAGTTTTAGATATTATTTTTTATAAATGCTTCATTTTTATTATTTATTTTCTATTTTTTTAGCCTCTAATAATAATTTATCAAAATCTGATACTATTTTTTGTGTTTTATTAAATTGTTCATATTCCTTTTCTGCTTTTTCTTCCGCTTGTTTTCTCGATATTTTTCCATTATCCTTAAGTATATCATATTTACGAAATTCTAAAAATTCATTTACACTTTTTGCGAATTCCTCCATCGTAAAAGTATTTTCTCTTTCTACTAAATCTTCTATATAATCAAAGTAACCTGTAACTGCTCTTTCTAGCCTTTTTATTTGTTTTTCATTTAAATAATTTTTAGCAATCATAGCATCAGATTTTAATATTCTTCCATCAGGTGAATTTTTCCAAGTTTTTAATCCCATATTTTCTTTTTTGTGATCTGCATTTTGATAAATTATTTCTTCTGCTGTATTGCCTGTAATTGCATAATGAAATTTATTTTGTACCATTGCATAAAACTTACGAGTTATCTCTGAATCTTTATCATAATCAATACTGCATTCCGCAAATATATCTGTTATTTGCTGCCATATTCTACGTTCACTTGCTCTTATCGAACGAATACGTTCTAATAATTCTTTAAAATAATCTTTTCCAAATTTAGGTCCATTTTTTAAAAACTCATCATTTAAAACAAAACCTTTTTTTATATATTCTTTTAAAGTATTTGTAGCCCATATTCTAAAATCTGTTGCCTCTTTTGAATTTACTCTATATCCTACTGCTATAATAGCATCTAAACTATAAAAGTTCGTATTATACTTTTTACCATCATTTGCAGTTATTCGAATTTTTCGAATAACTGATTCTTCTTTTAATTAGTTTGATTTAAAAATTTCTTTTAAATGATAATTAATAGTATTTACTTCAACATTAAATAATTTGGCCATTGATTTTTGAGTTAACCAAAAATCTTCTTCATCATATAAAACTTCTACTGATATGTTTTCATTATTTTGGCTTTGTCTTTTTCAATTTTCTTTTTGTATCTATCCTCTTCTGAAAAAATACAACCACAATATTTTTGCATGTAAAGTCCTATTTCTCTTGCTTTTGCTTGTCCCTCTCTAAAACCTACTCTAAAGTCTCTATATAAAAATTCCACACCATATTTTTTAGCTATTACTTCTCCTAGTTCTTTTATTATATCATGCTTTTGATATGGACTAACTAAAAGTGTTGTTGATATAGTATCAAATCCATGTTCTTTTGCATATTTTGCAGTTTGTTCTAAACGAACTGGATAACAATAATCTTGACATCTAGTTTCTAATTTATTAGATACATTCTTACAAAAATCATCTAAGCCATAATTTTCTTCAAATATAGCTTCTACATTTATGCTTTTAGTATATTCTTTTAAGCAATCTCTTCTTGCTTTATATTCCATATATGGATGTATATTAGGATTAAACCAATATACTACTGGTTCTATGTTTTCACTTCTTAATTCATCAATACAATATACACTACATGGTGCACAACAAGTATGTAATAATAATGTCATTATACTAATTCTCCTTTTTAATATTTTGTTCTTCTTTTAACTCTTTCCAATTTTCTATCCATTTATTTTTCTCTTTAGAAAAATTGTCTATTTTCTTATCCATAAAAAATGTTATGATAACCAATAGTACTGGAGCAACTAAAAATAGAATATCCAATTCTATTGAAAAATCAATCTTGTTGTTATATTCAACAATATAAATAATATATGAAATCAGTCCAAGCCAGAATCCAATATAATTTCTCATTGATATCAATATTTTAGAAGGTTTTGCATCTACCGGTTTTACTAATACATTCCTAGTCTCATATTTTATATTCATATCTTTTTCTAGAAATACGATTACATATGAACTTATACGTGCAACATTTTTCTTATAGTGTACAAGTCTTGCAGTAAATGGAATTATAATACAAAATGATATTAAAAATAAAAACGGAACTTGCAAATTTGCTGTTACAGCAAAAGTCAAAATAGTAGCAACTGCTGTCACCATAAATGTTGCCAATGTATTATCTCTTTCTATACAATTTTGCATCTCATCTCTTAACATTTTATATTCTTCCAATCTCTCTGCTTCTTCTGTTGTCATATCTTCACTCATATTATTTTTCTCCTACTTCACTTTTTAATTTTTAATTACACATATTAATATAGTATATTTTTAAGATTTTTTCCACTATTTTATAAGAAGGAAGCAGTTTTTAATCTGCTACTTCATATAATTTGTGAACTATCCACCACCTAAAGGTAGTGGGTTTTACGCTCCTAATTTATAAATATATATATTATTAAAAGTTTTCACTCTTTCATAAGTTACATCAACATTATAGTGTTCTTTAATAAATAAAACTATGTGTTTTATATAATTTTGATAATAGTTACCAGACCACGAAACATCTCCATCTATTAAATATACATTTTCTTTTAATAAATCTAAGAATGTACCATTTAAATCATATCTATCTTTAAAGTCATAATAATTTTGGGTATACATATCCCAACCGCCCATAACTCTTAAGTTTGAGAAAGCTCCTTCTGGTGGCATCTCATATACGGAATATGTTAAATATCTATATTGAAGTGCTGGTACAGTATATAAGTACACATTTTCTTTATGCGAATTTGTATATTCTATTACATCTTTATAATTACTATAGTCTTCTAACTGATAATCAAATTTATATAATCCTCCTGCAAATATTACACTTACAACTATTACAAAGATTGACATTGCTTTTAGTGTATTTAGTTTTTCACTATCTACTTTTTCATTATATTTTGTCAAATATAGAAACATTGCTATTCCCAGAATATACTCTGGTATTACAACTCTATGCATACTCCTATTTACTATAATAAAAATGCTATTTACTGCAATCGCTACTAAAAATATAGCTAATATATAACCTCTTTTTTCTTTATTTGTATAAAATGCAACTAAAAAACTTGCGAAAAATAATACAATAATGTAGTGATAATTGTCTCTTAATTGGTCAATTAAATCATTTACAATGTCCTTTAATTTAAAATCATAATCATAAAGTCCTCCATTGTTCATTTTATACTCTACTATTTTCTGTAAATTTTCTTTATTAAAGACATTTTCATCTCCAAAATTAAATGTATAGAACAAATAATGATCATTTTGAGACCAGCCTATTTCGTCAAAAAGCTCCTTATTTTCTTCATATGAAACGTAAATATTATCTTGTAAAATAGTTCTTAGTCCATTAAACTCATTATAATTTTTATAAATTTCATTGTTATAAAACATATAATTTGAAATGTATATCAAAACAGTTATTATTCCAAACACTAAATAGTTTTTTATTATTTTTACTATTTTTTCTTTTTCTATTTTTTTTCTTATTAGTAAAATTAGTTCATACACAAAATATAATGCAAAAAACGGAGCTACTATTAACAATGATTGTATTCTTGTCATTATTCCTATTACATATAATGACAAAAAACAAACTATATATTTTTTTCCATGTTTTTTTTCTTCTATATAGTCCATCATTACAAAAAAAGCCGTTAATATTAAAAGTACTGCAACAGATGTGTATTGTATCAATTGTAATAATGATGTATAACATACACTTGCAAATATAATATATACAATATAAGAAAATTTATTTTTACTTTTATTTACTATTAAAGTTCCCATTATAGTAAAGCATATAAATTGCATTCCAAGCAAAAATATTGTATGCCAATTTATCATAGGCAAAATTCTAAAAAACAAGCTTAATATAAAACATAAAACTGGATAGATATATACTCCATGAATATTATAAGTTCCATCTAATCCTGAATATAGATTATATATAATAAAATCATCAACTTGTTCATATTTTATATCAAATATAAGATTTACAATAGCAAATATTAAAACATTAATACCTGCAATACAAATTAACGTTTTATAGTTATTTCTTATCTTTTCTAAAAACATTGATTTCCCTCTAATCCTAAATTATTGCTGATGATATATGAAATACATCACACTTATCCTTTAGCATTTTTACCGCTTCATGTATTACTTTGTGGTCATCATCTAAAAATATTGCATGGTCATACTCTTTTAGCTTTTCTTGTATTCTTTCTGCTTTTACTCTATTTCTATTTTCATTATTATAATCGCCAGCTTCTCTATTTATAATTATATAATTATCTTCATTTATAAAATCAGCATGTTTTTTTAACCATTCTTTCTTTTCTTCTACAATTATATAACTTCTTGACATAGATAAAATATATAAATCTATATTTTCTATTTTACTTATTTTTCTTAATTCATCAATAATTACTTTTACTGGTTTATTATTTACAAATAATCCTTTTGCTTCGGTTGTCATTGTTCCCTCTGGATAAATTTTGTATTCCACTATTGTTCCATCCATATCAATAAACATTGCAACCTTTTTATACTTACTACAAATTTCCTTTACTCTATTATAAAAACTACTCATCTTTTTTACTCCTCTCACATTCCTAAATATTCATATCCTAAATGCTTATATGCAGGTGGCAATACTTTTCTTCCTCTTAATGTTCTAGCGATAAAACCTATTTGTATTAAATAAGGCTCATAAACATCTTCTATTGTATCTATTTCTTCACCTACTGTTGCTGCTAATGCTTCTATTCCAACTGCTCTACCACCATATTGTACAATCATTGTTTCTAATAATTTTCTGTCTATATCATCTAAACCTAATTCATCTATTTCTAATTTATTTAATGCATGTTTTGCAATCTTTAAAGTAATATGTCCATCTCCTAAAACAATTGCATAATCTCTTACTCTTTTTAATAGTCTATTTGCAATTCTAGGTGTTCCTCTTGACCTCCTTGCAATTTCTACAGCTGCCTCCTCATCAATATTCACATTCAATATTTTACTTGACCTTTTTACTATTGTTGCTAAATCTTCTGGTGAATATAATTCTAATCTATGTATAATTCCAAATCTATCACGAAGTGGAGTAGTAAGTGACCCTGCTTTTGTTGTTGCTCCTATAAGTGTAAATTTGGGCAAATCCAATCTAATAGATTTACTACTTGGTCCTTTTCCAATTACTATATCTAATGTAAAATCCTCTAATGCTGGATATAATATTTCTTCTACACTTTTACTCAATCTATGAATCTCATCTATAAATAAAACATCAAACTCAGATAAATTTGTAAGTAATGCTGCTAAATCTCCAGGTTTTTCAATAGCTGGACCTGATGTAACTTTTAAATTTGACCCCATTTCATTTGCAATAATATTAGCTAAAGTTGTTTTACCAAGACCAGGAGGTCCATATAATAAGCAATGGTCTAATGGTTCATTTCTTTTTTTAGCTGATTCAATATATATCTTCATATTTTCTTTTACTTTATCTTGTCCAATATATTCATCTAATGTCTTAGGTCTTAATGAGTTCTCAAGTCTTTCCTCTGTACTATTTTCCAGCATAGGACTAATTATTCTTTCTTCTTCCATCGCCATTTCCTTTCTATATTCTCAATGCTGTTTTTTGACCCCGTCCTAAAAAACAGCTTTATTTTAATAAATTATTTATACTGATTGAAGTTGATATAGCTAATTCTTCTTTCATATCATTATAATATTCATCTAACAATTCTTTTTCATCTTCTGGAATTTCTTCTAAGTTCACTTCTGTTCCATCAATTCTTCTAAACCATTTTTCATCATAATAATATCTACTAGTTACAATTCTTTCGTTATTTAAAGAAATAAAATCTTTTCTAGCAAACATATTTGTTCCAAGACTTACTCCTGCTTTGCCATTTATTAAATACTCAAATGTAGGTTTTATATCTAATTTATTCACTGGTTTTTCAATAGTTAAATTTTCCATACCCGGTATTTTCATGCTACCTACTACTCTTATATAATTCAATTTAATATCTACATCAGTCATATTAGGATTTATCTGTTCTAAAAAATCTAACATTTCTTCATTATACATATCAATTCCATTATGGTCACCATATATTAAAATAATTGTATCATCATATAAATCAGCTTCTTTTAGTTCTTCTATAAATGTTCCAAAAGCATAGTCTGCATAATTAACAGATTCTAAATAATTTCCAAAGAAAGTATCTTTATATTTTCCAACATCAATACTCACTTTACTTATATCTTCTAATCCATCTAATGTAAATCCTGTATGTGATGATGCTGATACTATAAATGAGAAAAATGGCATATTATATGTTTTCATTTTTTCTACTGCTTGTTTATATAATAATTCATCAGATAAATATCCCATTACATTTTCTGATATATCTTCAAAAGAATCTTTTAATTCTAAATAATCTACTCCAAAAGCTCTATACACATTACCTCTATTCCAAAAGTATCCATAATTTCCATGCATATATGAAGTATCATAACCTTCGTTTTTAAACATAGTAAATATGTCATCATATTTATTTGAATAATATCTACTATATGACATACCATTTTCCATAGGATATAAAGATGTTACTGCTGAAAATTCTGAATCTGCCGTTGTTGAATAACTTTGCATAAACATATTGGAAAATTCTATGTTTTCTTCTAAAAATCTATTTAGATTTGGAGTTATTTCTTTTCCATTTATTGTTTTGTTTATTACAAATTCTTGAATTGATTCTAATTGTAAAATTATAACGTTCTTACCTTTTGCAATTCCTTCTAAATTATAATTACTTTCTCCATATCTTTCTTCATATTTATCTTTTAATTCTTCATAATCAGAAAGTAATTCTTCTTTATTATCATATTTTGCACTTTTCTTTATATTAATTAAACTTTCAATATCTGATATATGATATCCATAAATTGTTCCCTTTTTTACTTGTGTATCTTTGTTATATGGGTCCTCCCCTGCCTTTTCCACATATTTAGCATCTACTGTAAAAAATAGAATAACAGCAGCTACTCCAGATAATACTCTTAATGTATTTATCTTCCAGTTTGCTTTATTTTTCTTTTTTATTTTCAATATTTTTGTTAATAACAATATTACAATTAAAATTATATCAATAAAATACACTATTTGGTTGAATTCTAAAAGCATAGGAATAGTTCCCATTATTTCTTCTCCATATTGGAGATTTGTCATTTGAGCAATTGATAGTACTGAACTTGAATATATATAATACAAATTATCTGCAAAAAGCAAAATACTAAGTAATACTCCTACTATAATTGTGGCCACAGTTCTAGCTCTATTGGGTAATACAAATAATATACATATTAACGTTATTAAAAATGCAGATGTTCCTATAATAAGATTTTTATCTATGGCTTCTCTTATTGTTATAGTATTTTCATAAAAGAATACTGTTTTTAGTAATAATATAATTCCAATAACTATCGGAAACCATATGGAATTAAAAAATTTATTTAATATCTCTATAATTCTTTCTTTATTTACTTTTTCTTCTTTATTTACTATTTCTTTATTTTCCAATTTGTTTCTTCCTTATCTCTATTTTATGTTATCAATAAAGTTCTCTATTATTGATAACATTTTTTTATTATTCCCCTCATATTTCTTAGGTTCAAATTCTTTAAGCTTACAAATTGCTTCTTCCAATTCTGTCACGTCATTAATTCCTATTATATAACCTTCTTTATCAAAAGACTCTACTATTTGTTTTTGATGGTCATTTACATGTTCGCCATATTCATGAAGTCTTGGTACTGCAATTACTTTTTTTCCTTTTTTCAAAGAACCAATTATTGAACCTACTCCTCCGTGAGTTATTATTAAATCTGCTTCATCTTGATACTTTTCTAGCTTTTCTTGTGGCATTAATCCAAATATTTCCATATTAGTTGAAGAATATTTAGTATATCCTGCCTGTACTACTACTTTTTCATTTATTACTTTCTTTTCTACTAATTTATCTATTTCTTCTAATAATCTATGGAAACTATTATTTTGAGTTCCTAACATTACTAATATCATTTATAAATTGAACCTCCATATACAGCCTTCGGATAAACTTTAAGCATTTCCTCCCATTGTACTATAAATAAATCTGCTATTGGATATATTAATCTTCCTGTTGCTGTTTTCTTGTTTCTATTTGCAAATGTTTCTATATATATTACTTTACTTCCAAATATCTTTCCTAAAATGCACATTGGACCTGCTGTATGTGTCCCTGTTGTTATAATAACTTTTGGTCTTAATTTAAAATAATAATATACTGTTTTTAGACATAAATAAAAATATTTAAAAATATAACTAAATAATTTACTTCTCGTACCATATGGTAAAAAATCTATTTTATCTCCATATTTTTCTTTTAAAGTTTCATTTGCTTCATCTTTTTCTGTTATTATATGATAATCATATTTTTCAAATAAAGGAGATAATTGTAACATTTCACTTAAATGTCCTCCTGTACTTGATATGAATAATACTTTTTTCTTCATAGCATACACCTTACTTTTTAATATCCTTATTATATCTTTTTTTTACATTTATGTCTAGTAAAGATTTAAAATATCTTTTTCATATGTAAATAATAATACTAAATGTGAAATCATTTTATCACCCATGTTTTAAATTATAAAAATCAAACAAGTTTTAAATCAAAAAATATTTTTACACATAGATAAGCCAGCAAGCATGAAAAATACTTGCTGGCTTATCCTAAAAAGGCTTAGTTTGAGAAGAAGCACCTCTACCAATCAGCCATAATATGGTTCGGCTTTTCCTTCTGTGTCCTGCGTTGCTCCTCGGCCACTTGTACTATTTCCGAGTCGCTCCAGCAAGAAACTGCACCATCGAAGAGGAAAGCATACACTGCGAAGTGATGATTCCACAAGTTATCTACTTCGTAGATGCCTTCGATTTGCACCTTCATCTCTGGGCTACCGCAAGGCCAAGCGACCTTGATTGGGCCATGCCGATAGTCGACTTCGAGCTGTAGCTCATTGCCGTCATGCCTGGACGTCTCCTTGATGCGGAATCGATTGCCCGCAAAGTGGAGGCATACAGGAATGACTCCGTCCATGGTCTTGTGGTTTGATAGAAAGATCCTCACTCCCTTCTTCTCTCGAATCGCCTTTTCAATTACTTGCATTGCCGTGGACATTTGTCCTCCTTCCTTGCAGTATAAACTGCAAACGACAAAACTGACAATGTAATTTAATTATAACATTATTTTCCATAAATTTCAATTAAATGTATAAAGACCACCTAATTTGGTGGTCTTAATCCTAAGCTCTTGGATGAGCTTTTTTATAAATATCTTTTAATCCTCCATCTTGGAATTGCATATATACTTGTGTTGAAGATATATCTGAATGTCCAAGCATTGTTTGTATTGCTTTTAAATCTGCTCCATTTTGTAAAAGATGTGTTGCAAATGAATGTCTTAGAACATGTGGTGTTATATCTTTTGTTATATGAGCTTGTTCTTTATAATATTTGATAATTTTCCAAAATCCTTGTCTTGTTAATCTTCCTCCATTAACATTAACAAATAATGCTTTTTGATTTTCATCTTTTATTAATATATCTCTTGCATCTTCTATATATTCTTTTAACGCATTTAAAGCCATTGTTCCAAGTGGTATTGTTCTTTGTTTATTTCCATTAGTACAAGTTACATAACCTTCCTCTAAGTTTACATCATCAATATCTAACGAAATGATTTCTGTAACTCTCATACCTGTTGCATAAGCAAATTCTAACATTGCTTTATCACGAGTTCCTTTTAAATCAACATCTTTTGGTTGGTCTAATAATAATTCAACTTCCTTTGATGTCAATACACTTGGTACTCTTTTCTCTATTTTAGGTGATTTTACATTTGCTGTTGGGTCTCTCTTTACTTTTTTTCTTTTTAGTGCAAATTGATAAAATGATCTTATTGATGCAATTGCTCTAGATATACTAGATGCTTTTTTACCATTTTCTTGTAATTCTTTTATATATAAATTAATATCATCTTCACTTACTTTATTATAATGAAGACTATATGACTCCAAAAATCTTCTAAATTGTTTTAAGTCTCTCTTATATGATTGCAATGTATTGTCTGATAATTTCTTTTCATTTTCTAAAAATTCGAAAAAAAGTTTTAATTGTCTCTCCATTCTCTATCTACCCCTAATCTTTATTAATCTATTTACATAAACTATATATGTTATATCAAACAATTAAAAAAATGTAAATACATTTTTCTATATTTTTACATATTTTTTAGAAATATTTAATAACAAGTTTCAAAATATTCGTAGAAATAAATACTTCTATTAACGAAGCCACTATCATAACTATTAGCATAATTAATGAAAAAATTGTATGTCTTACTATTTCTAATTTTATGTTTTCTTTTGCACTATTCTTTACAATTGATTTATATAATTTAAATCCACTTACTGCAATAGCTAAGATTGCTGGTATTAACAATAAACTTGGTAATAATAAATTAATTAATACAAATATTAACCCTTTAGACATCCCCATAATTGTAACACAAACTGATATAGTATATCCAAAACAAAAACCTCTATAAATCATTATTCCAAAAACAACAGGTATTCCTATAACAGTAGTTCCAAAAAACCATATTATAAATGCAAGAATTACATTCTGCATTACACTTGTTTTTAATAAGCTAATATTATCTAAACTTTCAGTCTGTTTCATTTTTTCTATAAAGTTGTTCAAATATTCTTGTACTTCTGTTTTTTGACTATCGCCTAAATTATTTACAAAAAAGACTCCTAAAAATATTCCAATTATAAATAACAATGTTACAATTATATATTCTTTTTTATTATTTAGTATATGTTGTTTTATTGTTTTCTTAATTCTTAGACCTTTTTCCTTCATAAAAAATCTCCTTATCGTTTATACATAATGTGTATTCGATAAAGAGATTTTTAGAACTTTTTTATTTATTTTTTACAGAAACTTTTCCGTAGTTTCCTCCTCCACCTGAGTGTACTTCGCAATTTCCATTTCTTGCATTTTCTATATTATTCGCAATCTTACTTCCTACAACTGCTTCTATATCATCTTTTGATAATTTGTGTAATATATTCATCTCTGTTTCAAAAGCATCTAATAATTTTTGAACAGTTTTCCCGCCAACTCCCGGAATAAATCCTAGTGGTATTTGATAAATATAAGGTGGTCTGTTTTCTGGACTTTTTGTTTCTTTTTTATCTTTTATTAATTCTATTCTATCAAAAACTCCAAAAGTAACATTTTTCCCACCACAATAAGGACATTTATCTACAGGTTCTTTTGTTTCTATTGATTTATTACAATCATCACAATATGTCCTATGATATTTTCCAAGTTTTGGGTCTAATCCGTAGTTTGCTAAAATTTTTCTACCGTCTTCATTTTTCAAAGCTTTTACTATTTCTTTAAAAGATATATCTTCTACTTGCATTTTATTATATTCTCTTGCAATCTTTGGAAGAGAATGTGCATCTGAATTTGTTAAAAATGTTCTTGTCTCTAATTCTGATATTTCATCTGCTAAAAATGTATCTGAACTTAATCCTAATTCTACTGCAAATATTTTTTCAAATTTTTCTTTAAATACATATTCTAATCTATCTGTACAATTTCCATAATAGCTCTTATATGGTGTAAATATATGTGCTGGAACTAATATTCCATTATATCTTTCTACTATATCTATTAAATCATATCCTGATAAATCTGTCCTTTGTGTGCTTAATGTTATATTTTTTAGATGTGTACTTAATTCTTTTGAAAATCCTTTTATATCACTTAAATGCGGAAAATAACATAAATTATGTGCTGCGCCTGACTTTCCACTTCTTCCTTTTTCAGAAGTTTCTACTTCACTTCCAAGAATTATACATACTTTATCTTTATATATAATTCCGCCATCTTCTAGTTCATAAGCCTCACCCGTCTTCAAAAAATTCTCTATATCTTCTATTACATATGGTGATGCACAATCTATAATTCCTACAACATTTATCCCTTTTCTTTCTGCACATTCTTTTGCAATGTTTGCAAAATTAAGTGACCTTGCTGCTGTTATTTTTATTGGTTTTCCACTTTCGCTTCTTCCTATGTGTACATGTAAATCTGCAAATATTTCGTACATTTTCTACTCCTCTACTTTTTCTCCTACTCCTTCTCCTAAATGATTCATTATTTTCTTTGCTGTTTCTTCACTAAATAACGGTCTATTAGGATTTTCTAGATTATTAAACATCTCTTTAGATATTTTTTCTTTTTGTTTTTCTACTAATTTATCAATTTTTGGTTCATAACTATATACTACTTCTTTTATAAAACTAATTACATCATCTGTTTCATTATGTATTTTTACTAATCTTTTTATAGCTGTCATATTTACTAATTCACTTACATTTATCTGTTCCATAAATTTTACAAAATCAATAAATGTTTCCATATAGCGATTATATTTATCTTTTAAATTTCTATATTCTAAAAGTACTAATGCTTCATCTGGTTTGAATCCAATTCTTTCTGGTCTATCTAAAAGCATTCCACCAAATTGATCAACTAATTCTAATATATCGCTTTCTCTTTCTCTTGGATTGCTATTACTATATCTATTTACTTCTTCACATATTTTGCAAAATCTTTTATTAAATCCTATTGTAGATAAATACTCTGCGCCTCTTTTCGCATAGTTATGAATGCTTTCAATGTCTTGGGCATTGTCAATCTTTTTTACATTGCAAAGTAAGCTTGCTGTTAATACTAAGTTTGAATCAACTTCGATTTTTGAATAGTTTAAAAACAATCTCACTAATTCTGTTTTAAAAATAACAGATTTATCAAAAAATATTTTATTTCTTTTTGCTAAGTAATATACAATTTCCATTTTAGAAGCTAAATCTTTTTCTTCTAATATGTATTCTGCAAAAGTATCCATATAAATCCCCCTTAGGAAAAATTCTCTTTCGTCCAATATCATACACTTTTATTATACTTAAATAGACAAAATATTTCAATCTTTTTTCTTAATGTAATAAAAATGTAATATTAAACATAGCGAAAGCCACACAAATCCAATAATTGTGCGGCCTTCGCTTTCCTACTTATGATCGTTATTTCGATTTTAATGACAAACAGTCCTTGCCACGTACCTATCGAAATTCTTGCCTGCATATTCGATGTAACGATCATATGGTTCAGAATCTTTAAATTCTAACCCCACATGCCCATCCTTGATGCAGAACTCGTATTGCCCTTTCGGATAATAGTCCGAAATAGGTCTTGTGCTTGTAAGGAAAAACTTCTTTGCATTGACAACCTTTCCCTGATCAATCCGTACAAAAACGTGATTGAATCTTACAACAGGACATATCGCTGCAAATGGGATTCTCCCTTTTGCTCCCTTCTCAACTACCATTGTTAGATACACCGAAGAAATCGGCATATTCTGATAGTCTTCTAAAGTAGGTTTCTTCATTTTTCTCCTAAAACACTCGTTTCCAATAAAGCCTATATTAACCTGCAAAAACAGGAGAACAGAATTATATGCTATTTTTTTAGCATAACTATATTATATCACACTTTTTATAGAATTCCAAGTTATGTAGATTATAATTCTTTTATTGCATTTCTTGCCAGCTCATCACATCTATTATTTAATTCGTTATCACTATGTCCTTTTACTTTTATAAAGTTAACTTTATGTATTTTTGTTAGATTATATAGCTCTTCCCATATTTCTTTATTTTTTACAGGTTCTTTTGATGCTGTTTTCCAATTATTTTTTACCCAATTATATATCCACCCTTGTGTAAAACAATTCACTATATATGCACTATCACTATGTAAATCAACTTCACAAGGATACTTTAGTATCTTTAAAGCCTCTACAACTGCTATTAACTCCATTACATTATTTGTTGTATCTCTTTTCCCTCCTGATATTTCTTTTCTATTCTTATTATAAATTAATACTGCTGCCCAACCTCCTGGTCCTGGATTCCCAGAGCAAGCTCCGTCTGTATATATTGTCACTTTTTCCATATTATTCATACCTTTCCATTGTTTTTTTCTCCATTTTATGGTAATATTATAACAGTAATTATAAAAATATACAAGGAAGGAATTAGCATGGGAAAAGTTTTAGGTATCGTATGTGAATATAACCCATTTCATAATGGCCATTTGTATCATTTAGAGCAATCTAAAAAAGCAACTGGCTCTAATTATGTTGTGGCAATTATGAGTGGGAATTTTACCCAGCGTGGTAGTACTGCTATTATTGATAAATGGTCAAGAACAGAGGCTGCTCTTAAATGTGGTGTTGATTTAGTAATAGAACTTCCTGTTCTATATGCTACATCTAGTGCTGAAAATTTTGCATATGGCGCTATTCATATTTTAGACTCACTTAAAATTGTAGATTATCTTGGATTTGGTAGTGAAACTTCTGACATTGAAGCATTAAGTAATATCGCAGATATATTACATAAAGAGCCTAAAGTTTATAAAAATATTTTAGCAGATGAATTAAAAAAGGGCGATTCTTTTCCTAAAGCAAGAGAGAATGCTTTATTAACATATTTAGGTAATGATAAAAGATATGCCAATGTTCTTTCTTCTCCTAACAATATTTTAGGAATTGAATATATAAAGGCTTTAAAAAAATATAAAAGTAATATCACTCCTATTTCTATTACAAGGTTTGAAGCAGGTTATAATGATTTAAATTATTCTGGAAATATTGCAAGTGCTACTGCTATTAGAAATATTATTAAAAATGGTAACTTTGATATTGCTAGAAGATTACTTCCACCACCTAGCTATGGTATTTTAATGGATAATATTAAACAAGGTCATATAATTCCTGATTTGTCTGTTTTTGAAAGACAAATTATTTATAATTTAAGAAAAATGTCAACAGAAGAAATTGCTGAACTTCCAGATGTAACAGAAGGATTAGAATTTTCTATAAAAAAAGTAGCAAATTCATGTAATACTATTCATGAGTTTTTAACACTTATAAAATCTAAGAGGTACACTTCTACTAGATTACAAAGGATTTTATTATATTCTTTACTTGGTATTACAAAAAAAGATATAGCTTTATCTAAAAAAGTTAATCCTTATGTTAGAGTTTTAGGTTTAAATAACAGAGGAAAATTTATAATATCAGAAATTGCAAAGGCAAATCCAAGACTTGAAATAATTACTTCTGTTAAGCGTTTTACTGACAAATCTACTAATAAGAATTTAAAACTTATGCTTGATAAAGATATCTTCGCAACTAATGTATATACTATTGGTTATGATTTCAATTCTTGTAATAACTTAGACTTTACTAAAAAAATTGTTACAATATAAAAAAGATTACTAAAAATATAATTTAGTAATCTTTTATTTTAACATTTAAACAAAAAAAGATACTTTTAAGTATCTTTTTGGTGGGCAGGGAAGGATTCGAACCTTCGTACTCAAATGAGAACAGATTTCTTACTACTATAGTTTTCACTACCAATTTCTTGTTTGTAGTCTGGACTTTCTCTTTATCTTAAAATTAAGATACTAGGTATAAAGTCTCTACACTCGGAAATTTCTTTCCTAGCTCGGGATTGCCATCAGCCTTACCTGTTAAGGATTCCCCGAATTAGCCTAGTTATCATCATACAATCACTTGTATGAGCTGCAAATTTAGGTTTTGGAATAAACCAAAGACTACAGTCTGCCGCCTTTAGCCACTCGGCCACCTACCCTTATATAAAAAATGGTGCTCCCTCAAGGATTCGAACCTTGGACCCACTGGTTATGAGCCAGTTGCTCTGACCAACTGAGCTAAGGGAGCATGTGCTGTTTACTTAGCACAGATTAAAGTATAAACCATTTTTATATAATTGTCAATAGTTTTTCTTAATTTTTTTATAGTAATTTTAATTGCGTTGAATCCAAGTGAACTACCCATTGTCTAAAGCCAATGGGATTGCAGTTGCCGTATTTCAAAATGCACATTTGTAAAAATTTTTTCTGTATATACGATTAAATATGCTCGTTTGCTTACTTTTTTGAACAGAAACGAATCTTTTACTTATTTGTCAGCGTATTTCACGTCTTCTTCACTATATTCTTCTGCTCTTAGCCCTAACCTTGTTTTCATATAAATTTGTAATAATATAGAAGATATAAAAAATATAATTCCCATAATTATAAACCCATAATCTATTGTAGCAATTGTTAATACAAATGACCCTATTGAATTTATAATAACTCTTTCAAAATTACAATATACATTATTCATGGAATATATTGTTGGAAGTACTTTTGAATTTGTAAAATTATTTATATACCTCTTATATAAAATGGTATATATACCATCTAATATATACATTAAGATTGATATACCAACAATTATTAATAATTTAAACTCTATCCTTATTTTTATTAAACTCATAATTCCAATCAATATAAATACTATGGCAATAAGAATTGACATATATGTCAAGGATTTATTTTTATACCCATCATTATATTTATTTGCAAATTTTCCACTATAACCTTTAATAATAGTTTGTATCATCGAAATTATTCCTATAATACTTGCTGAAACTCCTATATTTTTAAACAACGTCATTTGATATGTTGAAAATAATGTGGTCACTCCCCAAATGAAACCTACAGATAACAATAATGCCCTTATTCTTCCTGACTTAATTGTAAATAAAAATCCATCTTTTAACTCTTTAACATAATTTGTTATCTTTTTTATCTCTTGTTCTTTTGTAACCTTCTCTTCTATCTCTTTAAATTTTATAGATATAAACTCTGATATTATTGCACATAACAAACACAAGTACATTGGAATATACGGATTTATATCATACAGAAATCCTGCTGCAATAGTAGCAATTGCTGAGAATATACAAAATCCAAAATATGCTTTTCCATCTATTCTCGAAAATATATCTGACTTTTTATTTGAATTTGGAATTGATTCATTGAGTATAGGTGCAAATGAAATATTTTTCATAGAAAAAGCTGCTGCACTTAAAATTTGCGCGAGCATAATTTGCGTAATTCCATTTCCCAGTATAAAAACCATAATAGAGATTATATTAATACCATCTCCTATTATTAGTGTTTTTTTATTTCCCACTTTACTATTTATAAGTGTCGATAATACTAAAAATATTATTGATGTAAGTGCAAATACTGTTGAAAGTAAAACTATGCTTGCATCTGAAATATTTTTTACTTGTGAAAAATACAAGACTTTTATTCCATAATAAAATAACATATCATATCCAAAGATTATATAATATGGATATAGTCTCATATTACTCTTTCTCTTTTTTGCTTCTATCAAAATTTCTTCTTTTACTTTCGTCATCTCCTCATCCTCTGTTAATATCGGTCATTAGCATATCTTAAATCTTCTTTATTATACTCTTCTGGCCTTAACCCCACTCTTGTTGTGAACTACCCATTGTCTAAAGCCAATGGGCTTCCTGCTTCATAGACCTCGTAACCTACTATCTCCACAGGCGTTAATTTGGGCAGTCCCAGCCCTATATTTTTCTCTATGCTATTTTTCTTAATCCTTCCATTAGGATATTTGTCGCAGCATTTATATCCCTGTCATGCTTTGCTTTGCACTTAGGACATGTCCATTTTCTGACTGCCAAATCTTTTGTATCTACATTCTGATATCCACAAACAGAACACAACTGACTACTGGCATAAAAAGTATCTATTTTTATATATTTTCTTCCATTCCATATAGCCTTATATTCTAATTGTCTTGTAAGCTCATTCCATGATGCATCTATTATTGATTTTGCTAGATGATGATTTTTTACCATGTTCTTTATCTGTAAATTTTCTGTAACTATCACTTGGTTTTCGCTGATAATCTTATTAGAAACTTTATGCAGATAATCTTTTCTAATGTTATTTATTTTCTCGTGACATAATGCTATTTCTTTTTTCTTCTTTTGGTAATTTTTACTTCCTTTTTTCTTATGTGCTAACTCTCTTTGTTTCCTTGAAAGTTTTCTCTCGTATTTCTTTATTGTCTTTGGATTTTCATATTTCTCTCCTTCTGATGTAATACATAAATCCTTAATTCCCAAATCTAATCCTATATTTTGTTTTGCATGTGGTAATTCTTCATGCTCTGTTTCTACTAGTATTGACACATAGTATTTCCCACTTGGAACTTGCGATACTGTTACTGATTTTATCTGCCCATTAAATTTTCTGTGTAATTTTGATTTTACTTTCTTTAATTTTGGTAGTTTTATTTTTCCATTCTCATAATCTACAGTTATATTTCCATTAGTATAATTCGTAGTATATGATTTATGGTTATCATGCTTACTTTTAAACTTTGGATACCCTGCATTTTCTTTGAAAAATTTCTGATAGGCAGTATCCATATTATATATTGCATTAGTTAAAGCAAACTTATCCACATCCTTTAGCCATTCGTATTCTTTCTTTAACTTTCTGTTACAATAATTGTTGCAGTCTATTTTACTAACAGTTTTCTTCTCTTTCTCATAACATTCTTTTCGATATGCTAATGTTTGATTATAAACAAAACGGCAACAGCCAAATGTTTTTACTATCTGTTCTTTCTGCTCTTTATTGGGATATATTCTATATTTATATGTTTTTAACATTTTAACTGTCACCTCCTTTTTTCTATACTTACATAAAAAAATAATATGACATTGTAGTAAATATTTTTTTCTGTTTTTTGATTTATCAATACCGATAGTATAACACAGAAAATATACTTTTGGCAACCTCGACCAATCGTCTAAAGCCAATGGGATTGCGGTTGCCTTATTTCAATTAGTATAGTAATTACAATAAATATAACTCCCATTATAACCATATTTTACATCAACTAAAGTCAATACAAAAGAACCTATCGCTGTAATTATAACTCTTGCTATATTCCAATATATATTTGTCATTGTATATATTGAAGGATATAACTTCATATTAAGTTTTCTCAAATGAGCTTCCTCAATTTTTTTCATATGCTACACTCCTTGTTTTCTTTTGTTACTACTAATTTTAATATAACATTTTTCATATTATATTTCAACATCATTATATGTAGTTATTAATTTTGCTCCTTGTTTTATTAAATCATTTGTTCCTACTGAGTTTATTGAATTTATATTTCCTGGCACAACATATATATCTTTTCCTTGTTCTAATGCAAAATCTACTGTTATTAATGTCCCACTTTTTTCTTTAGCTTCTATTACAACCACTCCATTACTTAGCCCACTAATAATTCTATTTCTAGCAGGAAAATGCATTTTTTGTGGTTTTGTTCCTATTGGATACTCAGAAATAACACAGCCACCTAATTCTATTATTTTCTGTTCTAACATTTGATTTTCTTTTGGATATACTATATCTAATCCATTTCCTACAACTGCAATAGGTTTTCCACAGCTCACATCATTATCCACATGTGGATAACTTTTCTCTAAAAGTGCATAACCATTTCCAATATGTGAATAACTATCTACGCCTTTTGCTAATCCACTTATTATATTGATTCCTTTTTTTGATAAGTTGTAACCAAAATATTTTGCAGCTTTTTTACCATATTCACTTGCATCTCTGCAACCTATTATTGCTATTGCCTTATTATTTAAAATTTCTTTATTTCCTTTTACATATAAACTAATTGGTGAATCATATATTTGTTTTAATTTTTGAGGATAATTTTTATCTATAATCGAAATAATATTTATATTATTTCTTTCCATGTATGAAACGTGTTTATCTACCGCTTCTTTTACTTTTCTATCTGAAATATTATCCACAGTCTGTGTTCCTATTCCTCTTATTTTTAATAATTCACTTTTTCTTAAATAATATATTCGTTTAGGATTTCTATATATTTCTAATAATTTTTTCTTCCTTTTATTTCCTAATCCTTTTATTAAACTAAACCATATCCAATATTTTTTATCTTCTACCATATACTTCCTCCTTTAAACATAAAAAGAGCATTATTAAAAAATAATGCCCCATATCTTTATTTAATTAAAATGTTGAATTTTCATTATATTGTTCTTTTGTTGCTTTTATTACATTGTTCATTAGCATTGCTATCGTCATTGGTCCAACCCCTCCAGGAACTGGAGTTATATAACTTGCTTTCTTTTCTACATTTTTAAAATCCACGTCTCCTACTAATTTTCCGTTTTCGTCTCTATTTATTCCTACATCTATTATAACTACTCCATCTTTTACCATGTCTGCAGTTACAAATTTTGGTTGTCCTATTGCTGAAATAATCACATCTGCTCTTTTAGTGTGTTCCTCTAAACTTTTTGTTCTTGAATGGCAAACTGTTACAGTTGCATTTTTTTGTAAACAGCATTGTATAAGTGGTCTTCCTACAATATTACTTCTTCCTAATATTACCACATCTTTACCATTTAAGTCAATATTGTATTCTTCAAACATCTTGATAACACCTAAAGGAGTACATGATACAAATGTATCTTCACCTATACAAAGTTTTCCTACACTAGAAGGAGTAAATCCATCTACATCTTTTAAATATGTTATTGCTTTAAAAGCTTGATTTATATTTAAATGCTCTGGTACTGGACTTTGTAACAAAATTCCATTTACTGTTTCATCTTGATTTAATTTTTTTATCAAATTTAGTAAATCTTCTTGTCTTGTATTTTCATCTAAAAGATATTCTTGATATTCTATTCCAACTTCATTGCATGCCCTACTTTTATTTCTTACATATACTTTAGATGCTGGGTTATCTCCTACCATTATAACCGCAAGTTTTGGAGTTATCCCTTTTTTTTTCAACTCATCACATTCTACTTTCAAATTACTTCTTATCTTTTTTGCTAACGCTTTTCCATCTATTATTACAGCCATTTTTTCAATCTCCTTTTATATAACATAGTTCTTATTACATTTATGACATTGATAATGGAAGTCTTCCAAAATCTTACAATTTTTATTTTTATATTGTTCTAATATCTCACTTAAGTCTTCTATACATTTATCATGATAAATATAATAGCATTTTTCTTTTGTGTTATATACTACTCTTCCCCTTGGAAAATAGTCAAAATCCACATGGTATTTATTATAATAATTTTTTTCCCATACCTCCATATGACTTTTTGGATAATTCAAAAAATCACCATATATCAAAGCTTTTTCGTTTTCACATTCGCTTACCAAAAACTTTCCTTTTACGTAAAAAAATATATTTACCATCTATTTCACCTTTAAAAATCATCTCTTTTATATTCAATATCTTCCATATGTGGGAACATTTCTTTCACTCTTTTTAATGTTAGCATAAGCATACGTGGTTGTGGATTTTTCTTATGTTCTGATATTAATTTTTGTGTATAACAATTATCTGCTGTTTTGAATAATAAATATCTATTTCCTACATAAGTATAATATATTTGATAACCATCTCTTAAATCTACCCACATTTTTTCAAAAGTATAATCTTCCATATGTCCTCCTTATATTTCTATGATGTGTCCCAAACGCGAAAAAAAGGTGTAAATAGGGACGTTTCCTTTGGGCACATTTTTTTCGCTAAGGAAACGTCCCTAATGCGAAATTATTTTATTAACTCTTCAAATTCTTCTTCTGATAATATTCTAACTCCTAAATTTTGTGCTTTTGTTAATTTACTTCCTGCTTCTTCTCCGGCAAGCACATAGTCTGTTTTCTTAGATACTGAACTAGATGTCTTTCCACCAAATTTTTCTATTATATTACTTGCTTCTCCTCTTGTATATTTTTCTAATGTTCCTGTTAATACAAAAGTTTTTCCTTCAAATCTATTGTCTTCTCCATCTTCTTCTAGATATTTCATATTAACTCCGGCCTGTTTTAATCTTTTTATTAAATCTATTGTTTGATCTTGTAAGAAAAATTCTCTTATACTTTCTGCAACTATTGGTCCAATATCCTCTACAAACGCTAATTCTTCTGATGTCACATTCATTAATCTATCCATTGTTTTATATCTTTTAGCTAGAATTTTTGATGCTTTTGTTCCTACATGTCTTATTCCAAATGCTGTTATTAGTCTATATAAATCATTTTGTTTACTTCTATTTATACTATTTATCAAATTCTTTGCAAACTTCATTCCATTTTTCTTAAGTGATGCAATATCCTCAAGTTTTAGAGTATATATATCTGCCATATTACTAATTAATCCTCTATCTAATAATTGTCTTATTATCGCTTCACCAAGTCCATCTATATTCATTGCTTCCCTTGATGCAAAATGTACTAAGTTTCTATATAATTTTGCTGGACATTCTATTCCTGTACATCTTACTGCTGCTTCTCCTTCTTCTCTTACTGCTTCTGCTCCACATACAGGACATACTTTTGGCATCTCAAAATCTTTTTCTTCACCTGTTCTTTTATTTTTCTTTACTTCTACTATTTCAGGTATTACATCTCCTGCTTTTTGTATTACTACTGTATCTCCTATTTTTAAGTCTTTTTCTTTTATAAAATCCTCATTATGAAGTGTTGTTTTTGATATTGTTGACCCAGCTACTCTTACAGGTTCTAATATTGCCATTGGTGTTATTACTCCTGTTCTTCCTACTTGGCAAATTATGTCTTTTAATTTTGTTTCTTTTCTTTCTGGTGGATATTTATATGCTATTGCCCATCTTGGAGTTTTAGCTGTTGTTCCTAAGATTTCTCTAAATTTTAAGTCATCTACTTTTACAACTGCTCCATCTATATCAAATGTCAATTTTTCTCTTTCTCTTCCTATCTTTTTTATTGCCTCTTCTACTTCTTTTTGATCTTTACAAGGAATACGTACAGGATTCACATTAAATCCTAGTTTTGCTAAATACTCTAATTCTTCAAAATGTGAATTAAACTCTTTATTATCAATTTTTTGTACATTGAAAATATAAATATCTAATGGTCTTTTAGCTGTTACTCTACTGTCTAATTGTCTTAAAGAACCTGCTGCTGCATTTCTTGCATTTGCAAATAGTTCTTCATCTTTTTCTTCTCTTTCTTTGTTCATTTTCTCAAAGTCTTTTTTTGATATAAACACTTCACCACGTACTGTTATATCTATTTTTTCATTTAATTCCATAGGTATTGTTTTTATTGTCTTTAGATTTTGCGTTACATCTTCACCAACTAGTCCGTTTCCTCTTGTTGCTCCTCTTACAAATTTTCCTTGTTTATATTCTAAAGCTGCTGACAATCCATCTATTTTTGTTTCTACTACATATGTTTTATTTTTTATATTATTTTCTTCTGCTTTCTCATTTGTCTTATTGATATAATCATATACTTCTCCAATACTAAATACATCTTGTAAACTTTGTAGTGGCACTTCATGTGTTACTTTTTCAAATCCTTCTTTAACATGTCCACCTACTTTTTGAGTTAATGAATCTTCTGATTTAAATTCTGGATATTCTTTTTCCAAGTTTCTTAATTCTACCATTAACATATCATATTCAAAATCTGATATTTCTGGTTTATCATCATCATAGTATTTTTTTGCATAATATTCTGTTTGTTTTCTTAAAGTTTCTATTCTTTCTTTTGCTTCTTTCTTATTCATTTTAGCACCTCTTATTTGCTTTTTTATTTCTTTCCTATTATATACAAAATAGAAAAAAAAATAAAGGAATTTTTATAAATTCCTTTACTTTATATATGTATTTATTTTATTCAACTCTTGCTAGGATAATTAATCTTGCACTACTATCATCTGTACATGTTGATAATGTTACTTCTGGTTTTCCTGCTGTATCTCTTTGATAGAATGATGTATCTGAATCTGATGTTTCAAATTTATCATATATTGTGTATGTCATCTCTGTTCCCGCATTATCTGTTATATATATTTTATCTCCTATTTGTAACTTTTTGTTATTTGAGAAGAATAAACCATTTCTATAATTATGTCCTATTATTACAGTATTTCCTACTTGATTTACTCCAGCTCCCCACTGAAATGCTACTGCTGTCTCTATTGATTTTTTAGTTACTTTTTCAAGTATTGGATATTTAAAGTTTGTTGCTGGAATTTCCATTGTTCCTAATACTCCAAATCCCTTATATGTTCTAGTTGTTGATCCTGAACCATTACCTGTACTTTCAAGTCCTTCAAAAGGATTTGTATTATCAGTATTTGTTGTATTTGCATCCGCTATAGTTGTATTTTCATCTGAATTTGTTTCACCTTTAAAATCTTCAACAAAGTCTGATGCATCATTTGTTACTAAATAATTTTGGATAAAATCAAATGCTAAAAATCCAAGCAACCCTACTATTGCTACTATTACTATTACTAATATTGCTGTTAATACTTTACTATATTTACTCTCAAACATATTTTTTACCTCCGTACATTATTCTACTTCTTATATTATAACATATTTATAAAAAAAAATAAAGATATAAGTATTTTTTTATTTAAATTTTATCAATAAAAATTTAATATTATAAAATTACTCTTATATTTAAAAGGAACGCTGGCGGAAATTTTCCGCCAGCATTCCGAGGGAAGGGTATCACATTCCCATCTGGAGTCTTCTAAGCTCTCCTCGAACACTCTCCTCCTTATTTTGCAGTTCACGCCTCATGGGGTTGATCATCTCGGCAACGAAGAGCTCATCGCCGTTGGAAAGAGCTTGTCGCTCCATCTCGCCCAAGACCCTCTTGTTGTAGTCAGAAAAATCCTTAAGAGCGTTCAAACACTCTACAATCTCCCGACTAATGTCGCGCCTTGAACGAGCCTTGCTCTGAGCCATGTGTAGAGCTAAGTCTACTTTCTTCTCTAGCTCCATTCCAGTTGCAACAATACTGGAAAACTCATTGGTTGTCATTGACATCTTCCCTCCAAAAATTGTGTTTTAACACTACACTTATATTATACCACATTTACAAATTTATGTAAATTGTTTGTTTTATGCAAAAATAGAACTTAAGAAATCCCTTAAGTCCTATCCTATTATTTTATACTAATTTTTCTCCCATTTCTACTCCTGCAAGTAAGTGAAAATGTAAATGAAGTACTGTTTGCCCTGCATCTTTTCCACAGTTATTTATAACTCTATAACCTTTTTCATCTACATCTAACTCTTTAGCTATTTTCTTTATAGCCATATGAATCTTACCAATTAGTAATTCATCATCTTCTGTCATTTCATTTAAACATGAAATATGTTTTTTAGGTACTACTAATACATGAACTGGTGCTGCTGGTTCTATATCTTTAAATGCATATACATAGTCATCTTCATATACTTTAGTTGATGGCACTTCTCCTTTTATTATTTTACAAAATAGACAATCTTCCATAAACAAAACCTCCCTAACTATTTATAAAGAACATATCTTATTCATCTATTAATACTGCTTTTATTCTTCTTACACCTGATGAACTAGATTCTTCTTTCTTTATTTTAAATCTTCCAAGTTCACTTGTGTTTTTAACATGAGGTCCTCCACATAGTTCTTTTGATACATCTCCTATTGTATATACTGTTACTATATCTGGATATTTTTCAATAAACATACATTCTGCACCAGATTTTATTGCATCTTCTTTTTTCATTTCTTCTTTTGTTACAGGTAATCCTTCTTTAATCCATTTATTTACTAAATCTTCTATTTCTTGTTTTTCTTCAGGTGTTAATTTATGGTCACAGTTAAAATCAAATCTCATTCTATCTACTGTTATATTTGAACCTCTTTGATGTGCATCTTTTCCAATAACTTGTTTTATTGCTGCATTTAATAAATGTGTTGCTGTATGATATGCAATTGTTTCTTTTGTCGTTTCTGCAAGTCCTCCCTTAAATTTTTGCTCAGAACCTGCTCTTGATTTTTCTTGGTGTTTTTTGAATAATTCATTAAAGCTATCCATATCAATTTCATAACCATTTTCAGAAGCTAATTCTTTTGTTACTTCTGGTGGAAATCCATAAGTATCATATAATCTAAACACTACTTCTCCTGGTATTAATTTTGTTCCTTCTAATCTTCCTATTGCCTTTTCAAATTCTCTTTCACCTTTGCTAAGAGTTTTTACAAATTTATCTTTTTCTTCTACTATTACTTGTTCTATTGTTTCTTTATTTTTAACAAGTTCTGGATACATTTCACCTAAGTTTTCTACATAAATATCTATTAATTCTTTTAATGAGTCTAAATCTATTTGTAGTTTATTCATATGTCTTATCATTCTTCTTATTAATCTTCTTAATACATATCCTCTATCTAGATTACTTGGTCTTCCTCCATCTGCTATTATCATCATGCTTGAACGTAAATGTTCTGCTATTATTCTTCTACTTTCTATAATATCTACTTTTTGTAACTCTTTTAGTTTATCCATAACTGGACTAAATAATTCAGTGTCAAACGGAGTTTCTTTTCCTTGTAATAGCATTGTCATTCTTTCTAATCCAAGTCCAGTATCTACATTTTTTTGTTCTAATTTTCTATATCCTTTTTCATCTTTGAAATATTCCATAAATACATTATTCCATATTTCTACATACTTACCACAATCACAACAAGGCTCACAATCTGGTCCACATGCTGGTTTTCCTGTATCATAGAACATTTCTGTATCTGGTCCACAAGGTCCTTCTTCACCTGCTATCCACCAGTTATCATCTTTTCCATAATAATATATATGGTCTTCTGGTATTCCTGCTTTCTTCCACGCATTTGCTGCTACTTCATCTCTTGGACAATCTTCATCTCCTGCAAAACATGTTACTGATAATTTTTCTACTGGAATTCCTAATTCTTTTGTTAAGAATTCAAAACTCATTGCTATTGATTCATCTTTAAAGTAATCTCCTAAAGACCAATTTCCAAGCATTTCAAAATATGTTAAATGACGATTGTCTCCTACTTCATCAATATCATTTGTTCTTACACATTTTTGATAATCTGTAAGTCTTTTTCCTTCTGGGTGTTTTTCTCCCAATAAATATGGCACTAATGGTTGCATTCCTGCTGTTGTAAATAATACTGAAGGGTCATTTTCTGGTATTAATGGTGCAGATGGAATTACGCTATGACCATGTCTTTTAAAATAATCTAAATATTTTCTTCTTATTTCTATTGCTTTCATTTCAATCTCCTTAAAACTAAACTCTAACATTAAGATTATACTCTAAAACAAGCAAAAAATCAAGGAAAATTTAAGATTTTATTCCTTGACCTTTTTAATTTATATATTTTACTTTTCCATGCACTTTTATCTTAAAGATGTACATTCTCATATTTCTATTAATTTTCTATTTCCATTTCTTTTCTTAATTTTTCTCTTTCCTTTGTACTTTTTTTGTCACCTCCTCTTTTTTCTTTTTGTTTCTTTTTTAAGTGAAACCGTGTGAGATTCAAAACCAACTTTTCACACAATTAATTCGAATTAAAATTCTTTTATATTGAAACACGAAAGCAAAAAAAGTCAAGAGTAAAAATAAACTTTTCATCGCAAAATTTGACAAAATCCAACAAAGACTAGTGTGAATGTTTCCTTTTGCTTATTACAATTAAATAATGTATAACAAACACTTGGGGACACATCTATTATAGATATGTCCCTTTACAATATCATTCTATTCCATATTTCTTGGCTTCTTCATAATTTTCTTGTACTTCACTTTCACTTAAAGCTACTCCATATATTGCAAAATTATATATTTTTCCTGTAAACTTTAAATTTCTTCCTACTCTTAAATCTCCTATAGTCACATAATTATATGTGAACATTTCATCTCCTGACTCAAATGCTATAAGTAACTCACCATTTATATATACTTTCGTCTGTTCATTTCTTTCAGCTACTACTTGTAAATTTATTGTTTGATTTTCATATTCTGATATATCAATATTTGCAAAACCTTTTTCTGTCATTTCATAACTATGGTTTTTTGGATTTCCTCTGTATGAATATACATGTAGTAAATTTCCATTCATTCCTATCCAACAAATATATTTATTTGCCTCATCAGATAAAGCCAATATTGTTGATGAATAAGAATTAGAATTATTCTCATTATCACTTTTTAATGTAACATTTATAGAATAACTATTATTTATTTGATATTTATTATCTACTTCTAAAACAGGTATAGCATTATCTTCATCTAATATTAATGCTCCATTCTCATCATATTGTAATTCTCCATTATTATCATTATATTTAGCATTAAACCCTTGATTTGTTTCTCCTTCATATAACGATGTAGAGTATAAATTACCGTAGTAATCTCCTGTTTTTACTGATGTATCTCCTACATATGTTATTGCGTTTGTTAATTTAAAATTATCATCTTGGAATGTGTGGATAGGTATTTCTGCTTGGTACATTATCATTCCATCTACGCTAAATATACTACCTGTTTCATAATTAACTATATAAGGTTGATGTGTTGTATCTTTTATCCCTAATTTTTCAAATTGTGCTCCGTATGTATTATTAGATTTCTCTTCTTCTGTATAATTTCCTATTATATACCATCCATTACTATATGTATTATTCCCTATTGTTACAGTTTCTGGAAAATCTGCTGTTGCTAGTTCTCTTCCTATCTTCTTCTCTTTGTTTTCTATTACTTTATCTTCCAAAATACCAAGCTCTATATAATATTTAAATTCTTCTTCTGTCATATTTATTACTCTATAACCATAGTTTTGAGCTATTTTTGCTACTTCATCTTCTTCATTTCCTAAATATATTGGTTCTTCTCTATATAATCCTATTTTTCCTTTATATTCTTCTGGAATATCTTTTAATTTTTCATTTGCCTCTTCTACTGTCATATATCTTAGGCTTTCATTTTTTGTTTCTCCTTGTATTTGTTCCAACTCAATTCCTTCTTTTATACCAGTTAATTCAGTTGCTATTTTCGCAGTACTTGCTTTGGTTATTATTCCATTATCGCTTGTTAACATTGATATTGAAACACCTGCTAATATTAGAAGAACAACTATTGTGATGACAAGTGCAATAAGAGTTATACCTCTAATTTTTTTTATTTGGTCTTTTCTTTTTGTTATTCTTATTGTTTGTGTCTTCTTTTCTTTCATTTCTTCTTTTCCTTTTCTTTAGCTGGGGGAAGTGGTTTTTACACTCCCCCCTCTTATAAAATATGTATTGTTTTTTTATTATACATTATTATTATATATAATTTTAGTATACATATAAATAATGTATTTGTAAATATTCATCTTCTAATTGTAATAAATTTGTAATATTTACATAATTTATTATGTAGATACTATTATTTTCCAGTTTTTTTGTTAAAATTATATTAAATTTTATAAGGTTTACAAGGAGGTTACAGTGAAATTTAAAAGATTAAAAGATTTAAGAGAAGACCATGATTTGTTTCAAAAGCAAGTAGCACAAGTACTTGGAATATCTCAGCAATACTATTCTGAATATGAAAAAGGTAATAGAACTATACCTATATCACACTTAATCACATTGGCAAAATATTATGGAACCTCCATTGATTATATGGTAGGTCTAACAGATGATAAAAATATAAATAAGAAAAAAACAAGCTGATAATTTTACTTATTATAAAATTATGAACTTGTTTTATTTTTTATATATCCATTTGTGTTCCTAAAAATGTAGCAGCTGACTGTGCCACTTTT
This sequence comes from uncultured Clostridia bacterium, assembly GCA_944386385.1. Classification (GTDB taxonomy): domain Bacteria; phylum Bacillota; class Clostridia; order TANB77; family CAG-508; genus CAG-269. Next base: position 39,973 of record CALXAV010000009.1, read on the forward strand.
TGTTCAACTTCATTCATTTTTTTATTAGCTTCTTTAGACATAAGAATAACAGTTCCAATTGAATCACCATTAGATATTATAGGATAAACAACCTGTGCATTGTTTTTTCTTTCTGGGTTTTCATTTTTAGTAATAGGCATTGCAATATCACTATTGTCTTTACTCATATATACTTCTTTATCTTCCATTAGTTGTTCTAACTCTGGACTTACGTCTTGCTCTAAAAATTCCTTTTTAGAACCGCCAGATACTGCTATAATTGTATCTTTATCAGTAATACAAGCAATATGTCCAGTAGTCTTTGATAAAGTCTCAGCATAACCTGCTGCAAATTCTGATAACTCTCCTATAGGAGAATATTTTTTAAGTATTATTTGACCTTCTCTATCTGTAAAAATTTCTAAAGGTTCACCTTCTTTAATTCTCAATGTTTTTCTTATTTCTTTTGGAATAACAACTCTTCCTAAATCATCTATTCTTCTTACAACTCCAGTTGCTTTCATAATCTTCCTCCTCTTATTTAAAGCTTTTTTATTTATAATCTTATTATTACAAAAAAGGAAGAAAATATTCATTATATTTAAAAATTAGAATATTAATCAAAAATTTGTAGAAAATAATAATAGAATTTAGTAATTCTTTATTTTTGTAATGGTTGGTCGAAAGCATTGTAAAAAATTAGAGAAAAACATATAATAATAACGAGGGTGATGCATATGAATACTAATGAAAATAATAATTTAGACTACTTAGATACTAGAGTATTAAAAAAAGATTCTAAAAAGGAATTTGATGAAATAGATGACGATTGGTTATTTTACGATGATGAAGAGGATTTTTATGATGAAGATGATTGGTTATATGACGATGGTGAAGACTTTTTAGACGACGATGATTTTTAAAACATAATAAAAGGCATCGATTTAGATGCCTTATTTTATTTGTTTTAATTCTCCTGATTCATAGTAAGCTAGCAATTGTTCTAAGTCACTTATCTCTTCTTTTAATGTTCTACCAATATCAGTATCACCTACACGTTTTCTAACAACTCCTGTTTTCTTTACTATTATTTCTGACATAATATCCTTTTCTTCTTCAATAGCTTGTTCAACTGATTCAAAAGGTTTGTTTTGGCTAAGTAATAGTCCATAAGAATTATATGTAAGTATATAACCGGCATTACCTGTTTTTGCCTGATAACTTTTTGCAAAACCTCCATCTATTACTAAAAGTTTACCATTTCCTCTAATTGGACTTTCACCGTCTTTTGCTTTTACTGGCATATGTCCATTTACTATATGAGAATCTTTTAAATCCAAATTAAATTCATTTAAAATCTTATCACATATTTTCTCATCATAAGTTAATGTATAATATGGATTTTTTCTTTCTTTACTCATCTCTTTATCTTTAACAAAATAACTTTCAAATGTTGCCATTTTATCTTTACCAAAGAATGGCGAATCTGGAGATATCCATAAATACCACATTATATCTCTTAAATTTTTGTCTACAGTATCTTTATTAATCCATATTTTATTTACTGTATCATTTACTTCATCTAGATATTGTTTTCCTTTCATTCTTTTCCCTAAGAATTCTACTTCTTTAAACTCTCCACTTTCTGTCATCGGAATACAAGCATGGAATAATAAATTTGAATTAAATATTGTATATAATTCTCCCTTTTTATATAGGAAATTTATATGGTCATTTAATTTTGGACTATTTTTAAATGACTCACAAAGTCTTTCCATTACTTCTTTTTCTTCTTCTGTTAATTCATATATGTTATCTTTTATTAATGTTGGGAAATTTGTATCATTTATTTCATATTTTTTACCATCTATCTCAACATATCCTTTTTCTAAATTCATCTTATCTAACAACAATCTATTATCTAGATGATATTCTGGATGCCTTTTTATCATCTGTCCTTCTAGCTTAAATTGTATTATTGTTATTGCTTTATGAATTTTTGAAATGTTCATTTTGTCACTTTCATCATATTTTGTTTCATCAAACACTTTTGGAAAAAAGTTTTCACAACTATCATCTTTATAAGTCTCCATAGCAAATGTTGATAACGGACGTATATTTATTCCATAGCTGTCTTCTAATATTCCTATATTATTATATCTAGCACAAATTCTTACAACTGTTGCAATACATGCTTCATTTCCTGCTGCTGCCCCCATCCATAATATATCATGGTTGCCCCATTGTATATCCAAGCTGTGGAATTTTTCTAATTTTTCTATTACTAAATCTGGTCTAAGTCCTCTATCAAATATATCACCAATTATATGAAGATGGTCTATTGCCATTCTTTTTATCAAGTTTGATATTGCTATTATAAATGCTTCTGCTTGATTCAATCTTATTATTGTATTTATTATTGCCTTATAATATCTTTCTTTATCTTTTTCATTTCCTGCTTGTGAATTCAATAACTCATCTATTACATATTCAAATCCGCTAGTTATCGCTTTTCTAACCTTTGACCTTGTATATTTTGAACTCACATTTTTTGCAACCTCTACTAAACGGTGTAATGTAATACTATACCATTCGTTTATATCTTTTTCTTCTTCTTTTATTAATTTTAATTTTTCTTCTGGATAATAAATAAGTGTTGCAAGTGTTGTTCTTTCTTTCTTGCTTATTGTATTTCCAAAAATGTCATTTATTTTACTTTTAATTATTCCTCCACCGTTATTTAGAATATGCTCAAATGGAGCATATTCTCCGTGGATATCACTTAAGAACATTTCTGTTCCCTTTGGTAGATTTAAAATTGCTTGTAAGTTTATAATTTCTTCTGCAACTTCATATACATTTTTATACTCTTTACTAAGTAATTTTAAATATTTCTTTTTATTATAATTGTTTTTTTCGTCTTCCATAATTTTAACTTTCCTTTTTTTAATTTTCCGCTTCTTCTGCGATTTCCTTATCTACCCTTTTGGGTAAGAAACTTGGTTTATATTTTCCTAAGATATAACCTAAACTATCTGAAAATTCTTTAAGCATAACAATTTTTATTGATGGATCTTTTCCTTTTAAGTAATCATCTATTATTTGTTTTAACTGTTTCATATTCTTCATTTCAGGTTCTATCTTCTTAGGATTTTTTTCTACTCTATCTATTAACTTTTCTTTTATTAATACAATATCTTCGTTACTTGCACAAGATATTCTTTGGAATAATTGGAATGGATCATAATATTTAAATATTGGCACATCCATACATTCTTTATCAAATTTCTCATAAAATTGTTCCATTTTCATAGGAATACATTTCATTACTTCTTCTGCTTTTTCTTTAAACATCTTATCATGTAATTGGTCATTTAACATGTTAAAGTGCTTTAAAATATCCTCCATATCTTCCGCAACTTCTTCGATTGCAATCTTTCCTAACTCTTCATTCACATTATCACAGTATTTAGAATTAAGTGACGCTATATTCATTCCATTAAAGAAAACACTTTTTAATGTTTTTAAATCATAATCAATTAAACCTTTTCTTGAGAAGTAACTAAAATAAGCAAATATCTTTACTGTATCTATTAATGTCAATTTACCTTCTTTTACATCTTCCATAACTTCACTTATGACATTACCAAATTGATCATCTGATATTTTCCAATATTCCTCTGTAAGTAGTCTTTTATATCCTGGTAAGTTCTCTGTATCTACAGTATTACGTATTGTTTCCATATTTTCTTTAAATAACTTCATATCAAAAATACGTGTTCTTACATAATATTCTATAAATTTAAAGAAACGATACTCTGATTTAAAGTTATAATAATAATTATTATCAAATTCTTTAATATAGAACTGTCTGTTATCCATAAGTATTCTTGATGATACAAGTATTGACTTATATTCCTCATTATCCTTAATATTTACAAACTTATCTTTTGTGATTTTTCCTGCTTTTATTTCAAAAGATATAGCTATTGTAAATATAAGCATTGTTTGCATAACTCTATGATTTGTATTTGGATATGATTTATTTACCATCTCATATATTTTCTTAAAATCATTTAAAGCATGTTTTAAAATTCTTAAGTTTCTCGTTCCTGATTTATTAAACGTTGAAATTATCAATCCTGTATTTTCTCTTAAGAATCTTATTAAGTCTGGATTGTTTTCATAGCGCATTAATATTCCATTAATTATATAATCAAATTTTGGAGCGTATTCGAATGTTTCTCCTATTAACTTTTCCTTTATTCTTTCATAATCATTTGCCTTATCAAATACATGCTCTATTTTATCTCTAATTTTTTCTACTAATGGTTTATCTATATTATTTAATTCATCTTGTTTGTCTAATAGATATGTTGCAATAAATGTTTTCATCTCTAAGTTAGAACTTTTTAGTTTTGTTGATAACTCTTTTTCATTACATATAATTATTGTTTTTATATGGTCATGTTCAACAAAGTTATTAATATATCCTAAAATATCAATAACATCTACATTTGCTCTTTCTAGGTCATCAAAGCAAAGAACTTTATCATCTGTTGAGAAAAATTCTGCATAATCCACTTTATCTCCATTTTGTGTTACGCCAAAAAAGTTTGCCATGTCTATTCCAGTTTTAGCATATTCTGGTATTGTATCTTGACCATTTGCATCCATAAATCTTCTTAAATTTTTATCCATTAACTGTGTTGTCTCTATGAAAATCTTTTTACTTATTTCTTCCAGATTTGATATACCATATAAAGACATATAAATAGTTGTATATCTTTTTCCATTTAATTGCATTGATTCAATCTTTTTTCTTATCTTATTGTTCCAAAAATGAGTTTTTCCTGAACCCCATTCTCCATTTATCATAACTGCATAATCAGTGTAATCAGACCTTATATAATCTAAGATACTTTCAACTAAATCTTCCATTAATTATTGCTCCTCCTTTGTAATATTAAAATTTTAAAATATTACTTTATGTATTTATTATACATTTTACATTTGTTAATCTTTTGCTAGAGTGAATACACCTATCTCTTTAGGTTGTGCTTTTCTTAATACTCTAGCACATTCATTTACTGTACTTCCTGTTGTAAATATATCATCTAATAACAATATTTTCTTTTTATATAATTTTTCTTTATTTACTAACTTATATACTCCCTGTATATTTTTTAGTCTTTCTTCTTTATTTAATTTACTTTGTTCTACAATATTTTTAATTTTATAAAGGCATTCTGTTTCTAATATTAAATTAGAATTATATGCTATCTCTTTTGCTACTAATTCACTTTGGTTATATCCACGTGTTTTTTGCCTTTTTTTACTAATCGGAACTGGCACTATTGTATCATATTTTTCTATTTTTTCAAAGAAGTTTTCATTTTTTAACAAAAAATTCACAAATGTTTTGTATAAATATGATTCTTCTTGAAACTTATATTTTAAAATTATTCTTCTTATTATTCCCTGATATAAAAAAATATATAAATGCTCATTAAAATATTTTTTATCATTAAAATTATTTTTTATATTTTCTTTTCTTTCTTTTTTTCTTTTAATATTTTTATACTTATCAAGACCGAAAACCACTTCACTCTCTAAGATTTTCTCACACCTTTTACATAAAAAATTTTCATTTAGTTTTCCACAAATACCGCACGTTGGTGGATAAATAAGGTTGAGAATTTTGGGGACGGGGAATTTTTGTCTCACCTTATTAAATTTTTCTATCATTAATTCTCACCTTCTTTATTTTTCTATATAATGTTGCTCTACTAATTCCAAATATATCCGCTAATTCTTGTTTTGAATACTTATAGTTTTTGTAATCTAAATAAGATATAAACTTGTCCAATATTTTTCCTTCCATTCTTTTTTGATTTAAACCAATGTTTTCATGATTTAGAAATTTTTGTAGCATAATCTCTAAATTCACTTTATTATCATAAATATTTTTATATGGTATTGATTTAAACTTTTCGATATAATTTTGTGATTTAAAAAATAAGAAATCTAAAATTCTTTGATTTAAAAAACCTGATTTATTTAAATAATCATTATAAGATGAATATTTATATTCGCTTTCATTCTCTACAATTTTTGCTTTAACTGGATTCATATGAATATATTTTATACAAAAATATAGCTGTTCCCTTGTTAAAATTAAAATAGATTTAAATCTATCTCTAAAAACATATCCTACTCTATTATACTTTTTATTGTAATACCTTGCATATATTGAGTTTACACGTCCCATAAAATCACTTATATTATTTATATTGTCTGAATAAGAAATTAAATGTGTATGATTATCCATAATACAATAGCTTATAATATCTATTTCGTAATCTCTATAGTACTTTCTTAATAAACTTAAATATTTTTCCTTATCATCATTTTCTTTAAATATATATTCTTTATTTATCCCTTGAACAATATTATGACATATTTTATCATTTAATAGTTTTCTACTTTTTCTTGGCAATTGCATTCCTCCTTCTTTTATTTATACATACTTATGATTTTACTTGAAATAATAAAAACAACCTTAACAATTTATAAATACTAAGATATAAATTTTTAGATTCTAATATTAAAAAATAAATAAAATTTTATATTCCAAATCTTTCCCTATAAAAAGCATCCATTTCTTCTTGTGTATATACTCTACCATTTTCAATATCATCTTCTGCTCTTCTTATAGCTTTCCAAAATTCGTCTATTTGCTCTTCTGTTTTAAATATTTCATGTAATCTATTTATTTCCATGCTTTTCTCACCTCGTTTGTATTTGATATTATAATTCATTTTTATTTTTAAGTCAAATTAAATTTGGAATATTTTATAAGGATTTCAAAATGAGACAAAAAAGGCCCGTCCCTTTATTGTCTCATCTTAAACTCCAATCCCGTATTTCTCTTCTTGCTATCTACATTTTGTATCATATAATCTATTACCTTTTCACTTCCAATCACTATTAAAAGTTTCTTTGCTCTTGTTATTCCTGTATATAATAAGTTTCTTGTAAGTAGCATTGGAGATGATGGTGGTACTACCATTATTACTACATCAAACTCGCTTCCCTGTGCTTTATGTATTGTTATAGCATAACTATGTTCTATTTGGTCAAGTTCTGAGAATTCATACCAAGCTACTTTATCATCATCAAATTTTATCTCTACTTGCTTCTCTCTTTCATCTACATCTGTTATTGTTCCTATTTCACCATTAAATACTCCGCTTCCTACTTCTTTATTTTCTAATCCCCCCAGCTTTCCTGTTCCTTCTCTTTCCCAGTAAATATCATAATTGTTTTTTATTTGCATAACTCTGTCACCAGGTCTAAATACTGCTCCCATACTTGCTTTTTCTGATAAGTTATCTAAATTAGGATTTAGATGTTCTTGTAGCACTTTATTTAATTCTTTAGTTCCAAGCATTCCTTTTTTAGTAGGTGATAATACTTGTATGTTTTGGAAAAAGTCATAATTTCCGTATTTTTCTAATCTACCTGTACATAGAGACACAACTTGAGCCAGCATTCTCTCTTGACTAGTTTCTTTTATAAAGAAGAAATCTTCATTCATATCCTCTTCCTCTTCCGATTTACTTAAAAACTTTTCTCCTTCATTTACTCTATGTGCATTTACTATTATTTTACTTCTTGCTGCTTGTCTAAATATTTTATCTAACTTAATAGTTGGTATTTCTTCTGAATTTATTAAATCTTTTAATACACTTCCTGGTCCTACTGATGGAAGTTGGTCTATATCACCAACTAATACTAACTTAGTTCCTTGATATATACATTTCAATAAATAATTCATTAAGAACATGTCCATCATTGAAACTTCATCTACGATTATTACGTCTGCATCTATCGGTGCACCCTCGTATTTACTTGTGTTTTTATACAAACTGTCATCATCTATTTTACCTATTTCCAATAATCTATGTAATGTTGATGCTTCTTTTCCTGTTGTTTCTGTCATTCTTTTTGCTGCTCTTCCTGTTGGTGCAGCCAAAATTACTTTTTTCCCTTTATCTTCATATATATCTATTATATTTTTTATAATTGTTGTTTTTCCAGTACCAGGTCCACCTGTTATTATAGTTACATTGTTTTCATTTACTAATTTTAATGCTTCTTTTTGTTTTTCTGATAATTCTATACTAGATAGTTTTTCTGCTTTTTTTAACACCTTATCTAAACCTGTTATTCTTTTCATATTCTTAGAATTTTGTAATCTTTTTATCCTAAATGCTATTTCTTCCTCTGCATTATAAAAAGCTGATGAGTATACATATTCTAATCCATCATCTCTTTTTTCTATAACGATTTCATCTTTTGCTCTTAGAGCTATTAATCCATCTTCTACATTTTCTGATGATACATCTAATAAATTTACTACAAACTCTACTAAATTATCTTTTAGCACACAAGAATGACCATTATTTGTACTTCTTATTAATCCGTACTTAATTCCACTCGTTACTCTTTTTTCATTATCATAGCTTATTCCTAAGTCTAATGCCATCTTATCTATTTGTTTAAAGTCTACTCCTCTTGCTATATCTATTAATATATATGGATCTTGTTCCATCTCTTCTATAGCATTTGTACCATATAAATCAAATACTTTTTGAGCATGTTCTGCTCCTATCCCAAACTTTTCTAAGAAACCTACTATTTGCCATACTTCCCAATTCTCTATAAAACTTTCTGACATTTCTTTGGCTTTTTCTTTAGATATTCCCTTTACTTCTGCCAATCTTTCTGGATAAGATTGAAAAACTTTTATTGTTTCTTCTCCAAATTTCTTTATTATTCTTTTTGCTAATGCTTCTCCTATTCCTTTTATTTTTCCATTTGCTAAATACTTCTCTAGTGCAGCTAAATTTTGTGGCATCATCTTTTCAAAAGTGTCTACTTTAAACTGTCTACCGTAATCTTTATGTTCAACAAATTTACCTATTAATTTTAATGTGTCTCCCACATTTATAAAAGGTAAATAACCTACAATCGTAGTTATTTCCTCGTCAGTCTCAAATTCTGCTACTGTATAGCTATTTACTTCGTTTTTATAAATAATAGTTAGTATTTCTCCGGTTATTTCCATATATTTCTCCTACTTTGTTTTCTGATTAACATTTTTAGTCTATCACAAACAAAGATTTTTTTCAAGCAAACTAACTATCATCAACACTATCCATTATTTCTTTACATTCTTTCCAGTTTACAACCTCTAAACATTCGTATTCTTGTGATAATTTCTTTAATATTTCCTTTGTAGAATCTTTTGATTTTAAATCTGTTACTATTATATTTTTTACATAATCATCTCTTCCATATAATAGCTTAAATAATGCTGAACGTAAAAATCCTTCTATTTTATTTTCTTGATTTTTCACTGCTATTATTACATAGATTCCATCTGATTTAAAATTTGTATATGTACTCAAATATATTATGTTTTTTATTATCTCAAACAAACCATAAAGGGCTAACGTCCAAAATATTACATTCATTATAAACTCCATTTTTACCACCTATGGTTATTATATTCACTCTCTACTTTTTTGACACAACAAAGACTAGATAATATATCTAGCCTTAAAAAATCTAATTATTATTTAATAACTCTCTATATGCAACAGTTTTCTCATAATTGTCAGCAGCTTCCTCTTCGCTTAATGCTTTATTATATACTCTTATAGCATAAGATTTTATTTTCATAAAATAAGGTATATTTGCACTCGTTGTTTTCCCAATTAATATTGGATATTCCTTATTACTTAAATATTCTTTATAATGTTCCACATATTCTGGATTAAACTTATCTTCTGCAACTTTTTTTCCATTTAATAATACAAAGAAACTTCCATCATCTTTTAATGAAAATGTGACATAAGTATCTCCCAAACAAGCTTCTTCCATTATCGGAATATGAAAATCATTTCCATATGTCGGACATTGATATTTAGTTCCAGTTTCTATTCCTTGATAAAACGTTCCATTTATTTGAAAAATAATTTTATTATAATGATTAGCTATATTTCCAACTACATATTTAAATGCAAATTTCGAACCTTCGCTCGGGCCTTTATAAACATTTCCTAGTCTACTACTTTCTGTTTGTAAATTTCCATATGTTTCTATTGTTATTCCATCTTCAGAGAAATCACTATCACTATATATTTCTATATAATCATCTTCTCCATCAAAATTAAAATCTTCTCCAGAGAATCCACTTATTACATTTCCTTCTTCATCTTTTTCTACTCCATTAAATCCGTATAAAATAGCATCTCCCCAACTATTTGAATCTTCCATATTTAATGGGTCTAAATTGAATACTAATCCATCTTTTACTGCTAGATTTGCCCCATATGCTAATTCTATGAAACTATCTTCTTCTAATTGTATCGTCTCTCCTGTTTCTTCGTTATATAGCCAATTATATTGTGCTTCTCCATAATCTAATAAATTTGTTCCCTTTGGTATATATCTCCAATCATTTCCATAAGTTTCTTTTGTATCTTTTATCATTATGATACTCCACTTATTTCCATTAGTTATATTTCTATCATACAGTTTTGTTCCTATATCATATTTTTCATTATCTTCATCTAAATAATGCATTTGCATTATTAATTGTACTCCTTCTTTTTCACTTGATACCTCTGTTAGCTTTTTAGCCAATTGTGCTTGGGTTAATATTCCATTTTCTCCTGTTAACATTGATATTGATACTCCTGCTAATATTACTAAAACTACTATTGTTATTACTAATGCTATTAATGTTATCCCAGATATTCTTTTTTTCCCTTTCTCCTTTTTTGTTACTTCCATCATTATCTCTCCTTTGTTCTATTATAGAACAATTTTAACATTTCTTTGTAATAAAATCAATAAAAATGTTCAAAAATAGAACAAAAGATAAGGAGTTTTGTATGAAAAAGTCTAAAATCACTAATAACATATATAATGTTTGTGGAAAAAACATAAAAAAAATAAGAAAAGAACAAAAAGTAACCCAAGATGAGCTATGTGCTAGAATGCAAGTAATGGGATATCAAATAAGCCGTTCTGATATTTCTAAACTCGAAAATGGTAAAAAATTCATTACAGATTTTGAAATCGTTGGCTTTTCTAAAGCCTTAAAAGTATCTATTTTAGACTTATTTGAGTAAAAATATTGTTTATTATCAAAAATCATTGTATAATCTATTTAGACAGTTGTATTAGGCATTTTACCTAGAAAGGATTTTTCATGACTGTGAATTACAACAAAGGCGTCATTCATCTGACTTTTATAAGGATTTCTGGTAATGGTGTTTACGAATACCAAAATCCTGAGATTAAACCACCCAAGCAAAAGAAGCCCAAAAATGATGATGCCAAGAATCTATTCAACTCGTTTTGGAAGGAGACACATTAACATTTTAGTTATGATGCCAAACGAGAAGCTAAGAACGTTTAGCTTCTCGTTTTATTTATGAATATTATTTAAATTTAAAGATATTCTTTATCTTATTAATAATTCTTCTAAAAACATTTTCTTTATATTCTACAATTGCTGTATTATTTACTGCATCTACATTTATATAATTATTATTCTTATTTTTAAATAAATCTTCAGGATTATATTTTATTCTTAAGCCTTCTTCATGTATTTCCTCATTATTTTTTAATATATTTTGTATCTCCATTTTTTCATTTTCATCATTACACCAATAGTTATAATGTATTAATGCTAAAATATTTAAACTTTCTTTATTAATATCTTGCTTATTCAAAGTTGTTTCCATGTTATATTGAGGATTATAAGTAATATCTCTTTTTTCTTCTAACATATTATACAAACTTTTTGGTAATCTATTAATATACTCGCTTCCCAAAACCTTTAACACTTGATATACTTCCGAATATATTCTCTTAGTATTTTCATTCATTTTTCTTCTCCTTCGTGACTTTTTTGTTTCTCATTCTCAAGGCCTTCTCCTAATCTTTCTTTTGCCTTCCTTACTCCTGATAAATTAACCTCTTCACTTGCTCTATAAGAATCTAATAAAATTTTAAGTACATGCCCTCTTCTATCTGTTGATTTATCACTCTCTCTTTCAGTTTCTTTTTGTCTTTCCATTTCTAAATAATCTAAGGCTTGTGTTGCCGAATCATCTTGACTTAAATGTACTGATGTTTTTGCCAAATTTTGAGCTAATTGTTTATTTCCAATTCCTCTTTCTAGAATATTTTTTCTTTCTAACTCTCCCTGTTTCGTTTCTATTGTTTCTTGCTCTTCTTGACTCATTTGTTTTAATAATCTAACGTTTCCAGATAAGACTGCATCGCTTATTGCTCTAGCTTTTCCTGTTACTTTACTATCCATCTCTGAAAAGAAACTATCTTTTTCTTCTTCAGGTAAAAATTCATAATAATCTGGATTCCTAACAAAATTTATTTCTCCATCACTTTGTGTATAATGACCTAAAATGAATTCTTTTGGAACCCTTCCTTTTCCATTTTCCTCTTTACATACTGTATCTAATACACAAGTTGTTCTATGGTTATTTCCAGCACATTCTACATCCATTGATGGAAATCCTAAATAGAGTTCTTTTCCTTCACTGTTTGAAATAATATATGGTGCTAGGACTATAACATTTAATTTCTGTTCATCATCTCCCCAAGAATAATCAACTATATTTTGCCTAGTACCTTTACCTTCTACGCTTGTTCCAAAAGAACTTACAGTTGATAATATTCCTTCATTTTCCTTTAGTTCTATACCATTTTCGAGAATACTATTTAATTTTCCTTCTCTATCACCTTTAGTAATTGAATGGACACCAATTCCGTAAGTTCCACCATTCATAATCTTTTCTATATAATCGAACATTTTATCTGAATTACTTTTTTGATGATTTTCAGTTTTTATCTCACTATCAACATCTATTCCTTTAATTGCTTTTCTTTCGTTTTCGTCCAAAATTATTTTTCTCATGTATTTTTATATCCTTTCTTTATATCATATACAAATCTATTATAGCATATAATTTAATTTTTTATATAAAAATTTAAATATTTTTATAAATAAAAAAAGACATGGAATCTAATTTCCAGCCTTTTTATTATAAATATTATATTAATTGTAATATTGCAACTTCTGCTCCGTCTCCTCTTCTTGGACCAGCTTTAACGATACGTGTATATCCACCTACGTTTTTACCAGCATATTTTGGAGCTATTTCGTTGAATAATTTTGATGGTAAATCTATATTATTACCTTTTTCATCTTTAACTTTGTTTAAAGTTTTCATCATTTTTCTTCTAGCATTTAATCTAGATGGCATATCTTTTTGTCTCTTTTCAGTTGTTGTTTCTTTTACAACTTTAAGATATTCTTTACCATTTTTGCTTTTTACTAGTTCTGTTTCTTTATTTCCTTTAGAATCTAGTTTAGCTTTTACAACTTTAACATCTACCATTTCGAAATTATCTTTTTCTTTTATTGCTAAAGATATAATACTATCAGCCATTGCTTTAACTTCTTTAGCTCTAGGTAATGTTGTTTCAACTTTACCATGTAAAATAAGGTCAGTTGTTAATGTTCTAAGCATTGCCATTCTTATGTCTGTTGTTCTTCCTAACTTTCTATTAGTTGCCAATTTTTTCACCTTCCTTTATTCCTATTATTCGTCTTCTTTAGCAAAATCTAGTCCCAATGAATGTAATTTTGCTGTTACTTCTTCTAATGATTTCTTTCCAAGGTTTCTTACCTTCATCATTTCATTTTCAGTTTTATTTGTTAAATCTTCAACTGTTCCAATTCCTGCTCTCTTCAAACAGTTAAATGATCTTACAGATAATTCTAGTTCTTCTATTGTCATTTCTAGAACTTTTTCTTTCTTAGATTCTTCTTTTTCTATCATAACTTGTGTATTCTTTGTAGCTTCTGATAGATCTATAAATAATTCTAAGTGTCCTGTCATAACTTTAGCTGCTAAACTTAAAGCTTCATGAGCTTTTAAGCTTCCGTCTGTCCAAACTTCAATTACTAATTTATCATAATCTACCATTTGTCCAACTCTAGTATTTTCTACTTGATAATTTACCTTTTTAACAGGTGTATAAATTGAATCAATTGGAAGTACAGATATATCTTGATTTGGTTTTTTATTCTTTTCTGAAGAATTATAACCTCTTCCTCTATCAGCTGTCATTTCCATTTTTAAACTTCCACCTTCAGAAACTGTTGCTATATGTAATTCTGGATTTAATATTTCAACAGTACCATCAGTAATGATATCTGCTGCTAATACTTCTCCTTCACCTTTCTTATCTATTCTTAATATTTTTTCTTCATTATCATCAAATTTTAATCTTACATTCTTTAAATTAAGAATAATATCTGGTACATCTTCTACTACATTATCAATGTCTGAAAATTCATGTAAAACTCCATCAATTTTCACACTTGTTATAGCACATCCTGGAAGAGATGAAAGTAAAATTCTTCTTAGTGAATTTCCTATTGTTACTCCATAACCTCTTTCTAATGGTTCGCATACAAATTTTGCATAATTATTTGTATCATCTACCTCTAGACATTCAATATTTGGCTTTTCAAATTCTATCATTTTTACCTCCTAATATTCGAGAATATATCTCAAACTTTTTAAAACTAAATAGTTTCTTCTCAAGTAAAATTTAAAAGTTCTTATTAAATCTTTTTTATTACTTCTAACTATTATTTTGAGTAAAGCTCTACTATTAAATGTTCTTCTATTGGAATATCAATATCTTCTCTAGACGCTAATCTGATTACTTTACCACTTAAGTTTTCAGTATCTTTTTCAAGCCATGCTGGAACTGGTCTTTTTGCTGATTCTTGGGCATTTACTTTTATTGTTCCGTTATCTTTTTTATTTTCTCTTACTGTAATTACGTCACCTGCTTTTACTAAGTATGATGGAATATTAACTTTCTTTCCATTTACTTCAAATTGTGCATGTGTTACAAGTTGTCTTGCTTGAGCTCTTGATGCTCCAAATCCTAATCTATAAACAACATTATCTAATCTACTTTCTAATATTTGTAATAGTTCTTCACCTGTTACACCTTTTTTATTAGAAGCCATTTCAAAATATTTTCTAAATTGTTTTTCTCCAACTCCGTAATATGCTTTTGTTTTTTGTTTTTCTCTTAACTGTGTTCCGTATTCAGAAAGTTTTGCTCTTTTTTGTCCATGTTCTCCTGGTGCATAATTTCTTCTTGAAATACTACATTTGTCAGAATAACATCTATCACCTTTTAAGAACAATTTTTGTCCTTCTCTACGGCATATACGACATTGTTCATCTTTATATCTTGCCATTTTTATACTCCTTTCTTTTTTATGACAAGGGATTTCTTCTCTTCTATTCCCTTTATATATTTTTCTCTAATTTTTATTCTTCTAAGGTATACAAAAATCACTTGTGATTTTTGTATTAATCATCTGTAGCACTCAAAAATTTGCAATACAAATTTTTTCATTAACATCTGATTAAACTCTTCTTCTTTTTGGTGGTCTACAACCATTATGTGGTATTGGTGTTACATCTTTGATTGCACTTATCTCTAAACCAGCTGTTTGAAGTGAACGAATTGCTGCTTCTCTTCCTGAACCTGGTCCTTTAACAAATACTTCAACAGATTTCAAACCATGTTCCATTGCAATTTTAGCTGCTGTTTCAGCAACTTGACCTGCTGCAAATGGTGTGCTTTTTCTAGAACCTTTATATCCTAATTCTCCAGCACTTCCCCATGAGATAGTATTTCCTTGAGTATCTGTTATTGTAACTATTGTATTGTTAAAACTAGAATGAATGTGAGCTGCACCTTTTTCGATGTTTTTTCTATTTCTTCTAGCTACTTTTTTTGTTGTTACATTTTTAGCCATTTCGCTTTTTCCTCCTTGTTCAAAATTATTTTATATTTTGAAATTCTATTTTTATTGTTAATTATTTTTTACTTTTGCTTACTAGTTTTCTAGGACCTTTTCTTGTTCTAGCATTTGTTTTAGTTCTTTGTCCTCTAACTGGTAAACCTCTTCTGTGTCTTAATCCTCTATAGCAACCAATTTCTGTTAATCTCTTGATGTTTAATGCTACTTCTCTTCTTAAGTCACCTTCAACAACATAAGATTCGTCAATTACTTTTCTTATATCATTTACTTGGTCATCAGTTAAATCTTTAACTCTAATGTCTGGATTTACCCCAGCTTTTTCAAGAATTTTTCTAGAACTTGATACTCCTATACCATAAATATATGTAAGTCCTATTTCTACTCTTTTTTCCTTAGGTAAGTCTATTCCTGCTATACGAGCCATATTTTTTTGCACCTCCAAAAATTTTTTGTTTTGTTTGTCCAAAATCAACTTAAAAAGTGAAATGATACCGGTGTTTACCCCAGTCAGTTTAAGTTCTTTTAGACATATATATAAACACAAATTAGATAATGTAATCTAAAGAATTTTAATTTTCTTTAAATCCACAGCCGCTACCTCATTTGTGTTATTAACTATTTAGGAATTAACCTTGTCTTTGTTTGTGTTTAGGGTTTTCACAAATTACTCTAATAACCCCTTTTCTTTTTATAACTTTGCATTTATCGCAAATTGGTTTTACTGATGGTCTTACTTTCATTACTATAGCACCTCCTTGGCTTTGCTTTATATATATCTTCTTTTGGGTTAATCTAATTTATTATTTTGCTCTCCAAGTAATTCTTCCCCTTGTTAAATCATAAGGTGAAAGCTCTACTTTTACTTTATCACCTGGTAATATTTTTATATAATTCATTCTTAACTTACCAGATATATGAGCAAGTATTTGATGTCCATTTTGTAGTTCTACTTTAAATACAGTATTTGGTAGTGCTTCTACTACCTTTCCTTCTACTTCAATTACATCTTCTTTTGCCAATTTCTTTCCCTCCTATTTTTAAGAGTTTTCATATTTTTATGCAAAATTTGGCTATTGTGCATAATAACTACTATATTATACATCATGATTATAGAATTGTCAAGATTTCTGGCTCTTTTTCTGTAATTAAAATTGTATTTTCATAATGTGCTGCCAAACTTCCATCTTCTGTTATAATTGTCCAACCATCATCAAGCTCTAAAATGTTTGGTTTTCCTTGAATTACCATAGGTTCTATGGCTAAAGTCATTCCTGGTTCTAGTCTTATTCCTCTTCCTGCTTTTCCGTAGTTTGGTATTCCTGGATCTTCATGCATTTCTCTTCCTATTCCATGACCTTGGAATTCTCTTACAACAGAATATCCTTGAGAACGTACATATTCTCCTATCGCATGACATACATCACCTATTCTATATCCTGGTTTTGCATATTTAATACCTTCAAAAAATGCTTGTTTTGTAACTTCTACTAATCTTTTTGCATCTTTAGACACATTTCCTATCATAAATGTTCTTGCAGCATCTCCATTAAAACCATTTTTAAGTGCTACTGTATCTACACTTACAATATCTCCTTCTCTTATAACTCTATGTTTTGAAGGAATACCATGAATAACTTCATCATTAACAGATATGCAAATAGATGCTGGAAATGGTGGTACACCCCTTATTCCTGAAGGATATCCCTTTTCTGCTGGAAGTGCACCTTCTCTTCTTATTATTTTTTCTGCTAGAACATCTACATCATAAGTTGTCATGCCTGGCTTTATTTTCTTTTCTAACTCTTCATACATAACAGCAACAACTCTGCATGCTTCTCTCATGTATTCTATTTCTTTTTTTGATTTAATTGTTACCAATTTTATCGTCTCCTATTTTTCTTCTTTAATAAATTTTAAAACATCTTCAGCAACATCTTTTCCAAGTTTATTTATTGATTTGCTTACTACTGCTGAATATAAATTACCTTTTTTCTCATAATATTCAACTAATGGACTTGTTTGTTCAATATAACTATTAAATCTTGCTTTTACAGTTTCTTCATTGTCATCTTTTCTTTGAATTAATTCAGCTCCACATTTATCACAAATTCCTTCTTGTTTTGGTGGATTTAACACTAAATTATATACTGTCTTACAATCTGGATTTGAACAGATTCTTCTGTTTACTATTCTTTCTATTATTTCTTCTTCTGGTGTTGTCAAATTTATTACTAAATCAACTTTTTCACCTTTTTTCTCTAATAACTTATCTAATTCTTCTGCTTGTTTTACTGTTCTTGGGAATCCATCTAGTATAATTCCAGCTTGAACATCGTCATCTTCTAATCTATTTTCTACTAATCCTATTGTAACGTTATCTGGTACTAATTCTCCTTTTGATATATAACTTTCAGCTAACTTTCCTAATTCTGTCTTTTCTTGTATATGTTTTCTAAAAATATCTCCTGTTGATACTTGTGGTATACCTAAACTTTCTTTCAATATACCTGCTATAGTTCCTTTTCCTGTACCAGGTGCTCCTAACATAATAATTACCATTATTTAAACACTTCCTCTACTTTTGTTTTAAGATTATTTCTTAATAATCTTTAGCATATTCATTATTAAATTTTATAACAAACATGATAAAAATTATTAAAACAAGATTTTGGGACGTCTTTTGTCGACAAAATCCGTCCCATATATTTTACTCTAAAAATCCTTTGTAATGTCTCATTGCTAATTGAGATTCTAATTGTTGAACAGTCTCTAATGCAACACCTACAACGATTAATATTGATGTACCACCAAATGCGATATTTAAGTTTGTGAATCTTAGAAGCATTGGAATAATTGCTATCAATGCTAAGAAGAATCCTCCAAACCATGTTAATTTTGATATTATTGATGATAAATAATCTGTTGTTGGTTTTCCTGCTCTTATTCCTGGAATAAATCCACCATTTTTCTTAATATTGTTTGATACTTCTGCTGGATTGAATGTAGCATAAGTATAGAAAAATGTAAATCCCAAAATTAGTAATAAATATACAAGTGCATTTGCTATAGAATATCCAATTGGTACATTTGAAGTTGATGTGGCAATTGAGAAATTATATAGTCCTGCTAAAAATCCTGTTTGATTTGCTATATCTGGTACAAATATTTGAATTATCATAGCTGGGAATGTCATAAAGCTACTTGCAAAAATAACTGGCATAACACCCGCCATAGCAAGTTTTAATGGAATATGTGTGCTTTGTGCCCCCATCATTTTTCTTCCAACTACTTTTTTAGAATATTGTACAGGTACTCTTCTCTCTGCTTGTTGTACAAATACAACACCTGCAACTAAAATAATTGCTCCAATAACAATTCCTATTGCTAATAATAATCCTGTTGTACTAAATCCTGCATCTGTCATGATTAAATTCCACAATGTTGTTATTCCACTTGGTAATCCTGAAATGATACCTATGAAAATTAATAATGAAATTCCGTTTCCGATTCCTTTAGCTGTAATTTGTTCTCCAAGCCACATAAGTATTGATGTACCAGCAACTAATCCAGTTACTACCAACACTCCTGTTAAGAAACTATTATCTACGAATATTCCAGATGATTGGTAAGATAAATAAATACCAATTCCTTCAACTAAAGCAAGTATTATTGTTAAAATTTTAGTATATCTATTTATCTTTCTTCTTCCTTCTTCTCCACCTTCTTTAGTCAATTTCTCCAATGATGGAATAATCATTGCAAGTAATTGAATTACGATAGAAGCTGTGATGTATGGACTAATTGACATTGCAAAAACAGAAAATCTTGAGAAAGCACCTCCTGAAATCATATCAATTAATCCAGCTATTCCATTAGTATTACTCATTGCATCATTTAGAGCTATACTGTCAACTCCTGGTACTGTTATATAACATCCAAATCTAAATACAACGACTAATAATAATGTATATAATAATCTTTTTCTAACATCAGGTGTTTTTAATGCATTTTTTATTGTTTTAAACAACTAAATCACCTCAGCCTTTCCGCCTAAAGCTTCGATTTCTTCTTTTGCTTTTGCTGTAAATCTTTTGGCTTTAACATTTACTTTTTTATCTAATTTTCCTGTTGCTAAAATAACAATACCATCATTGATTTTTCCAATAATTCCTTCTTCTAATAAACTTTCAGCAGTAACATCTGTATTTTTTGCTTTGCTAAGCATTTTTAATGTTACTTCTGTATAAGTTTTAGCATGGATATTATTAAATCCTCTTTTTGGTAATCTTCTAAATAATGGAGTTTGACCACCTTCGAAACCACGTCTTACTCCTCCGCCGCTTCTAGATTTTTGTCCTTTTTGTCCTCTTGCTGATGTTTTTCCATTTCCTGAACCTATACCACGACCTACTCTATTTCTTTTTACTTTCTTTACAGCTGGTTTTAATTCGTCTATTTTCATTTTAAGCCTTGCACCTCCTTCTTTAAATTAGCAAGGAATTACCATTCCTTAAATTACAAAATTTCTTCTACTTTTTTACCTCTTTTTTTAGCCACTTGTTCAACTGTCATCATTGATTTTAATCCTTCTAGTGTAGCATAAACAACGTTTCTTGGATTATTTGTTCCAATAACTTTTGTTCTTATATTTCTATATCCTGCTAATTCTAGAACTGGTCTTACACTTCCTCCAGCTATAAGTCCAGTACCTAATTCAGCTGGTTTTAATAAAACTTTTGCACTTCCAAAAGTTCCTATATATTCATGTGGTACTGTTGTTTCAACAATAGGTACTTCAACTAAGTTCTTTTTAGCTTCTTGAATAGCCTTTCTAATAGCATCTGGAACTTCTGCTGCTTTACCGTTACCCACACCTACATGACCGTTTTCGTCGCCAACAACTACAACAGCACTAAATCTAAAAGTTCTACCACCTTTTACAACTTTAGCAACTCTGTTTATTGCAACAACTTTTTCTTTTAATTCATTTTTTTCTTCCATAGGTTTTAGTTTACCCTCCTTTTTGATAATCTCATTATATCTTTTTATCTAAATAATTACAATCCTTTTTTATTAATTATTTTTAATTTAAGAATTAAAGCTTCTTTATTATTAATTATATAATTCATAAACAAGTTCAAGGTATACAAATGCATAAACATTTGTATCTAGTGTTTGTAATTCGCTTTGCTCATAACAAAACACTTAGAACTTAGAATTTTAATCCACCTTCTCTTGCAGCTTCAGCTAATTCTTTTACTACTCCATGATAGATGTATCCACCACGATCAAAAACAACTGTTTCGATTTTTTTATCAGCTGCTTTTTTAGCAATTAATGCTCCTAATTCTTTAGCTGCTTCTTTGTTTGCATGTTTATTTTTTACATTTTTATCTAATGTAGAAGCAGATACTAAAGTATTTCCAGCAACATCATCAATTATTTGTACATATAAATTCGTATTACTTCTATATACACATAATCTTGGTCTTTCAGCTGTTCCAGATATTTTTCTTCTTACTCTTAAATGTCTTCTTGCTCTTTCCATTTTTCTATCTGTCTTTTTAACCATCTCTATTACTCCTTTCTTCTCGTAATATTTATTTAGAATCTATTAAATTCTATTTACCTGTCTTTCCTTCTTTACGTCTAATAACTTCATCAGCATATTTGATACCTTTTCCTCTATATACTTCTGGTGGTCTCTTAGTTCTGATTTCAGCAGCTGTTTGACCAACTAATTCTTTATCAATTCCTTTTACTATTATTGTATTAGGATTTGGAACATCAAAAGTAATTCCTGCAGGTGCTTCAAATATTACTGGATGTGAATATCCTAGAGACATATTTAAGTTATTTCCTTGTTTTTGAACTCTATATCCAACTCCATTTATTTGTAGTTCTTTACTATATTCATTAACTACACCTGTTATCATGTTACTAATTAAAGTTCTTGTTAAACCATGTAAACCTCTGTTAAATGGTTCGTCATTTACTCTTGTAACTTTAATTGTATTTCCTTCCATTTCTAAAGAAATATTGTTATGTATTTCTCTTTCTAATGTACCTTTTGGTCCTTTTACAGTAATGTGTTTTCCATCTATTTTAACTTCAACACCATCTGGTACTGTAATAGGTTTATTTCCTATTCTTGACATGTTAGGTTTTCCCTCCTTTTTCTTTATATATGATTACAACACTTTATTTCTACCAAACGTAAGCTAATACTTCTCCACCAATTCCTAATTCTCTAGCTTCTTTATCTGTCTTTAATCCTTTTGATGTAGAAATTATAGCAATTCCTAATCCATTAAGTACTCTTGGTAGTTCGTCTCTTGTTGCATATACTCTTAATCCTGGTTTACTAATTCTTCTTAAACCATCAATTACTCTTCTTCCTTTTTCGTCATATTTAAGAGTAATTCTTATGATACCTTGTGTATCATCTTTTATTTCTTCATAAGATTTTATATATCCTTCTTTAAACAATATTTCAGCTATTCCTAATTTCATATTTGAAGCAGGAATATCAACTGTTTTATGTTTTGCACTATTTGCATTTCTTATTCTTGTTAACATATCTGCTATTGGATCTGTAATGTTCATTAATTACTTACCTCCTTTTCTTACATTATTTTATTACCAGCTTGATTTCTTAACTCCTGGTATTTCTCCTTTATGAGCTAATTCTCTAAAACAAATACGGCATATTCCATATTTTCTAATATATCCATGTGGTCTGCCACATAATTTACATCTATTATATTCTCTAGTTGTATATTTTTGTGGTCTGGCTTGTTTTATTTTCATTGATTTTTTAGCCATAGTTTTACTCCTTTCCTTTGACTAATTTTAAATACAATTATGAATTATTATTTTGATTTTTTTGTTTTAAAAGGCATTCCAAGAAGTGTTAATAATTCTTTTGCTTCTTCGTCTGTCTCAGCTGTTGTTACAAATATAATATCCATACCTCTTATTTTATCAACTTTATCATATTCGATTTCTGGGAATATTAATTGTTCTTTAATACCCATTGAGTAATTTCCTCTTCCGTCAAATGAATGTTCTGAAACTCCTCTAAAGTCTCTAACTCTTGGAAGTGCTACATTGAATAGTTTGTAAGCAAAGTCATACATTTTATCTCTTCTTAATGTTACTTTACATCCAATGTTAACTCCTTCTCTTAATTTGAAAGCTGCAATTGATTTTTTAGCTTTTGTTATTACTGGTCTTTGACCTGTAATTTGAGTTAAATCTTTCATTGCATTTTCTAAGGCTTTTGGATTTTCTTTTAAATCTCCTAATCCAATATTGATTACTATTTTATCTAGTTTTGGAACTTGCATAACTGATTTATATTCGAACTTTTTCATTAATGCTGGGATTACTTCTTTTTCATATTGTTCTCTTAATTTTTCCATTACGCAAAAATCCTCCTTTCTATTTTAATTTTGCTCCACATTTCTTACAAACACGAACTTTTTGATCTTTTTCAACGCTATATCCAACTTTAGTAACTTTTCCACATTTTGGGCATACTACGTTAACTTTTGAACTTGGAATAGCACATTCTATAGCTATTATTCCGCTTTCGTCTCCTTGACGTCTTGCTTTAACATGTTTCTTTCTTACATTTACGCCTTTAACAACGATTTTATCTTCTTTTGGTAGTACTTCTAGTACTTCTCCTTTTTTACCTTTATCATTTCCTGATAAAACTTGAACGTTGTCTCCTTTTTTTATTCTCATTTAGAGTTTGCCTCCTTTTCTTAGAATTTTTCTTTTACCTTTATTTTTAATATTATATAAATATCAATATTTGCTTAATTCTTATTATTAAGGTATACAAAATTGCTTTGCAATTTTGTATCTTTAATCTGTAACGTTCGAAATATCAAAGATATTTCTCACTAACAGATTAAAGAACTTCTGGAGCTAATGAAAGAATTTTCATATAGTCCTTTTCTCTTAATTCTCTTGCAACAGGTCCGAATATACGTGTTCCTCTTGGTGTTCCGTCTTCTTTGATTATTACTGCTGCATTTTCATCAAATTTTATATATGAACCATCTGCTCTTCTTAAACCGCTTTTAGATCTTACTATAACAGCTTTTACAACATCACCTTTTTTTACAACTCCACCTGGTGTTGCTGATTTAACAGAAGCAACTATTACATCACCTATGTTAGATGTTTTTCTGTATGAACCACCTAAACATCTAATACACATGATTTCTTTTGCACCTGTGTTATCTGCTACTTTTAATCTTGTTTGTTGTTGAATCATTTATGGTTCCTCCTTTCTTATTTTACAATTGCTTTTTCTACAACTTCAACTACTCTCCATCTTTTATCTTTAGAAAGTGGTCTTGTTTCCATTACTTTTACTTTATCACCTATTTGGCAAGCATTTTCTTCATCATGTGCTTTTAATTTATAAGTTCTTTTAACTGTTTTACCATATTTTTTATGACTTACACTTGTTTCAACAGCTACTACAACTGTTTTATCCATCTTATTTGATAATACAGTTCCTATCATAACTTTACGAAGATTTCTTTCTTCCATTTAGATTTCTCCTTTCATTAATATCAAGGAATTTTATTTCCTTACTTATGCTTTTTTACTTTCTGCTATTTTTCTTTCTGTTAATACAGTATTTATTTTAGCTATATCTCTTTTAACTTCTTTTATTTTCATTGGATTATCTAATCCATTTGTAGCTAAACTAAATTTTAATTTGAATAATTCTGTTTTTAGTTCACCTAATTCTTTTTCTAAATCTGGTGAAGACATTTCTCTAATTTTATTTATCTTCATCATTTTCACCTACCTCTTCTACAGTTTCCCTTGTTACAAATTTTGTTCTATTAGGTAGTTTGTTCATTGCTAAACGTAAGGCTTCTCTTGCTGTTTCTTCTGGTACTCCAGCAATTTCAAACATTACTCTTCCTGGTTTTACTACAGCTACCCAACGTTCTGGAGCTCCTTTACCTTTACCCATACGAGTACCAATAGGTTTTGCTGTTAATGGTTTGTCTGGGAATATTTTAATCCAAACTTTTCCACCTCTTTTTATATAACGAGTCATTGCAACTCTGGCTGCTTCTATTTGGTTACCTGTAACTAAAGCTCCTGTTACAGCTTGAATTCCATATTCTCCATCTGTAACTCTATTTCCTCTTGTTGCTTTTCCTCTCATTCTACCTTTTTGCATTTTTCTATGTTTTGTTCTTTTTGGCATTAATGGCATTATTTGTCTCCTCCTTCCACTTTCTTCTCTGGAAGAATTTCTCCTTTATATATCCAAACTTTTACACCGATTTTTCCATAAGTTGTATCAGCTTCTGCAAATCCATAATCTATATCAGCTCTTAAAGTTTGTAGTGGTATATTTCCTTCTTTATAGAATTCTGTTCTAGCCATGTCTGCACCACCTAATCTTCCAGATACTGCAGTTTTAATTCCTAAAGCTCCTGCTTTTACAGACTTTTGCATACATTGTTTCATGGCACGTCTGAATGAAATTCTTCTTTCTAGTTGACCAGCAATATTTTCTGCAACTAATTGTGCATCTGTATCAACATTTTCTACACCTACTATATTTAGATTAACATCTTTTCCTATTAATTTTTTAAGTTCTTCTTTAACGCTTTCTACACCAGCTCCACCTTTTCCTATAACGATACCTGGTTTTGCAACATGTAGATTTATTTTTATTGCTTTAGCTGTTCTTTCTATTTCAATTTTAGAAATTCCAGCAAGATATAATTTTTTCTTTAAAAATTTACGGATTTTTTGATCTTCTACTAAATAATCTGCGAAACTTCTAGAATCTGCATACCATTTAGAACTCCAATCTCTAATAACTCCTATTCTAAATCCTGTTGGATCTACTTTTTGTCCCATAGTCCTCTTAAGCCTCCTTTTCTTTTAATACTATTGTTATATGACTTGTTCTTTTTCTAATTCTAACTGCTGAACCTTTTGCGGCTGGTCTTATTCTTTTTAAAGTTGGACCTTGGTTAGCATAAATTTCAGCAACATATAAATTTTCATGTCTCATATCATGATTATTTTCAGCATTTGCTATAGCTGATTTTAATAATTTTTCGATGATTTCTGATGATGCTTTTGGTGTAAATTTAACAATTGCTAAAGCTTCATCTACATCTTTACCTCTAATTAAGTCTGCTACAATTTTAACTTTTCTACTTGAAATTCTAGCATATTTTAGAGTTGCTCTTGCTTCATTTTTTACAACTGTTTCTTGCTCTTGCACTTTTATTTCCCTCCTTAACTAATAATAAGTGTAAGTAATCTCACTTCGTTCTTACAGCTAACTTTTATTTACCTACTTTAGTTGTTTTGTCTCCTGCATGACCTTTGAATGTTCTTGTAGGAGCAAATTCACCTAATTTATGTCCTATCATTTCTTCAGCTATATATACTGGAACATGTTTTCTTCCATCATGTACAGCTATTGTATGACCTACCATTTGTGGATAAATTGTTGAAGCTCTTGACCAAGTTTTTAATACTTCTTTTTCACCAGTTTGATTCATAGCTTCTATTTTCTTTAATAATCTTTCTTCTACAAATGGTTTTTTCTTGCTTGATCTTGACATCTAAAATGTCCTCCTTTCCAGAGTTTTATTTTCTTCCTTTTTCAAGGAAGTCAAAAAACAATTTTATCTTGTTTTTTGACTAAGCTACTTTATGAATAGCTTTATTTACCGTTTCTTCTCTTAACAATAAATTTATTTGATAATTTATTTTTATTTCTTGTTCTATATCCAAGTGCTGGTTTACTCCATGGAGTAAGTGGTCCAGGATGTCCAACTGGAGCTTTTCCATTTCCACCACCATGTGGGTGGTCTACTGGGTTCATTACAGAACCTCTAACTGTTGGTCTGATACCCATATGTCTTTTTCTTCCAGCTTTACCAATTTTAATATTTTCATGTTCGCTATTACCAACTACACCAATAGTTGCTCTACATCTAGCAAGAATTAATCTCATTTCTCCTGATGGTAATCTAACATGAGCATATTTTCCTTCTTTAGCCATTAATTGAGCACTTTGTCCTGCTGCTTTAACTAATTTTCCACCTTGTCCTGGATTTAATTCTATATTGTGGATTAATGTACCAACTGGGATACTATTAATTGGCATACAGTTACCTGGTTTAATATCAACACTTTCTCCAGATACAACTTTATCTCCATCTGTTAAACCTTGTGGAGCTATTATGTATGCTTTTTCTCCATCTTCATATTGAATTAATGCAATGTTAGCACTTCTATTTGGATCATATTCGATACCAATTATAGTTGCTTCCATGTTATCTTTTTGTCTTTTAAAATCTATAATTCTATATTTTTGTCTATTTCCACCACCATGATGTCTTACTGTAATTTTTCCATATGAATTTCTACCTGCAGTTTTTTTCTTTTTAGCAAGTAATGATTTTTCAGGTGTTTTTTTAGTTACTTCTGAAAAATCTGAAGATGTCATGTTTCTTCTTGATGGTGTATATGGTTTATAATGTTTTACTGCCATTTTCTTTTCTCTCCTTTTTATTATTTATTTTCCTGGTTTTTTCCAGATAATCTTTGAAGCCTACGCTCCCATAAATTCATCAATTGAATCTTTATATTTCTTTGTTACTTTAACAGATTTTCCACCTTTTGTTAAATATGATTTTTCTTCAGGGTTTGTATCTATTGTAACAATTGCTTTTTTCCAATCTGATGTTTTTCCCAAGTGGTAACCAACTCTTTTGTTTTTACCACTAACATTCATTGTATTTACTTTTAATACTTTTACTTCAAAAAGTTTTTCAACAGCTTTTGCTATTTCAACTTTTGTTGC
>CALXAV010000010.1 GCA_944386385.1 uncultured Clostridia bacterium
TCCAATCGTTTTATTATTTATATCATGCGAAACAAATTTTCGCAAGTATTTTTTAGTAAAATTTTATTTTTTATTCACATTTAAAACAAATTGCTTTACTTTCCTAATATATAAAATAGAAAAAACCTGAAAGATATGAAAATCTTCCAGGTTTTTCTCCTACTCACATTTAGTTTTTAATTACTCCCCTTACAGAATCAAAAGGTACGTGAATTATATAGAGTTCATTCCAATTTGTCTTCCCTTCTTCTTGGTATTTAAACAAATAACACATTGGACTACACACTTGAGGAGTTTCCAATACTGTTTCAACATTAGGATTATACACTACGTATTTGTTACGAAGGTTTACCAAGACTTGTTGTTGTCCATTAACATATATTACCTTAGCATAATTTGTGTCCTTATCAATCGGATTCAACTTATACTTTCCCTCTAGAATATAATCCGTTATATCTTGCCTATTCCTGAATATATCCTTTGCTATGCCTCTCACTGTTGATTCATTTCTCTCTTTCATTATGCCAAAGACTACTTGCCTAAAAAGTACAATCAAAATCACTATAAAAGCAGGTACTATAAAGAACATTTTTCTCCTTCCATAGAGAGTACTATGTGAACTAAATAGTAAGAACTATCCTCCACTATTTAGTGAAAAAGGATTATGTACAATTTGTATTTTATAAGTTTATCACATATTTACATATTTTTCAATAATTTATACAAATATAATATTAAACACCCGGAAGACTTTCACATCTTCCAGGTGTAGATAAGCAAATTTCCTATCACTTGTCTCTTACTCACTTTTTGTTATTCTCTTCTTTTTTAGCATTATTATGCATTTTGTCCATTTCATTTTTATCGTATACTATGGTAGCGATAAAAGAAATTAACACAATAGCAATAATAACAACTAAGCCAATCATAACATTAACCTTTCTCTAGTTTTAACATCAATATAGAAAACTAAGTAGTAAGAGGCTTATTCCCTCTACTATTTAGTAGAAAAAAGGAATTGTATATAATTAATACATTTGTATTTTATCACTCATTCACATAATTTTCAACATATCTAGACTATTTTCTTGTTATATTATCTTTCCCAGCTCTAAGTAATGTACTAAGAGTTTTTGTCATCATCTTTTTAGTTTCGGGGCTTAGATTACTATAAGTTCTAATCATCATAGCAACATTTCTAACTTTTTTACTACTTAACTCATTTACAGTTTTTACATTTGTAGAATTTAATATATCAAACCAAGTATCTACAAACTCTTCTCTCTGTTTTGGTGATACTTCTTTTAGCCAATTAGTAATTGTACTATCTATAAAATCACTATAATCTGTTTGTTTTGCTCTTACAAACTTGTCTCCCATCACTTGCCATGAATATAAATCATGTTGCATGATTCCCGTTTCAGTACTTTTTACAATTGTAGTTTTTTCCTTATGTTTTAATAATCTCCCTATAACTGAGGTTTGTGGTATATAAGTATGTACTTTACTTAACATTTCTTTATATTCTGCACTTTCTATCACTTTATCTAAAAATCCTGGTCCGTCATTATTATAAATTTCTATTATTTGTTTTTTAGTTTCTTCATTACAAAAAGCCCCTGCATATACCGCTAAATTTCCTCCTTTTGAATGTCCACCTACACGTAATTTATTTTTATATTTTTTAGCCACTTCATTTAAATATTTTACACTATCTAGCTGAGAAGGAACTATATCACTAAAACTCATATTAAAATCTTCTTTCCAGCCTATTATTGTATTGTCAGTTCCTCTAAAAGATACATAAATCGTATCGTCTGGAAGAATTATAGTAATTGCTGAAAATTGTTTTTCTTGTACTGGATCTATAATATTCACGAAATTGGTCACTTTAACTTCTCCAAACCTTACACTTTTTGCAATAGTTGGATATAAATCTATATCTTCTACTTGTATAGTCCTTCCCGTTGTACCAAGTACCTTTGTTCTTTCATATGCTTCTTTTATGGTTATTTCCTCATCTTTACTAATTACTCCATCAAAAGGTAGATATGAAAGTCTTGATAATATTAGATTATCAACTTCGTTAAATTTCACATTTTTAAAACTTATATCTCTCCATTTCATATAATCAAATATATTTGCCATTATATTCCTACTCTCCAATATCATTTATAATTATAATAATATAATTTTTTCTAATTCTTATTTACAAAATTAACTATTTCTTTTGCTACAACTTCTTCTTTTCCATGATATCCATGGTCTGCACCATCTACATAATCAATATTCTTATTAGGATTTGTAACTATATTACTTACAATTGTTATTAATTCTTCTGCTTTTTGTAAAATCATTTCATTATCATTTCCCCATCTCATAAATAATGGAACTTTTATATTATTTAATTTTTCTAAATCATTATCTCTTCCATATCTTGCAAAATCTATATCTTTATTATATTTAGTATAACGTAAAAATGTTTTTACACTAATTGGATGAATAAATGCTCCTCTTTGCATAAGTTCTTTAGAATTATTTTCTTCCCTTTCTTCTGCTAATTTTAAATAATCTTCATACTTATTACCTAAATAAACTTTTATTGCCATTGGAATATCTATTAATGATAATAATACCACACCTTTAATAACATCTAAAATGTCTTTTTCATCTTCCTCTAATAATTCATTATAT
This sequence comes from uncultured Clostridia bacterium, assembly GCA_944386385.1. Classification (GTDB taxonomy): domain Bacteria; phylum Bacillota; class Clostridia; order TANB77; family CAG-508; genus CAG-269. Next base: position 2,695 of record CALXAV010000010.1, read on the forward strand.
GTATATACAATTTTTGTACAACCTAAGCTATGTCCTTGTAAATATATGTCACTATATCCTAATTCTTTTAACTTTAAAATTGCTCCTACTATATCCTCATAACCCTCTAGTACATCTTCATATGCTGTCCCACCAAGTATTTTCTCTGTCTTACCATTAATTTCTTTTCTTATATATTTTACAATTTCACTTCCTCTATTATTAAAGCAAAAATAATCAATACCACTCTCATTTGCTATTTTTGCTATTATATCATCTCTTTTTTTGAAGCAATCACTTGTCATTCCATGTACTGCTAATATTACTTTTCCATTTTTTTCTTTTCCTTCATACAAAATTCCACTTAACCCTATTCCATCTGTTGCTAAAAAATCTATTTTCTTCATAAGATCACTCTCCCTATAGGGATTATATACTAACTCTTTTATTTTATCAAGAAAAAGAAAAAAGAAAGGGGGAGCGCCCTACTTGGCGCTCCTCCTAAGGTGTTTAACAAAACTAAAGAGCCACTCATATTTAGAGGTGTTCTCTATCAGTTTCTTACTAAGCGGAGTTGAATCAACATAGCTCTGCCAGTACTCTCTTTCGATTGACTGAACATATGCTTCTTCAATCTCCTTCTTAGTTTCAAAGAGCTTCTCAAACGAATCCAGTTCTGCCTTTCCACTTCGCACTCCGCTATACACGAAGAACGCTTGCGAGTCAGCGTTATACGAGCTAACCCAACCGTCTCCGAAGGATTCGTCAAAAACATAGAGTTCTGGACTATATCCTCCAGGGAGGCTGCTTTTCACGAAAAGCATATTGGAAGTAGATTCGTCATACACACCTTTTATAGCACTAGTAGTCTTCTTGTTACCCCTTTCTTCTTGCATGTAGCCTTTCATTTCCTTTTCTTCACCTTTGGTGAAGAATCCTCGAAGCTCTACTATGTCGCCATAGCTATAAGTGAGCTTACCAGAAAAACTAAACACCTTCATTTTATCTCCTTACATTCGTTATGCGAGATTTCCCTACAAACTACCTAATACTATAATAACACATTTTAATAGAAATTTCCAGTTTTATGTAAATAAGAGTAGCAAAGCTACTCTTATAAAAAATTATTAAAAAGGAAATAAGTAAATCTGTAAGCCGGGTTCTGTCTTTTAAAATAGTCATTTATCTAGGATAGATATCACTACCTACCTCAAGCCACGCATTTAAGAAGGCGCCGAGCAGGCTTAATCTTCTCATTTAGGTGTTGCTCCAGATGGGGTTTACACTGACCCATTATGTCACCATAATGGCGGTGAGCTCTTACCTCGCCTTTTCACCCTTACCTAAAATCTTAGGCGGTTATTTTCTGTTGCACTTTCCTTAAGGTCACCCTCACTAGACGTTATCTAGCATCTTTGCTCTATGGAGCCCGGACTTTCCTCTCGTAGTTCCTTTCGGAATTTACCAGCGACTATTCAAATTACTTATAAAATTAATTTTAACATTTATGCAAGAAAAAGTAAAGTCTTTAACCTTGTTTTTTTCTTCTATATGCTATATAATACGTTCATTAACCATTTCTATACCTTTGAAATATAAGACCTCAGAGGTATCCCCTCTGAATGAGTATGAAGAGGAGATTTAATGTTTGGGACAGTAGTATTAGGTCTTTTTGCGATTGCATATGCCTTTTTGGCAAATAACTCTCGCAAGCAAGGCTCTGACACAGTCGCCGAGTATGCGTTGTTATCGCAATTTTATGCGCAGCAATAGCATTTGGCTTGATTTTCGCGTAAGTCTTTCAAGTACTCTGTTTATAGTTGCGAATAAAGGATATCCCCTTGTTCGCAACTATATTTTCTACAAATTATTCATTTCTTCTAATATATTCTTATACTTTATCAAGAAAATAGATTCATCTTGCATGCTTACCGCATTTTGTAATTCATTAAGCATGATATAAATTTTATTAATTACATATTGTTTATTAGAATCTGTATTTGTATTTACAAGTCTATTTGAATATACATCAATTGCTTGTTTTATATCATTTGAAATTTCAACCCAGTTCTTAGAATCTAATTTACTATATCCTTTAAATAAATTGTTTTTAGTTTCAATAATCACTTTATAAGTCACGTCATCTGCTACTTTATCTGCAAATTTAGGTATATAACCATATAAGTTTGATAAACTTCCTAAAGTATTTTCCTTATTTTCTGATTTTACCGCTGTTGTCAAATTATCTAATTCTTGATTAAAACCTAAAACATCTTCTCTTGCTATGTCTAAACTATATAAATCTAAAGTTATAGTTGGTACTGGTGAATAGAGGTTTTCAACCTCTGTTTTTAAATGTTCCCAATTTATAGCATCATTATTGGTTAAAACTCCTGTCTCTTTTAATGTATATTCTTCATTTTTTTCTTCTTCACCGCTTGATGTATTACTATTAGTAGATGATTCCTGCCCTTCTTCTTGACTATTCTCGCTACTTTCACCTTGGTTTTCATTCTCCTCACTAATCTTACTTTCTTGTCCTGATGAATTTTGTCCAGCTTGTGAACTATTTTCTTTTGATATTTCACTTACAGATAAATTATAATTTCTACTTTCTATATTGTTTAACTCATTTAATAAAGTAACTATTTTCTTTTCTAAGTATTCCACTTCTGCTAAAGTCTTTTCTTTTTCATCTTCATTATTACCTTTACTTATTGTTGTATATAAAAAAATTCCTAAAATAAAAACCACAACAATTAAGAAAATATATAAAATTTTTTTATATTTTTTCAACTTTTTGCCCTCCATTTTTCTTTTTTTCTAGTATTTACATTTTTAAATTACTTTATTCTTAGTATAAAATTTTGTCTAATTTTAATACTAATATTAAGAATAATTTTAGGAGTCAAAAATGCAAGCAACAGTTAATTTATATAGTAACAAAAAAGGTGAATTAAATAATTTTTTAAGTCGTTTTTATAATACTAATTTAGAAATTTACGATAATTTAAGATGGGAAAAAAAATACGCTAACCCATTAGAGTTAGCTGAAATAATTGGTATTTATATTGATAATTTTGATAATTATAATATTACTATGTGGATTTCTCTAGATAAAAATGTATTCATTTCCATTTCTGAAGACAATGCAAATGATGTTATTAAGTACTTATATGAAAGATATCCTTACTAATATTATTTTTCAATTATAATAGTTACTGGTCCATCATTTAGTAAACTTACTTCCATATGAGCACCAAAAATTCCTTTTTCTACTTCTATACCATATTTTTCTTTACATTCATTACAGAAATATTCATATAGTTCTTCTGCTTGTTCAGGTCTTGCAGCCTCTGTAAAAGATGGTCTATTTCCATCTTTACAATTAGCATAAAGAGTAAATTGTGATACAATTAAAAGTTTTCCACCTACCTGTTTTATATCTAAATTCATTTTATCATTTTCATCTGTAAATACTCTTAGTTTGCACAATTTCTTAGCTAAATAATCTGCTTGCTCTTTGGTATCACCATTCGTTACTCCTAGTAATACCAAAAAGCCTTTATCTATCTTTCCTACTGTTTTTCCATCTACATCTACTTTTGCATTTTTTACTCTTTGCACTACAATTTTCATAATTACTCCTTTATTTTTTAATACATTGTTGTGTCATCATTATCTTCATTTTCACTATTTTCATTTTTTACTTCTGTTTCTTCTTCATCTTTATCAACATTTGATTCAACTTTTACTGTTTTTTCTAAGTTACTATCTTCTTGTTCTGCTCCTTCTTCTTTGTTGTCCTTTTCCTTATTTTCTTCTTTATCTTTTTCATTTCCTTCAAATAAACTTACGTTTTGGAAATCTTCTTCACTATCTTCGTTACTATCTTCTTGTTTTGCTCCACAATTTGGACAATACTTACATTCTTTGTCCATTTCTACATAACAATTTTTACATTGTTTTCTATCTCTTAACTCTAGACATTGTTGTAATAAATCTTCTATTTCATCACTTAAAACATCTATTTTTGTACATAATCCTTCTAATTCTTGATTTATATCTTCTTTATTCTCTCTTACATGTTGTTCATAAACTTTTTTACCTATTTCTTCATATAAATCACTAACATTTGTTCTTATCTGACTAATCTTTAATTTCAACTTTGTTTCTTTAGCAATCCTTCCTGTTTTATCTGCTGTTATCTTATAGGCTTCTGAAGCTTTTTTACCTAACTTATCAAAAAATTCCATTATCTTTCTCCCTTTCCTTTTTTAATAATAGTATAACCAGAAATATGTAATTTACTCCCATTCACACTTTTTTTCCTTTGTCATTAATTGCTTAACTGCTTCTTCTGGTTTTAGCCCATTATATATAACATTATAAACAGTTTCCGTTATTGGCATATAAACATTATTCATTTTTCCTAATTCATAAGCTACATCTATATTATCTATACTTTCTATAACCATTCCAACTTCTTTTTTAGCTTCCTCTAATGTTTTTCCTTGTCCTATTAATTTTCCTGCCTTTCTATTTCTACTATGTTCACTAAGACAAGTAACAATTAAATCCCCAAGTCCGCTCAAACCATAAAATGTTTCTTTCTTACCGCCTAATTTTACTCCCAATCTTGAAATTTCTCCTAAACCTCTTGTTACTAATGCTGCAAAACTATTGTCTCCAAGTCCTATTCCGGCTGCTACTCCTGCGCAAAATGCCATTATGTTTTTTAATGCTCCACCTAGTTCTACTCCTTTTACGTCATCAGATGTATATACTCTCATTTTCTCAGACATAAAAGTATCTTGAATAAGGCTTAATATTTCTTCATCATGTGATGCAATTACCAATACTGTTGGTATTGCTATTGCTACTTCCTCAGCATGGCTTGGTCCTGTTAACACTCCTACTCTTGCTGATGGCAATTCATCTATTATTACTTCATCTAAAGTTTTTAAAGTTTCTTTTTCAAATCCTTTAGAACATATTATAACCGGTTTGTTTCCTACATATTCTTTATATTTTACAAATGTTTCTCTTGTAAATTTTGATGGAGTAACATGTAATATAAAATCTGCTCCGTCTACAACTTCTTTAATATCTGTATAACATTCTATATTGTCATGTATCTTCACTCCTGGAAGAAATTTACACTTTTTTTCATTATTAATAATATCTTTTTCCTCTTCATTAAATGACCATATTTTTACATTATGTCCATTACTAGCTAGATGAGTTGCAAGTGCCACTCCCCAACTTCCACTACCTATAATTGCTACATTTTTCATTTTATCTTATCTCCTTTGTTTAATATATGCTATAAGTCCTACTACTATTATTACAATAAGTATAATTATCAATAACTTTGTTATAAATGGTACAAATTCTGTATCTGGTTGTTTTACTGTATCTTCTTCATAGTTATACTCTATTTTACAAACACCATTATTAATCTTAAAATTATCAATATGAACAATATAATCCTTATTCATATTTTTTATTCTATATTTCATATCCATATCTGGATAATTTGAAAGAATATCAAATTCGTATTTACCGTCTTCATTTTTTTCTAAAAGAATTTGAACATATTCTTTTCCATCTTCTTCATATAACTCATCATTTATATTTTCTTTGTTTACGCGTATACTCGGTATATCATTATTTTTTAAAGTTTCTACTCCTGTATACTCTATGTTTAATCCATCTTCTTGTATTGCAAATATAATATAATCTTTTGGAAGTAATAAATACAAATCAAAATCCTCATTTACGTCGTTAGCTTCAAATTCTAAAGTATAAGTTTCATCATAAGCACAGCTAATATTTATTAATAATCCACTTAATATAACTAATAACACACTAAATATTGTAATTAATCTTTTCATTTGTTTTCTCTCCTTATTATTTTCTATTTATTTTTAAAACTTACTTTATTTTCTGTGCCATTTAAAATTCTTTTTATATTACTTCTATGATTAAATAAAACTATCACTGCTAATATTACACTATATATAAAATATACATTTCCTGATTTTCCTTCTGTTAAAACTGTGTAATGATCATTTATAAACAAAGTAAGTACAGGGAATAATACAGCTGCTGCACAAGAACCTACTGATACCATTCTTGTTAATACCATTAACGCTAAAGCAAATACCAAACAAATTAATCCAATTTGCCAGTTACTTAATAATAATACTCCAAGTGATGTTGCAACTCCTTTTCCACCTTTAAATCCAAAAAATACTGGGAAAGTATGTCCTAAAATTACTGCTACACCTGCTATTTGTACTAATAATTCTTTGTTCATATTTGGTATGTTTCCAAGTATTATAGCAATTCCTATTGAAACAACTCCTTTTAATATATCACATACAAGTGTTATTGCAGCTGCTTTTTTTCCTACAGAACGAAGCATATTAGTTGTTCCTGCATTTCCACTTCCTTTTTCTCTTACATCAAATCCTGCAAATTTTTTACTAAATATTACTGAAAAATTTACACTTCCTATGCAATATGCAATTATTGCCATAATTATATATACTACCATTTTTTAAAACCCCTCTTTCATAGCTTCTTTATCTGATTTTTCTCTTGCAATTATTCTAATTGGTGTACCCTCTAAACCGAATTCTTTTCTTATTTGATTTACTAAATATCTCTCATAAGAAAAATGGAATAATTGCTTATTATTAACAAATACAACAAATGTCGGTGGCTTTGTTGATACTTGTGTTCCATAATATATTCTTAGTCTTCTTCCTTTATCTGATGGAGGTTGTACAATTGCAATTGCCTCATTTATTACTTGATTTAATACAGAAGTTGTTATTCTTAGTGCATTTTGTTCTGCTACATGATTTATTAAATCAAATAGTTTATTTACTCTTTGTCCTGTTAATGCTGATATAAATATTATTGGTGCATATGATAAATATTTTAACTTTTGATATATATCTTTTTTATATTGCTCTAATGTACCTGTCTCCTTTTCTACAGCGTCCCATTTATTAACTACAATTATTACACCTTTTCCTGCTTCATGTGCTTCACCAGCTATTTTTGCGTCTTGGTCTGTTACTCCTTCTACAGCATCTATCATCATTAAGCACACATCTGCTCTTTCTATTGCTAAAAGAGTTCTCATTATACTATATTTTTCAATTGATTCTTTTATTTTACTTTTCTTTCTTACTCCTGCTGTATCTATTAAAACATATTTTCCTTTTTCATTTTCGAATTCAGAATCTATTGCATCTCTTGTTGTTCCTGCAATATCACTTACAATTGCCCTGTTCTCTCCTAGTATTTTATTTATTAATGATGATTTACCTACATTTGGCTTTCCAATTACTGCAACTTTTATTTTGTTATCATCATTTTCATTCTCATCACTTTTAGGAAATTTATCATAAATTGCATCTAGCACGTCTCCTATTCCAATTGCATTTGTTGCTGAAATTGGATAAGGTTCTCCTATTCCTAAGTTATAGAACTCATAAATTTCGTCTTTATCTTTTTCTATATTATCTGCTTTATTACAAACAAGAACAATTGGTTTTCCAGATTTTTTAAGCATTAAAGCAATTTCTTTGTCTGCCGCTGTTACTCCTTGTCTTATATCTGTTAAAAATATTATTACATCAGCCATTGCAATTGCTAAATTTGCTTGCTCTCTCATTTGAGAAAGTATTATATCATCAGAATCTGGTTCTATTCCTCCTGTATCTATTAGTGTAAAGTCTCTTCCTCTCCAATTTGTTTCTGCATATATTCTATCTCTTGTTACTCCTGGAGTATCTTGAACTATAGATATTCTTGAACCTGCTAGATAATTAAAAAATGTTGATTTACCCACATTTGGCTTTCCTATTATTGCTACTATTGGTTTTGACATTATCCTTTTCCTTTCTATAATGTTTTCCATTCCCCTTTGTCCTTTTCTCATGTTTTTTGGGACGGGGTCAAAAAACATCTTTTATTTTTACATGTATATAGTATAACATAACTTTGTTTTAAATAACAAGAAAAAAGTAAAATTTTGAAATATTCAAAACTTTACTTTTCATCTTCAATATATTATCTTGTTTAATTATATTTTAACACAACCACCAATAACTTTTCCTTTATTTTGTTTTGGTAATGCTGATGCTCCACCTGATAATACTATCATATCACCTTGTTCTAATAGACCTCTCTTCTTTAAGTCTTCAATTCCTGCATTAATTGTATCATCTATTGAAGCTTCTCCTTCGATTAATACTGGTAATGTACCAAATACTAATGATAATTGGTTATATGTTTTCTTATCATCTGTTATAGCAAATATTGGGCAAGCTGGTGCTAATGCTGCTAATTTTACTATTGAATCTCCTGTATGAGTATAAGCTACTATTGCGTCTGCTTGTATTTGCTCTGCTGTTACACATGTTGTATAAGCTAAAGCACTTTCAACATCTTTCTTTGTATGATCAAAACTTCTCTTATAGAATCTCTTCCAATATTTTATTGAAGCTTCTACTGATTTTGATATTTTAGACATAGCTTTTATACACTCTATTGGATATTTACCCATAGCACATTCACCTGATAGCATTATATCACTTGTAACATCATATACAGCATTTGCTACGTCACTTACTTCTGCTCTTGTTGGTCTTGGATTTTGTGTCATTGATTCTAGCATTTGTGTTGCTGTAACTACTGGTTTACCAGCTTTATTACATTTTTTAATCATTCTCTTTTGATATACTGGAACCATTTCCATAGGTACTTCTACACCTAAGTCTCCACGAGCTACCATTATACCGTCAGATACTTCTAATATTTCATCGAAGTTTTCTACACCTTCTTGACTTTCAATCTTAGAAATAATTTTTATTCTTTGTCCACCATTGTCATCTAAAAGTTTTCTCATTTCTCTTACATCGTCTGCTCTTCTTACAAAAGATGCTGCAATGTAGTCAAAATCTGCTTTTACACCATTAATTAAATCATTTCTGTCTTTTTCAGATATAAATGGTAATTCAAGTTTTACTCCAGGGATATTAACAGTTTTTCTACTTCCTAATCTTCCTGTGTTTAATGCTTTACAAACAATATCTTTATCTTTTATTTCTGTTACTTCAAATTCTATAGCTCCATCATCTACTAATATTCTTGAACCTACTTTTACATCTTTATATATTTCTTTATAAGTAAGTGTTGTTTTTGTATTATCTCCTATTATATCTTCATTTACAAATGTAAATGTTTGTCCTTCATTAATAGTTACTTTTTCGTCTCCTGATTCTAATACACCTGTTCTTATTTCAGGACCTTTTGTATCTAGCATTAATGCTACTGGTCTATTGAATTTTTCTCTTACTTTTTTTATTGTTTCTATTTTTTCTTTGTTTTCTTCATATCCTCCATGAGAAAAATTAATTCTTGTTACGTTTAATCCCGTATTCATTAAGTTTTCTAATGTTACACCATTTTCACTAGCTGGTCCTATTGTTCCAATAATTTTTGTTTTTCTAAAAACTACTTTCATTCTACTTCCTCCCTATAATTTTTTACACCAAATGGTATTATATCATAGATTCGACAAATTTCAAGCATTTTTTTACACTTTTTTACTATATTTTCTAGTATATTGTATTTTAATATCATTCTTTTGTTATTATAGATATAAAAGTGGCCTAAATGAAATATATTGATAACTATCACCTAAACTATTATTATCTCTACTAGCCGGATAAAAATTGCTACCAACATTTGGATAAGAAAAAATCCCTCCTCTTGCAATTCCTGGCATTGTACTGTCATTAGCACATGTTTCTGTAGACCACTCTTCACAGTTGCTCGCTAAATCATATATATTACATTTTCTATCTTCACTTATTCCTTTTTCTAAGAAAACATTATTTAAACTTGTTTGTCGTGAATAATCATTATCATCGGAACAAGTTTGTATAAAGTATATAGCTGTATCCCAGGCATAGCTGTTTACTAAATCACTTGTAAAGTTTGTATCATTATACATATTCCTGCTTAAGTTTGCTGCCTGACTTTGTGATACATAATTATATATAAAATCATTTGCTTTTATTGTCATTGTTTTAAGCTCATCTGACCATTTTGTTCTCTGTTCAGCTGTTCTTGCTTCATATCTAGCTAAATAATATCCTCCATCTAATTTTACTTTTGATATAAAAGTTTCTATGTCCTTTGCATGAGTATTACTTGTGGTATTATCCTTTAAAGCCTCATAGCAATAAATTGGAGTTTCATTATTAACTGTATAATCTTCTATTTGTGTTTCTGGCTCCGTTGTAGATTTTTCTTCATTTATCGAACCATCACTATTAAATACATATCTCTTTAAGTCTATTTTCTTTTCTCCTTTGGTCGTTTGTATTGTCCCTACTGGTATCCATACAAACTGACTTCCTGCTGTAGCACTATGACTTACATCTTCTATTATTATTCCATCTTCTACATTATCTCCTGAATTTACTACTTTAAATCCTGCTGGTACAGTTACTTTATTTTCTAAACTATCTTTAACTGTTGTATTTGTAGTCTCTTCTCCCGTAACTGTTATTAAAGTTCCTCCATTTGTTAACCCACCTATATATTGTTCATAACTATCTAATACATTTTCTTCATTTGCCTGTGCATTTTCTGTTTCTTCTTTTGCTTTTTGTGCTTGTGTAAGTATTCCATTGTCTCCTGTTAACATTGCTATTGATACTCCAGCAAGAATTAAAAGTACAATAATCGTTATTACTAATGCTATTAATGTAATTCCTTTACTATTTTTTCTTTGTTTTTTGTTTATTTTCATCTTTTATTCCTCCTCTTTAGTTTCTTATTTGTTTGCTCTTGTACTCATTTTAAATTATTTCCATTATTGTAAAATTTATTCAAATATATAATCGAAAACAATCCGACATTTTTGTCTATTTAATTTTATATTTCTTTATACAAATAGTCAAGAAAATTTATAATTATTTTTATATAGTTTCTGTTCCATTTCCAATCTTATGTTCCTATTAAAAATAGACCCTAATTATCATTGATAATTAAGATCTATTTTTAATTAATTATATAATATATTACATATCTATAAAGAATCCTATATCTTCTGACATTTTACTATATATGTCATCTTCTCCTTGTTTTAATAATTCATTTATTTTTCTTATAACATTATCTTTTTCCATAGATAATATATTTATTATTTCATCTGTGTATTGTTCTTTTAAATATTCAACTTCATAATCTTCCATATAATTTAATAAATATTCCATTTTATACCTCTATACTTTTATTTTTGAGAATCATCTTTTGATTTTTCTTCTTGTTCTTCCAATTGTGGCATATTCTCTAAATCTTCACTTGTTATTCCATCTCGCAATGCTTCTTCTAGCATACTTTTAGTAGTAGTTGGTTCTTTTCCATATGTAGCTTTTAACTTCTTACCATCTATTCCGTATCTCTTTTCAAATTTCTCTGCACCTATAAATATGTCTTGATTAAATCTTTCTTCTCCTGATTCGTCCACATACTTTAGAGGTACTCCGTGTTCTTTTAGATAGTTAATTCTTGATAGTGTTAACCTATATGAAGAATTATAAATTGAAGTAGGTCTGTTTCTCACAGCTCCAATCAAATCTTCCCTTTCAAATAATCTTATTAATGCCTCTAAATTCTTTGACCTTGTTCTTAAAATATTAGGATTATCTTCTACTATTTGCCTCAAATCATGTGCCTGTAATATCACAAATACATCTTTGATATTTTCCCTACTTGTTGTAAGCAAAAGCCCGGCAAATTTATCTTTTATTGACTCTTTACCAATTCCTATCTCGTCTAAAGCTTCAATTACCTCTTTTATTCTACTTGGATCTCCTTGTGCTAAAATGTTTCCATGTCCATTTAATATATCTAATCCTAACTCTTCTTTCTCTAATACTTGTATTATTTCTCCTATTCTTTCTGGATTCCCTAATGCTAATATACTTCCATTTGTTTTTATTATATCTATGTCTACTTTATTTTCTTTTAATACATCTATTATACTTTGTATATTATCTGGTTTCCCTTGTGCTAATACATTTCCACAATTTACTAAAAATTCTGTGCCTATTCCTTCTTTTCTTAATATCTGTATTATTTTTCGTATATCGTCAGGATTTCCTCTACCTAATATATCAGCAGTTATAACACTTCTTTCTATTTTCTCTTTATCCAAAAGTTCTATTATTTCTTGCATTCTATCCGGATTACCTTGGTCTAATATGCTTCCATTGGTTTTTAATATATCTGTGCCTATTCCTTCTTCTCGTAATAATTGAATTATTCTTCTTATTCTATCTGGATTTCCCCTAGCTAATATATTTCCATTAGTTTTTAATATATCTGTACCTATTTTTTCATCTTCTAATACTTTTATTATTTCCTCTATTCTTTCTGAATCTCCTTGGGCTAATATGTTTCCATTAGTTTTTAATATACCAATTCCTATTCCAGTTTTTTCTAATAAATCTATTGTTCTTTCCATTTTTTGAGGATTTCCAAATGCTAATATATTTCCATTCGTCTTTAATATATTGGTTCCTATTCTTTTATCTTTTAGCACTTTTATTATCTTTCTAATATTATCAGCATTACCATAAGCCAAAATAGTTCCATTCGTTTTTAGTATATCAATTCCTATCTTTTCATCATTTAACGTTTGTATTATTTCACTTATATTATTCGGAGTTCCAAAGGCTAAAATAGTCCCATTTGTCTTTAATATATCAGTTCCTATCCCTTGTTTTTTCAGTTCTTGTATTATCCCTCTTATCCTGTCAGGGGCACCTTTTATTAATATGTTTCCTCCGTCATCTAATACACTTCTATCTATTCCCTGTTCATCTAGTGTTTTTATTACACTTCTCATTCTTTCAGGAGAAGCCTTAGCAAATATACTTGGTGTACTTCTAAAAAGCTTTTTATTTAAGTCAAATTCGTCAAACACTTCTATTATTCCTATTATTTTTTGTTCTGTTACTTTTTCTAACACTGATGGAGATAACCTTTGAACTCTTTTTGCAATATCTTCTCCTAGGAGTTCCTCTAATCTTTTATATTCTACCATTTTTTAACTCTTTCTTCCTACAAAAATTAACTTTATTTTATTTATTAGTCTCTTTATCCAACTTGTATTTTCTGTTTCAATTGGTAAATTATGCTGTTCATTTTTAACTTGACTTGTTCTATTATTGTTTTCTTTCTCATTTCCAAACACATCTGTTGTATAAGAATTTTGTTTCTTTCTACTGTTAAGTATTAATATTTCATTTATTATCCTTTTTTCTTTTTCGTCTGCTATATAATCTAAATATAATTTAGTAATAATTATATTCGCCCTTTTAGACAATTTAGGATTTTTTACGTCATATTTATAATTATATTTACTATCACAATTATCTTTTATAAATTTTAATACCTTTCCAGGTATTTTATGATATTCTTCTAATGGTATGTATTTTAATGCTTCTGTAACTTCTGTACACGCCATTTTATAAGCTTCATCCATATTATTTAATTACTCCTTTCTTTGGAGAATCATCTTTTGTGTTATTAATACAATTCTACTATCGCATGTAGATTTTTTTCATCCTCACTTTGTATTACAATAATATTTTTATTATCTTTTTTAGTATATTTACAAATAATAGTATCTCCAAGTTTTATTTCCTTTTTATACATAATCCTAACATTATCAAAAGGTCTATCATTATTATATACATCTTCTGGTAAAGCTTCATATGCCAAATCTAAATAATATAAATTATGCATATGTTTATTAATATCAATATCTTTTCTAATTACTGTATAATTTATACTAGAAATAAAATCTTTTGGGACTTGTAATCTGTCTAATTTTTCTCCTGGAAATACTTCTTTTTCCTCTGTATTATATTTTTCTATAACTTCATCTGTTATCCTTGACATCTTTCCTTCTTCAATATTTACTAAAGTCCATTTTGAAGTTGCTATTGCACAAAGATTTTTATTTTCATCGTAAATTTCATAATCACGATATGTAAAGAATTTATTTCCAATTCTTGCCCATGTATGTATTTCTAAAGTTTGTCCATATTTAGGCCTATCTAAAACTTTAAGTTTCCAGTCTAATAAAATCCATGTTAATTTTTTTATAGGTATATCATTTGAACCATATCCTGCAATATCAGAATGATATGCCCCTATATTTTCTAGCATCTTAAGTATTGCAATATTTTTTATTTTATTATCTTTTCCTATATCTGTTAGTCCCATTTTAAAGTTCTCTTTAAAAATCATTTTGTTACCTCTTTTCTTATAGATGTGTCCTAAAATTGACAAATTATCCGTTAAGGATGTTTCCAAATGAACAAAATAGTCCAAAAGGAAACGTCCCCAATTGGACATTAATATTAATATCCAGGTTTTTTCAATAATTTGAACATATTCTTTTTATATTCTTCTACTCCTGGTTGGTCAAACGGATTTATTCCCAATATACTTCCTGACATAGCGCATGTTTTTTCAAAAAAATATATTAACTCTCCTAAATTTTCTTCATCTAATTTATTCATCTTAATCGCAATATTTGGAACATCTCCTGATACATGTGCTTCTATAGTTCCTTCCATCGCTTTTTTATTTACAAAATCTAATGTTTTTCCTGCTAAATAATTTAATCCATCTAAATTATCATCATCTGGATTTATAGTAATATCTGATTTTGGTTCTTCTACATACACAACAGTCTCAAATAGATTTCTTCTTCCTTGTTGTATATATTGTCCCATTGAGTGCAAATCTGTTGTATTATCAACTCCTGCAGGGAATATTCCTTTATTATCTTTTCCTTCACTTTCACCAAATAATTGCTTCCACCATTCTGTAAAATAATGCATTTTTGGTTCATAATTTACTAATATTTCTGTATTTTTATCTTGTTTATATAATATATTTCTAGCAACAGCATATTGATAACATTCGTTATATTTTAAATTAGGATCATTATATCTATCTTGTGCAATTTTTGCACCTTCCATTAATTTCGTTATATCAATTCCTGCTACCGCAATTGGAAGTAATCCTACGGCTGTTAATACAGAATATCTTCCCCCAACATTATCTGGAACTACAAATTCTTCATATCCTTCTTTGTCAGAAAGTGTTTTTAATGCTCCTCTTTCTTTATCTGTTGTTGCATAAATTCTACTTCTTGCTTCATCTATTCCATATTTATTCTCTAGTATTTCTCTAAATACTCTAAACGCAACTGCAGGTTCTGTTGTTGTTCCTGATTTTGATATTACATTTATAGAAAAATCTTTATTAGCAACATATTCTATTAATTCATTCATATAATTAGGACTTAAATTATTTCCTACATATAAAATTTGTGGATATTTTCTTTGTCTTGTTGGAAGCAAATTGTTAAAAGAGCTTGTTAATGCTTCTATTACTGCTCTTGCTCCTAAATATGACCCACCTATTCCTATTACTAATAATACATCAGATTCTTTTTTTATTTTCTTTGCTGCTTTCTTTATTCTTTTAAATTCTTCTTTATCATAATTTGTTGGAAGTTCAAGCCAGCCAACAAAATCCTTATCATCACTTGCTCTTCTATGTAAATCCTTATGGATATTTTCTACTCGTTCCTTATATTCCATTATACTTTTCATTGTTATTCCGCTATTCTTTAAGTTTAAACTTATCTCTGCCATATACTTACACCTCTTCTTTCTCTAAAATTTTCCAGTTACATTATATACAAGTAATTCCTATAATTCAAGTTTTTAACTAAAGTTATTAAAGTTTTTTTGTAACAAAAAAGGGACGGGCTTTTTTTGTCTCAAGTTCACGTTTCTTTTCAGAATGAGACAAAATTTCCCCGTCCCCTTATTGTATCACTTCATGCATTACCGCCGCTAAATATTTCATACTTGTTAAGCACTGGTCTAATGTATTTCCTGTTGCTCCAACTTCAATTATGCTTGCATATTTTCCTGTATGTTGATTATATCTTGATTTTGTTAACATCATTGTTTTAAATAGTCCTGGATACATTTCATTTGCTCTTGCCTGAACTTTTATTGCAAATTTCAAATTTTCTCTCCAATTTGGGTGCCATAATCCACCTGCATCTGTTCCTATAACAAACATTAATTGTGCTGCTTCTTCATCACCTATTTTTACAGTTGGTGCATAATCACTTCTTGAACCTATTGCATCTCTATGTACATCTATTATTATATCACTAGGCGTTGTTTGCAAAATATTTTCTACTGTTTTTAAAGAACGTGTATAAGAACCATTATATGCTGGATAATCATGATAATCTGTATTATGTACAACATTATAATTGTATTGTTTTAAATATGTTTCCAATTCTGTTCCAACTCTTGTCACTGTAAAGTTTAAATCCGTTGTTCTATAGTTTCCTGTTGGCGTATATGGATATTTTTCACTTACTGTATAGCTTTCACAGCTATGAGTATGGAACAATATAATATTTTTATTATCAATTGTAAGGTCATTAGTGTTAAACATATCCTCAGTTATTTGATAATCTGTTTCATTTTTTATTTTAACACTTCCTATATTTGTATTGCTACCATCACTTATAGGATTTTGGGTTATTACTTCTGTTTGAACTCCTGCATTTGCTACTGCACTATTTTCATTATTTTCTTTATCTTCTTCTTGATTATTATTTTCATTATTTTGACTCACTTCTTCTGAAGTCTTATTTTTTTCAATATCTTCCATTCCTTTAATAGAACTTATCTGAGTTCCTAGCATCATCTGTAAAACACTTTCATCTTGATTTGCATCATCCTCTTTTGCTATATCTTTATATTCTTTATTTACATTAGAAACTACAGGTATTGTTTGATCTAATGCATATAACATACTGTTTTCTGTAAAAAGACTTATTCCCTTTTCCATTTTTTGAAGTATATTGTTACTGCTACTATTATTATCACCACTTTTTTCCAAACCTTTACTTACAAAAAAAATCACTAATCCTGTTATCATAATCCCCATAAAGTATTTTAAAATATCTTTCAATTTTAATACTGCAACATTAAACATATTTTTCTCCTTATCTTACGTTATTATATTTATATATATGCGATAGAAAAAAAATTATGTTTAAAGCAAAAAAAATCCGGTAATATTACCGAATTTTTTATTTTTTAAACTTTTCTCCAGAACCAATCCAAGCTATCGTCAAGACTTTTCTTTCCTGTTGCTTTTGTCTCTATATCATCTACCCATAGATATGAGAAGAATGAAATGAATACAAATATAAAGTCTATAACAATACATCTTGATAATGTTGATATCATATATCTATATTCCTCAGATAAAGTAGCAACTTGTGCTACGTGTATAATTAATATTATTAGATAAGCAAACAATATAAGTGCACCTATCATACTCTTTTTAACTTCTTGGGCTAAAAATATTAATAATACAGTCGCTGCAAGCATTAATAATAATGTTAGTGGGTTTGATATATCAAATATAAACATTTTCTCCCCTCCGTTTTCTTTGGTTTGTTTACTTAATCATAACATTAATTATTACATTAATCAACATTTTTATATTACTTTTATATTACATTTTAGTTACAATATTTTATATTATTATTTTAATTTCTCTTCTATTAAACTTGCTATTTCTTGTGCTTTTTTAGTTATATATTCTTGGTCTTCTCCTTCTATCATAACCCTTACTAACGGTTCTGTTCCTGAGGCCCTGATTAATACTCTTCCATTTCCCGCAAATTCTTTTTCTAATTTTTCTATTGCTCCTTTTATTTCTTCGTCATTATCATAATCATATTTCTTATCAGCATTTACTTTTGCATTTATTAATATTTGTGGATATAATTTTACAATACTTGCAAGTTCTGAAACTTTTTTACCTTCTTCTAATATTGATTTTATTAACATTAATGAAGTTAATATTCCATCTCCTGTTGGATTGTAATCAAGTAAAATCACATGTCCTGATTGCTCTCCACCTAAGTTGAATCCATCTTTTAACATTTCTTCTAATACATATCTATCTCCAACTTTTGTTTGTAGTAATTCTAAACCGTTATCTCTTGCATATTTATTTAGCCCTAAATTACTCATTACTGTTGCAACTATTGTATCTTTATTTAATTTTCCTTTTTTTCTTAAATTTTGAGATATTATTGCAAGTAATTTATCTCCATCAATTTCATTTCCCTTTTCATCAACTGCTAAACATCTATCTCCATCACCATCATATGCAACACCTAAAGATAATCCATTTTCTACTACATATTTCTTTAATCCATCAAGATGTGTTGAACCGCAATTTTCATTAATATTTACTCCATTTGGCTTATTATTTATTATTTTATATCTTATGCCTAAGGCTTTAAATACTTTTTCTGCAACAACTGATGTTGCACCATTTGCTGTATCTAAAGCTACAACAAAATCATCTCTATTATATTTTTCTATATCATCGTCAAAGTTCTTTCTAAAGAAATATACATACTCATCTATTAAATCTAGAGCATATTCTGATACTCCAATTTTATCATTTACTGCTTTTAATTCATCTAGTTTTCCAGATTCCATAACTTCTTCTATTTCTTCTTCTAAACTATCTGGTATTTTCATTCCTTTGTTACTAAAATATTTTATTCCATTGAATTCATATGTATTATGTGATGCAGAGATTACAACACTTGCATCTGCTTTTAATTTTCTTGTTAAATATGCTACTGCTGGAGTTGGAATTACACCTAATAGTTTAACATTTGCTCCATAACTTAAAAATCCTGCAACCATCGCACTTTCTATTAATGTTCCAGAAATACGTGTATCTCTTCCAATTAAAATTACAGGTGTATGGTCTGAATGTTTTGATAACACATAAGCTCCTGCTTTTGCTACCTTATAAACCAACTCAGGTGTTAACTCAGTATTTGCTATTCTTCTAATACCATCTGTTCCAAAATATTTTCTCATAAAATTACTTCCTTCCTACATAAACATTATTTACTCTTTTTAGATTTCATTATGCCTTTTATTTTGCCTAAAGCATCATCTTTTGCAATCATAATTTTTTCCTTAAAATCTAATTTCATCATATGTGGTGTTTCTATATCTATTCTTTTGTTATGAATTACTAAGTTTGGATTTGTTGTTGTTAATTCTTCTAGTTTTTCTTCTCCTATTAATGAATTTAGTTCTGATAATATTTGTGGTATTTTAGGATATATTGTATTTTGTCTATGTACATCTGAGCCTAACATATGTATCATATTTCCTTCAAAGAATTTTCTTACAATCATTTGAGCTTTCTTTCCATATTGACCTATTATACTACCATAGTTTGCTTGCATTAAAACTCCCTTTTCTACTAAATCATATACTAATTCTGGTTCTCTTTGCACAAAGCTATATCTTTCTGGATGTGCAAGAATTGGTACTAATTTATATTGTTGCATTTCATATATTGTATCATATAAATTAAGTGGCTCTGCATTTAATGGTAATTCAAATAACACATAACTTGTATCATTGATTGTTGATGCTTTCCTATCCTCTAGTAATTTTATTATATTGTCTGACATATATATTTCATTTCCCAAAAATAAATTTATATCTATGTTTTTGGCCTGTAAATTTTCATAAATTGCCTTTACCCAAACTTCTCTTTCTGGTACATTTGTTTCATAATATCCTTCCATATAATGTGATGTTGATACAATTGCATCAAATCCTACATTTTTTGCTTCTCTTATAAGATTAAAAGTTTCATCTATACTTCTTGATCCATCATCGATATTAGGTAATATGTGTGAATGTATGTCTATCATTTCTTTCTCCTTTTGTCTATTACTACTTTAATTTTTTCTTTTCTTCATCCAAATATTGATTTATTTGATTTAATATTTCTGTTGTTTTATCTAATGGTATTTCTTCATTTTTTATATTTATATTATTGGTTAGTGTTTCTAATGTATCTTGTTCTTCTTTAGTTTCTTTTTGTACTTCTTCTATTATATTATTACCAATTTCTTTTTCTTCCTCTTTTTCACTTTCTTCTATCTTTTCAAAAATAGGTTCTTTCTTTTCTATCATATTTGATGCTCTAGTATACATTTCTTTACTTGCACGCTTTGCTGCTCTAGATTTTGGTTTTGTATCAGCTAACGCTGTTGAACCATAATAATATGATTGCTCATATCTTTTGTCATCTATTGTAATTTTGTTTAGTACTATTCCTGCTATTCTTCCACCTACATTTTTTATGTTTTTTACAACTCTTTTTAAATCTTCTTTTTTTGTTTCTTTACTTGCTGTTACTATTACTGTTGAATCTACTATTCTCGTTAATATTAAAGAATCTGTTACTAATTGACTTGGTGTTCCGTCAAAAATTATTATGTCGAACATTTCTTTTAATTTTTCCATTAATTCTGTCATTTGATCTGAAATTAATAATTCAGATGGATTTGGTGGAACATTTCCAGCAGCTATTACAGATAAATTTTCTATATCAGTTTTTTGAATATAATCTGCTAAGTTATTTGAAGCTTCTCCCTCATCCCAATCTACTCCTGATAAATAATTTGATAGCCCTGGTCTTGGTGATACTCCAAATATTGAATATATTCTTCCTTTTCTCATATCAGCATCTATTACAACAACTTTTTTACCAGCTTGAGCAAATGTTACAGCTAAATTTGAGGCAGTCCAAGATTTTCCTTCCCCTGGTAATGTTGATGTTATTAATATACTTTTTAATTTTCCTTTTGTGTTCATAAATTGGATATTTGTTCTTAATGTCCTAAAAACTTCTGAAATAGGAGATTTTGGATCTAATTCTGTAACTAATTCTTTTTTCATTATCTTTTTCCTCCTTTTCTCTTTTGTATTGCATTTTCATATACTGGTATTGACGCAATCACTGGGATTTTAAATTCCTTTTCTATATCTTCTGCTGTTTTTATAGTTGTATCTAACATATTAGCAATTAGCACATATATTACAGATACAACCAATCCAATAAATGCAAATATTATTACATCTCTTTCATGATTGATGTTTGATGGTGAATTTTCAACTTCTGCTTCATCTACTACATGAACATTATTTATATTATATATTTCAGTAACTTTTTCTGTAAATACTTTTGCTGTCTCATTTGCTATTTTGGCTGACTCTGTTGCATCTTTAGTTGTTACTGATATTTCTATCACTTCAGTATCCTCAACTGAACTTACTTTTACATTATTTCTTAAGTTTTCCCATGAAATATCCATACCAAGGTTTGATATAACTTGACTTAATACATCTTTACTTCTAACTAACACACTATATGTTGAGACTAATTTAGAGTTCAACGTTATATCTGTTGTTGTAATTGAATTTGCTGTTTCTTCTCCTCCACTTTCTGAACCTGCAAGCAATAATGTTGTTGAAGATGTATACATTGGTGTTGTAAATCCTACTGTATATATTACACCTAATGCTATAAATATTAGTACAATTAATATTATTTGTACTTTCTTACTCCAAAAAATGTTAAATAATTCTTTTAAATCTAATTCTTCCATTTTTCCTCCCCTATCTTTTGTATTTTATACTTTTATAGTATACATTTAACTTCTTTTTTTTGCAATATTTTTAAGAAAAAAAATCAAGATATTAATTATTGATAATTTTTCTCTAAAATTTATTAGCATAAACTTAATTGAGATATTGTTGTTCTATACATTTACATTTTGTAATTCTCTTATAAATAAATCAACATCATCCGTAAAAAATCGCGGATGATGTTATTTTTTAGATTAATATTTATTTTATTCTTAATCTTAATATTTTATATCTCTTGATTTTATTTTAAAAACTATCATTGCAATAACTACTACTGCTATTGCTATTATTAATACATTTTTAATTCCAGCTGAAGGTAGTCTTGTTGAAGATGTTGTTCTATCTGTGTTTCCACCTTGTATAGTTGTTGTGTTTGTATTTGAATTTTCGTTTGTAGGTTCTTCTGCTAACACATTTTCTTCCTCATCTCCACTTCCTGGATTTTCTGGTGTTGGTACCTCTTCTGTGCCTCCTACTGTTACTGTAACTTCTCTATTAAATGTAAAATCATTTGTTCCATCTGTTAATAATATATTGTTAAAATTAACTGTTCCACTTGTTCCTGGCTCTACTCCATCTTTTAATGTTAAAGTTATTTTTGCTATCTCTGTATTTGCTGTAGCTGTATTTATTTCTCCTACCAATGTTTTAGTACTATCCTCGTAACTTACTGTCCAACCATTTAATCCTTCTACTGCTATACTTTCAAATATATTCTCATCATATGTAATAGTTCCTTCATATCCTAATGGAACTCCTTCTTCTATGTCTGTAAAACCTCCTAATGATAATGTTAATTCTACAGTATTAGCAGTCTCATTTACTGTTGTTTCTCCTGTTATATTTAATTCTATATTTCCTGCTGCTAAACTATTTATTGTTCCCAATGTAATCATCATAATTATAATAAGTATTATTGTTAATATTTTCTTACTCAACACAAATCCCTTCCTTTGCATTATTTTTTATTATCTTATCATTATTTGCTTTTTTCGACAACAATATCTATATTAAGCTTTTATTACGTTTTTATTACAAAAATATTACAAAAGAACAAATTAGCATAAACTAACTTGTTCTTTTGTAACTTTTTACAATTATTATATTTCTAAGCCTAATAATATTCTTCTAATTGTTACTAAATCCTTGATATTTACAACATCATCCTCTGCTAAGTTTGCTGCTTTTTCTTGGAGCTCATCAAATTCCTCTAATCCTAATATTTCTCTTCTTATTTTTACTAAGTCTTTTATATTTGTTATTCCGTCTTTTGTTATATCTCCTCTTACAACTATATAGAATGTTACTCCATATTCTGTAACTAATTTATCTCCTGTTGCTACTACTTCTCCATTTTGTAATTCTTCTTCATCTCTATATACTGTATATCCTACATTTCCGTTTAATATTTCTCTAAACTTTTCTAATGTTGTATCTTGACTTACTCCAAATATATATTGTCCATCTAATTTATATTCTTCACATTCTGAATCTAATTTAGATTGTACTTCAAATTCTATTCTTGTTTCATTTCCCACTGCATCTGTTACTACTAATCCATATTTTCCTGCTTCTTCAATTGTATTTCCTAACGTATAATTAACAACTTGTCCATCTTTATATAATTCTACTGTTTTTATATCATTTGAAGAAGAAGTTGGGATAACATTTTCTTCATAAGTAACTCCATTTTCTACTCCTGTTATTTGAGGTGGTGTTTTATCAATTAGAACATTAATAATATTTTGTTCTTGCTTTCCAGCAGTATTTTGGTATATTATTTCTATTTTATAATTTCCATCTTGTTCTAATAGCATTCCATTTTCTGCTATTTCCTTATTATTTACTTTAACTGTTGTTTGTATACCCTCTATTTCTTTTTTGCTTATTCTTACATTTTGATTTGTTGTTGAATTGTCTGTAATGTCTTTTCCTTCTTCATTTGTAATTTCTACTTCTTCTTTATCTGATAATGGCATACTTAAATTAATACCTAACTCATCTAAACTATTATAAAATTTATTACTAAATAATTTTATTTTTCTTCCAGATACTGTTTTATAATTTTTAATAATTACACTTTGTGGCAAACTGTAATTGTTTCTCATGTCACCATTGCCTGTTCCAGTTTTCTCTGCAGTATTTTGAAAAACATATAAATTATTATATTGATTACTTATATTATCATCTTCTATAGTTAATCCATCAATTATCAAATTAGGTAAATATAAATCATACCCATAATTATGAATATTTTCCCCATCATAAGTTGTTTTAAAATATAAAATATTAGGAGATTTTGCTCCTTTCAAAGTGCAATTTTTTATGCTTATTGTACCATTCCAAGTTGAGCCATAATCGTCTCTCAAATATATCATAGAATTTTTGGTGCTTATGCTTGTATTAATAATATCTAAGTTTCCACTTCCAATAGTCGTTATTCCATAAACGCCTATTTCGCAACTGTTAATTGTTAAATTATGTACTCCACAATGCGAATCAATTCTATTTAATTTACAGTTATTATAAATAATATCTTTTACATAACTTGTCCCTGTAATTCCCCATCGAGTATCATCTTGTATATCATCTGAATAAATATGATTTAAATTTACGTTTATTGCATATTCAAGAATTAAGTCATAACTAGATGTTGCTTTATATTTATGCGCAGTCAAATAACAATTTTCCATAGTTATATCTGATGCCAATTCTACTTGAAGAAATCCATAATATGGCCCTCCAATATTTTCGTTATCTTCTATTTTATGATTAATATTTACTATCTTTGTATTACTTCTATTACAAATAATGTTTCTATTCATATATCCTTGTTCTTGTTCATAATTATTTTCATTAATTTTCGTCACAAAATTTCCATTTTGAACCGTTATTGTTTCTTCTGGAATTGGAATCAATAATATCTTGGTTATATTATCAAAATCCCACTGTACTTCATTTAATAAATTTCCATCATTATCAATTTTAAATAAATCTATTTTTTCTTTTCCATTATTTGCATTTTCTCCACTTCTTATATATTGTTTTTTATTCTCATCATACACTATACATAAACATAACCCATTTCCTGCTAATTGTGGAATTTTTCTAGTAGCAGTGTTTACTTCTATATTGGATAATTCTTGCTCATCAGTTATAGTTATATTATTTTCTTTAGACCTTATTTGAAATATTGGATAATTTCTAGTTTCTTTTTCTTGTATATCCTCATCGTGTATTATAAATTTAGCTTCATTCCAATCTGTATTAGTTTCAATTTTAATAGATGTTATTTCATCTTTATAAATGTTATATTCTTTTTTAGTAGCTTTCACATCATATCCATATTTATTAGCTATTAGATGTGTATATTGAATTCGCTTATAATCATCATCTTCTTCTAAATTAACATCTTCATATGTAATATATTTTCTTCCGTTTTCATCTTCATGTGGTATAATCTCTTCAGCTAACTTTTCTACTTGCTGCTGGTTAACATTATCGTATTCATTTTGAAATACTTGTGTGGTATAATTTTGTGAATTTTCTTTTTCAATATTTAATATATCTTCTTCACCTTTCACTTTTGAAGTTACTGTTTCACCAGATTTATTTACGGTTTTATTACATATAATTATGCTTATTAAAACCATTAAGCATATCACCGATATTGCTATAAATTTAATCCTTCTCTTCATATAATTCCTTTCCTTTTACTTATATAACATTTTATTTATAATTGGAATATCAGATATATTATTTCTAATATATCTATAATTCAATGCAGCATATATTATACATCCTGCTATAACCTGTGAAATTATTAAAATCGCTTTTTGTTTAACTACAAAACTTAAACTTATTACCACTATGTACATAACAAATCCTTTTACCAAAAAATGTACAAATTGTTTTATATATTTTTTTATTTCCAACTCTTTTCTAACCTTAAAAGTTTGGTATAACATTACAGTTGTTTCTGCAAATATTGTTCCTATAACTGCACCCATTATATCATATTTAGGTATTAAAATAATATTAATAAATAAATTCACAATAGCCCCTAAAATTACTGAAATAATATATATCATGTCTTTTTCTTTTGGTATTAAATATTGTGTCCTAATAACGTTCGCAAAAGAAGTTACTACTATTATAATTGATAGATATTTTGTAATTTCTCCTGTTTTTATAAATTCATCTCCTAGAAATATTGGAACAAAATTCTCTGCAGTAGCCATCAATCCTAAGCAAATAGGAATTGATAAAAATAGTGTAAACTCCATAGAACGATTAATATATTTTTTTGTATTTTCTTCATCACCTTTTGCTACCAAATTTGACATTCTTGGCAACATTACCGTTCCCAACGCTGTAATTATATTAAGAGGTATTGTAACAATCCTCTCTCCATACTCAAACAAACCAACATTCTTCATGTTTGTCATATTTCCTAACATAATCTTATCCATAATCGTATATATGCTTACAGCTATTACTGGTATAAACAAGATTAAATTAGGTTTTAAATGTTTAATTATTTCTTTTAATGTTGGTCTTACAAATTTTATTTCCTTCATTAAAAAAGGCCATAAAGCAATTTGACTTGCTAATGTTGAAAAACTCATTAAGAAAATATAAATATTTAAATCATTTTTAGTTTTTACAAATAAGAAAGTACATGCTAATGTAGCGATTTTTATTATTACATTTCTTGTAACTGTTGTTTTAAATTTTTCTAATCCAAAGAAAAACCAACTTATATCAAAAAATGCAGAAATTAAATATATCAATTGTAATAAATAAAACAAAAGATATTGTTTCTCAGAAAAGAATATTATATAAATAACAAATACTATAGTAGATAAAAGAGCTGTTATAAATTGCAATCCATAAATAGAGCAAAATGTTTTAGATAACTTTTCTTTATTATCCCTATGTTTAGCAATTTCTCTGTTCCCATAATTTTTTAAGCCCAACATAGCAAACAACATAAAATAGTATGCTATTGAATATGTATATGAATATATCCCCTGTCCTTCTGCTCCAATTACTCTAGAAACATAAGGAGCAGTTATAAGTGGTAATATAAGCGTTAATATTTGATAAAAGACATTATACGTAAAATTCTTCTTAATACTGGTCACTTTTAGTTCTCTCCTTTAGCTTTTTTTTATATGTTTTTGGAAATAAACATTTAAAAACTCCTATCAAAGTTTTCCTATTTAGTGGTTTCTTTCTTATCATTATTTTCAACTCTTCCATTGCCTCTTTTAGCAAGCCATTTAAAATATACATAGTTACAAATCGTCTAGCAAAATTAAATTCTACATTATTAATTTGCTTTTGATTTTCTAACTTACAATAGTTTTTTCTGCACCACTCTCTGTATATTTTCATTCCTTCTATATTAGAAGGTTTAACTCCACTAATTCCGTCCTTTCCATGTAAATAGCACTCAACTAATTCTTTTGGAACTCTAAAAACATTATATCCTTTTAATAAAATTTTTAGCAACACAACAGAATCTTGTTTGCAAGGAGTGTCTTCAAAACCACCTATATCAACTAATATACTTTTAGGGCAAAACCATAATGGTGTTCCTGCTATACAATTAATCATATGCTCATATATAGGATTTCCTTCAAAATTATTATGAGCAAGTTCAGTAATTTCCTTTTTGTTTTCAGATTCTTTATACCACACACACCACGAGTAGATAAGTCCGACATTTTTCATCTTTATGTTCTAAATAACATTTATATTCCTCTTCTATTTTTGTTGGTTTGTATTTATCATCATCATCCAAAAAAGAAATGAACTCCCCATTAGCTTCTTTAATTCCCACATTTCTTGAAAGCGCACCACCTAAATTTTTTTCATTCTTTATATATCTTATATTTGAATATCTTTCCACTATTTTTTCAGTTTCTTTTCTTTCTTGAGTATCTTTAATATTATCATCAACCACAATCAACTCTATATTAGGATAAGTCTGATTTATTACACTATCTATTGCTCTTTCTATTTTATCTGGTCTTTTATAAGTAGTAATAATTACTGTAACTAATGGTTCATTCATTTTCTTTCCTCCTGTTTTATAGCCTCCATAAATCTATACCTTTTTGCTCTGCTTCTTTTTTATTTACTATTTGCTTTATATCTATTACTAATTTTCTATCTTCTTTTAACATATTTTTTAAATCATCTATTGTTAAATCTTCATATTGTTTATGTTTTACTGCTAATACAATTCCATCTACCTTTTCATTCTTTTCATTTGTATCTATATTAATTCCATATTCTCTCTTTATTTCTTCTAAATCAGCATATGGATCTCTTGCATATACTTTAACGTCATATTTTTCTAGCTCTTTTATAATATCCATAACCTTGGAATTTCTTAAGTCAGGAACATTTTCTTTAAATGTTAATCCCAAAATTAATATCTTAGCTCCTTTTACAACTAAACCTTCTTTTATTAGTTTTTTCACAACATTTTCCGCTATGAATTTTCCCATTCCATCATTAACTCTTCTACTAGCTAAAATTAATTCTGATAAATGACCTTTTTCTTCTGATCTATATGTCAAATAAAATGGATCAACACCTATGCAATGTCCTCCTACCAATCCTGGTCTGAAATTCAAAAAATTCCATTTACTTCCTGCTGCATCTAACACTTCATTTGTGTCAATCCCCATAGTATTAAAAATTACTGCTAATTCATTAACAAATGCAATATTAATATCTCTTTGAGAATTTTCAATTACTTTAGCTGCTTCAGCAACTTTTATTGATGATGCCTTGTAAACCCCATTTTTTAGTACACTGCCATATAGTTCTGAAACCAATTCTAAAGTTTCATCATCCATACCAGATACAATTTTAGTTATTGTTTCAAATCTATGTTCTTTATCTCCGGGATTAATTCTTTCTGGAGAATATGCAATTTTAAATTCTTGTCCACACTTCATGCCTGATTGTTGTTCTAATATTGGTTGGCAAGTTTCTTCTGTCAAACCTGGATATACTGTTGACTCATATATAACCACCGCACCCTTCTTTAAATTTTTTCCTACCGTTTCAGAAGATTTTACTACTGGATTTAAATCTGGTTTTTTATGATTATCTATTGGAGTCGGAACAGCAACTATAACAAAGTCTGCCTCCTTTATTTTTTTAGGCTCTGAAGTAAATTCCATCGTTGTATTCATAACTGCTTCATTTCCTACTTCATTTGTTACATCTATTCCTTCTTTGTACTTTTCAATTTTATTTTTATTAATATCAAAACCTATTACTCTAAATTTTTTAGCAAAAGATATTGCCAATGGTAAGCCGACATACCCTAGTCCTACAACTCCTATTGTTACTTTTCTATTTTTTACATCTTCAACATTCATTTTTTTTACTCCTTTCAATTATTTATTTTATACTATATATCCTACACAACCCTCAAGTTCTTTCTTCATTTTTTCTTTCATTTCTTTTGTTATTTTTTTATTTCTTAATGTGTATTCTTCACCAAAAATCGGTGCCTTTTTCATCTTCTCTCTATTCTTATTTATATATTCTTGATAAGTCATAATTTTTCTAGCAGGATTTCCTGCTACCACTGAATTATCTTCTATATTTTTACTTACTAAACTATTCGCACCTATTATTACATTGTCTCCTATTTTTATATTTGGAAGTACTGTAGTATTAGCACCAATAAAAACATTATTTCCTATTTTTACCTTTCCTATTTTTGTGTATCCTAATTCTCTTTTTGTGCTTGCATCATGAGCTAATATGTGAACTCTGGGAGCTAATGTAACTTCATCTCCAATCTCAATTAACCAACAATGTGATGGATCTAAAATGCATTCTTTCTGTATATTAAAATTTTTTCCTATTATTAAACCTCTTTTTATTAAATCTTCTACGCTTTTTTCACGTAATATCTTATTCCTGAATTTTTGAAGTATTTTCTTGATACATTTTTTCATTTTGAAATGCCCTCCTTGCCCTTGCATATTTTGTTATAATTAAATTTCCTAAAGAAATATAAATCCATATAGATGAATCGTAAATAAATGTTTTTGATAACATTAGTTTCATAATATTCGCAACCATAAATATAAATAGAATTTTTATTTCTACATTTTCTTTTGCAATTTTATTTAACCTTACTCCTAAATAAACCAGATACATAATATATATAGTTCCAAATATTATTCCAAAAGTAACATAAATATCTATTACTATATTATGAGGGAAATATCCATATTTGTCTTGAAAACTTGCTATTCCTATTCCCAAAACTGGGTTTTCATTTATTTCTTGTAACCCTTCCATATAAATTTCGTATCTCCCACCTAGGGTTTCCTCTAAGCTATCACTTTCTAGGATTCTATAAATATTCCTTACAGAATAATTATTTGATATATCAAATGTTCCTGTTAGTTCATCTAATACGAATAGCATAATTGGCTTTATAAATATAATTAATAAAATAAATACACTAATTATCAAAGTTTTCTTTATAGGTCCTTTAAAATTATATAAAAGCATCAAAACAATTGCTGTTGAAACTATTAGCAATACACTACGATTTCCATTGATACATACTATTGGTATTAGTAAAATTGACAATATAAACATTTTTCTATTTTTATTGTAATAAGAATATAGCATAATATATATATTAGAAGATATTGCATAAAAGCCAAAGGTCATATATTCTGTTTGCAATATATCTTTATTCAGTACTAATGTCAATAAATACAAAATAATATTAATGATATTATATACCAAAAAGGTTTTTAAAAATTTTTTTAAATCTATATCTATTAAAAAAACAATCAATAGGGGCACTGCAAATAATACAAATTCTTCAAAATAAAAATGCAAAGTATCTGTCTCATTAAATAGGAAATTTGCCGCAAACAATATCATAGTTATTGCTATAATCATCAAATTTTTTATATTATTAATTTTCACTTTATTGACTATTAATAATATTACAATAATTATATATTCTATCCACATATTAATATTAATTCCAAAATTCCATAATATCGCTAATTTTAGTGAATTCATTAATATAATAATTGATATAAGATTAATATTAATATTTTCTAATAATATTGCATTATCTACTTTTTTTATCATTCGTATCCTCCATGCATCTTTCAATTAATTTTTTTGAACTTTTCCTCCATGTATAAAGCTTCCAATCTTTTAAGTAATTAATTCTCTCATTTTTATTTTCATATATGAATTTTATCTTGTTAGCTATTTCAGAAGTATCTTCATTATCCATAATAATATTATGTTTTGATAGTTGCTTTAAAACAGATAATGCTCCGACATTATTAGATATTAGTATTTTACATCCACATGAAATAGCTTCAAAAATTCCTAATCCAAATGTTTCAAAATAACTATTTTGTATATATAAATCACTTTCTTCTAAAATTTTCAAAACTTCTTCATGTGAAAGTTTTTCATAATAATTTACAAAACTATATTTTTTTATCTGTTCTCCATATTGACCCTTTGAGCCTATCACTGTATATTTTATCTTTACATTTTTTACTTTTTCAATAGCCTTACAAATATCTAAATTATTTTTTATTCTTACTCCGCCCCCTATGGAAACAATTTTATAAAATTTATTATTTGTTCTTTTATTATCAACTTTTTGAGGAATATCTACCCCATTGTTAACATATGTAATTTTCTTTTCAAAGCTAGGTAAATCCTTTTTTAAAAAAGTAGAAAATTTCTCTGAAACACAAATAATTTTATCCACATTCTCTAATATTGTTTCTTCGGCTTTTAACAATCTTCTTTTTTCTATTGGGACTTTATTTATTTCATATTCTTCTTTTACATATCCGTGCATTAAATATACAACAGTTTTGTTCATTTTTTTAGCTATTTCACATAATTTACTGTGTAAATTAGATAAACCTGAAATAAGAACAATTTCACATTTAGGCAAAAAAAAGATAAAATGTAAAAGTCTTTTAATTTTAGAATTATCTTCTATGTAATAACAGTCATCTTTTATATATTTTATATAATTTTTATTCACATTTGCAGGTCCTGTATTAGTAACAAAATCACCAACATAATATATTTTTTTCGTCATTTTATTTTCCTTTCGTTAATACCTTATTATACTTTTTATAAATGATTTTATTTTCTGTTTAGCCTTTTCCCTGAATAAATTTCTACTAAATTCTACTTCTAATAAATCCGGAGACATTTTTTTTATTAACTCTACATTTAATTTCTTATATTCGTTTGATTTTATTTTTTGATCTAGCAAATTACATAAATATATGAATATCCTATTATCAAAAGGAGTTACTTCTTCTATTGCTATATCTTGTTCTCTCGGAAATTGATTTACCCATAAACCTCTTATTTCCCAAATACTGACTGAGCCAAAAGGTATATTAGATTTCTTTGAAAATGTCTTTATTTCATTTTTTAACTCCTTATAAGTTTTTGCATAATATTCATTATCTGACATTATTTTATCAACATACTCTTCCGTCCAATCGGATTTTGAATATGATACATTAAATGCATTTCCATTTATATTTATATAATTGCTCATTCTTAAATTCTCATAAGCCCATTGTATATTTCGCGTCTTATTTAGTATTCTTGGAAATTTATTTTCTTGATAAAAAACATTCAAAAATTCTTTAGATAATTTTTTTGTATAATTCAAATTATGCTTAATCCCTATTTTTAAGCAAAGTTTTTTAGCTATCTTATAATCTAAATGATTCATATTTTTAAATTTATATGTATAAAATTCTATTTTTTCTTTATTGTCTTTGCTCGCTGCTAATAATATCCTAGAATCATAACCTCCTGTTAGCCCTAATCTACATTTATATTTTTTCGTTAAGATTTCTATTGAATTTTTCAATATTTCAATGCTTTTTTCAGCTATTTCCTCTTTTTTCATTTGTTTGTATTTGTTTTCTAAAAAATACTCAACATGAAATGTTTTTTTATTTTGGATATCCAAATAATGATTTGCAATTAATTGTTTAATTCTAATATCATACCATATATCCGATTTCCAATCCATCTCTTTTCTTCTAAATTTCCAGTCTTGCATTATATTTTTTATTTTTTCTGGCACTTTTATGTTTAGTATGTTATACTGCTCAAACATCTTTGGATTAGAAGTTATATAAAAATTATCTTCTTCATCGTAATAATAAAACACATTTTTCATCCCTAAAGCATCAGAAATAATATAATTTTTATAATTTTCAGAAAATATTGCAATATATCTTCCAGATATATATGCCAATTCATTTATAACATCATTTACATTTTCTGAATTTTCCAATACTTTCTTTGCTATTTCATCTTCTTCGTAAATTCTATCAACAGGATTAAAAAAAACTCCTAAAATTATGATTGCTTTATTATTTTTTTTTTCTTTAGCAATTTGATAAATATCATTTACATATATATAAGTATTTTCCCATTTTATCTCATTTAAGTTGCATTGTATCTTTTTATTTGAAATTAAATATTGATTCTTAAACATTTTTGCACTCCATCTTTTTTTCCTTTTTTCTTTTCTTCTTGCCTTGATTCATAAATTTTATTGCTTCAATTATGCTCATTTCATTTTTATATATTTTTTTCTTTCTGATTGCAAATTGTAAAATGAATAGAGGACAAAATATCTTAGACATTTCGTAATATACTCCGCCTTTGACTATAAAATATTCTTTATTGAATCCTCTAAACCATGTAGACTCTGAATCGTTTAATCTTGCAATTGTATCTGGAACATAATATATTTTAAGTCCTTTTTTTAAACAATCATACAAAAATATATTTTCTTCGCCCATAAACCATTTCGCACCTGCTCCAAAATTTTCATTAAATAATAAATTATTTTTTATGATGCTCTCTCTTCTCATTGTAAGTTGAACTGATTGGATTTTCATACTTGTTAAAAAATTACTTTTCTTTTCTTTTCTTTTTTTCTTTCCTCTTTCACTATCAGAATTCTCTACATGAAATGCTATAATATCTGCATTTCTATATTTTTCATATGCAGATATTATTATTTTTTCATAATCGTCACAGTACGTCATATCGTCATCAGCTATGGCAATAATTTCTCCACTGCTTTTATTTATTGCTCTATTTCTACTTTTACTAAGTCCTTTTTCACAATAAGAAAAAACTCTACAATCACTGTTCTTAATTTCTATATCATTTTCATTTTTGACTTGATTGATTATAATACATTTATTTACATTCATTCTGTTTATTAATTTTTTTTCATCTTTTAAATTCATAGTGGAAATTAGAACTTCTACCCTCATTTACTATATTCTCCTTTTTATCGCATTTACAACATAGCAATTAAAATAATAAAAACTTTCTAAAATAGATAAGTTTTCCACATTTCTATATAAGTTCCATGTTCTTTTTAAAGCTTGTAATTTGTTAGAAGATAAAGTTTGTTTAGTTCTCCTATATAAAAATAATTTCTCATTTAATCCATATGCTTGGACTCCACTTTTTAATATTTTCCACCATGTAGCAGTGTCTTGTCCTCTTCTTATATTGGGCATCTTAATTAAGTCTTTTCCTAATTTTTCAGCATTTAACATCACTGCACAAGTTGAAATTGTTGTATTTTTCAAAGCTCCTTTATAATCTATTTTTTCTGGTACACAAACAACCTTCCCATTTCCTATTCCATTTTCATCTGCAAATTCATATCCAGTAAAAGTAAATGCATAATCATTTTCTTCCATAAAATTTACTTGCTTTTCTAATTTTTCTTTTTTCCACAAATCATCTGCATCTAAAAATGCTATATATTTTCCTTTAGCTTCATCTATCCCCTTATTTCTTGCAATTGCTGCTCCTGAATTTTTTTCTAAATTTATTAATCTAATTCTTTTATCTTCTGTTTCATATTTTTTTATAATATTTTCACTACTATCTGTTGAGCAATCATTAACTAATAACAATTCCCAGTTTTGATATGTTTGATTTTCTACCGTTTGTATTGTTTCTTTTATGAACTTTTCACTATTATAGACTGGTATTACAATACTTACTAGTTCTTCTTTTTTCATTACTTTGCTCCTATCCTACCTTGCTCATTTCTTTACTTTCTTTTAACTCACTTATTTCTTCTTTTATACCATCTTCCGTAATTTCTGCATTTGACTTAGAAAATACTGTTGCAATTGTTTCAAATATTATTTTTAAATCTTGTTTAATACTAATATTATCAACATATTGTAAATCATAATCTATTTTTTTGAAAATATTAATTCCATTTCTTCCTTTAACTTGAGCTAAACCAGAAATACCTGGTAACACATCAACTCTTCTTTTTTGATTATCATCAAACCACACATAATACTCTGGTATCCATGGCCTTGGTCCAATAAAGCTCATTTCACCTTTTATTATATTAAATAACTGTGGCAATTCATCTAGACTTGTTTTTCTTATAAATTTACCAACTTTTGTAACCATCTGTTCATGGGATAATTTACTATGTAACTCTACTCTTTTTGTCGTCATAGATCTAAATTTATATGTATTAAACTCTTTTAAATCTTTTCCCATCCTTCTTGATTTATATATAATCGGACCACCATCTTCCGCTTTAATACAAATAGCAATAATTATCATTGGAATTGCAAAAATAATTAATAACACAATGGCTAAAATCAAATCAACTAATCTTTTGAATCTTAAATACATTTTTTCCCCTCTATTCTTAATTTATTCCCTATTAATTATACATTTTTCTAATAGATTTTTTAAGTGTTACATTTTTCTTCAATTGCCATTTTTCTTAATTTACATTCTATCATTACCATTTTTTGTTTTCAAGTATTTTGTCTATTTTTTTATTATTTTGTAAAAATAATTATAATATTGAAAGTATCATTTTAATTATAACTTTTATCTCAACATTATATTTGCTTGAAGTCTCAGCCATTATATCAATCTTATGTTCGCTATTTTTAATATTTTCTTGAAATTCATTTTTATTTTTTCAAAAAAACACTTCCTTTTGCTCTAACGCAATTAGGAAGTATTTTATCTTTTACATTTTAATTATTAATTTCTACCTTTGTAATATCTTTCTGTTTTTTATGTTTTATTATTAACTTTTCGTATATTTTTATCACTAACATAACTAGAAGTATTCCAAGCAAGACACCCATAGTATCTATTATTACATCTGTAACTTGTGGACCTCTTCCTGGAGTAAAACATTGGTGTATTTCATCTGAGATAGCATAAATAACTCCTATTATCAAACTATAAGAAAATCTATTCATCTCTTCTAATTTATAAGTACTAAATAATGCCATAAGCAAAAATCCAACTACTGTATAAATAGAAAAATGTGCTATTTTTCTTACAATGCTTTCAATTCTAGAAAGAATTTGTTCTTTTTCCTGTTCTGGTTTTTCTTGTAAAGATTTTATAGGATTTGTTATAATTTTAGTAACTCTTCTGCTAATCCCCTTTGATTCTCCAGCATCTTGGCTTGAAAAACCAAATATTATACTAAAAGTCCCTATTAACAAAATTATAAAAATTGCTCTTAATATATTAATTTTTATCTCTTTTATATCTCTGATTTTCATTTTATTCACTATACCCTGTTTTATCAATTATCTCTTGACTTATTTGTTTTACTGTATCTGAAGGTACATAATCACTCTCTCCAAATACCTCTTGATGTAATCTTGTAACATTACTTTCTAATGTCACAGGAACTCCATACCATCTATCCAACGTTATTCCTCTAGTTTCATATGGCCATCCTATACTATCTGTTATTTTGGCACTCATAGCACTTGGTACTAAACTAAATATATCTGATGCTGTTATATTTGTACGTATTTTAGGAAGTACTTCATCAACAAATTGATTAATTTGACTTATATTAAATGTTTTTACTTTATTTAATACCGCTGTTAAAACATTTCTCATTCTCTCAGCTCTTTTATAATCTCCACCTTCTGCATGTCTAATTCTTGCATATGCTAATGCTTGCTCTCCAGTTAAATTATATGTTCCAGCTTTTGTTAGCCCTGGTATATGAGATACTTCTTCTGAAGTAATATCCATACTAATTCCACCTATATCATCTACAATTTCTTGAACTGCGTCAAAGTTTACAGTTACAAATTCTGTAATATTTAAATCAAAATTAGTATTTAAAGTTTTTATTGCAAGTGGTGCTTCTCCATAAGAATAAGCATGTGTTATTTTATCTAATCCATGTCCTTCTATTTGTACATATGTATCACGGTACACTGATACTAATTTTACTTCTTTAGTGTCATTATTCATGCTTGCAATTATTATACAATCACTTCTATTCCCCTTAGAATATGTATCTTCTCTAGAGTCAATTCCAAATATCGCAATATTTCTAAATTTTGATAAATTTTCTGCAACATCTGCAGATACATTTAAATCATCTTCATTTAAATCAACTCTTTGTATCTTTCCTAATTTACTATTTATAAATAAGAAAGTTCCTCCCACTATAATTACTAATATAATTACTAAAATTAAAACCGCAATTAAAAATGCACTTAATTTTTTTCTTTTTTTTGCCATTATTACTACCTCTTTCTTTTATTTTCATTTGTTCTTCCAAAAAATCATTCTCATTATACAATTTAGGAGATATTTTTACAAGTATTTTTAAAAATTTAAGAATTTTAAAAAAATACAATAGTATTTTTAAAACTACACTATTGTATGTTATATAGTTATTAATTACATAATGAATTTTGAAAATGTAAATATATATGGATTTGTATCATAAAGACCTGTTATTTTCTTTATTCCTTGTAAAGACGTAATCATGTTTTTAATATCTTTTGCCTTTTCCACATTAGTATCTACAACATAATATGCATTAAGAGGATTATTGTCTTCACTATATCCTGAAAGCAAATCCTTATTGTCACCAAATGTCTTTTTCAATTTATTTAAAGCATCTTCTTTTGAATAATATTCAAATTTAGCATTTTCATCTATTTTTAGTATAGTATTTTTTATATCATCCATTTGTTCTTGTGTTATATCATCATTTAAATAGATTTGTACTTTTCCCGCTTCATTATAATAATAAACAAATATTCCTACATTTAACAAAATAATAATACCAAGGATTGTACCTATTACCATAAGCAAGCTATTTTTCCTACTCATTTTTTTGTTCACTTTTTTTAAATAGTCTATCTCTTGTTCTTGCTCTTCTTTTTTATCAACTTCTATCTCATCTTTTTTCATTTCAGAAAATATTCTTCTACATTCTTCACATTTTTTTAAATGTTTCTCAACTAACTCTTTAGAGGCTGCATGTAATGTTCCATCTTGATAGCCAAATAATAAATCTTGTACTATTTCACATTCCTTATTCATTTTCTTTTTCCTCCTTTATTTTTTGTTTTCCTCGGAAAAATACAACTCTTGCCCAAGTTGGTGTTTTATTCATTATTTCTGCTATTTCTTTGTAATCCAAATTACCAAGCAACCTTAAATACATAACATTTCTTGTTTGTTCATCCAATTTTTGTATCTTTTTGAAAATTTCTATTTTTTCTTGTTTTTCTATAATTTCCTCTTCTAAAATTGTATTTGATACAATTACATCTTCTAATTCTTCAAAAGAAACATTCTCTACTTTCTTTTCCTTTCTTAAAGTCTTATACCATATGTATTTAGCAATTTGGCAAAGCCATGTTGACATCTTAGATTCACCTTTAAACTTATCAATATTTTTTATTGCAACTTCAAAGGTTTCTTGGACAATTTCTTCTGACACTTCTTTGTTTCCGGCTCAAGCAGAATATATATTTATATACAGTTTTTGCATATTCTTGGTAAATTTTCTCTATATCCTGCATAACATTTCCCCCTTCTAACCTTTAAGTGTCTAAGAAATGTAATTTTGTTACAAGATTTTATAATTTTTTTAACTTTGCTACAAAAAATCCTTCGTATCCTTCTGTTGGCATTACACATAAAGTACCATTAATCTTAGTCGGAAGCTTTGGCAATTCTTCCATTCCTTGAAAATTAATTTCTACTATTTCTATCTTTCCTGTTCTTATTGCTTTTTCTATTATTTCTTCATTTTCCTCTTCTAATATTGAACAAGTTGAATATACCATTTCACATCCTTTTTTTAGTATATTAATTGCTTTTTTCAATAACTCTCCTTGAGTCTTTACAGATTTTTTTATAAGTTCTTTTGTAAATATTCTCTCCAATTTTGGATTATTTATATTTATAGTTCCACTACCACTACATGGTGCATCTAATAAGATTCCATCAAATGAGAAAAAGTCATCTATTTTTCTTGCATCTTGTTCCATTACATAGACTGAACTTGCGCCTTGTTTTTCAATATTAAACTTAAGCTTCTCAGCTCTTATCTTATTCATTTCTACTGCTGTTATCCTAGCTTTATTTTCTACCAAAGCTGCAATTTCAGTTGTCTTTCCTCCTGGTGCTGCTGTCATATCTAATATATCCATATTTTCTTTAGGATTTAATATTATTGGTGGTAACATTGAAGATAAGCTTTGCATATAAATTTCACCATTTTTATAAATGTCTAAATCACGAATTTCATTTTCTCTTACATTTTCTATTATAAAGGCATCAGAATAAAATGGAACTTTTCTATATTCTACACCATTTTTCTCTAATACCTTTTCTACATCATTACTATTAGCCTTTAAAGTGTTTACTCTAAATGTTACTTTCCTTTTTACTCCATATCCTTCTATTATGTTTTTAGTTAAATTTTCTCCGTATTGTTTTTCTAACATTTCTATTAAAAATTCTGGTACCATATTTCCTCCTAATTTTTAGCTAGTTCTTTCATCTTGTTATATACTTCATAAGTTATCTCAACATCCTTTAATCCTCTATGGGCATTTCTATAATCCACATCAAAGTAATCTGCTAAAGTTCCTAATTTATAATTTCTAACATTTGGAAGAACATGTTTTGCAATTCTCATTGTATCTACAAAATCATTACTTAAATAATAATCTAAATAAGACTCACATTTATCATAAATAAAGTTAATATCAAAATTAACATTATGTCCCATTATTATTTCATTCCCTGCAAACTCTACAAATCCTTCTAATGCTTTTTCTTGTTCTATTCCTTCTTCTAGCATCTCATTTGTTATTCCTGTTAATTTTGTAATAAATGGATTTAAATAATCATCTATTTTTAGGAGGGTATCAAATGTATCTACTATTTTATTTTCTCTTACTTTTATTGCTCCTATTTCTATTATCTCATCTGTTCTTGGAGATAACCCTGTTGTTTCTATATCTACTAATACATAATTATCTACCCATTTTAATAAACTTTTTCCTTTATGCTCTCTATTACTATATCTACTTTTTCCATACACAAAATTATTTCCGCATAATATACTCCTTTTTTATTTTAAGTATTAATATTATACTACTTTTTATAATTTTCTACAATTCTTCACTTGCACATTTTTTTGTTTTTATATATAATACTAAAAGATTTAAACAAAAGGAGAAAATTATGGAACACTGGACTATTGAAGATTACAAGAATTTTACTAATAATAAGGCTAAAAAAAGTAAATATAGAGCAAACAAAGTCTCTGTTGATGGGCATACTTTTGATAGTCAAAAAGAAGCTGATTTTTACTGTGAATTAAAAATAAAATTGCAAGCAAAAGAAATAAATGGTTTTTGTTTACAACCAATTTTCATATTAGCACCTGGCTTAAAATATAAACCTGATTTTATTATTTTTAATAAAGATGGTTCTACTGAAGTTATAGATGTTAAAGGTTTCAAAACAAAAGAATATATTGCTAAAAAGAAAGTTTTTGAAGATAAATTTAATTTAAAAATTATAGAAATTTAAAGCTGTTTTTTGAGCCCGTCCCAAAAAACAGCTTATTTTAATTTTGTAATATACTTTTAATCTCTTCTGCTCTTTTCACTTTCTTTGTTGTAGTTTTTATCAATTCTTTATCTGTCAATATCATATTCTTTATATATTTATATGGTGGAAATGTTTTATTTATTTTCTTGATTTTCTCCCATATTATATTTCTTAATTCTTCCATTCCTATGTCACCATATTTTTCTTTTACTACTTCTTTATTATAAACAATTTTGACTGATAACTTTATATCATTTTTATCCTTTTTATCTGGCATACCAAATACTATAGATTCCTCTACTTCATCAAGTCTGTTTACTAACATTTCGACCTCATCTGGAAATACTTTTTTACCATTTTTTAGTACTATCATATCTTTTTTTCTTCCTGTTATGAATAGAAATCCGTCTTTATCCATATATCCTAGGTCTCCCGTATAAAGCCAACCATCTTTTAAAACTTTTTTTGTTTCTTCTTCATTTTCATAATAGCCTAGCATTACATTTGGTCCTTTTACCTTTAGCTCACCTATTCCGTTTTCATCTTTATTATCAAATTCCACTTCTACATTATCCATTGGAATACCGATTGAACCATATCTTACTTTTTTATAATTTTCTGCTGCTATTACTGGTGATGTTTCTGTTAGTCCATATCCTTGAACAAGTATTAATCCTAATTCATTAAAACCTTTAGCAACTCTCTTATCTAAAGGAGCTCCACCAGAAACCACAAACCTCAAATGTCCACCTAACTCATCTATTATTTCTTTAAATAGTTTTCTTCTTATATCTATATTAAATTTTAATAAGAAATTACTTAACTTTTTAGCAAAATTAACAGCTTTTGTCTTTCCTTTTTTCTCTATTCCTTTTTCTACTTTTTTATAGATAGCTTCTACTAATAGTGGTACACCAACAAATACAGATACTTTATATTCTTTTAAGTTATCTGCAACATAACGTAAACCATCTGGAAATGCTGTTGCAATTCCACAAGCAA
Source organism: uncultured Clostridia bacterium (assembly GCA_944386385.1). Lineage (GTDB taxonomy): Bacteria > Bacillota > Clostridia > TANB77 > CAG-508 > CAG-269. Next base: position 44,385 of record CALXAV010000010.1, read on the forward strand.
GCATCACTATCATTGCAGTTGAACCAAATATATGGTGAAATGGTAAAAATGCTAAATTTACATCTGTAGGCAAAAAGTTTTCTACTAATTGCATTGCATATACATTTGATGCTATATTATTTTGTGATAATATTACTGCTTTGGATTTTGATGTTGTTCCTGATGTAAATAATAATATACTCATTTTATATGAATCTATTTTTACATCTATATAATCCTTGTTTCCTGCTTGTAATAATTTTTCGCCCTCTTCTTTTAATGTTTCTAAATCTTTATAGCCATCTTTCTTAGTCATACAAATATAATCCTCTAAAAAGGTTTCATTTCTTCTTTTTATTTCTTCTATGTTATCTATATATTTTTCATCAAAAACCACTATATTGGCTTTGCTTCTTTTTAAAGAACTTTCTAATTCATCTATTTGTAACTCTTTGTCTAGCGGAACAGACACAATTCCACCTAGCATATTTGTTAAATGTGTAAGTGCCCAACCATAACAATTTCTTCCTACTATTGCTATTCTTTTGTCTTTATATCCTAAATCAAAAAATTTAGTTCCTAAATTATTTATTTCTTCTAATAATTTTTTATATGTTATATTTTCATATTCTACATTTTTTCCGTTTTTATGTTTTAAGATAAAAGCTCTATTATTTGCATATTTCTTAGCTGAATTATAAACAATCTCCCTAATATTTTCAAATTCTGTAGCTTCAAAATATCTTTCTCTCATATTAATATCTCCTTTATCTAGTATTGAAGTCTAGATTATCACATATTGCATATCCTGTCAAGTAGTTGACTATTCTCTATAAAAATGCTATAATCCTTGCAATAGAGGTGATTTCATGGATAAAGATATAAAAAACTTAGATGAAGAAATAAAAAAATTTCATTTACCTAGATGGAATGAAATTCCTGAAATTGATTTATATATAGATCAAGTAGTTTCTTTACTTGAAAATTATTTAACTAATTATATAAAAAGTGACAATGAAAAAGAAAACAAAATTATTACCAAAACAATGATTAACAACTATGTAAAACATGGAGTAGTTAATTCTCCTGTTAATAAAAAATATAATAAAGAACATATAGCATACCTTTTTGTTATTTTCATTTTAAAACAAATTTATAGTATTGACGAAATAAGTAAATTAATTACACTTGCAATAAAAACTTCTCCTATTGACCAGGCTTATAATCGTTTTTGCTCCGAACTTGAAAAGGCAATTAAAATGACATTTACAGGAGAAAGTTATATTAATAATGATAAATTATCTAAAGAACAATACTTACTTCGCAATGTTGTTCAATCTTTTGCAAATAAATTATATGTTCAAAAAATTTATTTAAGAAATAACTAGAACCCAGGTCTAAAGAAGACCTGGGTTCTAGTCGTGCCAAGCAAGCTTGAAAATTGGAGCAAGTTGACCTTACTCTAACTCCACAAACTTGCTTTTATTAATTACCAGTAGAATAACGGACTTCTTCTTGTTAAGAGACGGAAACCACACTTGCTGGATCTCCCCGTAAACGATTCTTTCATCTTCTTGACCCTCAACAACCATAATCAGAGGAATCTCGGTAGCACGATCTTCGTGCTTCATCAACTCATCGACCATCTCTTGGTATCCGCCATGCTCGTAAAAAGCTTCAAGACACTCTTTAAGCATCGATATCGCGAAAGTCGACAAATCTAGAATCTCTTCAAAGTCCTTCCAAATGTAAATCCTCTGTGGCTTATCCGACAGCCAAGCAAGAAATCGCCGTTTTGTGTCTTGCCAAATCTTCTCTTGTTCGTCCTCTGGGAATTTTGTTACAATTCCACTATAAAGTGTTCTTGCATCATTTAGTTCCCATTCACGTTGCTGATTAATCAACTCTTGGACTTCGTCCAGCTTGATTTTCTCAGCTTTTGTGGTCTCCACGCCTATCACACCCTTAAATAGTCCTTCATCGTGACTGGTAATTTCGTTCTGCTCCATTTTGACTAACCTCCAATTGTCTCATTTTGCAGAACTGCACTTTGAGGATTTCAAAAAAAGGATACATTCCTTTCATCCGAACCTCTTTCTACTATTAGTGCATACTTAATTATACCATTTTTTCATACTCTTAGTCAAATCATTTCCTTTCTATTTTTTACCATTTTTTGTAAATTTTTTGTGTTCAAAAAGTAAAAAATAATAATAAAAACAAAATTAAGCAAGAGCCCAAGCCTAAACTTGAGCCCTTACTTACTTACTTACTTTTAATCAGTTAAACTGATTTTACTCATTGATTGCAAGTACGATATGCCTAGAATGGCCATGGAATCTGGTAATCAACGGATAAACTTTATTTTTTTCCAATTCTCCTTCTTTCGGTCTTATCACAACCCAGATAGGAGTTTGGCTTCCATGCTTATCCTTATTGAGTTCTTCTATAAATTCAGGATAATCTGATTCATAGAAGTTGATAAGCTGGCTTTGAATAACAGCATTTGTTAGAAGTCCACTAAAGACTCTATTCCAAGTCCAACCAGCCATAATGCGATGAGGATATTTTGACATACTCTCAAGTGCTTTATATTCCCTATCTTCCCTTTGGGATTTTGGGAATAACTTCATCATCCATTTGAGCTCATTTTGACGCCAATCTTTGGCATTCTCGATCTCAGATACGGCATACTGCCTTGCAATTTCGTTCTGCTGCATTTTTTCCTCCAATTGTCTCAAAGTTGTGCAGAACACCTTTTGAGGTTAGAATCAAAAGGTTACTAAACCTTACTCATCTTACACCTCCTTCAACAATAAGCGATTTTAATTATAACACTTAATTACATATTCTGTCAATTTACATTTTTATAACCTTTTCCCAAGGCAAGTCTTTTTTACCAAAATGTCCATAATTTGTAGTTTTTTCATATATTGGTCTTTTTAAGTCTAAATATTTTATAATTCCATCTGGTGTTAAGTCAAATTTTTCTTTTACTAACTCTACTAATTCTTCTTCAGGTTTTATTCCTGTTCCAAATGTGTTTATGTATATAGATAATGGTTCTCTCATTCCTATTGCATAAGCTATTTGGATTTCACATTTTTTACAATAACCATTTGCAACAAGATTTTTTGCAATATGACGAAGCATATATGCGGCACTTCTATCTACCTTACTTGGATCTTTTCCTGAAAAACATCCTCCTCCATGCCTACTATAGCCCCCATATGTATCTACTATTATTTTTCTTCCTGTTAAACCAGTATCTCCTAAAGGCCCTCCTATTACAAATCTTCCTGTTGGATTTACATATATTTTTGTATTTTCATCCAGCATATTTTTGGGAACAACACTATCTATTACTTCTCTTATTATATCTTCTCTTATTTTTTCTTGTGTTACTCCATCTAAATGCTGAGTAGATATTAATATTGTTTCAATTCTTTTAGGTGTATCTCCTTCATATTCTGCAGTTACTTGTGTTTTTCCATCTGGTCTTAAATAATTTAAGATACCTTCTTTTCTAACATCTGTTAATCTTTTGGCTAATTTATGTGCCATGCTTATACAAAATGGCATATATTCTTCTGTATCAAGGCAAGCATAACCAAACATTATTCCTTGGTCTCCTGCTCCTCCAACATCTACTCCTAATGCTATATCAGGACTTTGCCTTGTTATATTAATATCAACTTCACAAGTTCTGTAATCTATATCAGTTTCTTCATTATCAAAACCTATTTCTTTTATTTTCTCTCTTACTAGTTTCTCTATATCAACTTCACCATCTGCTGTTACTTGTCCTGCTATTGTTATCTTATTTCCTGATGCAAATGTTTCTACTGCTACCCTTGCATTTTTATCTAATTCTAAATAGCTATCTAATATACTATCAGATATATAATCGCATAATTTATCTGGGTGCCCTTCTGTTACACTTTCAGATGTAAAAAAATATTTATTCATATAAGTTTCTCCTTCTTTCTAAAATATTTAACGTCTACTATTATCACATTTTTTAGCTATTTTGTCAAATTCTTAATCCATGTAATTCTTTCTTCTCTAAGTTTCTTTCCTAAAGCTATTCCTTGTTTTATATTATATTTTTTAGAAACCTTATCTGCCGTTATAGATTCTAAACATTTTTTACCAATTTCACAAAAATTATAATCCAAGTTGCTTCTACTCCCTTTATCACAATCAACCACTATTTGAAGTCCTTCTAATCCTAAATATGATTTATCTACTCTTTCTATAAAATCCACTTTTTTAGATGGTTTCATTCTATTAAATATTCCACCTCTCATATGTTCTTTACATGCTACCATGCCACATTTCTTCCAAGCATTTGGCACACCTAAATCCTTAGAAAATTTCTTAACTATTTCTACTCCTCTTTCTTCATGACCATAATGATGTGGATATTCTTCTTTTGGAGTTTCTCCTTTTCCTAAATCATGTACTAATACACTAAAACGTATTTTTAAATCAGATGTATACTCACATGATTTATCTAAACAAATCATTGTGTGATTATATGCGTCTCCTTCTGGATGATACTTCTCTGGTTGCAATGCTCCAATTAGCTTATATATTGGTTTAAAATGTACATCTAAAACATCAGCAGACCTTAATACTGAAAAGAATATTGATGGTTTATCACTTTGCAATGCTTTCTTAAATTCTTCAAATACTCTCTCTTTTGATAAATACCCTAGTTCTGATTTTAAACTTTTCATCATATCTATTGTTCTTTCCTCTACCAAAAAATCTAAAACAGAACTAAATCTTGCTACTCTATATACTCTTAATGGGTCTTCTATAAAATGCTTTCCTATTGCTCTTATTACTCCATTTTCTAAATCTTCTCTTCCTCCAAAATAGTCAAATATTTCTCCACTTAAAACATCTTCTGCCATTGCATTTATTGTTATATCTCTTCTTTCCAAATCTTCTCTTAAAGTAATTTCTTTCCCAGAAGTAACTTCAAATTCTTTATGTCCAACCCCTACTTTTTTCTCTTTTCTAGCTAGAGCAAATTCACACCCATTCATTCTATATACCGGAAATGATTTTCCGTCTAATTTAGCAATAGGAAATAAACTTATAAATTCAGAAGCTTCTAACCCTACTACACAATAATCCTCATCATAATTAGTTCTTCCTAATATTTTATCACGAACTGCTCCACCTACTAAATAAAGCCTTCCTCCTGCTCTTTCTATTATTTTAGCAATCTCTTTTATTTCCATACCATTCTCCTAATTTTTTTATAATTATATTAAAAACACTTATTTTTTTCAATAAAAAAGAAGCAATTACTTGCTTCTAATAAATTTTTTCAAATAATTTATTTATGTATTTCTGTATATAATTTCTAACAACAATTGTTAGAAGTAAATATACTATAGCTATCATTGTTATCAATATATAACTAGTTACAAATTTTCCTAATATTACTGATAAAATTATTATTACTGTAATATTTAACATACCAAGTATTACTGGCCAAATTAAGTTCATGTTTTGTTTCACAACAGCATATTCAGAACTCCACTCTAATTTTGGTTTCTTTAAATCTATAATAATAGAAATATAACTTTGAAGTATTCCCATCATTATCCCAGCTATGGTAATTAATAGTATATATATAACTGGTAATTTAAACAAATACTCTACCATAATAATTGTAAGAACATTCATAAATGTAGTCATAACTATATTGGGCATAACTTTATAATCTATTTGTTTCATAAGTGGTACTGGTATATATTTCATAAACACTGCATTTTGTCCATCTCTAGATATTGCTGTTGCTGAAATATATATAAACATTAAGAAAAATTGTATTGCACATAATATTCCAATACCTAAATATACAGATGTCTTATTAGTTATCATAAATGAAATATCTGTTGAAACTCCATTTTGTTCACCATTAATTCCTACAAACGTAAGACCTATTATTAATATTGGAAAAATAATTGCAGGTAATACACATTGCATAAAAAATACTGGATTTCTAAGTAAGGTCTTAAATTCCTTTCCTATATAAGTTTTAGCAAGTGAACTTTTTCCAAAAGCTTTTTTTTCATTAAATTTCTTCTTTGTTTTCTTTCCACTAAATAAGTTTCCTACTGCTCCCTTTAAATAAAGTTTTTGTCCAATTGCTATATAAATAACATATATAACTATTGTTGTAATAGCTAATAAAACCAAATTTAATATTTGATTTCCTAAACTTACATTTGTTAAGCTATCTATTGCCATTCCTAATGTTGGAAATGCACCTCTTACTATTTCTACCATTCCATTTGCTTGAACTACCATCTGTACCATTTGCTCTGGTGTAGTTTCCGTATTACTTGTAGTAAAAGATGCAACAAATATTATAGCTAATAAAAATATAGTTGCAATTAATTGAAATCTATTTCTATTTTTAGTAAACTTAGCAAAACTCATAACGATTAACACAAGTAAACTTGATATTAACACTGGTATTATTGGAAATGCCACTAATACAATTAGCATTGATATATAATAAAAAGCATTTGCAGATGTTAATATTCCATATATTATTAATGGTATTAGTCCTATTATTGCTACTACAAAATATTCCGTAATTAATAATACATTAGTTTTTGCTGCCACTATCTGACTTGGTTTTATTGGCAAAGGCAAAATATATTCATTATCTTTAGAATAATATAATATATTTATTGCTGAAAATATACTTTGTATTAATACAAAACCAGCTATTGCAAGTAAGATTAATCCTAAAAACATTTGCTCTTGATTTATTTCCATTAACTCTTTTATTAACCCATTGCTAAATACACCAATTATTCCTGCTAAATATACAAAGACAAAAACATATAAAATAATCATTCCTTTTGACTTTTTATTTTTTCTTTCATTTGTTGATTTAGCAGTTTCCATATTTTGAAAAGCATTTTTAAAAATCACTTTTGTTAAGGCTAGTACTTTATTCATCATTTTCTGTTATCTCCAAGAATAAATCTTCTAAAGATTTATTTTCCTTAAATTTATTTTTCATTTCTTCAAACGTTCCAACAAATACTAATTTTCCTTTATTAATAATACCCACTCTATCGCAAAGTTTCTCTGCTACTTCTAATACGTGAGTTGAGAAAAATACTGTATTTCCATTATCACGATGTTCCCTCATCATTGTTTTTAAATCAAATGATGATTTTGGATCTAATCCTGTCATTGGTTCATCTAATATCCAGTTTTTTGGATTGCTTAGTAATGCCCCACATATTACAATTTTCTGTCTCATACCATGAGAATAACTTTGTATTTCACTATTTAAATTATCATATATTTCAAACTTCTTTGTTAATGACTCTATTTTTTCTTTTCTTTTTTCACTTGGTATTTCATATATATCTGCCAAAAAGTTCAAATACTCAATTCCTTTTAGTTTCAAAAACATATCTGGACTATCTGGAACAAATCCAAATTGTTTTTTGGCATCTATTGGTTCTTTTATTATACTTTTTCCGTCTATAAAAAGATCTCCTTCATCAGGATTCAATATTCCAGTTATCATTTTTATCGTTGTTGTTTTTCCTGCACCATTTGGTCCTAAGAATCCAAATATTTCTCCATCCTTTATTTCTAAATTCAAATTATCAATTGATTTTTTTCCTTTTACATATGATTTTGATACATTCTCTATTTTTATCATATCTTAAATCTCTCCTATTTCTTAAATAACTTTCCAAATAATCCTGTTTCTTGTCTTCCTTCTTTTTTCTTTCTTCCTTTTCTACTATTTCTTATTATTTGGTCTATCTTTTCTTCTGTAAGTTCATCTTCATCATCTATCATTTCTTCGTCTAAGTCCTCGTCCTCATAATCATCATAGTCATCATCATAATAATAGTCGTATTCATCATCTTCGTCATCATAATCATCATCGTCATAATTACTTTCTGCTGCTTCTTCCTCTTCATCAAAAACTACATCTTGGTATCCCTCATTATCTTCTTCGTCATAATCATCACTACTATTATCTTCATTATAATAAGTATCTTCAGGATAATTATCTACTAATTCTTCTATATTTGAATCCTTTTCTTTCTTCTTTGATTTCTTAGTTGCATTTTTTTCTTCTACTACATCATCTATTTCTTCAACACGATATTCTGATAAATCCTTATTAAATTTCTCACTAATTTCTTCTTGGAATGTATTATATACATTTTTAATTCCTTCAATTCTCCAATAGTTGGAATTAATAAGAGTTCCCATATTTATCCTTATATTTGTTGCTTCTTCTTCAAAGTCTTTTTCTTTTTCTTCAATTTCTTTTAAATATGTTTTATTATATAACTCTCTGTATGCTTTCTTTGTTGCCTTCCCCATTGTTTCTTTTTTGACTAATTCATATAAATTATCAATTTGTTTTATATCTAATTCAAAATTCTTACAAGCTTCTTCCATTAGTCTACTATGTACTTTTCTTCCATTCATAGCTGACATTCTTTCATTATCTAAAAATACTACAATATAGTCTTTTTTAGCTTGTAAAAATGCTAATTTGACACCTACATCTCTTAATACTTTCTCTGACTTCGCTAATTTTACCATTCCACTATTTACTTCTGAAAGTAATCTTTTCATTCTTTCATATACACTAATATATAGTTCTGCTTCTTCTTTAGCAATTTTACTTCTTTCTTCTACTGCTATTCTAATTACATTTTCGTCAAATGGTACTCTCTCATTTTTTCCGTTATTTAGCATTATCTCTATTAGTTCTTCATTTTCAGATTTATAATTATCAGCAAATTTTTTTGCATTTTGTACTTGTCTATAATCAAATCTTTCAAAAGTTGCGTTTACTTGTTTTAATAAATTTAAATAGCTTGTCTCTGATGTTCTATGCATACGTGCATATTTATTTCTCTCTCTTTGTCTTTCTGTAAATATGATCAATGACTTTACATATTTTTCTCTTAAATCTTTTAAAGTTTCATTATTATCCTCGATTGTTTGCTCTATTTTTTGTAACTTTTGATCTAGTGAACTAGTATTTTCACTTAAATCATTAAATAATTCATTTCTCTCATCTTCTACTTTTACATTTATCTCATGAATCTTCTTTTGCTTTGCCTGTAATCCTTCTATTTCAGATGCTGATTCATCAAACTTCTCTATTACCTTTTCTTCTTCTTCTATTATTCTTTGGTATTCTTTTATTTCATCTATCATTCGATTGTAATTTTTATAATTATCTTTTATGTTGTTTTCCTTATTTAGACCTAATACTTTTTCAAAGTAGTTCTCTAAAACAATCGCACTTCTTTCATACATTTTGAAAACCTCCGAATTTTACATTTCTTCATTATTATACATAAAAACAAAACAAAAGTCTAGTAAAAGCTAGACTTTTATTAAAGATTTTAGTCGAATAATTGATTCTTTTCTATTTTATTTCCTCTTAAAAAATCTCCTATTAGCATTCTTCTCGCATTTTCTCCCTGTATCTCTAATATTTTTAACATCCCTTCTTTAGTCTTTATAAATAGCCCTATTTTAGGGTCTGATACTAAAACAGTTCCATTTTCTATTTGCTTGTTTACAACAATTTCGCTATTACTTACAACATCAACTTTCCAGAACTTTATTTTCTTTCCATCTAAAAATGTATAAGCTCCCATAATAGGATTTAATCCTCTTACCAAATTTTTTATTTCTCTTGCTGTCTGATTTTTCCAATCTATCTTTGCCATTTTCTTATCTAACATTGGTGCAAGTGTGAATTCATCTCCTTGTTTTATTCTTGGAGCAGTTCCATTTTCTATTTCTTTTAAAGTTTTTACTAAAAGTTTTCCACCTATTGTAGATAATCTATCCCATAATTCTCCTGTTGTTTCATCATCACCAATTTCAACTTTTTCTTTTAAAATCATATCTCCTGTATCCATTCCTTCGTCCATATACATAGTTGTAATTCCTGTTTCTTTATCTCCATTTAATACTGCCCATTGTATTGGTGCAGCACCTCTATATTTAGGAAGTAATGAACCATGAACATTAACACATCCAAACTTTGGAATTTCCAATATTTCTTTTGGCAAAATCTTTCCATAAGCTACAACACATATTACATCAGGATCTAATTTTTTTATTTCATTAATAAATTCTTCATTCTTCCTTACCTTTTCAGGTTGCATTACATTTAATCCTTTTTCTAAAGCAAACTCTTTAACAGGAGATGGTTTTAATTTCATTCCTCTTCCTTGTGGTCTATCTGGATTTGTAACTACTGCTAATATTTCATATCTTGCATTATAAACCGCTTCTAAACTCTCCTTTGCAAAATCAGGAGTCCCCATAAAAACTATTTTCATACTTTTTTCCTTTCAAAATAAAAATTATTTCTAGAACTGTCATTTTTCTAGCAAAGAACTTATTACTATTGTTCTGGTTCTATATATTCTAGTGTTCCAGGTAATATTTTATCTATAAAAAGTTCTCCATTTAAGTGATCTACTTCATGAGCTATTGCTTGTGCTAATAATTCTTTTGCATGAACTCTCATTCTTTTTCCATTTCTATCCGTATATTCTGCTACAACTTCAGCTGGTCTAACTACTTTTGCAAATTGATTTGGAAAGCTTAAGCAACCTTCTTCTACTTCTTGTTCTCCTTTTGTTTTTATTATAACTGGATTTATAAGTACTATTGGCCCTTTATCGTCATATAAATCTATAACAATTAATCTTTTTAATACACCAACTTGCACAGCCGCTAATCCTACCCCATTATATTTATGCATTGTATCTATCATATCATCTATTAAAGTTTGTATTTTTTCAGTTGAAATTTCTTCTTCAGGAACTTCTCTTGACTTCTTTTTTAATATTTCGTCCCCTTCATATCTTAAATTTCTTATTGCCATCCCTTTTCTACTCCTTTCTTGTTACTGTGTTACTGTTTTTTGACCCCGTCCTGAAAAACAGCTTAAGACATATTATTTGGATTTACATCAATAGATATTCTAGTATCTTTTAAATCTTTTTGATATATTTCCTTTAAATAATTATTTAAAACCTCATTTGCCTTTTTATTCATAACGCCCTTTATTATTATTCTATAACGATATCTATTTTGTATTTTATCAATAGGTGCTGGCATTGGTTTGAAGATTTTGAATTTTTGGTTTTCTTCATCTTCACCATTTAAATTCTGTTTTAAATAACTATAAGTTCTATTACTTATATCTATTAACTCTTTTTCATTTAATCCGTTAAATCCAATTACTATTATATCGCAAAATGGTGGATATTTCAACTGTTTACGTATTAAGATTTCTGTGTCATAAAACATTTTATAATCTTGTTTTTTACTACATAATATACTAAAGTTATCTGGATTATAAGTTTGTATTATAACTTTTCCGAGGTTTATCCTTTTCTCTTCCCGCTCTTCCTGCTACTTGTGTTAATATTTGAAATGTTCTTTCATTTGCTCTATAGTCATCTATATTTAAAGAACTATCTGCCGCTATTACTCCAACCAATGTTACATTTGGGAAATGATGTCCTTTTACTACCATCTGTGTTCCTATTAAAATATCTATATTTTCATCTCTAAACTTTTTTAAAATTTCTTCATGTGAATTTTTCTTTGTTACTGTATCTATATCCATTCTAATCGTACTTGCATTTGAAAACTCTCTATGTATTTCTTCTTCTAGTTTTTGTGTTCCTGTTCCAAAATAACGTATTTTGTTACTACCACATTCTGGACAAACTGTAACTAATGGCTCTTCATATCCACAATAATGACATTTTAATTTTTTTTCATATCTATGATATGTAAGACTTATATTACAGTTTTTACATTTAGCAACATATCCACATTCTCTACACATTACAAATGTTGAATATCCTCTTCTATTTAAAAATAATATTGTCTGTCTTTTTTCTTTTAAATTTTCTTCAATAGAACTATATAACTCTCTACTTAACATTGAACGATTTCCATTTGCAAGTTCTTGTTTTAAGTCTATTATTATAACTTTTGGCAGACTAGAATCATTTGCTCTTTTGGTTAATTCTAGCAAAGTTATTTTATTTAATTCTTTTGCTCTATAATAAGTATTTAGGTCTGGTGTTGCACTTCCTAAAAGCAATGGACAATTATTTTGTTTTGCTATATATTTTGCAACTTGTTTTGCATCATATTTTGGATTTGACTCTGATTTATAAGAACTATCATGTTCCTCATCTATTATAATTATTCCTAAATTTTCTACTGGTGCAAATATAGCAGACCTTGCACCTATTACAATTTTTGCTTTTCCTTCTCTTATTTTATTCCATTCATCATATCTTTCACCTAAAGATAATTTACTATGTAGTATTGCTATTTTCTCCTTTCCAAATCTTGATATAAATCTATCTAACATTTGTGGTGTTAATGATATTTCTGGAACTAATACTATTGCGGTTCTCTCATTATTTATAACTTCTTGTATTAATTGTAAATATACTTCCGTTTTTCCGCGAACCTGTTACACCATATAATAAAAATCTTTTATAAATATTTTTATCTATTGCTTCTTTTACTTGCATAAAAGCATTTTCTTGCTCTTTTGTTAATTTTAGAAAATTAGTTCTTCCAATGTTCTTATTTTTTAAAGGGTCTCTTTCTATTTTTTTATCAAGTAATTCTAAATATCCATTTTTTACTAATGTTTTAACAATCGCTCTTGAACAATCTGTTAACATCTCTATTTCTGGTATTGTTACACCTTCATTACTTTTAACGAAATCAATTACTCTTTTTTGTTTTTCTGATTTTATCTTACCTGATTCTATATCACTCTCTATTTCTTCTATATCTTTTTTTAGATAGACAGCCTGAATCTTCTTATCTTGCATCTTTTTTTCTTTGCTTCTTGTTCCAGGTGTTAGCATTAATTTTATACAGTCTGATACATTACAAAAATATCTTTTTGCCATCCATCTTGCAAGTTCTATTTGTTTACTATTTAAATTTTCCTCTAACTTTTTTATGTTTTTTACTTCATATTCTGTTTTTTCTTTTATATTTACTACAAAAGCTTCTTCTAACTTTTCTCCCTTACCAAACGGAACCAAGACCTTACTTCCTACTGTTATAAAGTCTTTTAGCTCTTCTGGTACTCCATAATCAAAAGTTCTATTTAGTTTTTTAGCTGTTCTGTTTATTATTACTTCTGCTATCATTTGAACTCCTTTGAAAAAAAGTGAGCTTTTATATAATTTAAAATCTCACTTTATTGATTTTGTAAACAAATTATTTTTCTAACCATTTTTTATATTCTTCTTCTATTATGTCTGCAACTTGATTTGGTGTTCGATTTGTTGTATCTAATACTAAATCATAATTAGATTCATCTTCTTTTTTAACACCATATAGTTCCCAATATCTTTCATTTTCTAATTTATATCTTTTTTCTATATCTGCTTTTTGCTCTTCTATTGTTGCAAACTTTATTTCTGTTATTCTTGTATCGTCTTCATGCACTCTTTTAGCTGCAACATTAATGTCAACCTTTAAATAAACTTTAAAAGATTGTGGTACAGCATACCAACCAAGACGTGCATCTATTATAAAATTATCATGTTCTTTTGCATACTCTGAAGCACTATTTTCAATTTGTCTATCTATTTCTGGATGTCCTTTTACATATTCATTAAAGCTAGTTACATCCATTCCGCTTTCTTTTGCTAATTTTCTAAAATAATCTCCATTTCTATATACTGAATAATTTAATCTTTCCATTAAGATTTTTGATACTGTTCCTTTTCCACTTGCTAATTCTCCACCTAATGAAATAATATGTTTCTTCTCCATTGCCTTCTCCTATCTATTTATTCTACTTTAATATCTTTTTCTATATCATCATTTTCATCATCTGGTTCTTCTACTATCTTTACCTTTCCCTCTGCTATTTCATTTGCAGCTAAAGTTACTGGTGAAGTTTCTTTAACCTCAGTTTTTGGTTCATCTCCTGCCGCAATTTGTCTTGCTCTTCTTGCTGTTGCAATAACTAACTCATATCTGTTAGCCGCCTTTGTTAATAATTCTGCCACTGTTGGTTTTACCATCATTTTTAATCAACTCCTTTTAAATTATCTTTCATACTTTCTGCCAATTGTTTACCAAGCTCTTCTGGTGATATTGTCTTATCAATTCTTCCCCCAACTGTTTCTGGTTGAACAGCTGACAATATAATATGTCCTGAATCCATAATTAATACGGCTCTTGTTCTTCTTCCATATGTAGCATCTATTGCTGTTTTATTATCTTTTGCTTCTTGTATCAGCCTTTTTATTGGTGCTGATTCTGGACTTACTATTGCTACAATTCTTTGTGCTGAAACAATGTTTCCAAATCCTATGTTTACTAATTGCATAAAATCAAATCCTTTCTATTCTATATTTTGTACTTGTTCTCTTAAGTTCTCTATTTCTGTTTTCATATCAATCACACCATTAGTAATTTCTAGGCTATTTGCTTTTGAGCCTATTGTATTAGTTTCTCGATTCATCTCTTGTATTATAAAGTCTAGCTTCTTTCCAACTGCTTCATTTGAATTTAGTAATTCGTTAAACTGTGATATATGGCTATTTAACCTAGTTATTTCTTCTTCTATTGAAGATTTATCTGCATATATCACAACTTCTTGTGCTAATCTTGATTTGTCTATTTCTTGATCTTTTAGAATTTGTTTGACTCTTTCCTCTAATTTTACTACATATTCTTCAATAAGTCCAGTAGAAAGTTTAGATACTTCTTTTACTTTACTTTGTATTAAATCTAATCTTCGCTTTAAATCTTTTGCAATCTTCTCTCCTTCTACTTTTCTCATATTTACTAAGCTTTCTGTTGCATTTTTTATTACTTCTAACATTTCAAACTTAATTTCTTCATCATCTTGGTTGTCTTGAATTGTTAATACATCAGGATATCTTGCTATATCATTTACTTGTATATCAGAAAGTAAATTTTCTTCTTCTGCTAGTTTTCTTAATTCTTTGATATATCCTTTTGCTAAGCCGTGTATTTATCTTTATTTCTCTTCCTTCTACAGAATTATTCTGAAATGTTATAAATACATCTATCTTTCCTCTTTTTACATTTTTAGATATTTCTTTTTTTATGTCTTCTTCTAAATAACTTAGTGCTCTTGGCATTTTTATTGATATATCTAAGTATCTATGATTTACACTTTTTATTTCTATTTGATATCTTCTTGAATTTTTATCTAAATTCGCTTTTCCATATCCTGTCATACTTTTAATCATTATCTACTACCTCTTTTTTCTTTTTACTAGTCTTTTTTTTATTCTCCTTTTTATTTTCTTCCTTTTTTTCTTTATTACTTTCCTCTTTTTTAGTTTCTTTTTTCTTTACCTTTTTCTTATCTTCTTGTTTTACTTCTTTTTCTTGTTTTGGTGATTCTTTATTCGTTTTTTTCTTAATTTTATTCTCTTCTTTTACTTTTTCTTCATTTTTCTTAGAGGTATCTTGTTTTACTTCTTCCACTTTTTGTTTATTATTTCTTACTCTTCTTTTTTTAGCTTCTTTTTTTATAGGTTCTTCCTTCACTATTTCTGATATATCACTCATATTTTTTAGATATTGTCTTTTTTCTCTTGTATATATAATTATTGATTTTAATACATAATAAATTGCAAACACATAAGAAGATGAAAGTAAATAAAATCTAAAATCATATTGGTAGAAAGTAATAACATGATTTATAGATAATGAATGCATAGATAAACATAAAAGTTCTATTCCGCTTAAAGCCATCTTTCCACTATCTTTTTTATATGCTCTTTCTAACATAACTAATCCTAATACCAAAAATATTCCAGCAAATACTTCTATATCATTCGTTAATCTATCCACATTCATTCTTGTATAAGCAAAATTTAGAACTATAAAATAGGCCATTATACCTATTGCTTTTAGCAAGTTTTTGAATACTGTATTCATTATTTCCTCCTAACTATCTAACTCATACACTATAATACTTAATACATTTAATGCTACTGTTTCTGTTCTTAATATTCTTTTTCCAAGTGTTACAGTAAAAACATTATCTTTTTCTTCTATCATTTCTACTTCCTTAGGAGATATTCCACCTTCTGGTCCTATAATAACCGCTATTTTTATTTCACTTTCTCCATATTTATCTTTTATCTTTTTCAAAACCTCTTTTAATGTTGTTTTCTCTTCTTTTTCATAAGCTAGTATTACTATATCATATTCTGGTAATAGATTACAAATATTTTTTAATGGCATTATATTATTAATCTTAGGTATAAAGTTTCTATCACATTGCTTTGCAGCTACTTCAGATATTTTTTGCCATCTTTCTAATTTCTTTTTCTTATCTTTTTCTTGAAGTTTTACAACACATCTTTCCATCTCAACAGGAGTTATATCATATACCCCAAGCTCTACTGCTTTTTGTATTATTAGCTCCATTTTATCTTTTTTTGGAAGTCCTTGAATTATTGTTACTTTTATATTAGATTTAAAATCTTCTAACTCTCTTATAATTTCACATTCAACTATTTCTTTATCTATTTTAGATATATCACATAGGTAATTCTTTTCTTTATCAGTATTACAAATAATTATTTCGTCTCCTACTTTTTGTCTTAAAACATTTCTTATGTGATTTACATCTTGTCCTTGTATTTTTATTACATCATGTTCTACCTGTTCATTTTTCACGAAAAACTTTGACATGACTCCCCTCTCCTTTATACCCAAGTATTATAACACATATTTTTGTATTTTTCCAGAAAAAAAAAGAAATTATATTTCAATTTCTTGAAATATAATCTCAGTTTGTTGACAAACTATATATTTAAAAATTTTCTAAAATAAAGTTATTAAAAGTGGAGAGCAATAATACTTTCTTGTATAAAAATTTTTTAATATTATAAAAAATATAGACTTTTTAATAGCAAAGTGGGAGAAAAAAATAGTTGACAAAGTCACTTTTTAAAAAAGTGGACTTTGTCAACGGTCTGAAATTATATTTCAATTTCTTGAAATATAATCTCTTTTTCTCTATTTTTCTTTAAATTTTAATAATTTTCTGCCTTTATTTCAAAATATGCTTTTGGATGACTACATACTGGACAAATTTCTGGAGCATATTTTCCAATTACTATATGTCCACAGTTTCTACATTTCCAAATTCTTTCATCATCACGGCTAAATACTAATCCACCTTCTACATTTTCAATTAATTTCTTATATCTTTCTTCATGTTCTTTTTCTATTTTAGCTACTTCTGAGAATAAATATGCAATATGGTCAAATCCTTCTTCTTTAGCTTCTTTAGCCATTCTGTCATACATATCTGTCCACTCGTAGTTTTCTCCTTCTGCAGCTGCTTGTAAGTTTTCTAATGTTGATTTAATTTCTCCACCTTGTAATAATTTAAACCACATTTTAGCATGTTCTTTTTCGTTATCAGCTGTTTCTTGGAATATAGCAGCAATTTGCTCATATCCTTCTTTTTTTGCTTTACTTGCAAAATATGTATATTTATTTCTAGCTTGTGACTCTCCAGCAAAAGCTTCCATTAAGTTTTTCTCTGTTTTTGTTCCTTTTAAATCCATTTTATATTCCTCCTTCAAATTTTTATTTTATATCTTTAACTGTTGTTATTCTATATCATAAACTAAAAAAAGTCAAGCAAAACAAAAAAAATGGACTGCACTATTACTTACTAGCCCAGTCCTAAAGTAGTAGATTATATTAGAAGATTTTCTTGCTTAAAAGGTTAGTTCTTCTTACTCTCTGGAACTATACCTTTTCCATCCTCAAGTTTCATCTTCTTTACTTGAACTCCTTCTTCTACCCTGATACTCCCACAGTTTGTTACAGCCTGGATGTTATATTTTTGAGATTCAGGAAGAAAAACCTCTAGCTTAGATTGAGCAATACTATCATTGTCACTTGTAGCAATGATATATAATGTGTATTCATCTAGCCTGAACACATCAAAGTATTGCATATCTCCTCGTACACCAAACAGAGTAACCGTAATGTTTCCCTCACTTGATGGCAAAACTGTTACATCTGCAGTAGTTGAGTATATATAAATACCATCTACTTTATTTGTCCGAATTTTCTTGGTGATATATTCTCCTTCCTCTACTTCAAATAAGTACATATCACTGGTAACGACATTATGACTCATTCCTTTTTTAGTGTACTTCTTAGACATAGTTTCTCCTAACTACTAATCTTACCTACTTCCTTATATACAAGAGGATTTTCCTCTCCTCCACTATATTTTATTATATCATGATTTATTTTCTTGTCAAATTGTAATATTTTGCTTTTTAATATAACACATTATATACTTCCTCCTGATAACTTTTAAATATTTTCCGTCATACACTTATCAAATCACAAAAAAAGATATAAAATAAATAAATTTTATCTAAAAAATGCTAAGTTCCTACATGTAAATATCGTTTAATTATATTATTTACAAAATTTTAAAAAATAAAATTCCAAGTCTGTTTATAAAAATAGACTTAGAATATACATACACTAGGGTTAAATAGTGAACTACCCATTGTCTAAAGCCAATGGGATTGCGGTTGCCTTATTTCAAAGATTATTGATTGTTACACATCAAAATTCCCATAATAGGGCTCTAGTTTCTTACTTTATTTTACTATATATTCCCAACCTGGTTGCCAAGATTTTGTTTTTCTCCAATCATTCTTTATTGATTCTTCCCATGATATATTTTTAGTTAATACTTCTAAAGCTAACTGTGGTGCTCTATGAGAAACTATTCCTATTGTTTTTCCTTGATAATTTTCCTTTAAAGATTCTATAAAACTTTTTACTCTTTTTTCTACATCTTTTAATGACTCACCATTTGGAAAAGGCTTATGAATATGTTCTTCGTAAACCACTAAAGCCTTACCCTTCCCGTCTAAATCTCCATAATTACATTCTCTTAATCTTACATCTTCTACATGTTTAACATTTGGAAAAGCTAAATTTGCAGAATCTATGGCTCTTACTAAATCAGAAGTAAATATAATATCAAAATGTGTATCTTTTCTTATTTCTCCTAACTTAATTGCTCTTTCTTTCCCTAAATCTGTTAATTCTACTTGTTTCCATCCGCTACACTTTCCATTAACATTATCAAATGTTGTACCATGTACAAAATATATAATCTTTATTTCCATTTCATTTTCCCCTTATTTAAATCTGATTATTATAAATATTAATGTCAATTTTGTAATTGATTAACTTGTTATTAATATAACATACCACTTAAAATTTGTATATATTATTCCAATTCTTATCTCTAATTCTTTATTTTAATCTTTCTTTCATCTTTTAGATATTTTTGAATACATGAATACTTTGTAATTTCCTTTAATAAATATATAATTCGTCAACTGAAAAGTTAAATGCAATTTGGAAGAGGTAAAAGCAATTTGTACGAGAAATAGCAATTTATAAACAATAT
>CALXAV010000011.1 GCA_944386385.1 uncultured Clostridia bacterium
ATTAAAATAAAATAAAAAACTAAGATAAATGAAGATATCGAGAGATAATTAATTCATTTATAGAGATAGGGGGAATTTATATGTTAAAAAATATTAAAGTATTATGCCATAGTTCTATTAAATTTAATAAAGAACAAATTATATATTTTGATCCATTTAAAATAAATAAGAATTATAATGATGCAGATGTAATATTTGTAACACATTCTCATTATGACCATTTTTCAGAAGAAGATATTTTAAAAGTAAAAAAAGAAGACACCAAAATTGTTATTACAGAAGATTTATATGATAGAAGTACAGAGTTAGGATTTGGAAAAGAAAATATCTTAGTTGTTAAACCAAATGAAGAATATATGGTAAATAATATTAAGGTTAAAACAATACCAGCATATAATATAAGTAAAAATTTCCATCCAAAAGCAAACAATTGGGTTGGATATATAATTACTTTAGATAATGTAGTTTATTATATTGCAGGAGATACAGATATTACAGAAGAAAATAGAAAAGTAAAATGTGATGTAGCATTTGTTCCAATTGGTGGAACATATACAATGACAGCAGAAGAAGCAGCAAAATTAGTTAATGAAATTAATCCTAAGATTGCTGTTCCAATACACTATGGTTTAATAGTAGGAAGTAAAGAAGATGAAGAAATATTTAAAAATAGTGTAAATAATAATATTAATGTTAGTGTACTTCTTTAGTTGTTTTTCTTAGTTCCAGGTAACTTACTGTAAAATTAAATATTTCGCTTACATACATTGAAATGATGAAACCGGTTATACCAAGTTCTGGAAGTAAAGAGTATAGTAAGCTAATTGTTATAATAAGGTCAGCTATGTTACATAGCATGACCTTAAATTGCCTATTTAAGCCTTTTAACATATTATCTATGATGTTATCAAGGTACATAAGTAAAATTAAAGGAGAAAGCATTCTTATGTATTTGGCACATTCTAAATTCTGAAATAGCATCAAACTTATATTATTTGCAAAACCAAAACAAATAATACTTACAAATAATGAGAAACAAGTAGCTATCATAAAAATTTTATGACTTACACTAAGTATTCTTTTCTTATAGCCTTTTGCCATTAGACTAGAGAATTCTGGTATAAGTAGAGAGCTAAATGAACCAATAAAAACGGTGGGAAATGTTATAACAGGAATTGCCATACCTGTTATCCTTCCATATTCTGATAAGGCCAAAGAATAGGATAAGCCAAATAGGACTAATCTATTAGGAACGATAAATTCTTTTAAAGTAGAAAGTCCAGAACGTATATAAGATGTTATTGAAACAGGAAGAGTTATATTTAATATTTTCTTTTTATAACTTATTCCTGTTATTTTTACTCTTTTATTAAAGAAGTTTTTATCTATTTTATATAATATAAATAAAAAAGTACAAGAAAACACTTCAGATATTACATCAGCTAAAATTAAACAAATACAGACAGTTTCAACGCTATTTAAAGAAAAATATTGTAGTAAAATAATACTTATTATAATTTTTACACCAAGTTCTAAAGTTTGTGATATTGCAGATTTATATGCTTTTCTCACAGCTGAGAAATATCCATTTATTACAGATGATATTGCGATACAAGGAAGTCCTATTCCAATTAAGTAAAAAGGGATGGGAGATACCTTATTATTTAACCAAATTGTAGATATTATAGGAGAAAGTAAAATTAAAATTATACTACTTCCAATACCTAAAAATATAGCAAATAAATTACAACTTCTAACCGCTTTTAATCCTTCTAAGTAATTCTCTTTTGCAAATTGTTGTGATACTAAATAAGTACAAGCAAGGCTAAGACCAGAAGTTGCAAGTGTTATAAAGAACATATATACAGACATAACAAGAGAAAACACACCTACTGCTTCTGAGCCTATTTTATTTGAAACGTATAAATTAAATACCATACTTATACTTCTAGTAAATAAAGCTGTTAATGTAAGTATGGAGCCATTTATTAAAAATTTATTTGTCCTTTTCAATAATATTCACCATTTAAATTTATTATATTTATTAAAAATATATTACTAAACAAAAGATATACATATATTAAAAAAGCCGTGATTGACACTATGAAAATTTAGTGGTATAAAGTAGTTAATTAAATGAGAAAGGGGAAATGAAACTTGAATAATTTTCTTAAAATAATATTAGCGCTTATATTTATTGTGGTTGTAGGAGTAGCGTGTTTCTTTTTAGGACGTAAGGTAGAAAGTGACAGCATTTCTAATAATGCAAATAAAATAACAGTAACAGAAAATAATACAAATGAAGATAATAATGTGGAATCTAACAATTCTATTGAAGATGAGGAGTTTACAGACCTTATTACTGACGTTGTAAATACAAATGAATAAAATAAGAAGTATAGGAGGAATAAAGAATGAATAATTATTCTAAAGTAATATTAGTGATTTTTATAGCTGTGGTAACAGGTGTAGTATGCTTTTTCTTTGGACGTAAAGTAGAGCGTGATAGTTATTATGATAATCAAACAACAGTTGTACAAGATGAAGGGGACTCAACAAATAGTAATTATGAGGATTTAGATACTACTAATTATGTTCCAAATAATGAATATAATGATGTTACTACTGATTTAAATACAAACGCAAATAACTAGGGAAAGTATTAGTCTTTCCTCTTTTTTAAAATTAAAAAAAGTGGTGATAAATATGGAGAATGCCTTTAAATATTATGAAAAAACAAAAAATTCTAATGTACCAAAAAATATAAGAATGTTTATAGATATGAAAATAGAACCTGGAATTTGTATAGACTTAGGATGCGGAGCAGGGAGAGATACAGTTTTCTTAATAAAAAATGGTTGGAAAGTTACTGCAATTGATAAAGAGAACACTGAAGAGATTATTAGAGCTTCTTTAAATAGAGAAGAACAGGATTCGTTAAATTTTGTAAAACAAGATTTTGAGAATAATATTACTTTACAATCTTGTAATTTATTAGTTGCAAATGCCAGTTTATCTTTTTGTCATAAAAAATATTTTAATGAGTTATGGAAGAAAATTGTTAATTCTATTATAAAAGATGGTTATTTTGTTGGTAATTTTTTTGGTATAAATGATACGTGGGCTAAGAGAGATAATATGGTATTTTTTACTAAAAATGAAGTGCTAAATTTATTTAATTCTTTTGAAATAATTAATTTTAAAGAAGTAGAAAAAGATGCGAAAACGGCGTTAGGTGTAGAGAAACATTGGCATGTATTTTATGTGATTGCAAAAAAGAAATAAAACGGTTTAATGAAATAATGTTTAGGTGATTTATGTTTACAACGATGGAAAACTATTGCAAAATTCTGAAAATGTGATAAAATAACAATAGTTTTATGTATCACCCTATAAGAATTGGTAAATTCTTGAAGGGTAACCTTCAAGTTGAGTAATGAGGAGGAAATATGAAACGGATAGGTGTTGGGATATTTGCTTTTATTAGTACTGTTTCACTGGTACAAACACTCAGTGGACGTACTCCTAGCATACTTGTCCCAATATCCATGGGACGGTATCTTGCTAGCAAGACGTAGTAAGATATCTTCAAGCAAGGCTCTCTCTTGAAAAATAGGGAGAGTTTTGCTTTTCTAAAAATTATATTCTAGTTAGTATAAATAAATGTCGAAAAATCTCTTTTTTTCATATGATATATAAAGGTCATATGAAGGGAGGGAAGGTTATTTGGAGTTATATGGAAAAAAGATAGGATTTGTACTTACAGGTTCATTTTGTACATTTAAGAAGACAATTCCTAAAATGAAGGAATTAATAGAAAAAGAAGGAGCAGACATTATTCCTATAATGTCTTATAATAGCTATAATCTAGATACAAAATTTGGAAAAGCTGAAGATTTTAAAAAAGAAATAGAAGATATAACAGGAAAAGAAATAATTCATACAATACAGGGAGCAGAACCAATTGGTCCTAAAAAAATGACAGATATAATGGTGGTTGCTCCCTGCTCAGGTAATACAATGGCAAAGCTAGCCCTAGATATAATAGATACGCCTGCAGTAATGGCTTGTAAATCGCATTTGAGAAATGATAGACCACTTGTTATTGCACCATCAACTAATAATGGTTTAAGTGGAAACGCAGAAAATATTGGTAAGTTATTAAATAGAAGAAACTATTACTTTGTTCCATTTAGACAAGATAATCCAATTACAAAGCCAAGGTCAATTGTATTTGATGAAAGTTACTTAATAAAGACTATAAAATTTGCTTTAGATGGAGAGCAAATAAGTCCAATTTTATTATAAATATAATTATAAGAAGTATAAATTCAAAGAAATTTATACTTCTTTCTTATGATAAAATTATTGTAAAATTAATATATTTGTGATAGATTATACTAAAGATTAAAATTGTAGGAGAAAATAAAATGGGAAAGGTATTGGAAATAAGGAAAGTAGGAGAGCCAGTCCTTCAAAAAATCTGTGATGAAGTAGATGTTAAAAATATTAATGAGGATATTTTAGATATTATAGATGATTTGAAAACAACACTTAAATTTGGGAATGGGTGTGGAATAGCGGCACCACAAATTGGTATTAATAAAAGAATAATAGTTGTCGGTGCTAAAAAAGAAGAAGTTAGCTATAATGATGCCGAAGATATTCCAATAACAGCAATGATAAATCCAACATGGAAAGAATTATCTAAAGAAACAGATGTACAATATGAAGGGTGTATGAGTGTTCCTTCAATTAGAGGAAAAGTGGAAAGATATAAAAATATAGAACTAACATATTATAATGAAAATGGAGAAAGAATAGTAAAGAAAGTAAATAATTTTTTTGCAAGACTTGTTCAACATGAGTGTGACCATTTAGATGGCATTGTATTTTTACAAAAGGTGGGAAATAATGGATTTGCAACACTTGATAATATAAAAAAATACAACTTACGAAATTTATGATTTAAGAGGTAGCTAATGAATAAGCTAAAAGAAAGAATAGAAAGATTTAATAATGAATTGTATGGTAACGAAAAGGATAAATTAAATAGTAAATGAAGGTCTTTTAATGTGGTAAAAGGTAAGATTCCTGTTATAATATCTGCTCCTCATACTGTGAAACAATTAAGAGAAAGGAAAATAAAAGAAGCAGAAAATCAAACAGGAGCAATAGCAAATATTATTTGAGAAGAAACTGGTTGTTTTACAATATATAAAACATATAATATATCATGGAAATATAGAAATTTAGACAATTTAAATAATATTGAAATAAGGCAACCGCAATCCCATTGGCTTTAGACAATGGGTAGTTCACAGATTAATAAAAGCTTTGAAAGAATTTGTATTAAATTTTTAGGAGGGTGATTATGGAATCAAAATATAATTGGAACTTAAAAGAAATTTTTGAAAGTAGAGAAGAGTTTGATAAGACTAAAAAAGAATTAGTAGAAGATTTAGAAAGTATTAGTAGTTATCAGGGAAAACTATGTAGTAGGTCAGACAATCTATATAATTGTTATAATTTATATGAAAAAGCTTTAGAAAAATATGAAAGATTATATGGATATGGAATGCTTTATTATAATTTAGATATGTCAAATCAGGAAGGAATAAAACTATATAAGGAAGTAGAAAGCCTAGGTACAGATTTTAGTACAAAGACATCATTTATGACACCAGAAATAACATATGCTGAAAATGGTGTTGTTGAAAAGTATTTATCTGAAGATAAAAGACTAGATAGATATAAAAGAGACATTTTGGATATCTTAAAGGAAAAAGAACATATATTAAGTAAAGAAGAAGAAAATTTACTTGCAAATTATTCTGAATTATTCTCGGCACCAGAAAATACATTTGATATTTTAACAAATGCAGAATTCAAATTTGGAAATTTAGTAAATGAAAATGGGGAAGAGGTAGAATTAACTGAAAGCAATTATACTCTTTATTTAAAAAGTCAAAATGAGAGAGTAAGAAAAGAAGCTTTTAATTTAATGTATAATCAATATAGTAAATTTATAAATACAATTACAGAATTATATTTAGCAGAGGTAAAGGCAACAAGTGTGTCTGCAAAACTTAGAAAATATAAATCTAGCTTAGAAAAAGCAGTGTTAAATGATGATGCAAGTCTTAAGGTTTATGATTCATTGATAGACTCTATACATGAAGGTCTTCACGTAAATCATGAATTTATAGATTTGAAGAAAAAGATATTAAATAAACAAGAATTCCATATGTATGATTTATATGTTAATCCCTTTGAAGTAGAAAAAGATGAGATAACGTATGAAGATGCAAGAAAAGAAGTTGAAGATGCATTAGCTGTTATGGGAGAAGAATATTGTAATAAACTAAGAGAAGCATTTGACAATAATTGGATAGATGTTTTTGCAAAGCCTAACAAAAAAGGTGGAGCATATAGTATGGGAATATATAGTGTTCACCCTTTTGTACTATTGAACTTTGTAAATAGTAAAAGAGATGTTAGTACTATAGCTCACGAATTAGGACATAGTATGCATTCATATTATTCAAGTTCAAATCAAACAATTATAGATGCGGATTATACAATTATGACAGCAGAAGTTGCTTCAACTGTAAATGAAATATTATTAAGCAATTATCAAATAGAACATGAAAAGGATAAAACAAAAAAGGCTGAATTAATATATGAACTATTAGAAATGATAAGAGCAACATTATTTAGACAATCTATGTTTGCTGAATTTGAAAAAATAGTTCACGAAAAAATAGAAAATGGAGAAACACTTTCTTCTGAAGATTTAAATGAAATTTATTACAGCTTAAATAAAGAGTATTTTGGTAATAATATGATAGTAGATGAAAATATAAAGTACGAATGGGCAAGAATACCTCATTTCTATTCAGATTTTTATGTATATAAATATGCAACAGGAATTTCTGCAGCAATTAGTATTGCAACTAAAATATTAAAACAAGGAGAACCATTTGTTAAAAAATATATAGAGATGTTAAAACAAGGCTGTTCTAAAAAATCTATAGATTTATTAAAAATGGTAGACGTGGATTTAGAATCAAAAGAGGTATATAAAGATGCAATTAATTTCTATTATGAAAAAATGGAAGAATTAAAAGAGTTAATCTAGGAGAAAGTATGGAGAATGCTGATAAATTAGAATATAAAATATTAGGTATTAGTATATGGAAAATATTTGTTTATTTTATTATTTATAGTGTTTTAGGGTATATTATAGAAACAATATTTGCAGCTATTACTATGGGAGTGTTAGAATCAAGGCAGAGCTTTTTATACGGACCATTTCTAGGTATTTATGGCGTGGGTGCAGTTTTTATTATATTATTTTCTAAGTATTTTGATAAAAATAATTTTACTTTATTTATTGGTGGATATATAATAGGAACTTTGACAGAATATATATTGAGTTTTTTAATAGAGGTTATTTTAGAAACAAGATGGTGGGATTATTTTGGAAAAATATTAAATATTAATGGTAGAGTATGTTTGCTTTATTCTGTATTTTGGGGAATTTTAACAGTATTTTTAGTACGAAAGGTGAATCCTAGAATAGACAAATTATGTAATAAAGTACAAGAAAAAATATCCAGAAAAGTTTTAAAAACAATTGTTAGCATTATAATAGTATTTTTGCTAATTGATTGCATTGCAACAGTATATGCTCAAGACCAATTTATTACAAGAATGGTTGTGGAAAAAGATATTCCTGTTTATAATGAAAAAGAAGTTAAAAAAAAATACAATAAAGTAAAAGCCAATAAAGATTTAGATAATTTTATAAATGCTGCTTGGGGAAATAAAAAGATGATAAGAACTTTTCCTAATATAAAAATACAAGATAAAGACCACAATACTATATATTTATCTAGCTTATTACCAGAAATACAACCATATTATATAAAGATATTTGATAAAAAATAAAGTAATTTATTTGCAGTATCATATAAAATGTGATATACTTCTACAGACAAGTGTAGTTTCCTATTTTTCATCACTGGGAAGACTACAAAGGCAAAATAGTTTTTGATAGGGGCATTATGTTTTATCCGGAAAAATTTAAGGTGAAATTCAAAGAGGTCTATCCTGATTCACCAGAATTGTATACCCTGCTGGATGAAGGAAAGGATATTGTAGGAGCCTATTTGGCTATACATAGATCTTCTATAACTCTTGATGCAATCTTGAGTTCAACTTCTCTTGAGGAGTTACAGGCAGCAGCAAAGGTTGCTAAAGCTAAGGAAGAGCTTTGGAGAGAATGGCAAACGCTATTCGAGCAACAGTATAGTTAAGAGTCGTTAGAGGGTAAAACAATCGCACACGAGGTTTACTTGTGTGCGATTTTCTTTGATTATAATTATAAATTAGCAAGTGGGTTTCTTTCAACTGCACTTCTTACTTGGTCACTATTTACGTGAGTATATATTTCAGTTGTAGAAATACTTTCATGTCCTAGAAGTTCTTGCAAAGCTCTAATATCAACTTCTCCATATTGATACATAAGGGTTGCAGCAGTATGTCTTAATTTATGAACAGAATATTTTCTACTATCTAGCCCTGCCTGCATAAGCTCTTTATTTACAATATATTGAACTGTTCTATTGCTAATTCTTTCTTTTCTTTCACTTAGGAACAGAGCTTTTTCAGAATTTTTATTATCATGTTTTACTACTTTTGGTCTTACTTGTAAATAGCTTGAAATTGCTTTCATACAAGCATTATTTAAGTAAATTGTTCTTTCTTTATTTCCTTTACCAATAACAGTCATTTTACATTCGCTAAAATCTATATCATTTATATTAATTCCAACTAATTCAGAAAGACGCATACCACAATTTAAGAATAGGGTAGTTATTGCATAATCTCTTTCACAGTTACGGTTATCTTCATTAGATGCAACATCTAAAAGTCTTTTACTTTCATCTAAAGATAAGTATTTAGGAAGTCTTTTGTCTTTTTTTGGTGTTTTTAAATTTAGTGCAGGATTATGGTCTAATAAAAACTTTTGACTTGCGTCTTGAGATAAGTATTTAAAAAATATACGAATAGTTGAAATTTTCCTTGCTCTAGTTGCTGATTTACTATGGTATGTAGTAGTTAAATAACCCAAAAATGCGTGAATATCGTCAAGTTCTATTTTTTTAATAACATCAAATGATAAATCCTTAATCTCAATTTTACTAAAATCAGTTTCTTTAGTTAAATTAAAGTGCATTTTTATAAATTTAAGAAACATAGCTAAATCATAATTATATTCTTTAATACTATTTGGTGATTTATTTAATATTGTTGATGAATAGTCTAAAAAGGCATTTATATAATCTGGATTTTCTTCTCTTTTTATCATATGTATCACACTCCGTTCATATTTATTTTATATTATATAGTAAAAAAATAAAAATGCAATACAATTATAAAAATTTTGTGCAATGTTTTTAGACTTTCTATTTTTACTAATTTGTGATATACTATAAATACTTTTAAAAGAAAGAAGTGATCTAATGAAAAAAAGAAGGTCAAGGCGATTAGAAGATGAAGAGCCAAAAGCCGTCAGAGAGATGCGAAAAAATAAAAATAAGCAAATAGAAAAAGATAATAAAAAAGGAAAAAGAGTAAGTAAAAATGATAAGAAGAAAAGAAGAAGAAAAATAATATTAACGGTCATAGCTGTGATAATTTTAGTATTAGGGGTTACATTAGGAGTTTCTGGACATACATGGATAACTCTTGCTAAGGATATGGTTTCTAATGAAAGCTCCATTGTAATTGATACTGATGGAAATACAATAGCAAGACTACGGAGATGAAAAGAAAAAGTCAAATATTTCTTATGATGAAATGCCAGATAATTTAAAAAATGCATATGTAGCAATAGAAGACGAAAGGTTTTATTCACATCATGGTGTTGATATAAAAAGGACTGCTTCAGCAATATTTAACTATGTAATACACTTTGGTTCTTCTTCATTTGGAGGAAGTACAATAACCCAGCAATTAGTAAAAAACTTAACAGGAGATAATACAGATAGTGTATTTAGAAAAGTAAAAGAATGGTGGAAAGCATGGCTTCTTGAAACTTCTCTTTCTAAAGAGGAGATATTAGAAGGATATCTAAATGTTATCTATGTTGGTCCAAGTATATATGGTGTAGATGCAGGAGCTAAATATTATTTTGATAAATCAGCAAGTGAATTAAGCTTAGAAGAATGTGCATTTTTAGCAGGGATAAACCATTCGCCAAACTCATATAATCCTTTTGGTGATGCAGATAATTCTGAAAAAATAAGAAGTAGAACTATTACAGTTTTAGATAAAATGCTTGAGCTTGAATATATAACTCAAGACGAATATGATGATGCTGTTTCAAACGTAGAATCAGGTCTAGATTTTGATAATGGAAATATTGAAGCTGAAAGTGATGGAGTATATTCTTATCATACAGATGCATTAATTACAGAAATAACTAATGATATTGAAGATAAATATAATATTACAGAAGAATTTGCTACTAATTATATTAATATGGCAGGTCTAACAATACATAGTACTCAAGATAGTAGTATTCAAGATGAGACTGAAAAAGAAGCTGAGAAAAGTAAATATGTTCTAAAATCACAGATTGGCGGAGATTCTTCACAAGCTGCCATGGTAATAATGGACCATAAAACAGGTCAAGTTTTATCATGTGTTGGAGCTTTAGGAGAAAAAACAGAAGCAAGACCGTTTAATCGAGCAACTCAGAGTGTGAGACAAACTGGTTCTTCAATCAAACCTATTGCGGTACTTGCACCAGCCATTGATAAGAAAGTAATCACAGCTTCATCTGTATATGATGATACAGAGCAGGATTTTGAAAATGGATATCACCCTGTTGATTATAATAAAGCTTTAGGTGAAATTACAGTAAGAAGAGCTGTTGAATCATCTCAAAATATTCCTTTTGTAGAAATTATGGAAGAATTAACACCAAAAACTTCTATTAAATATTTAGAAAAAATGGGAATTACTAGTTTAACTGAAAATGATGAAGGATTGCCACTAGCATTAGGTGGATTAGATAAAGGAATCAGACCTCTTCAAATGGCAGGAGCATATAGTACAATAGCAAATGATGGAGTTTATATAGAACCTACTTTCTATACTCAAATAGATAGAAGAAATGGTTCCAAGGCGTTAGAAAGTAAACAAAAGAGTAAGAGAGTATTTTCAAAAGAAGTGGCTTATATCTTAAAGAGTCTGTTAACACAGCCTGTTGAAGGAGAAAATGGAACAGCTACCTATTGTAAAATTTCTGGTGTAGATATTGCAGCTAAAACTGGTACAACTGATGAAAACTATGATAGATGGCTTTGCGGATTTACTCCGTATTATACAGCTGTAACTTGGTATGGATTTGATCAAAATGAAACAATAGATTTTAATGGAAGGAATCCAGCAGGTTTAATTTGGGCCAATGTTATGGCTAGAATTCATACAGGACTTCAAACAGCAAGATTTGAAAAACCTAATTCAGTTTTAAGTGCAACTGTTTGTAGTGAAACTGGTATGAGAGCTACTACAGGTTGTCCTAATACTTATACAGAATATTATTTATGGTTTACTACTCCAGGTACCTGTAATAAACATAAAGGTGAAGAAGTAAGAGACCAAGCAAACACAAATACTAATACAAGTAATAATACTACAGAAATAGTTCAAGGAATTACTGAAGAAATAGATGAAAAAGAACCTCCTAGAACTACAGAACCTACAGATAGTAGAGATACTATAAACTCTTCATCAGATGATGATAATGAAAATAATTCTAATACAACAAATACTTCTAACTCAAATACTAATAATACATCAAGGCCGTCAAGGCCAAATACCACAAATAATACAAGTGGAACTAATACAAATAATAACCAAACAAATACCAATACAAATCAAACAAATTCATCGTCAAATAGCAATACAACCGGAAGTAACACAGTAGATGAAGAGGAGACTAACGAAGAAAGTTTAGATACGTAATTTACTACTAGAATAAGAGGTTTTAAAACCTCTTATTTTGGCTTTTAAAAATAATAAATTTAGAAATTGATTATAAAAATATAATGTGCTATATTATAAAATATAAATAAGAAAAATAAATTTGGAGGATCTTATAATGAACGATATTGAAAAAGAATTAAAAGAATTTAGAGAATTTAAATCTTCTTATATTTTTGAACAAAAAGAGATTGAAGAAATTGATGGAAAACAATATTGTGAAGGAGAACCATTATTAGATGAAGATGGAAAAGAAATAGGAGACTGTGAAAAATGGATTAATGTTGGTTACAAATATAAAGGTCCATATGCAAAAGTATTATCAAATTTATTTCCTTATGAGTTTGAATTTAGAGGAAAAAAACTGAAAAGTATAGAATCATTTTTCCAAGGAATAAAATTTAAAGATATAAATATGCAAAACCTAGTATTTAATTATAGTGGTCTAGATTCAAACTATGTAAAAGTTTGCAGTGGATATGATTGGAAAGAAAACGGAATCCTCTATTTCCAAGGAAAAGAAATAAATAGATTTAGTAAAGAATATGATAATTTGGTTGATGAATTATATATATCTGCAATTCAAAATCCTTTATATAGAAATATATTAAAAACTACTACAAGGGACATAATACATACAATGGGAGGAAAATCCAAAGAAGAGACAGTATTTACTAGATATGAGTTTGAATTACAATTAAATTGTTTAAAGGATTTTTTAAAAGAGTAGAAATAAAATTAAAAAGATTTAAATAAAAATAAATAATTAGGTGGGTTAAAAAATGAAAGAATTAGAAGAAACATTAAAAAGTTCAATAAAAGATTTGAGCAAATATAAATTTATAATTCCAGAATATCAAAGAGGATATAGATGGGAAAATGACGAAATAGATGATTTATTAAAAGATATAGAAGAAGCATTATATAATAGAGATGTATATTATTTACAGCCTATTACAATAAAAAAGGCAAATAGGGAAGGAGAGTATTATTTAATAGATGGACAACAAAGATTAACAACAATATTAATAATATTAATTTTGCTACACAGTAACGAAAATGAAATTTATACAATGTATGAAAAAAATTTAGATAATGAAGATGAAATAAATGACACTAGAAATAATGATATAAAAAGATTAATTACTTCTGAACCTAAGCAATTAAATGAATATTATTTTAAAAATGCAATTGAAAGAATTGAAGAATATTTAAAAAAGCATAAAGATGATGAATTTAATGGAAAATTTAAAAAATATATATATGAAAATGTTAAAGTTATAAGATATGAATTGAAAGAAACCGAAAATGAAAATGAGAGATTTTTGAAAATGAATACGAATCATATTCAATTAGAACAAGCTGATTTAATAAAAGCTGAATTATTGGTTAAACATAATGTATTTAATGATAAAATTGCTGTTGAATATGATACAATTGAGCGTAAACTAAATGATGATAAATTTTGGTATTTTATAACTAATGATGTTAAAACAGATAGAATGACAAAGCTTTTTGAAATAAGTATTAAAAATTTATCAGAAATAAAAAATCCAAATAAGAAAAATTATTTACATGAGTATTATAAAGAACTTATAAAAAAAGATAATAGATTTATTGATGTTTGGAAAAATGTTAAAAATACTTTCGAAATTTTAAATAACTTTTATGAAGATATAGAATTATATAATTTAATAGGTTGTCTAATAATATTTCAAAAAAATAACGAAAATATTAATGAAATTATAGAAAAATATAATGAAAAGAAAACAAAAGAAGAATTTAAAAGATATCTTTACAATGAAATTATAAAAGTTATAGATGGTAAGTTTAATAAACTTATAACTTCTTCAAAAGATATTAATATGTTAAAAAGTAACTTAAAAAATACAAATAAATTAAATTACGAAAATAGTAAGCAAAAAGGAATTATAGAAAATATATTAATTTTACATAATGTTTTAACTTTGAATTTCAATGATAACAATAAAAACAATAATGATTATAAATTAATATATAAATATAATCAAAGATTTCCTTTTGAAGTATATAAAAATGTAAAATGGAATTTAGAACATATAAATTCAAGAAAAGATAAAGATTTAGAAAAATTGGAAAAGGAAGAAAGACCTTATTATATTAATTATTTAAAAATAAAAACTATAAATAATAGAAAAAGTATTAATGACATCGATGAGATTTTGATGAAGATAGATGACTTGAATAAATATACCAATAGTAATAGTGAAGAAGATAGTCAGAATTTCAAAGAAGATGTTGAAAATATATTACGAGCTATAGGCGATAATGATGATGGAATAATCAAAGAGAGTATTTGTAATTTAGTATTATTAGATGAAAATACAAATAAAAAATATCATAATTCTTTATTTATGAGAAAAAGAGAAGAAATAATAAAACAAAACAAATTTATTCCAATATGCACGATAAAAGCTTTTTTAAGAGGATATACAGATGTGGAAAAAGAAGATCATAATGATATTATGCAGTTCTTTGAATGGAATGTAGAAGATGCTGAAAATTATTTATCAGATATTGCGGAAAAAATTTTTGCTATAAAAGAGGAGGCACAAAATGGATAAAGATACAAAATTATATGAAGTAATAAACCAAAAAATAAATGAATGTGCTAAAGATATTGCTGATTATTTAAAGGATAATTTTAATAATAATATAGATGATAAACAAGAAGATATATCTTTTTTAGAGATGTTTGGAGCTAGTTATGAAAGCAAAGAAATTGAAATTCCAAAAATACAAAGAAATTATGTACAAGGTAAAGATGCAAGAATAAGAAACGAATTCGTAAAAGATATATTTAAAGCTTTAGCTGAAGGCGAAAAATTAAATTTAGATATTATATTTGGAGTTGAAAAGAAAGAAGATAATATTGATAAATTTATTCCAATAGATGGTCAACAAAGATTAACTACACTATATTTAGTTTATTGGTATGTATTTTTCAAGACTGGACAAATGCAAAGAATATCAAATTTAAAATTTTCTTATGAAAAAAAGGAAAATACTGAAGATTTCTTTACATTTTTAAGAAATCCAAAGACTTACGATCAAATAAGAGAGAGTAAAAAGGAGACAATAGCACAAAAAATAAAAGATACAACTAAGTATATAAATAGTAAATGGGATGATGATACAACTGTTATTTCTGCATTAGAAATGTTAGATGAAATAGAAAAACAATACAAAGATGTAGATAATAAAAATCTAAATAATATTTATTTTAAAAAATATTTACTTAATTTAAAATCTGATATGGATGTAGAAGATTTATATATAAAAATGAATTCAAGAGGAAGAGAGCTATCTAATTTCGATAAATTAAAAGCTAAAATAGAAAATTATATAAAAGATGATATAATTGAAAATAGTGAGTGTCAAAAAATATATAAAAAATTAAATTATGATTGGCTAGAAATGTTTTTTAACTATATTCCTAAAGAAAAAGGTGTAAAGTATATAAAAGTTATTAAAGATGCAGAACAAAAATTATATATGTTCTTGAGAAAATATATAATTTATATTTTCATAGAAAATGATGTGGATAAATCATTAAATGTGGAATTAACTAAAATAGAAGAAGATAATAATGATGAATTAATCTTAGATAAGAGTAGTAAAATATATAGTATAGATACAAAAGATTTTATAAAGAGACTAAATCAAATTATGGACAATATAACTACTTTGATTTTTAATTATGAAGATAATAGATTTATTAATGTTAAATCTATATTTAATGATATTATTGAAGGAAAATCACTAGAATTACAAGAAGATTTAAAATTTTATGCAGTTATAAAATTCTTAGAAACTTATAATAATGCAAGTGAAAGAAAAAATGAATATAAGAATTGGCTTAGAATTATAAGAAATTATATTGAAAGCATTAACCACTATCAAAAAGATATGTATTTACGTGTTTTTAAAAATCTAAAAATTCTAGCTGATACTTTACAAAAGATAACAGACCCTATAAAAATGATATTAGATAAACAAATAGAAAAAGAACTTAAACTAGATCCTGATAATTCATGGTTTAAAACAGAGAAATTAAAAGCAAAACATATAACAACAAATGATATAGGCTGGATAAATGCTATTGAAGAAGCAGATACAAATGCTTATTTTAAAGGAAGAAACTATTTCTTGTTTGAATATATAGAACCAGAAAATCAATTAGAGGATTTTATTAAATATCAAGAAATTACAGAGAAATTATTTAAAGCTCAAAATAAAACTGAAAACAAAAATACGGAATACTTAATTCAAAGGGCGATGTTGTCAACTCAAAATTTAGATTTATATGAAGGTTATTTTATTAATGTAGATAAATATAGCAATATATATACCTTCTTAAAATATACAAATAACGATAATACAAATACATGGTTAAATGAATTAAATAAACTGGACAATGATTCTGTTAGAAAAAATTTAAAAGATTTCATTGATAGTTATTTAATAAAGTTATCATCTTATGGTGATATTGACAACGAATTACAAGGAATTATAGAAAATAATAGAATCGAATTATATAAAAGTGATAATGTAAATTTACACTGGAGATATTATTTTATAGAAGCTTCTTCCTTATTTAATGCTTCAGAATCTGGTAATATAATATTTAGAGAATCAGAAGAAAATGAAAGACAAATACTTATTTTGAGTAAAACAAGACAAAACTCAACACAATGGGATTATATTACATATTTTTTATATAGCAAATTACTTGCTTTAAAAAATAATGATAGAGATTCATTAATACAATATCAAGGAAAAGTTGGAAGTAAACAAGAATTTTCAGAAGATAATACTTTATCTATAGCAATAGATGATAGGATTTATTATTTTATAAGAAGTGAAGATGCAAATTATAAAATAACTTTAGAAAAAAATAAGGGAACTAATGGAGAAGATAAAAAGAAAATATTTAATGAAAATTTTAAGATTACAGCAAAGACAAATAATCTTATGCCAGCATCTTTTTCAGATGATGATATAATAAAACTTAAAAAAGTATTTGAAAATGAGAAGATAGATCTTGAATTTACCAAGTTATAATAAATTTATACAAATATGTTTTAATTAAAACAACATTAATAATCAACTATCAAAGTAGAAAATATTGAATCAGAACCTTTTTATATATAAACAAGCTAAAAATTATACATATTTTTAAAACATGTATAATTTTTTTGATTTTTTATACTTATTTATTGAAAATGTATAAAAAATGTGATATTTTATATATATGGAGGTAAAAGTATGAAATTAGAAATGTTACCATATAAAAATGTTAATTTGAAAACAAATAAAATTTTAGAACAATTAACTTTATCATCAAGAGCATTAGCAGAATTAAAAGGATATTCAAATACAATTCCAAATATGCATATTTTAATAAATGCTGTAACTATTAATGAGGCCAAAGATAGTAGTGCCATTGAAAATATTGTTACAACTCATGATGACATTTATAAAGTGCTAACAGAAAGTGGCTATAAGGAAGAAAATGCAAAAGAAGTTGTAGATTATAGAAATGCTATTTGGCTTGGATATGAAGAAATTAAAAAAGATGGTTATATAAATACAAATACTATTGTTAAAATTCAAGGAACTATTGAACACAATAATGCAGGAATCAGAAAATTACCAGGCACAGAATTAAAAAATTCAATTACCGGAGAAACAATATATACTCCACCTCAAAGTGAACAGGAAATAAGAACTTATTTAAAAAATTTAGAAGATTTTATAAATAATAATGAAGATGACATAGATCCATTAATAAAAGTTTGTCTAATACATTATCAATTCGAAAGTATTCATCCTTTTTATGATGGAAATGGAAGAACAGGAAGAATATTAAATATTCTATATCTTGTATTAAATAATCTAATAGATAGTCCAATTCTATACTTAAGTAAATATATAAATAAGACAAAACAAGAATATTATAAATTATTTAATGAAGTTAGAAATAATAATAATTTTGAAGACTGGATTTTATATATTCTAAAAGGTATTGAAATCACATCTAAGGAAACAATAACGTTAATTGAAAAGATTCAAAATGAAATGGAAAATTACAAAGAAGAATTTAGAAGTAAACTACCTAAAATATACTCAAAAGAACTATTGGAAAGTTTATTTTATGAAGTCTATACAAAGATATCATATATAGAAAAAGCATGTAATGTTACTAGACTTACTGCATCTTCATATTTAAATCAGTTAGAAGCAGTAGGACTTTTGGAATCTGAAAAAATTGGGAGAGAAAGATTGTACAAGAATGTTAGATTAATAAAACTTTTATCTGAAAATTAAATATTATTTATACTAAAGTCAATAAATTTTAAAAAATATGAAAAACATATTATTATATTAATTAAAAATAGTAAGTTGTAGAGGAGTTGACTATATTGGATATATGGGAAGATTGGTTGCTTTTAGAAAAGAACCGCCGAAAGCTAATGAAGGCATGCCTTGTGGAGCTTGCAGAGAATTTTTAATGCAATTGTCTTATGAAAATAGAAATATGGAAATTTTGACAGACTATGAAAATAGGAAAACTATATTATTAAAAGATATTATTCCAAATTGGTGGGGAGATAAAAGATACCGTAATTAGTTATATAAATTACAATTTATAAAGGAGAATATTAAATAAATAATATTCTCTATTTTTATCGAAGCAAAAGCAAGAAGAAGGGAAGAGGGGACTATCTAATTTTCTAAAACAATAAAATAATTATAAATTAAATATACACTAATGATATAATATTAATTAAAAATAGACAGAACTGTAAAACAATATTTAGATTAAATATAAAATCAAATTAAAATAGTAAATTAAAAATAAATTAATTATAAAACAAAAATTATTATAATAAATTAAATTATAAAAATTTTGTGCAATATTTAAATTATAAAATTTTTATAGCAAACATTAAGATTTCAAAAACGAACATTTGTTATTAAGTAATTTTTTATAGAATTTATATAATATTTTTAATTAAATTATTGTTTAATTAAGTTCAAAATCGTTTTTTAGCAATTTTTATTATTGAATTGTAAAATTAATCATTTAATATATAAATTTTGATTTTAACGAATTTCATTTTCAGATTTATAAAATTCTGTAATTATTGCAATAATTGTATTAGAAACTAAAATTATTCAAAATATTAACCTTTTAAAATCGATTTAAAACTATTTTTATTTTAAGGTTGATAAATTACTTGTTTAAAATTTAAAGTTAATATTGATTTAAGAAGATTACTATTAAAAAGTAGATTTTTCTGAAGAAATTACTATTATATATCAATATGTAAAAAAGCCAAAAAAGTGCCAAAAAAGCGACGCACGAGAATCGATTTTAAGCCGTTTTTATTTTTTAGGCATATAGTTTGTTGTACGTAAAATAAGGCGAATATAGAAAAATAGGTGCTTTGGAGATTTTTGAAAAATTTTCATACAATTTAATATATAAAAATAATATATAATAAAAAAATTATATATATAAATTTAAAACTATAATAACTAAAATAATTATAGTAATGAAATTATATAAGTAAAATAAAAAAATGTCTTAAAATTGATTTTAATAAGTCATAATAATATTGATATAACTATAATACAAAAGATAATAATAATAATGAGTATAATATAAATATAATAAAAAAATAAGGATATATAAATGAATATTAGTATGTATAGAACAGCTAAAAACCTTGAAATAACAGAAGTATAGGTTTATGGCTGTTCTATATTTTTTCTCCTACCTCTATTTGCACAAAAGATTGATTTTGTGCAATGTTACATATTATAACATTGCACCTCCAGGTATTCTATTTTCTTCTTCTCCCTATGTCTTTTTTTGAAAATTAAGAATGTAAATTTTTATTCGAATTAATTTACTAGAACTGATTCTAATAATAATTTACTTGATAAAACTTCTCTTGATAATTTTCTTTTTTCTCTAATTTTTCTTATAGTATTTCCTGAAATATTTAAATTATTATTATACCTTTTTCTTTTATTTGCCATTTACTTTCCCTCCCTTCTTCTCTAATTTTATCATAAATAATATTTTAAATTTATACGAGTGAGTATTAAATTAGAAAAAATTTAGACAAAAAAATAGAAACCACAATGGTTTCTATTCTCTTTATTTTATATTTTATTTAAATCTCCTTAAATAATTATCCATTTTATCAATAAACTCATCATTATTTTTTGTTTGAGTCATTTGACTAATAACTTGTTCAGTTACATCAGCAACAGGCATACTGTTCATAGCTTTTCTTAAAGCAAATAAAGTATCTTTTTCCTTTGGAGTAAGTAACAAGTCTTCCCTTCTAGTTCCAGATTTATTAATATCAATAGCTGGGAAAATACGTCTTTCAGATAATTTTCTATCTAGATGAAGTTCCATATTACCTGTTCCCTTGAATTCCTCAAAAATAACATCGTCCATTCTACTTCCTGTATCTATTAATGCAGTAGCTAAAATTGTTAAACTTCCACCAAATTCAATATTTCTAGCAGCACCAAAGAATTTCTTAGGTTTGTGAAGAGCTGCTGGGTCAATACCACCTGATAAAGTTCTTCCAGATGAAGGAATAACTAAGTTATAAGCTCTTGTTAATCTTGTAATACTATCCAATAATATAACAACATCTCTACCATGTTCTACTAATCTTTTAGCTCTTTCTAGAACCATTTCTGCTACTTTTACATGATGTTCTGGTAACTCATCAAATGTTGAATGAATAACTTGTCCTTTTATAGAACGTTTCATATCAGTTACTTCTTCTGGTCTTTCATCAATTAGAAGAACAATTAGTTCAACTTCTGGATTATTTTGACTAATTGAATTAGCAACTTTTTTTATCAATGTAGTTTTACCAACTTTAGGTGGAGCAACTATCATACCTCTTTGTCCTTTTCCTATTGGGCACATTAAATCAATTATTCTAGTTGAATAATCATTAGATGTTGTTTCTAACTTTAATTTTTCATTTGGGAATATAGGTGTTAATTCATCAAATCTTTTTCTTTTCATTGCTTTCTCAGGGTGTTCACCATTTACTTCACCAACAAATATCAAAGATGGGAATTTCTCCCCTTCTCTAAATCTAGATATTCCTTTTATAACATCACCAGTATCGAGTTTAAATCTTCTTATTTGCACCATTGATATATAAACATCTTTATCACTAGATAGGTAGTTTTCACCTCTTAAAAAACCATAACCATCTGGTAATATGTCTAATATTCCCTCAACTATTTCGTCACCTTCGTTAGTTAATTTATAATCAACAATAGGTTCACCGTTCTCGTCATAATGTCTTTCTGTAACTTCTTTTTCATCTAATTCATCATTATCTTCCTTTTTTTCTTCCTGAATTTCTTTATCAGAAGCTTCAGAAGCTTTTGTAACTTGTTTTAAAACTGTAATTAAATCATCTTTTTTTAATTTTGATATATTTTTTATATTATGTTCTTTGGCTAACGCTTTTAATTGTGTTAGTGTCATTTCCTCTAAATCCAACATAAATACCTCCTAAATCTAATATTATTTCTTTCTTAATTATTTATTTTATATTGGGGAATTTTAAACGAATTTAAATAAATATTAATTAACATTTATATTATAACATATTTTGGAATATTTTGGAATAGTTTTTGCAAAAAATAAAAGGAATGCATATCCCTTACATTCCTTGATCCACATAAACCCTCTCATTTGGGTAATACATATCTAATTTTTCTCTTGCCATTTGTTCAATAAATTCTAATGAGTCTACATTATCTTTTTGTTTAGCAAGCTCTTCTTTATTTTGAGTTTCTTCTGCTATTTCTTGATTTAATTGTTCTGTTTGTTCACTATATTGATTTAAAGTTTTTTGTTGATTTATTATAGTAAATACTGCATATACAACAAGTGCTAATATTATAAGTTTTTTATAAATTTTTTTCATAAGTTAATCTCTCCAATTCTAATGTACTAATCCATCTGGACACTATAATAATATTATTCTACTTTTTTTCAAAAAATCCTTCTCATATTTTTAATTTTTTACATTATTTTCGATTTTTTTATTTTTTTTAGTAATTTTTATAAAATTATTATATAAATTTGTAGAACTTTTTCTAATATTTATAAAAATGAAAGAAATTGGTTTAAAGAATAATTTTTTAATAAATTTAAATGGAATTAAAATAATTCCTAATATTTTACTAATAATATTCTTTAAAAAAGTTATTATAGTTACATTTATCTTTATAAAAAACGAGCTAAATATTAACATATATAAAGTAATACCAATTGCTATTCCTAAAAATATAAATAGACGGATTTCTCCATTATTAAAGACAAATATAAAATATAATATAGAAATTCCTGTTAAAATCCAAAATAGGAGGTCTTCAAAATAAGTTATAATATCACTTGTTTTAAATGATTTTCTAAGGATTCTAAAGAAATCAAAAAGAATACCAATAAATATACCATTTGCAATAAAAATAAAAAATAAGTAAATTTGATTCATAATCATAGTAAAAAATCTCCTTTAGTATAATTTTATTTAAAGATTTTACTAATAAGGCTTCCTTTTGACTTTTCAGTATTTTTATTATCACTATAATTCATAGAAGATATATCTCCTTCTACAATAACCTCAGAAGTATCAATACTTAATTTATTTATTCGTAATCCTTCTCCTTTTATTGTTAATAATCCAAGTTCTGTTTCTATAATAACTACTTGGTCATCAAAGCTTAAAACATCTAAAACACCAGAAACACTTAGCTTTCCTCTATTTTCTAAAATAAGATTTTGAATTACACTTGTATTGTTTGATATTTTTCTTTCATCAATAGTCATTATCAATTACCTCCTTATTTTGTTTAGCCACTAAAATATATATATTCAAAGTTTGTCTTATTTAGAACTTATTTCAAAAAAATTAACTCATGTAATTCTTTTATATTTTCATCATCTACAATGTTTTTAAAAACAATAGAGATTTTAGTTTCTGAGATTTCGAAATTTAATAATTCTAAATGTTTTTCTCTTATAAAATTAATAAC
The DNA here is from genome assembly GCA_944386385.1 of uncultured Clostridia bacterium. Lineage (GTDB taxonomy): Bacteria > Bacillota > Clostridia > TANB77 > CAG-508 > CAG-269. Next base: position 23,200 of record CALXAV010000011.1, read on the forward strand.
TTTTTCAATTAAATCAAAATTTCTTATAATTCCATTACCAATAATAGATAATCTAGATACTTCTTTTTTTATAATACTTTTAACTTTATTTTCTTCTATCTTATCTGATATAACTGTTCCTTTTTCTTCATTAAAAGTAGATTTTGTTATAATTGGAATTTTAAATTTTTCTCCTACTTCAACACATCTATTATGGAGAACTTTTGCTCCTTCACTAGATAATTGCATCATTTCTTCATATGAGAGATTTTCTATCTTTTTTGCATTTTCCATTTTATTTGGATCCGCGGTATATACTCCATCAACATCTGAAAAAATGTAACAATTTTTTGCATGTAAAGCTGCTGCAATTGCTACTGCTGTTGTATCAGACCCTCCCCTACCTAGAGTTGTAATATCTAAATTTTCATCTATTCCTTGAAAACCTGTTATAATTACTATTTTTTCTTCGTTTAACTCCTTTAAAATTCTAGATGTATCTATTTTTAATATGTTAGCATTTTGATTGATGGCGTTAGTTAATATTCCTGCTTGCCAACCTGTTAGTGATATTGAAGGATATCCCATATAATTTAGTAAAATACTTAATTTTGCAGTTGACATCTGCTCTCCACAACTAAGAAGAGCATCTAATTCTCTATTTGGAATATTATTAGACAATTCTTTTGCTTCTTTTATTAGCCTATCTGTTGTTTTTCCCTGAGCAGAAAGGACGACAACAACTCTATTTCCTTTGTCATAGATTTTTGTAATTCTCTTTGCAACTAATTCTAATTTTTCATTATCAGCAACAGAACTGCCACCAAATTTTAAAACCATTATTGTGTCCATATTTTTGCTCCACCTCTTTTTATAATATAAAACCATTTTAATTTTAAATATGGTCTTCGTTATATTATATGTTAAAGCAAAGAAAAAAGAGATAGAATACTCTACCTCAAAAGTTAATTTTCTTTGTTTTTTATATTATATTTAAGATAACTTTCAATAAAATCGTCAATCTCTCCGTCCATTACAGCTTCTACATTTCCTACTTCAAAACCTGTCCTATGGTCCTTTACCATTGTATATGGACAAAATACATATGAACGTATTTGGTTTCCCCATGCTATTTCTTTTTGTTCTCCTTGTAAGTCTTCTATTTTTTCTTTATGTTCTTTTTCTTTTAAATCAAGTAGTCTAGATTTTAGCATACGCATTGCTGTTTCTCTATTTTGCAACTGTGAACGCTCAGATTGACAAGAAACAACAATATTTGTTGGAATATGCGTAATTCTTACTGCTGATGAAGTTTTATTTATATGTTGTCCTCCTGCTCCTGAGGCTCTATATGTGTCTACTCTTAAGTCGTCGGGATTTATATCAATTTCTATATCGTCTGTTATCTCTGGTAGTACTTCCACAGATGCAAATGATGTATGTCTTCTACCTCCACTATCAAAAGGTGAAATTCTAACTAATCGATGAATTCCTTTTTCTGACTTTAAATATCCATATGCGTTATCACCAATAACTTCAAATGTTACACTTTTTAAGCCTGCCTCTTCCCCATCTAGGTAATCAAGTTCTTTTATTTCATAGCTATTTCTATTTGCCCATCTATTATACATTCTATAAAGCATTTCTGCCCAGTCTTGAGATTCAGTTCCACCTGCTCCTGGATGTATTGTTACAATTGCATTATTTCCATCATATTTTTCTGATAAAAGACTTGCAAGTTCTAATTTTTCAGCTTTCTTTTCTAACTTTTTAGTATTTTTTATTATCTCTTTTGCTAAATCTTCATCAGGCTCTAGATTAACAAGTTCTGTTAATTCTTTTAGATTCTCTATTTCTGTTTTTATTTCCTTAAAATCATTACATTTGGCTTTTAACTTTTTTATTTGCGATAGTACTCTAGAAGATTTTTTACTATCCTTCCAAAAGTCTTCTTCCAAAGTTTTCTTCTCTAACTCATCTAATTCTTTTTCACTATTTACTATGTCAAAGAGATTCACCCAAATCTTTTATTTTTTCTTCGATAGTTTCTATCAATTTAGAATTTTCTTCTAAATCTAACATTCAATCACTCCTATCTATCTTTATAATTATATACAAATATTACCATATACATACTTCTTTGTCAATGAATTAGAAAAAGAGTATATCCATATTTCCAAAATTTGAAAATACGGATATACTCCTAGGATATTAGTTATGACAAAAACTATTTATATTATTCTATATTGTGTATTATCGTTGACAATACCTGGATATAGAATACATTTATGGTAATTAGTTACATGCTTGCGCCTCCTATATTTATTAGGTTCTGAGAGAATTTCATACATTATTCTCTCAAAAATGTAATTAACGGTATTAGTTAGCTCTCGTGCACCAGTATCAAGAGATAGAGATTTTCTTGCAATACTTTCGAACAACTTTCCACTGTAAGAAAGACAGATTCCCCTCTCCCTTAGTTCTTTCTGATATCTTCTAAAAATGGATAGTTTGGAGTTTCTTAAAATAGAAACCAGGTCCTCTACCTTCAGTTTGTTCATTTGGACGATTGTACCAATTCTTCCTACGAACTCTTCAGGAAAGCCATATTTCACTAGGTCTTGCTTCAGAATTCGTGAATCGCTAGTATCTGTTGAATTTTCAGAAATGGAAAATCCCACAGAATTCTTCCTTAGTCGCTCATCTCGAATCTTTTCTAATCCGGAAAATGCACCCAGAAAAATGATAATAATATTGGATGTATCCATTGACTCGTATTGGTTGATTGGAATTTTACTTCCTTCAATAAGTTTGAGCAAACTGTTTAGAACTTCTATACCAGAAACATCACGTTCACCATCAGAGAATCTTCCGGCTTTCTTGTCGATTTCATCAACAACAATTACACCATATTGAGCCCTTTCAATGTCTTCATGCGCACTATCCAAAAGGTTGTAGAACATCTCTATAACATCTGAACCATAATATCCTTCCTGTGTGTACTTGGTCGCATCCTCAATAGTATATGGGATTTGCAACCTTTTTAGTATTTGTTTTACTGTTTCTGTCTTACCCGTACCACTATTACCCATTATTAGGATATTGGATTTTAGAGACCTAAAAACAATAGATTTATAGATGGAAGTAATTATTTGTCTAACAGGTTCATCCTGTCCAACGATATTTTGAAGGACAATCCTTTCAAGAGATTGAAGATTTGGCATGGCTTTTCGTCCCAAAGTTTCTTCATAGGAAGAACCTCCAGAATTTCCACCATATTCCTGATTAATATTTTTGTCAGACTTTGTTCTTGGTTTTGCTCCCTTCTGATTTTTAGAGTCTTTTACATCGCTTACATCGACACCACTTTGAATCCGAGCATTTGCCATAGCTTCTCCTTTCACATCTTACAAGATGCAAATTATATGAAAAGTACACTTGAAGTTTATCATATTACTCATATTATGTCAATTTAAAAACTGCATCAAACATAATTGAATTAAAGTAAAATAAATAAAAATTATTTTTCTATTAACTTTTCTTTTTGATTGTTATAATTTACATATAAATCATCTAGATATTTTAATCCAACATCTAATGTCATTTTATATTCTTGCTCGTTTTCTGTTGATCCTATATTTAATTCATTATATCTATTACCATTTTTATCTGATATATATAACATTTTTTGTATTTTTTCTAAAAATTTGCTTGAATCCATATCTTTTCCATCTTTTATTAGTTTATCATATTCTTCAGATTTAAATATTAAATTAAGCCCTGTATCTGTTATGGTAATATTTTTAAATTCTATTCCTGATATCTCATTTTCAGGTTTTAATTCTACACTATTTCTTTCATAAAACTTATCTGGTACATCTATTTCAAAATTCCATTTAGCATCGCTTAAAGAAAAATCTTCTGCATTTATAAGTGAAGCTTCATTATTATTTGTATCTAAGTCAACCATTGAAAATCCTGGGTCAAATAGTCTAATATATAATTTTTTACTTTGAGGGAATTTATCTTTAGCTCTTAATGTTATATTCATATCAATTGTTCTATTTTCTTCATCTACATCACCTAATGTTATTCCACTATTTGAAGCTAGTTGTATTGCATATACATCTTTTTTATCATATTCTACTCCTAACTCTTTGTAAGTAAATAATGTTATATTATCATATTTATTTTTTTCTTCTCCTATGTGCATTCTAGAATGTATAGAATATATATTTTTATTTTCGTCGAAAATTGCAAATCCTGCTGAAAACATTTGTGAATCTACTTCTAGATTTTCATCAAATTTAAATGTTACATCTATATCTAGGCAGTCATCAGTAAGTAAAATAGAATTTAGTTTAATTCCAACTCCATCTTGTGTCAAATAATCCATATCTAAAACTTCAGCATAACCATCTTCTTTTATCTCTTTTAAAGTGCCTTTAGTTTCAGTACTTGGTAAGTTTTTATATTCTTTAAATTCAATATTCCATTTAATTTTTGCATAAATTTGTGTAGATATTAAGCCTGCTAATATAACAACTATAAATATTGCCGCAATATTTAATATTTTTCTTTTCATATTAACCACTCCTTTCTCCTTAGAAAGAATTTGCTTATAGTTAGAATCTTTATTATACATATTTTCTAAATATTCTTTAAAAGAATTGTTAATCATTATTTATCACATCCTTTCCTAGATATTTTTTTATTTCTTTTAATGTTCTATATATCCTGTTTTTTATATTAGACTCCCCTATTTCTAATTCTTTAGATATTTCAGGAATTTTTAATCCTAATGCAAAATACAAATAAAATACTTTTGTTGTAACTAAATCTTTTTTTCTTAAATAATCCCATACTTTTTCTACATTATTTTTATTGATAATATTTGCTTCTAAATCAAAATTATCTTCTAAATTTTTGTTTAAAATATTTTCATCATTATAAAATAGAACAACGTTATCTTTTTTCTTTTTATAAAAATGTCTTTTTATGATATTATTTTCTATACCAAATATATAATTATTGATATTTTCAATTTCTAATATTTTTTTCTTTTTTATTATTTTTAATAGTTCTAAATATGTATCTTGAATAATGTCATTTATATCTTCAATATTATTGCATTTCACTACCGCAAACTTTAAAACTCCATTATATGTTTTTTCATATATCTTTTCAAAATCTTCTCTTTTTATTCGAATACTCAATTTGTCTTTCCCCCTTTATTTTATAGTCTTTTTATGTAGTAAAAGAGTTTCACTTCATATCATAAAAAAACTAGTAAAATAATTTACTAGCTTTTTTCCTTCTGTTCATTTATTTACAATTAATTTATATGTTATTTTAATACTAAGAAGAATATAATACTTAGTAATACTTGAACTAAAACTATTTTATTAGTAATCTTATATATTTTTTCTATTAAAGCTCTCTTTCTATTATTATCAGCAAATTCATCTATTTGTACTTCATTATGCTCTATAAAGTCTTTTAAATTATCAATATATACACTTTTTTGTGTTGATTTATTATAATGAGAATATTTTCTTTTTGGTATTATATTCCTATAAAAGTTCATTATGATTGGATAACCAATTACATTTCCAATAAGTTCAGCAACTATCCATTGACCTATTATTAAAAAATATTTATTATTCATAAATTGTACAAATATTTCAGGTAATTTTTCCATATTAGCTAGAAGTATGAAATATATTATGTATGAAAGAACAAAACCAATTGACAAACCAAAACTCTGGATTCTTAGTGTTCTATTTTTTACAGTTTTATTATATCTTTCTTCATTATTTTCTAGCATATTTATTAATGTATTATATAAATTATTTGTTTCTTCTTCTAAATTATCTCCGTCAACTTTTAAATAAATTTTATCTTTATAGAAAGTAACTTGTGCTGAAATATTCCTGTTTATATGAGACTTTGTATCAATTGAATTATCTGAATAAGATATGTAATAATGGATATGAGCTCTTCTTATTGAACTAGGATTATTAGAAATATTATCTATAAACCAGTTATAGTTAGATTGTCTAAACCTTCTATTATCAGTATAAGTGATTTCATATTCAATTTTGCTAACTGAATATAATCTATATTTAAAAATTTGTTCACTTGGACTTAATCCTTGATTTCTTTGAATTTCTTCATTATATAATTTTTTATATTCTTCATATTTATCATTAAGATAATTTGCAATCTCTAGAATAGTATCTACTGTAATTATTTTATTTACAATTGTTTCTTCATTTGCCATGAATATTCCTCCAAAATTAATTTATGAAATTTTCAATATCTTGTACTCTAAGTGCTAGATAAGGTCTTTCTTTACCTTTTTCTATTAAGAATAAATAAAATGTATCATCAAAATTAAAGTGTCTAGGTTTACTAAGATTTGGATTATAAATAGCTCCAAGTTTAGCTTCTATTAAAGCTTCACTTTTTACCATGCAACCTGTTCTATCTAATTTAAATTCTATTGTTTGCATTGCTTGGGCAATTGAATATGGCATTTTATCTCTATTTCTTATAAAAGTTTTTCCAATTATTTCTTTATACTCTCTCATTGTGTTAAAAGATAAATTTGGAATTTTTAATGTATCAGTTTTTCTAAAATAATTATCTGTGTTATTAACTGATTTTTGATTCATTTCATTAAATATATCTTCAAAATTATTATTAGTAGTATTTGTTTTATATAGTAAAATCTTATCTTTTCCTTTAGTATCTAACTTTACAGCAAAATCTGTATCCGAATTATAAAATAGTACATCTACTTGTTCTGAGACTTTTTTCCTTTCAGAAGTATTATAATCTATTCCAAAGTATTCTACCTCTTTTTTATAGTTTCCAAACTTTCCTTTTCCTAATTCATCAAATTTGTATTTGAAAAGAAATATTTTTTTCAACATTGTATATAATAATATATTATCAGTTTCAACATTTGTAAATTTTATAGAATCTAATATATTACTTTTTTCATTAAATCTTTTTAGAAGTTCTTCTTCGATTTGTTTTTTTAACGCAAAAGTAGGGCTACCTACTACTTTGTAATAATCTTTTTCTGACAATATATCTTTTATCATATTATCTTCTATTAAATTTTTTATCATTTCATTTGATTCACTACATTCAAAATTATTTTCTAAGATGTCATATTGTAAATCATCCCATACTAATTTAAATGTTGCACACCATGCAGAATTATCTGTAATCTTGTCTCGCATTGTAGGAACAATAGTAATGTTTTTCTTTTTACTTTTATTAAAAAATATAATGCACATCTCCTCTTTTATTTATATTTTCACAATCATAATATCATATCGACAAAAAATATGCAATAATTATTTTTTGGACTAAAAAAGACATAACCAATTAAATCAGTTATGTCTTAAATCTGTTTTTCTGTATAATTATTATAATTTATCTAAAGTACTTTTTCTAAGTCATTTAATCCAGAATCTATTGTTATTTTGTATACTCTTTCTTTAGATGTTGTACCAATACTTAGTTCGTTAAATCTATTTTTTATTCTCTATTTAATACGCTTATATTTAAAATTTGTTAATTACCTATATTGATAATTTTCCCTATCATCTTCCCAAGAATTTGGTTCATGAACTGTTCCTATAAACCATATTTCACCTGTATTTTTATCTCTAACAACATATAAGAAAGGTTTGTCTATTTTTATTTCTATAGGTTTATTTTCTTCTATGATTGCCATTGTCTCAGTCATAAGAATTACAGTAACAGCTGAAGCTTTAATCCCTTTTTCTGTGAAGTCGATATTTGCTTTATGTAATGCATCGCCAACGAATAGTCTATTATCTATTTCATCATAATAATACATATTGGAAAAATCTGCTAAATCTTTATCAAAGGCATCTGTAATTCCTAATTTCATTAAATCTTCTTTTAAATTTAAATTATAGTCAAAAGAAAATTTAGGTATTGATATATCTACACCATTCTTACTTTCAGATGCTGGTGTGGATTTTTCTATAATATTATTTAAATCTTCAATAGAAAAATCTTTTATATAATCAGATAAATTTCCTTTAGGCATTATCCCAATAAATTCTAATTGTTTATCATCATATTTTTTTAAATTCATTGTTAATGATGTAATATCTTCACCTTGATAATAAGATATATTATCACTATATGTTGCTTTTTTATTCATAGTAGTTGCAGTCATTGTAGAGCCATCTTCAAAATAAAAATTTGCTCCTTTTGTTTTCCCTGAATCAAAATCTTCTTCCCATTCCATATCTATTGCTAATGCATTAATTAATAACATCTTACTATCTGGATTTTGTACTGTATTGTCTTGTAACATATTTTTTATTATTCCAAAAGTTTTATTTTCAATCCAGTTATTTATATTGTTTGCATTATTAAAAGAATCATAATTTATTTCAGCATTATATTTTTCTGTTAATATTCTTGTGTAATCTTCTTTTACATAATTAGAATAAGTATCTCTAATATATACACCATTTGCTAAAGATAATATTCCATCAATATTATTATATTTTGTTAAATCCATATCTCCTATTATATTTTCTATTTGAGTTTTAGTATTGCCATTTGCACCTTCTTTTAACATTTTTAATGCATATTTTATTGATAACGGACTATATATCATATTTTGCTTGTTATTTTCTAATTTCAAAAAATTTACTGAAAAATTACTTTCTGCTATTGTTTCATTATTTATTACATTACTACTTGTTATGTTGCTAGCATTAGTTTCTTTACTTATATTTATTTTTCTATTAATTAATAAAGAAAATACTGCTATTAATATTATTAATAATATTAATAATAATATAATAGCTATTTTAAATTTAATATTTAATTCTTTTTTCTCTTGCATTTTTTATCTCCCCTTTATTTATTTTCATAATCATTATAGCATAGCAATTTTTTCCAAGCAATAACAAACTTTCTTTTCTATAATATATCATTTTTAATAACTTTTTAAATAAATTTCTTTAATTATTGTTTCGAATTTTAGTATTTATTATTTAAAAAAGAATGTCAACATTTAATCTATGTTCACATTCCTTTACATATATATTTGTATTAATCAAAAATAGTTATTTTACACATTCTTACCATGACAGTTTTTGTATTTCTTACCTGAACCGCAATAACAAGGGTCATTTCTACCTATTTTTGGATGTTCATTTCTTACTGTTCTGTCAACATCTGTACCTATCTTAGAACCACCATCAACACTATGAATTGCCTCTAATGCTGCTCCTGTAATTCTTACAGTTTCCCTTCGTTTTGCTTCTCCTCCTGCTCTTACATGCATTAAGATTTTAGTTACATCAACCTTAATGTCATTTACCATTTCATCAAACATATCAAAACCTTCAAGTCTATATTGAACAACAGGGTCTTTTTGACCATATGCACGAAGTCCAATACCATTTTTTAATTCGTCCATACTATCAATATGATTCATCCATTTTTCATCAACAACTTTAAGCATTACTACTCTTTCAAGCTCTCTCATTTGGTCAGAAGTAATTTCGTCTTCTTTTGCTTTATATGTCTCTAAAGCTCTTTTCTTTAATTCTTCTGATATTTCTTCTGGTTTTTCTTGATGTTCTTTTAGAAATTCTTGCATATCAAGTCCAAATATATTCATTATATCATTATTTAAAGATTCAACGTTTACTTTATTTGATTCATGCTCTACATAAATTCCTGGTAATTCATCTGCAACAAATTCTATCATGCTTATAATGTTGTCATGGATATTTTCTCCGTCTAGTACTTGTCTTCTTTGTTTATAGATTATTTCTCTTTGTGCATTCATAACATCATCATATTTTAATACGTTTTTACGTATTGTAAAGTTTCTGCTTTCTACTTTCTTTTGAGCATTTTCTACAGCATTTGAAATCATTTTTGATTCTATAGGCATATTCTCATCTGCACCTAAAGTATTATAAACTTTAGTTATTACATCTCCACCAAAGATTTTCATTAAGTCATCATCTAGTCCTATATAAAATCTTGATTCTCCTATGTCTCCTTGGCGTCCAGAACGACCACGTAACTGGTTATCAATTCTTCTTGATTCATGTCTTTCAGTACCTATGATTTTTAATCCGCCTGCTTCAATTACTTTTTCTTTTTCTTCTTTTATTTGGTCATCATATTTTTTTGTTAATTCTTTAAATTTTTCTCTTGCTTTTAATATATCTTCGTCATCTGTTTCATAATAAGTATTTGATTCTTCTATTAATTCTGGAGAAATCTTTTGTCTTCTCATTTCTTCTTTAGCTAAATACTCACTATTTCCTCCAAGCATAATATCAGTACCACGACCTGCCATGTTTGTTGCAATTGTTACTGCTCCAAATTTACCAGCTTGAGCAATGATTTCAGCTTCTTTTTCATGATATTTAGCGTTTAATACTTCATGTTTTATACCTTCTTGTTTTAATAATTTAGAAAGTTTTTCTGATTTTTCAATTGAAACTGTACCAACTAGAACTGGTTGTCCTTTTTTATGGCTTTCTTTAATACTTTCTACTATTGCTCTAAATTTTGCATTTTCATTTTTATAGATAACATCATTTTCGTCTTTACGAATCATTGGTTTATTTGTTGGAATTTCAACAACGTCTAAGTTATAGATTTCCTCAAATTCTGCTGCTTCTGTCATAGCAGTACCTGTCATACCAGATAATTTATCATACATTCTAAAGAAGTTTTGGAATGTAATTGTAGCAAGAGTCTTTGATTCGTCTGCTATTTTTACATGTTCTTTAGCTTCAATTGCTTGATGAAGACCATTATTATAACGTCTACCATACATGATACGACCTGTAAATTCATCAACAATTAAAACTTCCCCATCTTTTACGATATAATCTATATCTTTTTTCATAACACCATGTGCACGTAAAGCTTGGTTTACATGATGTACTAATGTAGAGTTCTCTAAATCATTAAAGTTCTCTAATCCAAATGCTTCTTCAGCTTTTTTAATACCTTTTTGTGTAAGTGTTGCTGATTTTGCTTTTAAATCTACAATATAGTCATATTTTTCATTATCTTCCGCTTGCTCATAATCTTTTATGTCTTCTTCTACAATTACTTTTGGTGTTAATCTTCTAACAAAATTATCAGCCTTTTTATATAAATCAGATGATTCATTTGCTCTACCAGAAATAATAAGTGGTGTACGAGCCTCATCAATCAAAATACTATCAATCTCATCGACGATTGCATAATGTAATCCACGTTGAACTAATTGGTCTTTATAAATTACCATATTATCTCTTAAGTAATCAAATCCAAATTCGTTATTAGTTCCATATGTAATATCGCTATTGTATGCTTCTTGTTTTTCTTTTGGTTCCATTCCTGCAATTACTAATCCTACAGATAGTCCTAAGAATTTATATAATTTACCCATCCATTCACTATCTCTTTTTGCTAAGTAATCGTTTACAGTAATTACATGAACACCTTTTCCTTCTAATGCATTTAAGTATACTGGTAAAGTTGCAACTAATGTTTTTCCTTCACCTGTTTTCATTTCGGCGATTCTACCTTGATGTAGGATGATACCACCTATTAATTGTACATCAAAGTGTCTCATACCTAAAACTCTTTTTGAGGCTTCTCTTACAACTGCAAAAGCTTCTGGTAGAATATCATCTAATGTTTTACCATTTTTAAGTTGTTCTTTAAAATAATCTGTTTTTGCCCTTAATTCTGCATCACTTAATTTTGAGATTTCGTCTTCCAAACTATTGATTTTCTCAACTATTGGCATTACTCTTTTAACTTCTTTTTCACTATAAGATTTAAAAATCTTTTTAAAAATACTCATTTGTTTTCAATCCTTCCTTAAAGTTATTTATCCACATTAATACTTGTATAATATATCACTAATATTTGTTTTTATCAAGAAAATTTCAATATTTTTTAAAATTTTAAAATAGAGAACAGCTCCAACAACATGGAGCTGTTCTCTTCTTTGTGGGCTCAATCTTGAATCACAAGATTGCCAGGCCTTTCATCTCCCGAATAGCAAGAGGCATGGAGCTACTGTGATTAGCTTTAACGCTAAACTCTTGTGTCCAGTCGGCTTCACAATATTGCTCATTATACCCAACAATACCATCTCCAAGAATAGATAGTTTCCTATCAAGATGAAGAAGATAAGTATTAATCAGGTTAAAAGGTTTACGACTGATATGAGACCTAATTAGATAAGCCTTGTGTTCAGATATTTTGGAGAAGTCTGCAACTTTAGTTAAAAAGTAAGACCCCTTAGTTATATCATCGTTAACCTTGTGTGGAACAAATATGAGCCGATATATAATCCGGTCAATCAGACCAAGAGTGGACATTACTTCATCATCACTTATGACTCCTCCAAAAGCCGGTGACACAAATATAAGCTTTACCTTTTTTTCATCTCTTTCGAGATAATTCAAGGCTTGTGCAAACTGTGCCGCCGATTTGGAATGACCTAATAATATTATCTTATAATCACAATAATTGTGGTTAAGATAATTAGCCAGCTCCATAGCGCTTGGGTCAATTCCTTCACATTCAAAAGGAAAGTAAGCTGTAATTACTTCGTAGTCTGCATTTCCTCCGATTAGAAGCTTTAATTCCTTTTTAGGAATCATAAAGATTGGGTCATGTTTTGTTATTCGGTCGTTGTCGTTCAGACTGACATTCCAGCCATTCCCCATGACTATAAGAGTCCTTGATCTCCCTTCTTTTAGTTTTTGAATGATTAGATTAGAGCTCTTGTAGAGTACCTTCTTCATATGGTAACCGGAACATTGGAAGATGCACCTCCAAATAAGGTAGCCACATGACAAGATGAAAACGACAAGAACAAGACCGCTTGTAAGACGAGTTAATAAACTCATGTTTCCTCCTAACAAAGCCTACATAATAATAATTTTACCACATTTCATGGGAATTATCAATTCATATTTCCAATTCAATTCTCATATATTTTACTAAAACTTAAATGAAATGAGGAATTAGTATGTTTGTTTTTAATTTTAAAGTAAATGGTAATAGGTTATTTAAAACTTTTTTAATTTGTTCAATAGTGCTTTTACTTATAATAGTTTGTGTTGTTACTTTTAGAGTTATAAGTGGTGCTAAAAATAATCCTAATAATTCTACTTGCCTACCTCAAAATAATGTAAATACTATTAGCACTAACAATTATACAAATGTTTTAAAATCAGTCCATGATAATATCGATGATTATGTAGGTGTTCAAATTAATTTTACAGGATATGTATATCGTGTATTAGATTTAAAAGAAAATCAATTTGTTTTAGCAAGAGATATGATTATTTCCTCTGACTTTCAAAGTGTAATTGTTGGATTTCTTTGCGAATATGAAAAAGCCTCTGATTTTAAAGATAATACATGGGTTGAAATAACAGGACAAATTTACAAAGGTAACTATCATGGTGATATGCCAATTGTAAGAGTTACTGAAATTAACGAAGTAGATAAGCCAAATGATGAATATGTATATCCTCCAGATGAAACTTATATCCCCACAGATGGAATAGTTTAGAGTACACTTTAGATTTGTTTACATTTTTTAGATTATGTGCTATAATAATAATCGTATTAAAAATCATAAAGAATGAAAGGTGAAAATACGAATGAATGAATTTAAAGAACAAATACAAAGATTAGCTCATAGAGCTCTTCCAAATACTTCACAAGAACAAGAAGCAATTAGAAGTTATGGAGAAAAACAACTAGAAAAATATGGTGAATTTCATGAAAACCCATATGTAAGAGACTATTTCAATCATCTAGTAGCTGCTATAATGATATCACAATATGAAAATTATGAGCAATCAGGTATTAATATACCCTACAGATACAAAGCACATAAAAGTACAAGGGATAAAGTAAATAAACGTTTAAGAAAGGCCACGGTTCATTATAATGAAAATGGAGATGCCATTGTTGATAATGTTGAACCACTTTTGGACATTTTTGCAATGGAAGTTGTTTCAAGGAGAAGACCTACAATTACTACATCTAGTAATACAGAAATACAGGCATTACTTGAAGAGCAGAAACAAAATCAAGCATATCTTGAAAAATTCCAATCTTTTAAGCGTAAACTTTTAATAAACGATTTAAAGCCTTCTAAACCAAATAATTATAGATATGATTGTTCTCAATGGGAATACTATAGAATGTGTGCAGAAATTTTAGAAAGATTAAAACAAATTGTTGATCCAGATGCAATTGAGTTAATAGAATATTATAATGAAAAGTTAGCAACTATTCAAGAACGTTTTGCTTTCTTAAAATCATATCCGGATGAAAATATTACTACTGAAGATTTAGAAGATTCAAAAATCAATTTCTTTGATTTACTTTCTGATTATGAAGGTAAATTTTATAATAAAACCGAATTAGCAATTCTAACAGAACAAATAACTTCACTTTTTGAGGATAATCCACTATTAGAAGGTTTGGGAGTTAAATTAGCTGATATCCCAGTAGAAAAGAAAAGAACTTCAAGAGGTTATGAATCAAACTTTGTATATTTAGATACACCTGTTGGAAGAATAGAATGTCAATTACAAACTGAAGACCAATATCGTTTCGCAAATTATGGATTTGCAGCACATACTAAAATGAAAGGAAAAAAACTTAATCCAGTAGAGATTCCAGATGCTTTAAAACCAATAATTAATAAGAAAATACAAGAAGTAAAAAAATATATTGGTGCAAGTAATCTACCAGGGATAGATGAATTTAGAAAAAAAGCTCTTGATGTATCTCCAGACTCTTATTTGTCAAGAATGGATGATAATGAAAGAGGTCGTGTTATGACAATAGAATTTGGAGATTATTCAAATTATAAAAAAGTTATCTCTCAAGTTTCGGATGACGATACTATTAAAAGATTCTTATATAATTATTTTGCTAGACTTTATCCTATTAGAGATATTTTATTTGAAAAAGGAGAGCGTTCTTTTGGTTTTATAAGAACAGATGTGGAAGAATATATGAATAGTGAAGAATTTGAACATTTTAAAGAAATTGCAGCTGCTATTAATGATGATATAACTATTGATGATGATTCTCCTTCGCATAATGAAAACGATGATAATGTTGAAAGATAGAAGCTTAAAAAAGCTTCTATTTTTTATCAAAAATTGTTTTGAAGACTCCCCTATCTATTAGATTTGCGAATATATTCTTAACTATTATTAACACTATTGGTCCGATAAGTAATCCAATTATTCCTATTAACTTAAATCCTGTATACATAGCAATTAAAGTAAATATTGGGTGAACACCTATATTTTTACTTACTAATTTTGGTTCTAAAATTTGTCTTACAATACTCATTATAATTAATAAAATAATTATTGCAATACCTAAATTTATATCTCCATTAATTGCACTAATAATTGCCCAAGGAATCATAAAACTTCCTGAACCTAGTATTGGAAGAGCATCCACAAATCCTATTGCTAAAGCCATTAATAACGGATATTGAATATTAAATCCTACAAACTGTAAAATATATAATCCTATTAGTGATATTATAAATGAAACAAGAATTAAGCTTACTTGTGCTTTTAAATATCCTCCAAGTGTTCCTATTAATTCTTTTGCATGTACCCATATTTTCTTTACCCAGACTTTTGGTAAATGATGTTCTATTTGGTCTATTATATAAATTTTATCAACACAGATAAAGTATAATGCAATTACTGTAATACCAATACATATTGCAATTGAAGGAAGACTTGTTACTAAATTTATTAAACCTGTTAATCCATTTCTTAACCAATTTGAAACCGCTTCTAATACATTTCCTGTAGAATTTTGAACTACTTGTAACAATTCATCAGATAAATGTATTTTGTCAAAATTAAAACTTGAAATAAATCCCTGGAATTGTACATATGCTTTATCAAAATAATCATTTATTCCTTGTAATAAACTAGAAGCTTCAGAAAAAATAGTAATAATTAGCCATGTAAGTGTTCCAAGTATTAGTAATGATACTACTACAAATATAATGATAGAACTTACTCTTCTAGTAAGTCCTGTCTTTTTCATAATAAATTTTATTGCCGGCTCGATTATTAAAGAAATTATGAAGGCAACTAAAAATGGCATATAAAAAATTGATAATTTTAATCCTATATATAAGCCAATTAATATAAATACAACATATAAAATCCTTTTTAGTACTTTACTCCAATATGATATATTCCAGACCATACTTCCTCCCTTGAAGCTATTATATGCAAAAAGACGGAGTAATATCCGTCTTTAATTCCTACATATTATTTTGATTTCCATTACAATCACAAATACTTTCTAAAGTATCACACACCTGTTCTTTTCCAATTTCATTATCTTTATTAGCCAAGTCTCCTAAAGTTAACATTCCTACTACCCTATTATTATTATCACATACGGGAAGTCTTCTTATTTGTTTTTGCCCCATTTTGCTTTCAGCATTTGTTATATCATCTGTTTTCTTACAAGTAGTTACATTACAAGTCATTATATCGCTTACAGGTGTTTGCTTTACATCTTTATCACAAGCAACACATCTTAATATTAAGTCTCTATCTGTTACGATTCCACATATAGAATTATTATTATCGCATACAGGTAAACAACCCACATGATGTTCTGACATTAATTTTGCCACTTCCCCAATTTTTGTTTCTGGCTTAATGCAGTAAACATCTTGACACATACAATCTTGAACTTTCATTTTCTAACCACCTTTCAAAATTTCTTAGTATTATTTTTAACAAAAAAACAAATAATATTCTATAAATAAATTCTAAAAAGATTGTAAATAAAAAAATAAGCTATTTTGAAATATCTTCCAATTTTCAAATTAATGTTCAATTCCTTCTTCATCTTTACCTTCGTCTTTATCAGCTTCTTTACCTTTTCTTTGAGAACTAATTTGAGGAATTTTTCCTGTAAGTCTTCCCTTATTTTCTCTATCAAGTTTTAACTTAATATAATGAGTAGTAGAACGAGCCTTCATTTGTTCTTTATCTCTTGGAGTATATATTATATTTAAATCTTCTGTTTTAGAAAAATCTTTTTGTAAATCTGAACCTAAGAAAACAGCATCTATTGGTTTTCCATATATTTCTTGTAAGTTTTCATTTGCTGAATGAAGATCTCTTGTATAATATTTATAAACTCCATACACAAATTTAAAATGTCTTAATATCTCCATTCTTTCTTCATCAGAAATAACAGGCTTTCTTCCTTTATGTTCTTCTACTAATTCATCAGCTTTTACTCCTACTATTAATCTTTTACATTGACTAGATGCAATTGATAAATTTTCTAAGTGACCTGCATGAAATAAGTCATATGTACCAGGAGCATACCCCAAATCATATGGTTTTTCTTGTGCATTATTTACTTCTTCATGTTTTCTATTTGCTAAATATTCTTCATATGCAGATTTTACTCTTGACAATATAACATTTTGATCTAATGTTGTTACAGGGAAAACAAAATCTACACCTCTTAAACATTCTGCAATTTTCATTCTATCTTCCAAACTTTTTAATGGAATTCCTATTCCTAATTGTTCACACAAATTTTTATCATAAAGTCCTAATCCAAAAGCTTCAACATTTTCTTCTTGGCTTAATTGTATTTGTCTATCTAGATTTTGTAAATCTTCTTCTCTTAATATATCAAAAACACCAGTTTTATATGCTATCATATACTACTCCCCCTCTTTTTAAACTATATTTTTATAAGTTTTCCATTTCTTATCATTGTTTAATACTTCATCTTTTATAGTTTCTAAATCTAAATCAGAAATCTCATCAATAATCTTATATGCTAATTCTAATGTTAATATTTTAGGTGTACCTTCTTTGAAAAATATTTTATCTTTAATTTTATCAGGAATTTCAACATTATATTTTTCAATTATACTTTTATTTGTAAAATCATAATCATCATATATTTGAGGCTTTTCTAATCTGTCTAAATAATGATTATAAAATAAGTAATCTGATACTAAATGTAAAAAATATCCTTGATTAAAATCTTCTTCTATATCATTTTTATTTAAAAAATTTTCTAAATTAGTATATGCGGGTGATTTTCCATAATGTGTTTTAGCTTTATCATTAGTAAAATCTGGTTCGATTGAACCATTTAAAAAATCTTGAGAATGTTTTTTGTTGTGTTTTTTTAAATATTCTTGAGCTATTGCTAAATGTACCACAAAACCAGGCATTTTTCTTCCTCCTTATTAAACATATATATATTTTAGCATAAATTAACATAAGATTCAATATTAATCTATAAAATAAAATGATATGCCGTTTTTGACATATCATTAAAATTATCTTTCATAAATATCCATATAATCATTATATCTTGTTATTTCTGGTCTTCTTGCTCCTCCTGGAAATGGTGGTCGTGGTCTTGGTGGACGATGATTAGGTCTATGTCTTCTTAATAACTCTCTAATTAGTAATATTTTGATTAAATCTCTTAAGCTTGCATCTTGTCTCCTTACTTCCCTATTCTCCTTTTTATTTTCATTATTTATTTGTGTTTTTGTTTGCTCATTTGTTTGCATTTTATTAGTTCTATTATTACTTGTATCATTTTGTAAATTGATATTAACATTAATTTCATTTGTTACTTCTACTGCTGAATAAATCTCATCTGTTATTTGTTCAATTAAATTTTCTGTTATATTTTCTGCTATCCTATCACATCTATTTGTTATCATTGGATATATAATTCTATATATTTCTGGGTAATATTGTTCTAAATCCTGATTAAAATTGTTCATATCATTATTTGCACTATAATTAGAAATACTATTATAAGAACTGTAATTAGTATTTTGTGACATATACATATTATTTGTATTTGGATATCCTAAAATAGACCTTATGTAATCATCAAATGGCTCATTTTCATACATAAAAAAACCTCCTTATCTTTTCTATATAATATGGAGGTTCCTTAAATTATGTTATAATTTATTTACTAAATTTTTAAATATATTTCCTCTTTCAGCAAAATTCTTAAACATATCAAAACTTGCACTGGCAGGAGAAAATAAAACTACTTGATTTGGTTTAGCGTATTTTTTAGCTAAGTTTATTGTTTCTTCTAAACTATTACACATGTATATATCAATATTTTTTCCTTCTTTTTCTTCTTCCGCTTTTACTGCATCAAATATTTTGCCAGATGTAGCTCCAAGCAAAATTAATGTTTTTACCTTTTTTAATATTGGTTTTGCTATTGGTGTATAATCTAAATTTTTATCATAGCCACCAGCAATTAATACAATGTCTTCATCAAAAGAATTTAATCCTGCAATTGTTCTTGTAGGAGATGAACTTACTGAATCATTATACCATTTAACATTATCTATTTCTCTTACAAATTCTAATCTATGTTCTACAGCTTTAAATTCTTTTATAGCTTCTATTGCAATATCTTGATTCACTAATGTTTTCGTTGCAGAAAGCGCTGTTGCAATATTTTCAAAATTATGATTTCCTCTAAGTAATACTTCTTTTGTATCTAATATATGTTTTCTAATTCCATCTTCACATTCTTTTATAATTCCATTATCTACAATAAAGCCATTATCTAACCTTTCTTTACTACTAAAATAAATAACTTTTGATTTTGCATCTTTTTTACATTCTCTTGTTATTACATTATCATAATTTAACACTAAATAATCATTTTCAGTTTGATATTTAAAAATAGTTTTTTTAGCATCTATATATTCTTGATAATCTTTATGAATATTTAAGTGATTTGGTGTTATATTAGTAATAACAGAAATATGAGGACTTATTTCCATTCCCATTAATTGAAAACTACTAAGTTCCAACACAAGCATATCTTCTGGTTTTATTTCATCAAGTTTTGTAAACAAAGGTATTCCTATATTTCCGCCTAAATATGTGTTATATCCTGCTTTTTTTAATATACTATAAATTAAACTAGTTGTTGTTGTCTTTCCATCACTTCCAGTTACTCCAATAACTTTACAAGGACACATTTTCATTAGCATTTCTATTTCAGATGTTATAATTGCTCCTCTATTTTTTTCTTCTACTAATTCCTTTCTTGTAGGTAAACAACTAGGTGAACGAAATATGATATCAAATCCCTTTAAATTTTCAAAGCAATTTTTACCAAAAAAAGCATTTGCATCATATTTGTCTAATCTTTCCAATAATTTTCTTGGTATTTCTTCTTTTTCTTTTTCGTCAAAAACTGTAACTTTAGCATCTTTTTCATACATATATTTTAAAAGTGGTAAATTACTTACTCCTAAACCTATTATTGCAACTTTTCTTCCTTCTAGATAATTATTAAATTCTATTAATTTTTGATTTTTAAATTCCATTATAATCCCCCAAATATTTAAGCCTTATTTAATTTTTATTTATTTTTTAGGTATTATATAACAATTTATTTAAAAAAACAATTTGTACCAGAATATTTTTTCTTTTTTTAGTGAACAATAATATTAGATTTGATTGGAGGTGCTTTTTAATGTCAAAGAAAAATAAAGAAAACAAAAACAATAACAAAAATAATCAAAACAATCAAAATAACAACAATGAAAGACAAAGCAATAACAATAGATAGTTTAGATTTAAAAAACTGCTAAGAAGTTTTTACTTTTTAGCAGTTTAATATTTTAAATTAAAATTGATTATCAATTTCTTTTAAAATAACATCATGTGCACTTCCCTCTGAAATACTTACATCAGATACAAGTGTTAATCTTGCTTTTTCATGGAATTCTGGGATTGTAACACTTCCACAGTTACACATTGTTGATTTTATTTTTGCAACTGTAATTTCTAGATTATCTTTTAGTCTTCCTGCATATGGTATGTAA
Source organism: uncultured Clostridia bacterium (assembly GCA_944386385.1). Lineage (GTDB taxonomy): Bacteria > Bacillota > Clostridia > TANB77 > CAG-508 > CAG-269. Next base: position 44,162 of record CALXAV010000011.1, read on the forward strand.
GAGTCTACACCTTCTTCAAATGAAAGTTTCTTATCTCCTCCCATATCATATCTTTGCCAATTTCTTGCACGGTTTGAACCTTCTCCCCAATACTCTTTTACATAGCTATTTCCTTTTTTAACAACTCTTGTTGGACTTTCATCAAATCTTGCAAAATATCTTCCCATCATTACAAAATCTGCACCTAGAGCTAATGCTATTGTTATATGATGGTCATGTACTATTCCACCATCTGAGCATACTGGAATATATACTCCTGTTTCTTCATAATATTCATCTCTTGCTTTTACTACATCTATTAACGCTGAGGCTTGTCCTCGTCCGATTCCTTTTGTTTCACGTGTTATGCAGATTGAACCTCCACCTACACCAACTTTTATAAAATCTGCTCCAGCTTTAGCTAAATACATAAATCCTTCTCTATCTACAACATTTCCTGCACCTATTTTTATTTTATCTCCATATTTTTCTCTTACAAAATCAATTGTATTTTTTTGCCAAACTGAATATCCATCAGATGAATCTATACAAAGTAAGTCTACTCCTGCATCTACTAAGGCTGGTATTCTTTCTTCAAAATCTCTTGTGTTTATACCAGCGCCTACAATATATCTTTTATTTTCATCAAGTAATGAATTAGGATTATTTTTTCTATCTTCATAATCTTTACGAAATACTAAATATTTTAAATTTTCCTCATTGTCTAATATTGGTAAACATGCAATTTTATTGTCCCAGATTATATCATTTGCTTCCGGAAGACTTACTCCTTCTTTTGCCCATACTACTTTATCTTTTGGTGTCATAAAATCACTTACAGGAGCTTTCATATTATCTCTCGAAAGTCTATAATCTTTATCAGTAACTAATCCTAAGAATTTACCATTTTTTGTTCCATCTTCTGTTATTATAACAGTTGAATGCCCAGTCATTTTTGTTAAATTTAATACTTCTTCTAAAGTAGCGTCTGGTTTTACATTTGAATCACTTACAACAAAACCAGCTTTATGTTTCTTTACTCTTTCTACCATTCTTGCTTGATTTTCTATTGTTTGTGAACCATAAATAAAAGCAACACCCCCTTCTCTTGCTAACGCAATTCCCATTTCTTCTCCTGAAACTGATTGCATGATAGCAGATACCATTGGGATGTTGGCATAATACTTTGCTTCTTCTCCTTTTTTAAATTTTACAAGTGGTGTTCTAAGAGACACTTTACTTGGTATGCATCTTTCATCTGTTAAGTTTGGTAATAATAAAAATTCATTAAATGTTCTTGAAATATCATCTAAAATCTTAGCCATTTTTTAACCCCTTTCTTTAAATATATTTTAAATATTATAATATAACTAAATTTTAAAGTAAAGCATTTTTTTATTTTATTTTTAAGATTATTAAAGATTTTTGACTTTTTCCATAAAAAGCTGTATAATTATAATATTAGGCCAAAAACCTACAGTGTTTGGAGGTAAAATGATTTCTGCAGAGGAATATCGTAAAAAGGCAGAATCAGGAAAAGGCCTTTATAAGCAGCAGAAAGCAGCTTGTAAAAAGGCCATTGAGGCAGCTTTTGGAAGTGATGATGACACTATATGGGTTGCACCTTTTAAGTATCCGCCATGTAAGAAGCTTCTTAAAAAACTGAAGAAGCTTGGATATCGAAATGTAGAGCATTTCGATGGCCATGAGTACGGGTACAACTCAATGGTATTGACTTTCTCTGCTAGGAAGTCTTCAAAAAAGCACCTCTAACAAGGACATCTTGTAAGGTGTTCTGGAGTTTTCCCCAGCTTACGCTGGGGCTCTTTTTTTGTTTTTGTTTACTTTTTAACATTATTATGATAATATTTATAAAAATATTGTTGGAGGTAAAAATGAAAAACGAATTAATTTTAATCTTGGATTTTGGTGGTCAATATAACCAATTAATCGCAAGAAGAGTAAGAGAATGTAATGTGTATTCTGAAGTTGTTCCTTTTGATATTTCAATAGAGAAAATCAAAGAAAAAAATCCAAAAGGAATAATATTTACAGGAGGACCTGCAAGTGTATTTGCAGACGATAGCCCTAAATGCGACTCTGAAATATTTAATTTAGGTGTTCCTATCTTAGGAATTTGTTATGGTATGCAACTTATGACCGTAACTTTAGGTGGAGAAGTTGAAAAAGCTTCTAAAAGAGAATACGGAGTAACAAATGTTAATATAGATAATAATTCTTTGTTGTTCAAAGGTTTTAATTCTACTAATAATTTCTTAATGAGTCATACAGATTTTGTAAAAGCTGTACCAGATGGCTTTAAAAATATTGCCTCTACCCCATCTTGTCTAAATAGCGGTATGGAAAATAAAGAAAAGAACTTTTATGGTATTCAATTTCATCCAGAAGTCGTTCATTCTGAAAATGGTATTAATGTAATTAAAAATTTTTTATTTGAAGTATGTAAATGTACAGGAGATTGGGAAATATCTTCATTTGCAAAGGAAAAAATTAAAAGTTTAAAAGAAAAAATTGGAGATAAAAAAGCATTATGCGCATTATCTGGTGGAGTTGATTCATCTGTTGCAGCAGTATTATTACATAAAGCAATTGGAAAAAATTTAACTTGTATTTTTGTAGACCATGGTTTACTTCGTAAAAATGAAGGAGATGAAGTAGAAAAAGTTTTTAGAGACCAATTTGATATTAACTTAATTCGAGTAAACTGTAAAGATAGATTTTTAAGTAAACTTGCTGGTGTTACAGACCCTGAGGAAAAAAGAAAAATAATTGGTGAAGAATTTATTCGTGTTTTTGAAGAAGAAGCTAAGAAAATTGGTACAGTAGATTATTTAGTTCAAGGAACTATCTACCCAGATGTAATAGAAAGTGGACTTCGGAAAATCTTCTGTAATAAAAAGCCATCATAATGTTGGAGGTTTGCCTGACTATGTAGATTTTAAAGAAATAGTAGAACCACTTCGAGATTTATTTAAAGATGAAGTAAGAAAAACAGGATTAGAACTTGGTATTCCTGAAAATTTAGTTTTTAGACAACCATTCCCTGGACCAGGACTTGCAATACGTGTTATTGGAGAAATTACAGAAGATAAACTAAATATTTTAAAAGAAGCGGATAGTATATTTAGAGAAGAAATTGCAAACGCTAGACTTCATAAGAGCATTAATCAATATTTTGCAGTATTAACTAATTTAAAATCTGTTGGAGTTATGGGTGATGAAAGAACTTATGATTATACAATAGCTCTTCGTGCAGTAGAAACAACTGACTTTATGACAGGCATATGGAGTAAAATACCATACGAGGTATTAGAAAAAGTATCTAGTAGAATTGTAAATGAAGTAGAACATGTAAACAGAGTAGTTTATGATATAACATCAAAACCACCAGCAACAATTGAATGGGAATAAGTATAATTAACCCCCAGTATAAACTGGGGTATTTTTATATAAACACATACAGTCTTAATACTAATTATTGACTTTTTATGTTAAATGCTATATAATTAATATATAATGTAGGCATACATTAATGTTGATTGGAGGCGTGCTATGTCCTTGAGTACTGAACAGCTTAAAGAGTGTCAAGACATTCTAAGTGATGCTCAGTCCTTGGAGAAAGATTGTGGACCTGGGTACCACATTGGAGAGTTTGTTATCACTCCGGCTGAGGATGTGATAGCTTTCCTAAAGGATTATGGGTGCTCTGAAATTGAGCAAGATCCTGAGTGTCCCACATTCATAGGCTTTGCCCTCTCCAAGTAGAACGCCTTGTAAGGTGTTCTAGCTGCCCTTTAGTTCTAACTTTAGGGCAGTTTTTTATTTATGTTATAAATAATTTTATAAAAAGCATCTTATGTCTCAAAATTATATTTTTCTCTCTTCTCATAATGAGTATGTAATAATTTATGTGCTAGTTCTCCTCCTGGTTTTCCTAAATAGTCTTTATATATTTTTTGAAGTATTGGATTTTCATGAGATTTTCTAATTGTAGATTTTTCATCTATTGAATATAAAGCGTTTGCTCTTAATTTTCTTACATCTACTTCTGAACGTGTTTTAGCACTTTTAATTGGTTGACCACCACCCATTATACATCCTCCTGGGCAAGCCATTATTTCTACAAATTGATAATCTGCTTTTCCACTCTTTATTTCTTCTAATATAGTTCTTGCATTCTTAAGTCCACTTGCTGCTACAACTTTTATTTCTTTTCCCGCTATATTTACAGTAGCTTTTTTAATACCTTTTCCACCACGTACAGCTTTAAATTCTATTTTTTCTAAGTCTTCTCCTGTTAAAATATCTTGTGCGGTTCTTAATGCTGCTTCCATTACTCCTCCTGTTGTTCCAAAAATTGCAGCTGCTCCTGTTGCTTCTCCCATTGGAACATCAAACTTACTATCTTCTAGTTTTGTAAACTCAATATTTGCCTGTTTAATCATTCTAGAAAGTTCACGAGTAGTAATTACATTGTCAACATCATAAAGTCCTTGCGTTTGCATTTCTGGGCGAATAGCTTCGAATTTTTTAGCTACACATGGCATAATAGAAATAACATATATTTTGTTTGGATCTATATTTTCTTTTTTAGCATAATAAGATTTAATTAAAGCTCCAAACATTTGATGTGGTGATTTACAACTTGATAGGTGTGGAAGTAACTCTGGATAGTTTTCTTCTATATATCTTACCCAACCTGGGCAACAAGATGTCATCATAGGAAGTTCATTTACTTTTTTAAATCTTTCTACAAATTCATTTGCTTCTTCCATTATTGTGAAATCAGCTCCTGTATTTGTATCAAATACTTTATTAAATCCTAATCTCTTTAAAGCTGTTACCATTTTACCTTCAACATTAGTTCCAATTTCCATACCGAATTCTTCACCAAGAGCTACTCTAATTGATGGTGCAGTCTGAGCAATAACATATGTATCCGGATCTTTTAATTTTGCCCATGCTTCCTTTATAGTTTCTTTTTCATGTAATGCACCCGTTGGACAAGCTTCTATACATTGCCCACAGAAAGTACAGTTTACATCATTTAAACTATGGTCTCCAACAGTAGATATACAAGATTCAAAACCTCTATTTATACAATCAATAGCACCAATTCCTTGAACATTTTTACATGTTGCAACACATCTTCTACATAAAATACATTTATTAAAATCCCTAACTAATGCTGGAGATTTATCATCTATCTTATGTTTAGTCATCTCTCCTGGATATTCTACGTGTAGAACATTAAATTTTGTAGCCAATGTTTGTAATTCACAGTTTCCTGAACGTGTACAAGTTAAGCAATCTTTAGCATGATTTGATATTATTAAATCAAGTACAGTTCTTCTTGCTTCTAAAACATTAGGAGTATGAGTATGTACTACCATTCCTTCTTCTACTGTTTGAATACACGAAGTTGCAAATCCTCTTCTTCCCTCAACTTCAACAATACACATTCTACAATCTCCAACTTCATTTATGTCTTTCAAAAAACATAATGTTGGAATGTCAATTCCTGCTTGCTTTGCTGCTTGTAAGATTGTAGTTCCTTTTTTAGCCTTTACAGTCTCTCCGTCTATTGTTAATGTAACTATATTTTCTTCCATTGCTTTTCCTCCTATTTTAAATTATACAATTGCATGGAATGGGCAAGTTGCAATACAAGTACCACATTTAATACATAAAGATTGGTCAATTCTTCTTTTATCTCTTCCCTCTCCTATAATTGCATTTACTGGACAATGTTTTTGACATAATCCACAGCCCTTACATTTTTCTTCATCTATTCCTATTTTTGCTAGTGCTTTACATTCTGCTGTTCTACATGCTTTATCTATAGCATGTTCTTTAAATTCTTCTCTAAAATAATTCAAGGTACTAATTACAGGGTTTGGTGCACTTTGTCCAAGACCACATATACTAGCTTTTTGAATATTCTTTGCTAAAGTTTCTAGTCTATAAATATCTGATTCTTCTCCTTCCCCATTGCATAGTCTTTCCAATATTTCTAGCATCCTTTTAGTTCCAATTCTACAAGGAGTACATTTACCACAACTTTCGCTAACAGTAAATTCTAAATAGAATTTAGCAAGTGAAACCATACACTTAGTATCATCCATTACAATAAGCCCACCAGAACCCATCATTGAACCAATTTCTTTTAATGATTCATAATCTATTGGTGTATCTAAATGCTCTTTTGGTATGCATCCTCCTGAAGGTCCTCCTGTTTGAGCTGCTTTAAAGTCTCTTCCATTTGGTATTCCCCCGCCGATATCATATACAATTTCTCTTAATGTAGTTCCCATTGGCACTTCTACTAATCCTATATTATTTACGTTTCCTCCTAAAGCAAAGACCTTAGTTCCTTTAGACTTTTCAGTTCCAATAGATGAATACCATTCAAAACCATTTAAAATAATTTGAGTAATATTTGCATAAGTTTCTACATTGTTTATAAGTGTTGGTTTTCCCCATAAACCTGCATTTGCTGGATACGGAGGTTTTACTCTTGGTTGCCCACGCTTACCTTCTATTGATTCTAGAAGAGCGGTTTCTTCACCACAAACAAATGCTCCTGCACCTAATCTTATTTCAATATCAAAATCAAATCCAGAATCAAATATATTTTTACCAAGCAAACCATAATCTCTTGCTTGTTTAATTGCGATATCTAATCTTTTTACAGCTATTGGATATTCAGCTCTTACATAAATATAACCTTTATTTGCCCCTATAGTAAATCCTGCAATTGTCATAGCTTCTAATACAGTATGAGGATCTCCTTCTAGAATGCTTCTATCCATAAAAGCTCCTGGGTCTCCTTCGTCGGCATTACAGACAACGTATTTTTGTTCGCCTTTAGCTGATTTTGTTAATTCCCATTTTTTACCTGTTGGAAATCCAGCTCCACCTCTACCACGAAGCCCTGATTTTGAAACAACGTCTACTACTTCTTCTGGCGTCATCTCTTTTAATACTTTTTCTAATGCTTTATATCCATTAAATGCTATATATTCATCGATATCTTCGGGATTAATAACACCACAGTTTTTTAAGGCTATCCTTTTTTGTTTTTTATAAAAATTTAATTCATCTAAAGCTTTTACTTTTTTACCATCTATGTCCTTACAAAGTAATCTTTCAACTATTTCTCCTTTAACAATATGTGTATCTATAATTTCTTCACAATCTTCAGGAGTTACCATAGCATAGAAAGTATCTTCTGGTCTAATTATAACAATTGGACCTTTAGCACATAAACCAAAGCAGCCTGTTTTTATTACTCTTACATTTTTTATATTTTTTTCTTTTAATATTCTTCTAAAATTTTCTAATATTTCTGGTGATTTTGAAGAAGTACAACCTGTTCCATGACATACTAAAATATGTTTTTCTCTTGTATCTGCTTTAGTATTTACCCTTAAGTCTAATTCTCTTCTTTTATTTTCTCTAATGATATGAATTTCCTCTAATGTTTTCATATTATTCCTCCTAACTTTTATTAGTCAGTAATTATGAAGTCTGCTTTTCTTTATTTATTAATTCATCTAAAACTTTATCTAATTTTTGCACACTTGCTTTTCCATAAACTTCACCATTAACAGTAAATACAGGTGCTAAACCACATGCTCCAACACATCTTGTTTGCTCTATTGTGAATAATCCATCTTTTGTTGTTTGCCCTGGTTCTATCTTTAACCTATCTGTTAGCCTATCCATTATTTTTTGTGAGCCTTTAACAAAACAAGCTGTCCCTAGGCATACAGATATTTTATATTTTCCTTGTGGTTCTAATGAAAATCTTGAATAAAAAGTAACCACACCATATATTTCTGCCATTGGAATTTTTAAATATTCAGATAATTCTTTTTGAACATGCATTGGTACATACCCATAATGCTCTTGAATTTCGTTTAACATTTGAATTAAATTGTCTTTTTCAGGTAAATACTCTTGAAATAAATTTTCTAGAAATAAATCTCTTTCTTTTTTACAATCACATTGTTTATTTTCTTTTTCCATAATACTCCTCCCTATTTAGAGTTTATTCAAGTTTCTTAGATTATATCAAAGTAAATTTTTTTATACAACTATTTTAATCATTTTTGTTGACAATTTTGACGAAAAATGTCAGAATATATATAAAGAATAATAAAATAAAGGGGTGAATTTAATGGACGATAAAAAAGAATCAAAAGGACTTAGTATTGCCGCTATGGTATTAGGAATTATATCTGTTGTATTATTCTGTTATCCTTACATTTCTATACCTTGTGCAATTCTTGCAATAATTTTTGGTGTTATAGGAATGAAAAAAGGTGGAAGAGGAATGGGTATTGCTGGTTTAGTTTTAGGTATAGTAGCACTTGCTTTATATGGTTTAACAGTAATTGGTCTACTTTCTTTTGTATCAGCATTATCTTAATTTATAATTTATTTAAAATTAAATATCAAAATAAATCGCAACTATTATTTAAATTGCGATTTATTTTAGGCGAATTTTAGGGAGTTTTTTATGAAAAAAGTATTAAACAAAAAATATTCTAAGTTAATAATTATACAAATATCTATTATAGTTATACTTACTATGATATTTCTTTTTGTACATTCTCCTTTCATAAGCTTAACTCCTAATTGCTTTTGGAAAGAAAACTTTAATGTATCTTGTCCTAGTTGTGGCTCTACTAGATGTATTATCAGTCTTGTACATGGAGATTTTTTCTCTGCTTTTTTATATAATCCATTTTTATTTATTTTAATTATATATTTATTCTTATTGAATTTTTTATATATAATAAACACCATTTTAAATAAAAAGTATCTAAAATTCTTCTATCCAAAATGGTGGTATGTTATTATATATTTTTCTTTATGGGCTATTTATACTATAATTATGAATATTATTTAATTCATTGTAACTTGCCCCACTATATCATTTATATTTTCTATGTTATGTTTTTTCATATATTGTTCAATTTCATTTATTGTATTTATACTTGTATATGGGTCTTGAAAGTTTCCTGCTCCTATTGATATTGCTGACGCACCAGCAAGTAAGAATTCAATTGCGTCTTCTCCGTTCACAATTCCACCCATTCCTAAGATAGGTATATTAACAGCTTGTGCTACTTCATAAACCATTCTAACGGCAACAGGTCTTATTGCGGGTCCTGATAATCCTCCTGTGTTATTTGCTAAGACAGGTCTTCTTTTTTCTATATCAATTTTCATTCCAAGTAAAGTATTAATTAAAGAAACTCCGTCTGCTCCACCATCTTCTGCACCTTTTGCAATTTCTCCAATATTTGAAACATTTGGTGTCAATTTTACAATTAATGGTTTGTTTAATACTTTTCTTACTTTTGATGTTACTTCTTTTACTCCTTCATAAGAACTTCCAAATGCCATACAGCCTGCCTTAACATTTGGACATGATAAATTTAATTCTACTCCATCTATTGGAAGCGTATCTAATATCTTACAAACTTCTATGTAGTCTTCTATTGTACTTCCACACGCATTTACTATAATTGCTGTATCAAATTTTCTTAAAAATGGTAGGTCATTTTCAGCAAAATATTCTACTCCTGGATTTTGAAGTCCTATACTGTTTAACATTCCACTAGGTGTTTCACAAACACGTGGAGGCTTATTTCCACTTTTAGGCTTTATTGAAGTTCCTTTTGTTATTATTCCCCCTAATTTACTTAAATCAAAGAAATTGCTATATTCTCTACCATAGCCAAATGTACCAGATGCTACTGTTACAGGATTTTTCATTTTTATTCCTGCAAAATTTATTCTTGTATCCATCTACTTTAATCCCTCCATTCCTTCTTTATTTATAATTTCTATTTCTTCTTGTAAATTAATACCAGACATTTTATCGATAAAATTAGTTACTTTATCTAATTTAAGATATCTAGGTTCACAATCTTTTTTGTATGGGCTCATATATTTTTTTATATTATCTAATATTTTTATATTGTACCTTGGAACTAAACAACAGTTCAAAATATCATAATCATCATAAAACTTATCTTTATTTTTCATAGCTAATTCATGTTCTTCTTTGAAGCATTTATTGTAGAAATAGTGATCTACTAATAAATGTAATAAATAACCTTTCCAATAATCTTTACTCATATCTACTTTTTCATCTTTTAAAAACACTTCTATATCGGTCTTTACTTTGTAATTTCCCCATTTTCCATAATGGCTAATACTTTTATTTTTATTTAATTCTGTCATAGATTCATTTAAGTCGGGGGCAATTGTCCCTTTTATAAATTATTTTTCGTTTTTTATTTCTTTTGTGTGTTTTCTTATATATTCTTTTCCTATTGCTATATGTATTGTAAGTCCTGGCATGTCTAATCCTCCGTTTATATATCTACATCTTTTGCTTGAAATACTGGTCCTCCTTTACATACATGCCAGTATTCAGGATTTTCATTTGTGCTTCTTGCTGTTTTTACTGCACAACCCAAACATACGCCTATACCACATCCCATTCTTTCTTCTAAAGATATTTGGCATGGTATATTTTTTTCTATTGTTAATTTCTTTACAGCTCTTAACATTGGAAGTGGTCCACAAGCATAAATACAATCTATTTTATTATTTTCTAAATCTTCTTCTAACTTATTAATTGCAAATCCCTTTTTTCCATAGCTTCCATCATCTGTTGTAATAACTAACTTATCAGAAACTTCTTTAAATTTATTTTCTAGTACAACAAAATCTTTGCTTCTAAATCCTAAATATATATTTACTTTTCTTTCCGCTTCTTTTGCCTCTTTAGCTAGCTCATATAGTGGAAATACTCCTATTCCACCTCCTACTATTGCTATTTTTTCATAATTATTGATTTTAAATGTTCCCATTCCTAAAGGCCCTATAATATCTATTAAATCACCTTCTTCTTTTTTAGAAAGTAATCTTGTTCCCTCTCCTTTTATTTGGAAAATGAACTCTAAAGTACCTTCATTTTTATTTAAATTGTAAATGCTAATAGGTCTTCTTAAAAATGGTACTGTAGTTTCAGATACTCTTATTTCTATAAAATTACCTGGTTTAGAATTTCTTACCATTTCCTTTGCTTCTACTTTAAATCTTACAATGTCTGGTTTTAGATATTCTTTTTCTACAAGTTTTGCTTTAACAACTTCTGGCATTACTACCCCTCCTCATTAAAAAAGTTTAATTCTTTATTCATTCTTAGAGCTTCTTTTCTTGTTGCTAATCCATATTCTTCTTCTCTATGATTTTTCTTCCATTCTTCGTTCTTATAAGCACACATTAAGCTTCTTGATGCATTTACAATTCCTCCTAAACCTTTTTCATCAAAGCCTAATTTTATATCTTCTGCTTTTCCTCCTTGTGCTCCATATCCTGGTATTAAGAAAAATGTATGTGGTGCTAATCTTCTTAATTCTTGTAATTGTTTTGGATATGTTGCTCCGACTACTGCAGCTACACTACTATATCCATGCCTTCCTCTTAAGTCTTCTCCCCACTTTTCTATTAAAGATATCACTTTTTTATATACTTCTTCTCCATTTTCTAGTTTTTCATCTTGTAATTCTCCAGATGATGGATTAGAAGTTTTTGCTAATATAAAAATTCCTTTATTATATTTTTTACAATCTTCTACAAATGGTTCTATGCAATCAGTTCCCATATAAGGATTTACTGTCATGAAATCTACATCAAAAACGCTTTCTTCTTTTTCCTCTATTTTAGTTTTTCCTAAATACGCATTAGAATATCCTTTAGCTGTTGAACCAATATCTCCTCTTTTATTATCTGCAATTACTATCATTCCTTTTTCTTTTGCATATTTACAAGTTTCATAAAAAGCATTCATTCCAGGAATTCCAAACATCTCGTAAAATGCCATTTGTGGTTTTATAGCTGGTATAACATCATAAACATTATCAATTAAAACTTTATTATATTCTAGTATTGCTTTAGATGCTCCTTCTAGAGTTTTATCATATTTATTCGTTACACATTCAGGAAGCATTTCATATCTCGGATCTAGTCCCATAACTACTGGACTTTTTAATTCAATTATTTTATCTATTAGCTTATCCATTATATTACTCATCTTGAATCTCCTTCTTTCTTTTTTTCTCTTGATATTGTTTTTCCAAAAGCCCTATTTCTATTATTTTGTATTTTAGACTTTGTTCTTTTCAAAAAACTTTCCCTTGGTGAGGTCATAATTTCTTGATAAATTTCTTTTGCTTTTTCCTCTAATTCTCTTCTATCTCCGTTATTTCGTATTGTTTTTACTCTTTTATCCCCTCTTATTTCTTTATAATTCCCTTTATAGTGTGCAATATCATATGCTGCTATTTCTTCTTTAGAAATTCCATCTCTGATAACTAAAGCTTCTTTTCTTTCTCTAAATGGTCTTTCTATTAAATATATCTTATCTAATTCGCTATAAACTTTGTGATATTTTATAAAGATATCATCTATTATAATTATCTTTTTGGTTTTACTTAATTCTTCAATTTTTTTATTTTATAATGGTTCTACTAATTTTGATCTAAATTTCATAAAGGCAGAAAATATGTATTTATTCCTATGTAAGAACTTTTTTAATCTTGAATCTACTCTTACTTTTTCTCCTTTGTTATCTTTTTTCATAAAAATTTTGAAATATTTTAACTTTAATTCTTTTATAAGATCGTCTACGTGAATTACTCCAATATCTTTACGGTTATTTGTTGCTAAGTATTCTGAAAAAGTCGTTTTTCCGGCTCCTGATTTTCCTGTGATTCCTATTAATTTCATTGAATGTAAACTTCCCTTCTGTATTTATTTATCTTGATATACTATTTTTCCACCCACTATTGTATATTTTACCTTTCCTTTTAATTTTCTTCCTATAAAAGGTGTATTTTTTGCTTTTGATACTATATTTTCTTTTTTATACACATACTCTTCATCTGGATTAAATATTGTTATATCTGCTACTTTTCCTACCTCTATACTTCCTTTATCTATTTTGATTAATTTTGCAGGATTATATGAAGTTAATCTTACTAAATCTAAATAACTAATATCACCTGTATCTACTAAATTCATAATTTCAGCTGATAAAGCTGTTTCAAATCCTATAATTCCATTTGGTGCTTTACTTAAATCTTGGTTTTTCTCTTCTTCTGAATGTGGTGCATGGTCTGTTATTATACAATCTATTGTGCCTTCTTTTAGACCTTCTATAATAGCTTTTCTATCTTTTTCTTCTCTTAATGGAGGATTCATTTTTGCATTAGTTCCTGAATTTAATACTTCTTCTACTGTGAATGTAAAATAATGTGGACATGTTTCACAAGTTACTTTTACTCCTCTCTTCTTAGCGTCTCTAATCATATCTTTACTTGTCTTTGTACTTATATGGCAAATATGTGCTCTCACATTATTTGTTTCTGAGATAACAATTTCCCTTGCTGCCATTATTTCTTCTGCTTCTGGATATACTCCTTTCACACCTAATCTGTCTGCTATTTCTCCCCTATTTATCGCTCCTTTTGATACTGATTTTTCTTCACAATGTGATGCAACAAATGTTCCTAAACTATCTGCTTTTATCATTGCTTCTCTCATTAATTTACTATTTACAACTGGCATACCATCATCTGAAAATGCTATAGCTCCTGCTTTTTTCATCTCATCAAAATCTACTAATTCTTCCCCTTTTTCCCCTTTTGTTACTGATGAGTATGGTAATATGTTACACAAATTTACTTCTTTAGCCTTTTTTATAATTTCACCTATAATAATAGCGCTATCAGGGGTTGGTTTTGTATTTGGCATAGGACATATTGTTGTAAACCCACCACTTACGGCGCTTCTTGCACCTGTCTCGATTGTTTCTTTATATTCAAAACCAGGCTCTCTTAAATGGCAATGAATATCAATCATACCAGGTATAATTATTAAGTTAGAACAGTCAATTACTTTATCTGCATCAGATGCTATATTGTCAGAAATTTCTACTACTTTGTCATCAGAAATTAAAATATCTTTTTTTGCATCTGTCTTAGTCTTATAATCAATTAATCTACCATTTTTTAATAATAACTTCATATTTTTCCCTCCTTTATTTTCCTTATCTTATCATTTTAATATTTATTTTTCAATAGTTTTTTATTTGACATTTTTCATTTTTTTGTTACAATGTTTCTAGATTATTTAAGGAGGAGTTTTTATGTCTGATATTATTTCATATTTATTTGAAACAAACGCAATAAGATTTTGCGAAGAAAACAAACCATTTTGGTATACTTCAGGAAAGATTGGACCATATTTTATTAATACTCATTTTATCTATGGAAGTGAAAAAGATGCTGTTGCTCTTTTAAGCTTTATAGATGATTCTTTATCTGACAAAATGACATTACCAAAGAAAGTATTTGAAAAAGTTTTAAAGCAATATAATGAAAACAGAATTTATCAAGATGTTATTAATCATATGAAAGATTATATTGAAAAAAATATTGATATCTCAGAAGTTGATTTTATTTCTGGTGGCGAAAGAAGAGATTGGTTCTTTTCTAATATGATTGCTTATTTATTAAATAAGCCACATATTACTATTTATAAAGATTTAAGCTCAGTTATTTCTGATTCTCATTTTACTGAAACTAAAGAAAGTTATAATATAGAAGGTAAAAAAGTGTTGCATATTGCAGATTTAATTACTGTTGCTTCTAGCTATTTACGTGCATGGATCCCTGCAATAGAAAATTTAGGAGGAAAAATTCTTTGGTCTTGTGTCGTTGTTGATAGAATGCAAGGAGGCGAAGAAAAACTTTCTGAAAAAGGAATTAAAAGCTTATCTTTAGTAAAAGTAGATAATAATTTATTTAAAAAAGCTTTTGATATGGAAATTATAAATAACTCACAGTTAGAAATGTTAAATAATTTCTTTGATAATCCAGATAAAACCATGAGAGAATTTTTAATAAATCACCCAGAATTTCTAGAAAATTCATTAAAATCTGATGAAAAAACTAGAAAAAGAGCACAACTTCTAATTGATAATAACTTATATAACATTACATTTTAATAATATTATAATAAAAGGGGAAATTTTTATGAGAAAGGCAAAAATATTAATTATAGTTATGCTAATTCTAATAATTGCTTTGTCTTCTACTTTAGTTTGTTTAATTTTAGATTATAATGACAAATATTCTTATGATAAAAGATTAGTAATGCAAACTACTATTAAGAGTCAAAGTTTAAATGAGGCTTTTACAGAAAACAATTCAATTGAATTAGATGATTTTATTGTTAAATTATCTGGTATCAGTTTTAATCCAGAAGGAATTGATAGATATCCAGAAAGTAAAAATGTTTTTGAAATTACTGTAGACTTTGATAATAAAAAAGATACTGATATATATGAGGTCTTATATGATTATATAATCTTTGATGAAAACAATAATATATTAGGTATGTCTGCATTATTCGGATCAATTGACTCTGATACCCAAAGATATGCTGCAGGTTTTGTTGAAGACAAATACAATACTTCAAATTCAGCTTTTGAGGAAATAGGAAATCATCATATTTTTTCTAGGTTTTATCAAACAAATAATGTTTCTGATGACTTAACTGTTTTTAGTCAAAACTTAGGTAGTTATTTAAATTATGAAATAGCACCTAAACAAATACATGTAAGAATAATAAATCCTAGATATCAGTTATCTGGTGAAGAAAAGAAATATTTAGCAAATACTGATTTAGAATTTATATTGGATTTTGAATAGAGAAAAAGCCTAATTTCATTTAGGCTTTTTATTTATGAATTTGTGAAGCTGTCTATACTATTTTTAATCTTATCTATCTCATACCCAAACGCTTTACAAACATTCCATCCCCTATTTTTTGCTGCAAGTATGTTATCATCTCTATCATCAATAAATAAAATATTCTGAGGTTTTATCTTACAATCATTTTCTACTATTTCATAAACTCTATTATTGGGCTTTGTTTCTCCTATATCACATGATAACCATACATAGTCGAACTTACTCAAAGTTAATTGTTTATCTATTCTTTCTTTATCTAACAATGTTAAATCAGATAAAATTCCTATCTTACATTTGTTTCTTGTTTCATGTTCTAAGTTTACAACATCTTTATAATAATCTATATCTTCAAATTTTTGTTTATACACATCATAAAATGTTTTAAACTCACATTTAAAATTATATAATTCTTTAACTCTATCAAACCATTTTTGTATATCTTTAGGATTATTACATGTACTTATACTTTTTTTATTTTCATTATATAAGCATTTCCTCCATAAAGAAAGTATTTCATCTTCACTTATATTTGAATTAAATGAGCTCATAATATTTACTATTATTTATGGTAGTTGTTTTCTCCCTTTCTATGGCTTTCTACCACTCCTCCCCAATCAAATATAACTATTTTATCTGGATTGTATTTCATAAATTCATACCTCTTTTAATTTATTGTGATGTGTCCCCTATTGTACAAAAATGTGCCAAAAGGAAACGTCACCAACTGCTTATTTTTCTAATATTTTTTCTAATTCTCTTATCTTATCACGTAATTCTGCTGCTTTTTCAAATTCCATCTCAGCTGCATATTTAAGCATTTCATCTGTAAGCTTATTAATTGTTTCTTTAATGTCATCTTCTTTTTCAAGCTTATATTCTACTTCTATATCTTTTGCATCTGTAATAGAAATTGAATCTCTTACAGATTTGTTAATTGTTTTAGGTGTTATATGATGTTTTTCATTGTATTCTTGTTGTATTTTTCTTCTTCTATTTGTTTCTGATATTGCTTTTTCCATACTTTCTGTTAATTCATCTGCATACATTATAACTGTTCCATCTGTATTTCTTGCAGCACGTCCTATTGTTTGTATTAAAGACCTTTCTGAACGTAAAAATCCTTCTTTATCCGCATCTAATATTGCAACCAAAGATACTTCTGGTATATCCAATCCCTCTCTTAATAGGTTTATTCCTACTAATACATCAAACTCACCTAATCTTAGATTACGAATTATTTCCATTCTTTCTAATGCTTTTGTATCAGAATGCATATAATTTACTTTTATATCTAATCCTTTTAAATACTCTGTTAAATCTTCTGCCATTTTCTTTGTTAAAGTAGTAACTAGTACTCTTTCATTTTTGGCTACTCTTTCTCTTATTTGTTCTAATAAGTCATCTATTTGGTTAGTTACTGGTTTTACTTCTATCTTAGGGTCTAATAGTCCTGTCGGTCTAATTATTTGTTCTACTACATTATCTTTACTGTGTTCTTTTTCATATTCAGCAGGTGTTGCACTTACAAATATTACTTGGTTTATTCTTTCCTCAAATTCTTTAAATGTAAGTGGTCTATTATCAAATGCTGATGGTAATCTAAACCCATAATTTACTAAAGATTCTTTTCTTGCTCTATCTCCATTATACATTGCCTTTACTTGTGGTATTGTTGCATGTGATTCATCTATTAACAACAAGAAATCTTTTGGAAAATAATCAAATAAAGTATATGGAGGACTTCCTGCTGGTCTTCCACTTATATGTCTTGAATAGTTTTCTATTCCTGAACAAAATCCTGTTTCTTTCATCATTTCTATATCAAAGTTTGTTCTTTCTTCTATTCTTTGTGCTTCTATTAATTTATTTTGTGATTTAAAGTATTTTACTCTTTCTTCCATCTCTTGTTCTATTGTTACTATCGCCCTATCCATCTTTTCTTTTGTTGTAACATAGTGTGATGCTGGAGATATTAATATATGTCTTCTTGTTCCTAGAGGCTTTCCTGTTAAAGCATTTATTTCTACTATTCTTTCTATTTCATCTCCCCAAAATTCAACTCTTACCGCTTCTTCTGATTGGTCTGATGGATATATTTCTACAATATCACCTTTTGCTCTAAATGTTCCTCTTTTAAAGTCTATCTCATTTCTTGTATATTGCATACTAACCAATTTCTTTAATACTTCATCTCTAGACTTTTGCATACCAGGTCTTAAAGATAACATCATTTCTTGGTAGTCAACTGGGTCTCCTAAACCATATATACAAGAAACAGAAGCAACTATTATTACATCTCTTGTCTCAAACAAAGACAATGTTGCTGAATGTCTTAATTTATCTATTTCATCATTTATAGAAGAGTCTTTTTCAATATATGTGTCTGTTGAAGGTATATAACTTTCTGGCTGGTAATAATCATAGTATGAAACAAAGTATTCTACATTATTCTCAGGAAAAAACTCCTTAAATTCACTATATAACTGTCCTGCTAAGGTTTTATTATGTGCAAGCACAAGTGTTGGTTTTTGTACTTTTTGTATTATATTTGCCATTGTGAAAGTCTTTCCAGAACCTGTAACACCAAGTAATGTCTGGTATTTCTTACCTTCCATAACTCCTTTACTTAAATATTCAATTGCTTGTGGCTGGTCGCCTGTTGGCTTATATTCTGAATGTAATTTAAACATAACTTCTCCTTATTATTTCAATTTTTTTATATCTTCTCCTAATATTCTTAAATAATCTTTTTCTGCTGTTGTTAAATGATTTTTCATATATTGTCATATTCTTTATGTGCTTTTTCTAAAGCTTGTTTATGTGATACTTTACCTTTGTGATTTAATATATCCTTTCTTGTCATCTTTAGAAAGCTATCAAGTTCATTTGTCCAGTCTTCCATTGTCATTGCATGCATACTTAAAGCATTAATTTCTGCAATATCTAAATA
>CALXAV010000012.1 GCA_944386385.1 uncultured Clostridia bacterium
GAAGGGAGTTTTGTCTAGTACATAGCTAAAGCCTATGTTACTACCGGCATAGCCGGAAGATTATTTACATTTAAAAAACCTGATTATTAAACTTTTGTCTAATAATCAGGTTTTATTTCTTATTTTACAACATTATTCATATCATATAAACCTTTAGTTTGTTTTACAATAAATTCTGCTGCTTTTAGTGCACCTTCAGCAAAAACTTGTCTTGAATAAGCTTTATGTGTAATTTCAAGTTCTTCGTTATCACCAAAGAATTTAACACTATGTTCTCCTACAATATTTCCTCCTCTTATAGAAGAAAATCCAATTTCATTTTTCTTTCTTGCTTCTCTTTTTTGCATTCTATCAAATGTATATGTTTTCTTGTCTTTTAGTACATCATTAATAGCATTAGCAAGCAAAATTGCTGTTCCACTTGGTGCATCTATCTTTCTGTTATGATGTGTTTCAACTATCTCTATATCAGTATTAGTTAAAACCTTAGCAACCTCTTGTACTATCTTTGCCATTAAGTTAATATCTAAAGACATATTAGAACTTCTAAATATAGGAATCTCTTTTGAGAATTCTTCTATTTGTTCAATTTCTTCTTTTGTAAAACCAGTTGTTGCAATTACAATTGGAACTTTATTATTTACTGCATATTTTAATATTTTAAAAGTAGCAACTGGTACTGAAAAATCTATTATAACATCTACTTTTTCTTTAATATCTTCTATATTAGAATAAATAGGAAATTCTTTTTTATCGTTTGCTTCTCTATCAACTCCGCAAACAACCTCAAAACCTTCTTGGTCATTTATAACACTTAGAAGTTCATTTCCCATTTTTCCATCTGCACCATTTATTAATACGTTCATTCTTTTCTCCTTATTCTTATTTTTATTATATTAGGTTATGTTTTTTCATAACTTCTTTCATTTTCTCTTTATTACTATCAGATAATTCTATTAAAGGCATACGAGGTGTTCCAAAATCATATCCCATTAAATTTAATGCATATTTTACAGGTATTGGGTTTACCTCTGAGAATAGAGCATCTATTAAGTCAATTACATTTAATTGCATTTTAGTTGCTTCTTCCACTTCTCCATTAAAATATTTATAAGTCATTCTATGTGTATATTTTGGCATAACATTTGATAAAACTGATATAACCCCTTTTCCACCTAATGAAAGAACTGGAATAATTTGGTCATCATTTCCTGAATATATATATAAATCATCTCCACATAAAGCAGCAATTTTTGCTACTTGTGATATATTTCCACTTGCTTCTTTTATTGCTACTATATTATCTACTTTAGATAATTCTAAACAAGTTTCAGGAGTAATATTTACACCTGTTCTGCTTGCTACACTATACATTATAATAGGTAAACTTACAGATTCTGCAATTGCTTTAAAATGAGCAACTAAACCTTTTTGTGTTGTTTTATTATAATATGGTGTTACAACAAGCAGAGCATCTGCACCTGCTTCCTCTGCAAATTTAGACATCTCAATTGCTGACTTTGTATTATTACTTCCTGTTCCTATAACTACTTTAGTTCTTTTTGCAATTTTATCAATTGCAAACTTAATTGTCTCTTTTTTCTCTTTTTCAGACATTGTAGCTGATTCTCCGGTAGTACCACAAACAATAATAGCATCTACTCCTGCTTCAATTTGGTCTTCTAAAAGTTTACCAAACTCCTCAAAATTCACTCCATCTTCTGTAAATGGTGTTGCAATAGCTGTTCCACAGCCCCTAAAAATAGTTTCTTTTGCCATATTATCTCTCCTTCCTTATTAATTTTTTATGTAATAAATCAATTGTTTCTCCCTTAATATCATCTACAACAATTTCTATCTTTGATTGTGTTAGACTAACTTTTATTACTTCTACATTATATTCTTTAAGTATGTCCATTGTTTTGTTTAGTATTACATTGTCTTGTGTTATAGCATATCCGACAATCGTTAATTTAACAAAATCCTCTAATTCTATTTCATATTGTGTGAATTTACTATCTAATAATTTTTGTACCTTATTTAGCT
The DNA here is from genome assembly GCA_944386385.1 of uncultured Clostridia bacterium. GTDB lineage: Bacteria > Bacillota > Clostridia > TANB77 > CAG-508 > CAG-269. The sequence goes on from CALXAV010000012.1 coordinate 2,047, forward strand.
CTGCTTTCTTTATTCTAAACTTAAACGAGTCACTATCTCTTTCGAACCACTCTACTATTATATTTTGTTCTAATAAATTCTTATAAATTGTGTAACCTTCTGCATTTGTTACTCCTGACTTTTTATTCATTATAACTGTGATTAATCCATCATTTTTTACAATACTTTTTACATCTCTAGTTTCTATTCCCTTGCAAACTCTAGTTCCACCTTCATCTGTAAAAGTAGATTTTGCAATTATATCATTTCCAAATTTCTTTCCAATTTGTATACATCTATTATGTAATACCTTTGCTCCTGCATCTGCAATCTCCTGCATTTCATCAAAAGATATTTCATCTAATCTTTTTGCCATTGTAACCATATTAGGATCTGCTGAATATATTCCATCTACATCTGAAAATATATAACATTTATCAGCCTTTAAAGCTGCTTGCAATGCAACGGCTGTTGTATCTGAGCCACCTCTTCCAAGTGTTGTAATATCTTCTCTAGCATTTAATCCTTGGAATCCTGCTACTATTACAATCTTTCCTCTTTCTAATTCTTCTTCTATTCTATTTGTGTAAATTTGTTTAATTTTAGCACTTCCATATACTAGATTTGTTTCTATTCCAGCTTGCCAACCTGTAAGTGATATTGCTGGATGTCCCATTCTGTTTAATAAAATACTAAGCTTTGAAATAGTTATTTGCTCTCCTGTAGATAAAAGCATATCCATTTCTCTTTCATTTGGCACAGCTGATAATTCTTGTGCCTCTTTTATTAACTTATCTGTTGTCTTTCCTTGCGCTGATACAACTACTACAATGTTTTTAGCTTCTTTTTTTAAGCTAATGATTTTCTGTGCTACAACATTAAGCTTAATGTTGTCTGCAACTGAACTCCCTCCAAATTTTAAAACTATTGTGTTCATTTTAGTCACAACCTTTATTTATTTAACAAGCTCTATCTAAGTCTAGATACTGCTTTTTTGATTTTTTTATTATATTATATATTACCTTATTTTTCAAGTAATAATTGAATTAAAGTTCACAAATATATTTATTTTTACTTAATGAATAGTAAATTATATTTATATATTTATTACATTATTATATCAAATATTAATCATAGAAACATAAATTAGATGAAACAAAAAATATAGAATAGAACAAAAAATAGCTACCATAAATTAAGAAGACTACACCTTCTTAATCTATCTAGCACAACAAAAGCCCCTAAACATATTTAAGGACTTTTATTCGTCTATATCCATACCAGTTTTTTTTTACCTGATTTTAATTCTTTATAATACTTAGCAATAAGCTCGTCCAATTCAACACTTAACTTATATGTTTTGCTATAGTCGTCTCCTTGCTCTATGCTTTTATTTAATTTATCTCTTAATTTACAAATTTCATCATTTAACATGCCTATCTCTCCTTTTCCATTTATTATCTTTTGTATATTTATAAATTAACACATAATATTCCCCAAGTCAAGTATTTTCAATGGTTTTTGCCAACTTTCGTACGTCAAAAAACATCATTTTTCGACAAATAAAAACATAAAAAAACGGTATTATAATTTTTGTTTTACAAATACCGTTTTTAAAACATTTTTCTATGTGACTTTTTTTATTCATTTTCCACAATAGAAGGCAACATTTTTTATCTCATTCTATTTTCTTATATTAATATTCTAAACTATTAACATCTAAAAGAAAATCATATATACTCATTAATATAATCCCATTTTCATAACGAGATTTTTTTATATTATCTCCAACTATTATTATTTTCTTAAAGAAATCATTTACATTTAATAGTGACTTTTGCTCTTGCTTTACTTTTTCTGCCGTTTTCATTTCAAGAGCTGATTGGATATAAATTTTATTATTTCCTTTGTTAGCTACAAAATCAATTTCTAACTGTTTCTTTGCATCTCCCTCGCGTATTTCAACAGAACCCACATCAACATTATATCCGCGTTTTTTCAATTCTATATAAATAACATTTTCCATTATGTGTGATATTTCCTCACTTTGTCTAAAATCTAAAAATGAATTTCTAATCCCCATATCTGTAAAATAATATTTTTGAGGTGTTTCGATAAATCTTTTCCCTCTTACATCAAACCTTCTGGCTTTTTCTATCATAAAAGCATCTTGTAAATATCCTAAATAGTTATATATTGTTTTATCTGTCATAGTAGATAGTTTATCTATTTCTTTAAAATTATTAGATAGTTTTAAAGGATTTGTAAGACATCCTATATCAGAAGCTATTATTTGAACTAACATTTCTAACTCTTCTTTATTTCTAACTTTGTTTCTATCAACAATATCATTAATATATACATTATCTTTTTGTGTTCTTAAGTAATTTATTTTATTATTATCAGTTTTTGCTAGTACTGTTAACGGTAAACCTCCATAAATATAATATTCGCTTAATGCCTTTTCCTCAGAGCCATCATAAACAGAGTAAAATTCTGCAAATGATAAAGGGTATACTCTTATTTCGTCACCTCTACCTCTAAACTCTGTTACAATATCTGATGATAAAAATTTTGAATTACTTCCTGTTACATATATATCTACATTATTTATATGCATAAATCCAATTAAAACTGATTCAAAATCCTTAACTTCTTGTATTTCGTCTAATATTATATAGTATTTCTTTTCATCTTTAATTAGACTTCTTATATATTCATTTAATACATCTGGCTCTAAGTATTTTTTGTTTTTGTATTCATCCAAACTTAACTGTATTATATGCTCTTCATCTATTCCTTGTTTTATGAGATAATTTTTAAATATTACATTCAATAGGTATGACTTACCACATCTTCTGATTCCCGTTACTATTTTTATAAGCTGATTATCTATTCTGTCTATAAGTTCTTTTAAATAATAGTCTCTATTTATTTCCATATCCACGCAACCTCCATTACGAATTTTTTCCGTCAACGGAACTTTTTCGTAATAATTATAACATATAATTATATATTTAGTCAAACATTTAATTACGAATTTTTTCCGTTAACGGAACTTTTTCGTAATGAAATATTTTTAAATTAATTATATATATTATATACAATTTAAGTTTTATTAATTCCGACCAAATCCTTAATTTCAAAAAAAACGGTATTAAACGCCGTTTTTCTTTTTTACTTATTGTTCTATACTTTAATATATAAGCTGTTTTTTGACCCCGTCCTAAAAAACAGCATTTATCCATTCTCTACAATAGAAAGTACCATTTTGTCTTCTTTAAATACATCTTTTAACACTTGATTTAAATATTCTACATTTATACCTTCAATCTCTTCTAAATAGTCAAAACTACAAATACCTTTAAAGTAATCAGACAAGAACATTCTTGCAATATCTTGTACATCATTATATTCTCTTACATAATTACCATATATCATTTTCTTAAGTCTTTCGAAATCAGATTTATCTACACCATTATTTTTTAGTTCTTCTACTCTTTCCTTAAAAGCTTTAAATACTTTTCTAGGATCACTTGACATTCCTGTAATTAAAACATGAGAATAATTCTTGCCAAATTCATAATCTAGACTTGCTTCTCCATATATAGTACCTTCTTTATACAAATCTTGATATAATTTTGAACTTCTACCAAATATAATATTTAATAGTATTTCCATACTTATATGTTTTTTTACAAGTTCATTTTTGTCTTTATTATCACATTTCTTTACATCTTTTATTCCAATTGTATAAATTGGATTACTTACTTCTAACTTCTGAACTATTTCAGGTTTTACTATTTCCTCTTTTTCTTCTGGATAAATTCTTTTTATTTCTCCAGCCGCTTCTTTCTTTACTAATCTTTTCTTTACCTCTTTTAATAATTCCTCTGGCACAAAATCTCCAACAATTACCATTGCCATATTAGATGGGTGATAAAATGTATTATAACATTTATATAAAATATCTTTGTCTATTTTACTTATTGTTTCTATTGTACCTGTTATATCTATTTTTATAGGATTTTCATGATACATCGCTTCTAATGTATTTAGATAAACTCTCCATTCTGGATAATCATCATACATTCTTATCTCTTGACCTATAATTCCCTTTTCTTTCTCTACATTCTCATCTGTAAAATATGGGTGTTGTACGTAATCCATTAGTTCATCCATTGCTTCATAAAAATTATCTGTACATTCAAATAAATATGCTGTATGGTCATTTGTTGTATAAGCATTTGCATTTACTCCTAATGCTGTTAATGTATCTAAACTATTTGTTCCATCTTCTTGTTCAAATAGCTTATGCTCTAAAAAATGTGCAACTCCATTTGGAACTTCTGTAACATCCTGTTCTCCTGGAACTATAAATTTATTATCATTTGAGCCATAATTAGTTCCCCATATCATATACTTCTTTTTCATTCCTGGTTTTGGAACTATCATCACTGTTAAACCATTTTGTAGCTTTTCTATATATAATTTTTCTTTAACCTTTAAGTTTTCTATTATCTGCATTACTTCTACACTCTCCTTTCTTAGAATTAATTTAATCTTTTAGAAAATATATAGTATTTATTTGTACTTTATTTGCAATATCTACGATATTCTCCTTATTTATATTCTCTATCTTTTTGATATACTCTTCTTCAGATACATTTGACTCTGCTAATTCTTGTCCAAAATAATATGTTATTCCTGTATCTTGTTCATCATCTATTGTATTTATTGCTGCAATTATTCCTTTTTTACTATTATCAATTTCCTCTTCTGTAAAGTTTCCTTGTTTCATTTCTTCTATTTGCTTTCTAATTAGCTCTAAAGCATTATCATAATTTGATATTTCTATTCCACTATTAATAAATATGATACTCTTAAATCTATAATAAGTAGATGATGCAACATATGCTAAATGTGCTTTTTCTCTTACATTTTGGAATAATTTTGAATTAGCTGAACCTCCTAAAATACTGTTATACATTAATGTCCAATATTTTTCTTCGTCATTATCGATATTTACATTTAATCCTATTACTAATTTTCCTTGTGTTACTTCCATTGATTCAGTAACTATATTTTCTTTTATATCCTTTTTCTCTGGAATTTTAGGTACTTCAAATTGAGGCTCTCTTTCTTGTAAGTTCTTAATATTTTCATTTTCTTCTATAAGCTTTTCTACATCATCACTTAAATTTCCTGATAAGAAAATATCTATCTTACAATTATTTATTAAATCAATATAATATTTATATAAATCTTTTTCATTTATTTTATCTAAATCTTCTATATATCCAAATTTATATAATCCATAAGGCTCATTTTTATACATTTCTTCAATAGCTCTTTCTAATGAATATCTTGCCTTATTATCTATTTTTCCTTCAATTCTTTGCTTCACATTATTCTTTTCTTGCTCTAGATATTCCTTTTTAAACCCATCATTTTCTATATATGGGTCAAATACTATTTCTAATAGACTTTCTATAACTATTTTTAATATATTCTCATTATGTTGTGGTAAATAATTATCATTTATTGCCTCAATATAAAATTTTAATACTTGATTATCACCAGTTTTATCAAGACCACAATCAAAACTTGCACCATATAGTTCTTCCATTTTTTTGCTTATTTCTTCTTGTGAGTTCATTGTTCTACTACCTCTTCTAAGAAGCATAGATATTAGTGCATTCTTAGTTACATTTTCTCTATCTAATTTTGTGCTCAAAAATATTGCAAATAAGTTTGTTTTAAATTTATCAGTATTTAGAGTATGGAATTTTATACCCTTTTTTATTTCTTTTACTTCATGTTCCATAAATTCTCCTCCTTTTCGTATTTATTATACACCAAATAATCATTTTTTATAGATTTTTCAAAAATAAAAATTGGAAGCTCAAGTTCTCCCTTTACTTCCAATTTATGTATAACTAATTAAATTTTCTTTTTCTAGCTGCTTCTGATTTTTTCTTTCTTCTTACGCTAGGTTTTTCATAATGTTCTCTTTTACGTACTTCTTGAAGTACTCCATTTCTAGCACATTGTCTTTTAAATCTTTTTAAAGCATCTTCTATATTACCATTATTAACTTTTATTTCTGACATTTATATTTCCCCTCCTTCCGGTCCATACAAAAAAGTATGTGGGATAACCCTTATAACGTTATTTATTATACCTTAAAATAGCATATTTTGTCAATAGTTATAAGTCAAAAAGAACAGTCTTATTTTCTTTTAATGATTTTTTTACATCTATAATCCTTTGATTACTAGAACCTCTAAATCTTAATTTGATATCTTTCTTATCTTCTTCGAACTTTCCATCTACTAAAACATCTATATATGATAAAAGCTCTGGCGTTTCTTCCCACTCTTTATACATTCTACCTAATATATCTTTTTCAAATGTATATCCTGAATAACACCAAATGTTTTTATCAGGGAATTTTTCTTTTACCTTTCTTAACAATGGTAGTATTCCTTGTTGATTTACATGTTCTAATGGTTCTCCTCCAAGTAATGTTAACCCTGCTATATATGGGTGATTCATTAAATCTAATATTTTATCTATTTCTCTTTCAGTAAATTCATTTCCATAGTGAAAATCCCATGCTTCTTCATTAAAACAACCTTTACAATGATGTGTACAACCACTTACAAATAAAGATATTCTAACTCCTATTCCATTTGCTACATCTGCTTTTTTTATATCTGCATAATACATCTATTTTTCCTCTTTTCTTTTTAGAATGGTATTAAACTTCTCATAAAACCATTTGTCGCTGGTATAAACCACAATACTACCCCCAGTACAACAACTATTATAAGTGTTATTATAGCTGCCATTTTATCTTCTTTTTTTATTTCATGTGGTCCTTCATTTTTACCTCTTTTTCTAAAAATTTCTTTTACTAAATCTACCATAGACATAAAGGTTCCAACTTTATGTTGTTTTTGTTCTGTATTTTCTTTATCTTTTTTCTTTTGTTTTCTTTCTCCATTATTACTATTATTATTTTGAGTTTTAAATTGCTTATTTGTAACATTTGCATTATTAAATTGTTTCTCTTTTTCCAATTCCATATCATATTGTTCTCTTAAGAAATCACTAGAAAGTATATGGTAAGCTTCATTTAATTCTCTTGACTTACTTTCTGCATATATTCTTTCTTCCCCTTGATATAAATCTGGGTGATATTTTTTTATCAATACTCTATATGCTTTTTCTATTATTTCCTTTGATGCTTTAGGATTAACTTCTAATAACTCATAATAATTTTTCATATGCTCTTTCTTTCACTTTCCTATTTATTTTTACAAATATTTTATACTAAAAAAAATAAAATATCAATAGAAATATATTATTTGTTATAAGATTAATGCCACATAGAATGTTCTATGCGGCATTTTCTTATTATTCATTAAATATCGCTTCAAATTCATCTGCTTCTATCTTCTCTTTTTCAAGTAATATTCCTGCAACTCTGTGTAATTTATCTACATTTTCAGATAAAATTTGTTTTGCTCTATTATATCCCTGGTCTACTATTTTCTTTGTTTCTTCATCAATTATAGCTGCTGTTTCTTCTGAATATTCTTTAGTATGACCAAAATCTCTTCCTAAGAACACTTCTTCTTGTCCCTGTCCTAATGTTAATGTTCCTATTTTCTCACTCATACCATATTTTGTAACCATACTTCTTGCAATTTTAGTTGCTCTTTCAATATCATTACTTGCACCTGTTGATATATCATTTAATATAAGAGCTTCTGCTACTCTACCACCAAGTAGTGATACAATATTTTCTTCCATCTCTGTTTTTGACATAAATGATTTATCTTCTGTTGGTCTATACATTGTATATCCACCAGCCATACCTCTTGGTACTATTGATATTTGATGTACTGGGTCTTGTGATGGTAAGAAATGACTTACAACCGCATGACCTGCTTCATGATATGCAACTAATCTATTTTCTTTTTCACTTCTTACTTTTGTCTTTTTCTCTGGTCCCATTGTTACTTTAACCATCGCATCTTCTATTTCTTGCATTCCAATTTCGTTCATATTTCTTCTTGCTGCAAGTAAAGCTGCTTCATTTAATACATTCTCTAAATCTGCTCCTGCAAATCCTGATGTATTTTTAGCAATTACTTTTAAGTCAACATCATCTGCAAGTCTTTTCTTTCTACTATGAACTTCTAATATTTGCTCTCTTGCTTTTACATCTGGCATTCCTACTACTATTTGTCTATCAAATCTTCCTGCTCTTAATAATGCTTTATCTAATACATCAGGTCTGTTTGTTGCTGCTAATACTATTACACCTTCATTTTCAGCAAATCCATCCATCTCTACTAATAATTGGTTTAATGTTTGTTCTCTTTCATCATGTCCTCCGCCAAGGCCTGCACCTCTTTGACGTCCTACAGCATCAATTTCATCTATAAATATAATACATGGTGCATTTTTCTTAGCTTGATCAAATAAATCTCTTACTCTTGAAGCACCCACACCAACAAACATTTCAACAAAGTCTGAACCACTTATTATAAAGAATGGTACTCCTGCTTCTCCTGCTACAGCTTTAGCAAGTAATGTTTTACCAGTACCTGGTTGACCAACAAGTAATACTCCTTTTGGTATTCTTGCTCCCATGTCTGTATATTTTTTAGGGTTTTTCAAAAATTCTACTATTTCTTCTAATTCTTCTTTCTCTTCATCTACACCTGCTACATCTTCAAATGTTATTCTATTTTTATCAGCTGGTGTCATCATTCTAGCTTTGCTCTTTCCAAAAGACATTGTCTTTCCACCAGCATTACCGTTTGCTGTACCACCCATCATCAAGAACCAGAATATAAAGAATATTATAAGTAACCCGAATGGTGTAAGCAAACTAAGTACTGTAACAAATATTGATTGTGATTTTTCCTCTAAAGTAAATGCTCCTTCTTTTAAATATTCTTCTGCATAATTCATAAAGTTCCCCATATCAGGAATATTAACTTCTTTTTTTGCTCTATCATCTTTTAATGTTACTGTTGCTGTTGTTCCATTTGATTCTATCTCTATATCTTCAACATTTCCATTATTAATATTTGTTATTAATTCTGAATACTTCAATTTTGCATCACTATTTTCAACTATTGATGATAGTACTACAATAAAAATAACCCCTATTATTAACCACATTGCTAATGTTTTAATTCCATTTTTCAAAATAATTCCTCCTCTTGTTTTACTTTTGCATTTATCATATTGTTTTATAACATATATTTTTTCCTTTGTAAACAGTTTTTTTATGACGATTTTATTACAAACAAGCATGTTTCACAAGATTTGCTACGGCTACTTAATTTTCCCTTATAAAATAAATTTTGTGATTTTTTACTAAAACTTTTATATTTTTATTTGGAGTCAGATATTTATTACCTATATTGTTTTCACAAAGTTTAATTATATCATCTATATGTACTTTGGATATCTCTTTACTTGTTCCAAATAGTCTTGTTATAGTATATAAGATAACCCTTGATTTTATTACTTTTTCCTGTTTATTAAAGCTTTTTAAATCAAGAATTATTTCTTTTTCGTTTTCACTATCCAATAATCCTTTATATACTTTTTCTACTTGTTTTTCTACATAATTTTCTTCATCTATTACAAGCTCTGATAATCTATTTAAAGTTTCTATAATATTAGGATTAAATTCCTTCTTTACATACGGAATAACAATATTCCTGATTTTATTTCTTGTATATGTATTTTCAAAATTAGTTTTATCTATTCTTGGATTTAATTTTTCTTTCTCACAATAATCTTCAATTTCAAATCTCTCACATTCTATTAAAGGTCTAATATATTTTCCTCTTTTAGGTTCTATTCCTTTTAATCCTGTTATTCCGCTTCCTCTCATAATATTCATAATCATTGTTTCTGCTTTATCATTTTTATTATGTGCTATTGCTATTTTATTTGAACTTGTTTCTTCTAAAATTTCATCAAAAAACTTATATCTTACATATCTTCCAGCTTCTTCAGTTCCTACTTTATTATTATTAGCAAGTTTTTGTACATCTATACTTTTTGAATAAAAATCTATTCCATTTTGCATACAATATTTTTTCACATATTCTTCATCTTCTTTTGCTTCTTTTCTAATCATATGATTTACATGTGCCACACAAAAACTAAAGTCTATAACACATTCATTTTTTAATTCATTTAATATATTAAGCATAGATATTGAGTCTGGTCCACCAGATACTGCTAACACTAACTTATCTCCATCTTCTATTAGATTATATTTTTTTATTGTCTCTAAAACTTTTTCTTTCATTTCTTCTTCCTTCTTTTAAAAAATAAAATAAGTAATATCTTAAATATTACTTATTTTACTATATTTCCATCTATTTTTCAAGTATCACAATTTTCATCTTTCCTTTTCCATTTCTTCTTACTTCCCTACTTTTTCTTTTAGTTCTTTTAGTTCACTTTCATTAAGTTCTGCCATTTTTCCTACTTGGTCTATACTATATCCCATTGTTAGTAAATTTTTAGCCACACTTATCTTGCCTTCTTTTCTACCTTCTCTTCTTCCTTTCCTTCTTACTCCTTCTATTTCATTCCTTATTGTTCTTGTTATTGCTAATTCCATTTCTTTCTCACTTCCTTTCTCTTTCCTTACTTTTCTATACTTTTCTAAAATCTTTTTCACTTTTTCCTCTTCTAGGTCATTAACCAGAATATTTTTTATTATATTTTCTATATATTTTAAGCCATCTTCATCTAAATATTTTACCATTTTAATTAATGTCTTTACTAATTCGTCCGTTTTCCTTACTTTCTCTATTAGCATTACTTTACTAATTAGTCCTTTGTCTTTTAACAATTCTTCTTCTGTACATTTATTTACATCTAGTACAGAATAATTTCCTAATGTTTTATTATCTCCAAGTACTACCCTTGCTCCATCTTCCAATTTATATTGTATATTTCTTATATACAATTCAGCATTCCATTCTTTTCTTCCTGTATATAATACTATTCCAATAACTAGAGCTTCTTTATTATCTTTTGTATTTTTATAACTTTCACAACTCCTCATTACTTCTATTTGATAATTTGACATTCTATATGGCATTCTAAAATCAACCACACTTTGGTGTTCTATTACCAAAAATACTCTCTCATTCTTTTTCTTATATACACAATCTGCTTCTTTGTATTTATACCCACTTGTTACAAAACTATTTGTGTATCTTTGTATTTCATTTGATTTTAAATTTAATTTTAAAACTTTATTTATTATATGAACTGCTTCATTTACATCACAGAATAAGTCTTTGAACACTTTATCATGCTCATTTTCAATTCTATTAAATTTTTCTGCATTTTGTTCCGTCAACTATCTTCCTCCTTATTATAGTATCTTGTAATTCATAAATCAAATTTAATTTTGTAGTAAATCAAGAGATAAAAGTATTAATACTCATTTTTTCTTCATTTTTCTAATTTTTTCTTTGATTTTATTTTTTGTGAATTTTTTCGATAAAAAACTTTGAATAAATCTCTATATATAATTTGAAAAGAAATATATATTAAAAATTATTAGTCGACTAAATCTAAGCAAAACTATAACACATTCTATCTAATTTTGCAACTCTTTACCAAAAGAAACTTAAACTTTTCATCGCAAATTTCGACAAAAAAACACAAAAAAATTCAGGGAAGATTTAATCTCCTCTGAATTAATTATCAAAACCTTTTGCAATATTAACAAATTTTGTATAACTTCCAAGCCATAGAAGTTCTACTGTTCCTGTTGATCCACCTCTATGTTTTGCAATTATAACTTCTGCTACCCCTTTCTTTTCTGTGTCTGGATTATAATAATCATCTCTATATAAAAACATTACAATATCAGCATCTTGTTCTATCGCTCCAGACTCTCTTAAGTCTGAAAGCATTGGTCTGTGGTCTGGTCTTTGTTCCGCAGCTCTTGATAGCTGTGATAATGCTATTACAGGGACATCTAATTCTTTTGCAAGAATTTTTAATGAACGACTTATTTCTGAAATTTCTTGTTCACGGCTTCCATTTCTTTTTCCAGTTCCTTGTATTAATTGTAAGTAGTCTATTACCACTAGCCCTATGTTTTTCTCTATTTTTAATTTTCTACATTTTGCTCTTATTTCCATTATATTTATACCTGGTGTATCATCTATATACATCTCTGCTTCTGATAAAGGTCCTATTGTTCCTGCAAGTTTAGCCCAGTCATCTTCTTCTAACTTACCTGTTCTTACTTTATTACTATCTACCATAGATTCAGAACATAAAATTCTGTTTACCAATTGTTCTTTTGACATCTCTAAACTAAATACCGCTACTGGCACATTAGCTCTTAGTGCTGCATTTGTTGCTATATTTAATGCAAATGCTGTTTTACCCATAGCAGGTCTTGCAGCAATTAATATTAATTCAGAACCATGAAAACCAGCTGTTCTATAATCTAAGTCTGTAAAACCTGAAGGCACCCCTGTTATATGTTGTTTTCTATTATATAATTCTTCTAGTTTTGTAAAGCTTTCTACTAAAACATCTTTTAATGGACTATAACCTTTTTGGTCTTTATCTTGCATAATATTAAATATTTTCTTTTCTGCACCTTCCATTATATCGTCGACTTCTTCTGTTGGGTTATATCCTAATTCTATTATTTCATTTGCTGTTTTTATTAGTTTTCTTAAAGATGATTTTTCTTCTACTATTTTTATATACTTCATAGCATTTGCAGTTGTTGGTACTTTTTCTGGTAATTCTGCTAAGTATTCCAAACCTCCTACATTATCTATCATTCCCATTGACTCTAGTTCTGACCTTACTGTTATAATGTCGATTGGTTCTGAACGATTATATAAATTTAAAATAGCCTCATATATTGTTTTATTATCTTCTCTATAAAAGTCATCTGGCTTTAATACCTCAATTGCAGAAATTACAGCATCTTTATCTGTTAACATACTACCAATAATTGCTTGCTCTGCTTCTATATCATGTGGTGGTACTTTACCTAATTCCATTATTTCAACTCCTATTTACTAATTACATCTACTTTTAAGTTTCCAATAACTCCATCATATAGTTTTATTGTAACTGTTCTTAATCCTAATGTTTTTATTGTTTCTTTTAAGTCTATTTTCTTTTTATCTACTTCTATACCATAATTTGATTTTAATAAGTCTGCTATTTCTTTTGCTGATACTCCACCAAATATCTTTCCATTTTCTCCTGCTTTTACTGGTACTTTTAATTGTATTCCAGCAAGCCTCTCAGCAACTTTTTTTGCTTCTTCTTTTTCTTGTTCTTTTCTATATGCTTTTGAATCTTCTTTTGCTTTTAGCTTACTCATATTTTCATTAGTTGCTTCTACTGCTAATCCTTTTGGTAACAAATAATTTCTTGCATACCCATCTGATGCATTTATTACTTCATCTTTTTTTCCTACACCTTTTATATCTGCTTTTAATATTACTTTCATACTATCACGCCTTTCTAAGACAATATTTTACTCTATTTTATCATTTTTTTCAAGGAATTAAATGAAATTTATTCTAAAACAAAAAATCAGAAAGCTAATTCCAATCAAACGAAATACTTTCTGATTTTCGTAGTCATTTATTAAATTTTTTCAACCTTAGAAGTTAAATTTTTATACTTGCTTCAATTTAGCAAACTCTTTTCTTACTATTTATAACATACAGCTTGGCTTTCAATTCTACAAGAATAAAGTTAATCGGAAACCGATGTGAGGACCACTATAGTCTGGGGCGCAGTTGTAACGGTAACTACAAGGACAAACAGAGCCAGTATCACCATAATGAGCTCCTCGAACAAGAGTTCTGGCAGTAGAATACGCTTCCATTGTCCATTCCCATGCATTTCCAGCTAAATCATATATATGTTTCATTTGATAAGTATCTACTGCTCCTGTTTTTGCTGGATTATTTGTATCATCGTTATCATAATAATTTCCTTTTCCAGTACTATCTGTTAACCAGCCTTGCTCTTCTTCTGTTCCCTCTGATAGCCATCTCATTACTGCATCCCATTGTACCCCATAAACTAATGTACTTGTTACATTTGTATGATTTGTTTCGCTACTGAAGTTTCTTGCTTTTTCTACTGCTCCTCCTATTTCTGCTGTTTCTGTTTCCATTGTTCCATCATTATTCCAACCTATATAATTATATACAAATTTATTCTTTTTACTTACTACAGCATCTTCTATTGTTGATTCTTCATTTCTTTCTGTTTCTGTTCCTGCTTCATATCTTCCAATATAAAATCCTTTATTATCCCTTACACTATTATACATTTTTTCTGCTTCTGTTCCATTTGCTACTCCGTCACCTGCTGGTTCATAATATAATTCACTTGTAAGTTCTGTACTTATAAAAGAGCTATCAGAAATTCCTTGAATTCCAAAGTCATGTCTCTTAAATTCTGAAAAATTTGTTACTGGTACCCATACAAATTGGTTTCCTTCCGCTACCGTTTCTTGTCCTTCAATTTCTGTATCATTTGAATTATCTGATATTACTAAACCTTCTGATATATCATCTAATCCTGGTACTATTTCAAAGCCAGCTGGTATAATTGCTATATCTCCATCATCATCTTTGTAAGTTTCATTCTTTTGTGCTATTTGCCCTGAACCAAAGGGTTCATTTTCATAATAAACTTGATTCATTGCATCTGCTGATTGATTATATTCTTCTTGTATTTTATTTAATTCAGCTGCTTGAGAATTGCTTTTGTTCATCATAGAAAAATAGAAAATAAAAACAATTCCTACAATAAGCAACATAGTTGAAAGCACAAATACTGTAATAGAACCTCTTTCACTTTTTTTAAATCTTTCTAAAACCATAATCTTTCTCCTCTATTAACCTTCTATTTCTGAGAAATATTCATTTATTCTGTTTATTAGTTCTTGTCTTGCTTCTTCCATTGTCATACCTTCTACTTGGGCTCCGGCTAGAGTAATATGTCCTCCTCCACCTAGTTTTTCTAATATTACTTGTACATTAATATCTCCAATAGAACGTCCGCTAATACAAATTTTATTACCTGTATTTCCAAGTACAAATGAAGCTGTAATATCACTTATTGTTAATAATTCATCTGCCGCTTTAGCACAAATAAGATTTGCATTTTCTGTTACTTCATCATATGTTGAAATAGCAATTTCATCACTTATTATCTCTGCTTTCTTTACTATATCAGCAATAATGTTAAAGCTTTTTAAATCACTTTGGAACCATTTTTTTACTCTAATTATATCAATACCACATTTACGTAAATATGCTGCTGCTTCAAACGTTCTTACACCTGTTTTAAATGTAAAGTTCTTAGTATCCATCATTATTCCTGCATATAAACTTTCAGCTTCTATAGTTTTTAATTGAACTTTAGTTCCAGCATATTGTAGTAATTCTGTGACTAACTCTGCAGCTGAAGAAGCATATACTTCTTGGAACATTAATGTTGCATCTTCTATAAAGTCTGTACTTCTTCTATGGTGATCTACTATAACTATTTTTTTAGCTTTATCTAATAATTCTGGGCTATCTACATAGTTTATTTTATGAGTATCTACTACAACTAATAATGTATCTTCATCTACATTTTCTAAAGCTACTTCTTTATTAATTATAATATCTTCATATTCTGGATCTTTTTTTACTGACTCCATAAAAGTTTCTAAAGCTGGAGTATCTTCACTACATACTATATAAGCATTCGTATTTAAAGTTTTAGCTAAACGATAAATTCCCATACAAGAACCTATGCTATCCATATCAGGATTTGTATGTCCCATAACCATTACTTTGTTTGCATCTTTTATTAAATTAACTAAAGCATGTGCAACAACTCTTGCTTTAACTTTTGTTCTTTTTTCTACTTCTTCTACTCTTCCACCATAGAATTTATATATCTCATTTTCTCTAATAACAGCTTGATCTCCACCACGTCCTAAAACAACATCCATTGCACTTTGAGCTGATTTATATTTTTCTTTATCAGTATTTCCCTCATTTGATATTGCTATACTTAATGTAAATTGTACTTTTTCTTTAGTATCTATATCTTTAATCTTATCTAATATACTAAATTTATCTTCTCTTACACTATCTAAATATCTTTGTTCAAATAAATATACGTATCTATCTCTATCTGCCTTTATTAAAACACCATTTGTTTTATTAGCCCAATCATATATTTCTTTATCTATTTCTGCTGTTACTTGTGGTTTTTCTTCTGCATCTATTCTTTGTATAGTCTCTTCATAATTATCTACCATAATAATTCCAACACAAGATTTAGAATCTCTATATTCTTTTTGTAATTTTATATTTTCTGTATCATCTATAAAATATAAAATTACCATGTATTCTTTTTTATTTTTTCTGTCTTTATCTTTATTTCTAAAATTAACATATCTTCCCATTATTTTATACATATTATTTCCAATTTTCATTTCTGTTAAGATATCACTATTTCCTGTAGAGCCACTTTCTACTTCATCTTTGATATCTACTATTAAATCATTTAAATATGTATTAATATCAATATTTGCAAATTCTGTTGTGAATTTTGTACTTCTCCATATTACATTTCCATCTGTTTCTAGTATAATTAATGGAAAAGGTGAATTTATTAAACTTGTTTTTGCTGCTGTATCTACTGTTAAAGTTAAATCTTGCAAAGTTTCTGATATTTCACTTTTTCTTTTTTTATTTGCATAATAAGTATATCCTACTATAATCACATATAGTAGAATTGCAGGAAACATCATATTAATATCTTCTATACTTATTATTATTAATAAAATTAATATTATCGCTAAATATATCTTTGTTCTAGATACAAGCGAGTCAAAGACTTTTCTATTATTATTTTGCATACGCATCTCCTTATATTAATTCTATTTTATTTTACTAGCAAATAGTAATTTTGTCAAGGTAAGATATATTTCCAATATTTTTGCTAACAAAATAAAAATGCACAACATTGTACATTCTTATTTTATCACTTATAAAAAAATAGATAGAAAACATTACATTCTCTATCTATTTTAGTTTAATGCTGTTTTTTGAGCCCGTCCCAAAAAACATGTTACACTTGTGCATCAGAAGTTTCTTCTAATTCTTTTTCTGTATTAATATGAATATTTTGATATTTCTTCATACCTGTTCCTGCTGGGATTAATTTACCTATAATAACATTTTCTTTTAATCCTACTAAATCGTCAGTCTTACCTTTTACTGCTGCTTCTGTTAATACTCTTGTTGTTTCTTGGAATGATGCTGCTGATAAGAAACTATCTGTAGCAAGAGAAGCCTTAGTAATACCAAGTAATACTCTCTTACCTGTAGCAGGACGTTTTCCTTGAGCAATTATTTCCTTGTTTTTATCTGCAAATTCATACATATCAATTAATTCACCTGGGAACATATCTGTATCTGCATTATCTTCAACTCTAACTTTTTTAAGCATTTGTCTTCCGATAACTTCGATATGTTTATCATTTATATCAACACCTTGATTTCTATAAACTTTTTGTACTTCTGAGATTAAGTATTCATAAACTCCTTCTGGTCCTTTTATTTCAAGTATATCTGCTGGATTTATTGAACCTTCGATAAATGCATCTCCTGCTTTTACGATATCTCCATCTCTTACTTTCATTTTAGAACCAAATGGTATTGTATAAGTTTTTGAATTATCTTTTGAAGTAACGATAACTTCTTTCTTCTTCTTAGTTTCTTTAATTTTAACTTTACCATCTATTTCAGAAATTATTGCAACTCCTTTTGGTTTTCTAGCTTCAAATAACTCCTCAACTCTAGGAAGACCTTGAGTAATATCGGCAACACCTGCAACACCACCAGAGTGGATAGTTCTCATTGTAAGCTGTGTACCAGGTTCACCAATTGATTGAGCTGCAATTATTCCAACAGATTCACCAATTGATACTAAATCTCTTCTTGCTAATCCCATTCCATAACATTTTTGACATACACCACGTTTTGAATGACATCCTAGAACTGAACGTACTTTTAATTCTTCAATTCCAGCTGCAATTATTTCTTCTGCTATTTTTTCAGTAATCATAGTATCTGTATCTACTATTAATTCCTTAGTTTCTGGATTATAAACGTTTTCTAATGGATATCTACCAATTAATCTTTCTTCCATTTTTTCGATTATTTGATTTCCATCTTTAATATCGTAAACAGTAATTCCTTCATCTGTACCGCAATCATGTTCTCTTACTATAATATCTTGTGAAACATCAACTAATCTTCTTGTTAAATATCCAGAATCGGCTGTTCTTAAAGCTGTATCTGAAAGTCCTTTACGAGCTCCATGGGCAGAAATGAAGTACTCTAATGCATCTAGTCCTTCTGCAAATGATGATTTAATTGGAATTTCAACTGCTTTACCTGTAGTACTTGCCATAAGTCCACGCATACCTGCAATTTGACGCAATTGGTTCATATTACCACGGGCTCCAGATTTAACCATCATATATATTGGGTTTAATTCATCAAAGTTTTCTTCCATTGCATTACTTACTTTATTTGTTGTATTTTCCCAGATATTAATAACAGCATTATATCTTTCATCATCTGTTATTAAACCACGAACATATTGTTTTCTTATTTGTTCAACTTGTTCGTCAGCTTCTTTTAATAATCCTTCTTTAGCTTCTGGTACCTTAACATCATCCATAGAGAATGTAATACCTGCTAAAGTTGAATATTTAAATCCTAAAGCTTTAATATAATCTATTACTTCTGCTGATTCTGTTAGTCCGTGCGTTCTAATTACTCTTTCAATAATTGTTCCCATTGATTTTTTCATAACAGGGAAGCTAATTTCATATTGGAACGGATCTTCTTTTCTATCAATGAATCCTAAATCTTGAGGAATTCCTTGGTTAAAAATAATTCTTCCAACACTTGTTTCTACTCTTCTTACTTTTACTTCTCCGTCTATTTCTTTTGTTATTCTAACATTTATTTTAGCATGGATACCAACTTCATGATTTTCATAAGCCATAATAGCTTCTTCTGGGTCTTTAAAGTATTTTCCTTCACCTTTTTCACCATCTAGTACCATTGTTAGATAATAAGATCCTAAAATCATATCTAGTCTAGGTACTGCAACTGGTTTACCATCTTGCGGTTTAAGTAAGTTATTTGTTGATAACATTAAGTATCTTGATTCTGCTTGTGCTTCTGGTGACAAAGGTAAGTGAACTGCCATTTGGTCACCGTCGAAGTCAGCATTGAAAGCTTCACAAACTAATGGGTGAAGTTTAATTGCTCTACCTTCTACTAATACTGGTTCAAAGCTTTGAATACCAAGTCTATGTAGTGTAGGAGCACGGTTTAACATTACAGGGTGGTCTTTAATAACTTCCTCTAATATTCCCCATACTTCTGGTCTTAATCTTTCAACCATTCTCTTAGCATTTTTAATATTTTGAGCAATTCCACGACCTACTAATTCTTTCATTACAAATGGTTTGAATAATTCAACAGCCATTTCTTTTGGAAGTCCACATTGATAAATCTTAAGTTCTGGTCCAACTACGATAACAGAACGTCCAGAATAGTCAACACGTTTTCCAAGTAAGTTTTGACGGAAACGACCTTGTTTTCCCTTTAATAAATCTGATAAAGATTTTAAAGGTCTATTCCCAGCTCCTGTTACTGGTCTTCCACGTCTACCGTTATCAATTAAAGCATCTACTGATTCTTGAAGCATTCTCTTTTCATTACGTACAATTATTTCAGGTGCTCCTAATTCTAATAATCTTTTTAAACGGTTATTTCTGTTTATAACTCTTCTATATAAATCATTTAAGTCTGATGTTGCAAATCTACCACCATCTAATTGTACCATTGGTCTTAACTCTGGTGGAATAACTGGTATAACATTCATTACCATCCATTCAGGTTTGTTTCCTGAAATTCTAAATGATTCTACTGTATCTAATCTTTTAACTAATTTTCCTTTTCTTTGTTCACTAGCTGTCTCTAATTCTTTTTTGATTTCTTCTGATAATTTTTCTACATCTACTTGCTCTAGTAATTCTCTTATTGCTTCAGCTCCCATTTTAGCTTTGAAAGAACCTCTTCCATATTTTTCTTCTGCTTCATGATATTCTTTTTCATTTAATATTTGACATTTTTCTAAGTTAGTTGAACCTTTATCTATTACTACATATGAAGCAAAGTATATAACTCTTTCTAAGTTTCTTGGTGAAATGTCAAGCATTAAAGCAATTCTACTTGGAATTCCTTTAAAATACCAAATATGTGCAACAGGTGCGGCTAACTCAATATGTCCCATTCTTTCACGTCTAACTTTTGATTTTGTAACTTCTACACCACATCTGTCACAAACTATTCCTTTATATCTAACCCTTTTATATTTACCACAATGACATTCCCAGTCTTTTGTTGGACCAAATATTCTCTCACAAAATAGTCCATCTTTTTCTGGTTTTAAAGTTCTATAGTTAATAGTCTCTGGCTTTTTAACTTCACCCTTTGACCATTCTCTTATTTTTTCATCTGATGCTATTCCAATTTTTAACTTATTAAAAGTATTTAATTCGTCCACTCTTTCTATTTTCCCCTTTCTTTGTCTTTAAAAGACTTTATATTTTTTATACGGGTAATTCTAAAACAGGTAAAAAAGACTATCCTCTGCTCTTGCAAAATCTAATGTCGCTTCTTTCCTTTTTAGAATTTATTAAATTGCTGAGGTTGTTAGGCTTTGACCGTTACAACCTTAGTATACAAATTTAAGATAAACTTAAATTTGTATACCTTAATTATTATTCAATAATATCATCATCATTATCTAAATTGTCATTTGCTAAGTCATTTCCAAATAGCATTTCTTCGCCTTCATCATCTAATTCTTCGAACAATTCGTCTTTTCCATCATCTATTGCATCTTCTTCCCCATCTAGTAAAACATCATCATCTGTTTCTTCAGAATATCCGTCTAAATCTCCATCTGCTACAACTTCATCTTCTGATAATATTTTACCATCTTTGCTTGGGTCATATTCTACACCTTCGTCTACATCTTCTTTTAGTTCTAACTCTTCATTGTCTTCAGAATACAAACGTACATCTAATCCTAATGATTGAAGTTCTTTAACTAAAACTTTAAAGCTTTCTGGAACTCCTGGTTCTGGAATATTTTCACCTTTAACAATAGCTTCATATGTATTAACACGTCCTACAACATCGTCTGATTTTACTGTTAACATTTCTTGTAATGTATATGCTGCACCATATGCCTCTAATGCCCAAACTTCCATTTCTCCAAAACGTTGTCCACCAAATTGTGCCTTTCCTCCTAATGGTTGTTGTGTTACCAATGAGTATGGTCCAGTTGAACGAGCATGTATTTTATCATCTACTAAATGGTGAAGTTTTAACATGTACATAACACCAACTGTTACTGGGCTACCAAATGGATCTCCAGTTCTTCCATCATAAAGAATTGTTTTTCCATCTTCGCTCATTCCAGCTTGTTTTAATAATTCTTTTACATCCTCTTCGTTTGCACCATCAAATACTGGTGTTGAAATTTTCCATCCTAAAGCTTTTGCAGCTCCACCTAAGTGTACTTCTAGAACTTGACCTAAGTTCATACGAGAAGGAACACCTAGAGGGTTAAGTAAAATATCTATTGGTGTACCATCTGGCATAAATGGCATATCTTCTTCTGGTAATACTCTTGAGATAACACCTTTGTTACCATGACGTCCTGCCATTTTATCTCCGACTGATATTTTTCTCTTTGTAGCTATGTAACATCTAATTATTTGATTTACTCCAGGTCCTAATTCATCTGAATTATCTCTTGTAAATATTTTAACATCTACAACTGTTCCTTGTTCTCCATGTGGTACTCGAAGTGAAGTATCTCTTACTTCTCTTGCTTTTTCACCAAAAATAGCACGAAGTAATCTTTCTTCTGCTGTTAATTCTGTCTCACCTTTTGGAGTAACTTTTCCAACTAATATATCTCCTGGTCTTACTTCTGCACCAATTCTTATAATTCCGTTTTCATCTAAGTCTTTTAATGAATCATCACCGATATTTGGAATATCACGTGTAATTTCTTCTGCACCTAGTTTTGTATCACGACATTCACAATCATATTCTTCAATATGAATTGATGTAAATACGTCATCTTTTACTAATCTTTCATTTATAAGAATGGCATCCTCATAGTTATAACCTTCCCAAGTAGAGAATGCTACTAATACGTTTTTACCAAGTGCCATTTCTCCATTACTTGTTGCTGGTCCATCTGCTATTGCGTCACCTTTTTTAACCTTTTCACCTTTTTTAACAATTGGCTTTTGGTTTATACAAGTTCCACCATTAGTTCTTTTGAACTTACGTAATTTATGAACTACAGTTTTTCCATTTTTATATTTTACAGTAATAGCGCTTCCTGTTACTTTTTCAATAACACCATCATCCTCTGCCAAAACTAATATTCCAGAGTCTTTTGCTGCTCTATATTCTATACCTGTTCCAACTATTGGACTTTCTGTTGTCATAAGTGGAACTGCTTGACGTTGCATGTTAGCACCCATAAGAGCTCTTTTTGCATCATCATGCTCTAAGAATGGAATCATAGCTGCTGCAACTGATACTAATTGTTTTGGTGATACATCTACATATTGTACTTTATCACTATCAACTTCTATAATATCATTTCTACGTCTTACTCTTACTCTCTTATTAATAAAATGTCCGTCTTTATCAACTGGTTCTGATGCTTGAGCTATGATATAATTATCTTCTACATCAGCACTCATATATTCTACTTCATCTGTTAATGTATGAGTTTCTGGGTTTACTTTTCTATATGGTGTTTCTATAAATCCATATTCATTAATTTGTGCAAATGACGAAAGCGCTGATATAAGTCCAATGTTTGGTCCTTCTGGAGATTCAATTGGACAAAGTCTTCCATAGTGTGTATAGTGAACGTCACGTACTTCGAATCCAGCTCTTTCTCTTGTTAATCCTCCAGGTCCTAATGCTGAAATTCTTCTTTTATGTGTTAATTCTGATAATGGGTTTGTTTGGTCCATGAATTGTGACAATTGTGAACTTCCGAAGAATTCTCTTATTGCTGATGTAATAGGTTTTGTATTAATTAATGTTTGTGGTGTTACTACATCTAAGTCTTGTATTGTCATTCTTTCACGAACAACTCTTTCTAATCTTGTTAAACCAATTCTAAATTGATTTTGTAATAATTCTCCAACACAACGAATTCTACGATTTGCTAAATGGTCTATATCATCAGGTTTTCCTAATCCGTGAGAAAGATTAAATAAGAAGTTTACAGACGCCAGCATATCTTCTGTTGTGATATGTTTTGGTACCAATTCTTCCATTCTTTCTTCTATTGTTTTAACTAAATCTTTCTCGTCTGTATTTTCAATAATATTTTGTAAAACATTATAATTAACATTTTCTTTAATATGTAAATCACTTAAATCTACAGTTGGTAATACTTTGTGAATATCTACTGTACTATTTCCTATAATTCTTATTTGCTTATCTAAGTACATAATATCAACAGTATTTATACCTGCGTTTTGGATATTTTCTGCAACTTCGTCTTCTATAACTTCTCCAGCTTGTACGAAAACTTCTCCTGTTTCATTATCTACTATGTCTTTTGCTGCTACTTTTCCTTTTATTCTTGATGCTAATGATAATTTTTGGTTAAATTTATATCTACCAACTTTTGCCAAATCATATCTCTTATTATCAAAGAATAATCCATTAAATAAGTTTCTTGCAGCATCAACTGTTGGAAGTTCTCCTGGTCTTAATTTCTTATAAATTTCTATTAATGCTTCATCTTGGTCTTTTATAGTGTCTTTATTAAGAGTTGCTTTTAACATTTCTTCATCACCAAAGAAATCAAGCATTTGGCTGTCTGTTGCAAGTCCAATTGCCCTTAATAATGTAGTAATTGGAACTTTTCTTGTTCTATCAACACGTACCCAGAAAATATCATTTCCATCTGTTTCATATTCAAGCCATGCACCTCTTAAAGGCATAACTGTAGAATTGTATGTTCTTTTTCCTGTCTTTGTGTCAAATTCTTCGCCATAATAGCAACCTGGTGAACGTACCAACTGACTTACTACAACTCTTTCTGCACCATTTATAATGAATGTTCCACTATCTGTCATAAGTGGGAAATCACCTAAGTAGATTTCTTGTTCTTTGATTTCTCCTGTTTCACGGTTAATTAATCTTACTTTTACGTGTAATCTTGCAGAGTATGTTGCATCTCTTTCTTTTGCTTCTTCTACTGAATATTTTGTTTTGTCCTCCATGTAATAATCGAAAAATTCAAGAACTAAATTTCCAGAATAGTCTTCAATTGGTGAAATATCTTTTAATACTTCTCCTAAACCTTCTTTTATAAAGTAGTCATAAGAATCTTTTTGTACTTTAATAAGGTTAGGCATTTCAATAAAGTCACCAACTTTTGCGAAATCTTTACGAGAAGATTTCTCGTGGCTAATTTCTCTTATTTTCAAAAAAATCACCTCATAAACTATATTAAAGCAGAAAAAATATATTTTTTAAAAGAAGTCCTTCTCAGAATTCAAATCGCTTGTCTAATTTTTAAGCCTGCCTGCTCTTTCAAACCTAAAAGCTTAGGGCTCCTTGAATTTGATTCCTCTTCTTTTAATTTTAAACTTTAGAATAAAAATTTAGAATGGATTTTTAATGTTATGTTTCCTACAAAAATGACAACAAAAAGCAATCGAAAAAATCTTGTTTTTTCAACTCCTTTTACACTATTTTATTAGGTTTTAACTAATATTTTCTCTTTCTATTTTAATCACCCTATCTAAATATTTTGGGTACAAAAATCCATTTTTAGTAAATTCTACACATTAGTTTATCACAAACAAAAATATAAGTCAAGCTATTTCCGTAGGTTTTTCAAAGTTTTTTTACAAATTTGTTACAACTAATTTTTTTTATCCAATAACCAGTCTATTAAATTTATTTTTTTTATTCCATCGAAGTCAGCTTCCAAGTCATCGTCTAATGTTAAAATTGTTTTTGGATAATTGTCATTAATCTTCTTTAACGGATTCAACTCTCTTTGTAAAGTACTTTCTTCTCTGGTTGTAGCTGACACCTGATAATACATTAGGCCTTCTTGGTTTTGTGCCACAAAATCAACTTCTAATTCATCTAATTTTCCTACATATACTTTATATCCTCTTCTTAGCAATTCTAAATACACAACATTTTCAAGTATATGTCCCATGTCTCTACCTGCTTTTTGCCCTAATAAATAATATCTTAATCCTATATCTATAACATAATACTTTTCTTGAGTTTTTAATAATTCCCTTCCTTTTACATCAAATCTTTGAACTTTATATACAAGAAAACTATCTATTAGAGCATTAACATAGTTTTCTACTGTATGAGTAGACACACTTCTTCCCGCAGAAGTTAAAGTATCACTAATCTTTTTTATAGAACATAAGTTGCCAATATTATCATATAAAAATTCAGTTACGCTCTCTAAAATTCCCTTGTTATTTATTTCTCTTCTATTAACTACATCTTTATATAAAACAGATGTATATACTCCATCTAAGTAAGTTTGTATCTCTTGTGGATTATCATACAGCTCTAATGTCTGAGGAAATGAACCATATCTTAGGTAATCTCTAAATCTTCTTGATATTTCTTCATTATTATCAAAACTAGATATGTATTCCTTAAAAGATAACGGTAACATCTTTATTTCTATATATCTACCTGTTAATAATGTAGCAATATCTGAAGATAATAAATATGCGTTTGATCCTGTTATATATATATCGACATTGTTTTTTATATATAATCCATCAACAGCAACTTCAAATTTATCCACACTTTGTATTTCATCCAAGAATATATAGTTCATTTTATCGTCTAGTAATTTATCTTTTAGGTAATCATATAATTTTTCTCCTGTTCTTAATTCTCTATAATCCGGATTTTCAAAATTTATTGCAATTATTTGTTCTTTAGAAACATCATTTTCTAAAAGATATTTTTGGAATATTTCTAATAATGTAGATTTACCACATCTTCTTATTCCTGTTATTACTTTAATTAAGTGTTTATCCTTAAAACTTTTTAATTTATTTAAATATTCTTCTCTTTCTATTATTTTCATAAATTTACTTAGGCACGGAAACCCACTACTTTTAAGTGGTGGGAGGAGTGCCATTCCTCCTTTCCAATGTTTTGCGAACTTTTTTCGTTTTTTCTTAACAAACAAGCTTTACCATGTTAATGTTATGTACAAAGAGAAAACCGTTGGTAATTTTTCTACAAAGGCTCTCTTTTTGTTCTTTGAAAAGTTAAGATATGAGTTTTTTACAACTAACCATTTGTAATGTAAAATCTTAATCGTTTGTACTACTGGGCATTTACAAATCCATTACATTTAGTTGATTGGCAATTGACTCTCATCACCCATATATATATATTATACTACTTTTCCACATTTTATTCAAGTTTTTGTAAAATATTTCAAAAACTTCTGAAATTTAAAATATTTTTGAAATATTTTAAATTTTCTTCGTCAAAATAAGAACCCAAAAACTATGTTTCTGGGTCCTGAAATCAATTTAAAAATGAAATTAATATTACTTATTCCTCACTTACTTTATTTAGTTTCTTAACTGCTAATCTATAATCCACGAAGTCTTCTATAAGTATTTTTATAATAGCAATAACAGGAACTGCTAAAAACATTCCAAGAATTCCAAAATAAGCTCCACCAATTGTTACTGCTAAAAGAACAAGTATTGGACTAATCTTTAATGATTTACCCACAATCTTTGGATTAATAATATTAGCATCTATTTGTTGTAAAATAATTACTATAATAAGCATCCATATAGCTTGAGATAGTCCTCCAGTAATTAAAGTAATAATAGCTGAAATAGCAACAGCAATAATTGCTCCAACAAAAGGTATCATATTAAATAATCCTATAAAGAATCCAAGAAGTGGTGCATATCTAACTCCCATAATTGTCATAGCAATTGTTGTTAAAATACCTACTACTACTGCATCTAAGAATTGACTTGCAATAAATTTAAAGAAGATTTCATTTGAATGTTTATAATATTTATCAATATTCTTATATGTTCTTTCTTTAAATACCGCTTCTGCAAACCTCTTTACAAAAGTTAAAATCTTTCCTCTTTCTGCTAAAACATATATAGAAACAATCACGGCAACAAATACATCTACAATTCCAGTAACTGCACTTATTGCACTTGATATGTATTCCATTACTCTATCAAAATTAAAATATTCTCTTAAGTCAATATGTTGAATACTATCAATAAAATCATTTACTTGTTGACTCTTTAATACAGAATCTTGTGGTAATTCATTATATTTGTCAATTGCTGTTTCATAATAACTTTGAATATTACTTACAAAATCCACTATACTATCCCATACAACCGGGAAAATGAAACTAACTAAAATGACGATTATAGCTAAAATTATTAAATAAACTGTAATAATACTAAAAGTCCTTGCTTTTCTTTTAATGAATTTTATCTTACTTTTCCTATAGAAAGTTTCAAACTTTCTACATGGCATATACAATATATATGCAATAAAAATACCAACAAAAAACGGTGCTAAAACACTTAAGAAATTACCAATAACACCTGTTACAGCTGTAAAATTATTAAAGCACATATAAACAACAATAAGAGCTAAGCCAAGTAAAAACCAATAACTCCATTTTCTTATTTTTTCTTTTTTATTTTCCATTCTTCTCTCCTTTTAATTAATTTTGTTATTTTATCACTTTATAACTCTATTTCTAAACCAACTGGGCAATGGTCGCTTCCCATTACATCTGAGTATATACTTGCTTCTTTTATTTTATCTTTTATACTTTCAGACACTATAAAATAATCTATTCTCCAGCCTACATTCTTTTCTCTTGCTTTTCTCATATAAGACCACCAGCTATAACAATCAGTTTTATCTGGGTACAAGTATCTAAACGTATCTACAAAACCTGCATCTAATAATTCTGTCATCTTACTTCTTTCTTCAATTGTAAATCCTGCATTATGTGTGTTTGTTTTAGGATTTTTTAAATCTATTT
This sequence comes from uncultured Clostridia bacterium, assembly GCA_944386385.1. Lineage (GTDB taxonomy): Bacteria > Bacillota > Clostridia > TANB77 > CAG-508 > CAG-269. Next base: position 30,346 of record CALXAV010000012.1, read on the forward strand.
CTTTATGTGCTACATTTAAATCTCCACACATTATAACTGGTTTTGTCTCATTTAATTTTAATAAATATTTTCTAATCTCATCTTCCCATATTTGTCTATAATCAAGTCTTTCTAATTCTCTTTTAGAATTTGGTGTATATATATCTACCATATAAAACTTATCAAATTCTAAAGTAATAACTCTTCCTTCTTTATCATGTTCTTCTATTCCTATTCCATATTTCACAGACAATGGTTTTATTTTAGTAAATATTGCTGTTCCTGAATATCCTTTTTTCTCTGCACTATTCCAATAGCTTTCATAACCATCATATTCTAAATCAACTTGCCCTTCCTGGCATTTTGTTTCTTGTATACAAAATATATCTGCATTAACTTCCTTAAAAAAATCATCAAATCCTTTATTCAAACAGGCTCTTATTCCATTTACGTTCCAAGATATTAATTTCATTACTTCCTCCTACAAACTAAAATTTTCTAATATATACATAAGCATTTTAAAATATATATTTACAGTTCCTGCTACTTCATCATTTTCTATCATTTTTTCTAACTCTTCTTTAGTTACAAACTTTACCTCTGAAACCTCTTCTTTTTGCATAACTATATTTTTTAAATCTACATTTTGTCTTGTTAGCCATACATCAACAAATCCATGACTTCTTTTAAATGAAAGCATAAATTCCATTTTTTCTTTATCAATATCAATTCCTATTTCTTCTTTTACTTCTCTTAAAGCTCCTTCTAAAGAAGTTTCTCCTGAATCTACGGCTCCGCCAGTTATAGACCATTTATTAGGATATATTTTCTTATTTGCACTTCTTTTTTGAATTAAGAACTCATTTTTATCATTCATTATCCAAGTATGTACATATGTACAATATTCCCCATCTATTCTGTCATATCTTTTAGATGTTTTATTTAAAGGTTCTCTTCTTTTATTAAACTTATCTACTAATTCCATATAGACTCCTTCTTATTTTTTATTTATAATATCAATTACTTTATCTTTTAGATTACCCCATAACTCTTTAAGGTTATCATATGTAAGTAAATCATTTACTTCATCTACATCTTTCCATATAAGTTCTTCTCTATCTTTTAAAGGTATCTCTTTTTCCGTCTTGCCATCATCAATTGCCAAATAATAATATGTCTCTACATCTTTTTCTTTTCCTGAACTATATCTATCAATTGCTATTACTTCATCGTCTATTAAATGATTCTTTCTTAATGTTTCTTCTTCAGTTTCTCTTACAGCACATTCTAAAAAAGATTCTCCTTCTTCTAAATGTCCTTTTGGGAATGAATAGTCATCTTGATCTTCCCTGTAAACTAAACCCACTTTCTTATTTTCTAAATTAATCAATATTGTACCTGCTTTTTTTATACTCATAATACCCTCTCCTTAATATCTAATATTTTACTATAAATTAAGGAAAATATCAATTATAATCTTATTCTATATTATTAATACCCCAATGATAAACATTGGAGTATTAATAATTTTATGCTAATCAATTTGTTTTTTTATTTCTTCAATTTCTTCTTCTGTTAATTTAGTAACTTTTTCTATTTGCTCTGTTTCCATTCCTATACTTAATAGTTTTTTGGCCGCTTCTTTCTTTTCTTCTTTTCTTCCTTCTTCTCTAAAATTATTTTCACTTATTCTTTGGAGGAATTCTTCTGTTTTTATATTTTCATACATTTGTTTTTCTTTTGGATATTTCTCTAATACCTTCATAGCTTCTACTACTTTTTCATAATTACTTTCTGATATTCCCATTTTTACCCCCACATATTTTAATTATTTTTTCTTATTTCTTCTATCTCTTCTTTTGTTAATTTTGTATACTTCTTTATACGTTCTACATTCACACCATCTTTTAACATTTCTTTAACAATTTCTGTTTCTTTTTTTCTTTCTCCTTCCTCTCTAATATTATTTTCACTTATTCTTTGGAGAAATTCTTCTGTCTGTATAGACTCATACATTTCTCTTTCTTTTGGGTCTAGACTTATTCTTTCTAATGTATTCATAGCTTTTTTCACCTTCTTATTTTTTCTTTTAACCATTTCCATTTTCTCCTCATCTTCTGAAAATAACCATAACCATTCATCCAATTTTGTTTTCATACCAGGATTTTTCTTAAAATATTTTGGAAGTTCTATATAATGCATTTCTACATATTTTGATGCTAATTCTTCTTGCTTTTTATATCCCATGTCTACAAAATATTCTTCCTCGATTTCATCAAATCTTGGTCTTGCTACATGATAATAGCTATTTCTTTTATAATATTCAAAATCTAATATTCCTATAAATATTACCTTATTTAATCTTGTGTATTCTTCGCCTGATTGTAGTTGTTCTGATACCATTCTCGCTGAATATGCTGTGCTTCTTTCTTGAATATTTCTCTCATCTGCTGTTTGCATTTCTATGTCTACAATTGTTCCATCGTCTAATTCTGCTTTAATGTCTAGTATAAACTTTTTACCATTTTCTTTTTCTGATACCATTTCTGGATTTCTTACTTCTACTTTTGTTATTTTTCTTTTAAGTATTGCTTCCAATAAGTCAATTAATACATCCTCATTTCCTTTATATGAAAAAACTCTTTTAAAGACATAATCATTTTTTATTGGAAGTAAGTTTAATTCTCTTTTTGCCATAAATTACTTCCTTTCTATTTTACCAAAAAGGCATGAAAAATACAACCCTTAGGGTAAAATTTTATTTTAAAATTTAATTTTGCTTTGAATTTTTAGATTCAATTTTTAGAATTAAATTAAAATTATAAAAAATCATTTGAAAAAATTTAATTATTCTAGAATAATATGTGGATATAATATCATAAAACAAAATATATTTCAATCATTCTTAGTAATTTTCCTGAACTTTTCATCGCAAAATTCGACAAAAAAAGACAGTCTATATTAGACTGCCTATAAAGTTCATATTCAATTAATTTTATTCTACTACTGAAACATTTAGATATCTAACTCCCCATGCAAGTGCTTCTGCGTGTGAGTTAACAAATATATCTATTTTGTTACCATTTACTGCTCCGCCTCTATCTTCTACTGTATAAACATGTCCACCGATGTTTAATTTAGTTCCAAAAGCAAATTTTGAAGATGCTGCAACTGTTCTTCCAGCTGTTGCTTTTGTTCCTGATGCAGTCATTCCATTTGTTTTACCACAACATTTGCTACATGGACAATATGCTGTAATTTTATAAGTTGTTCCACCTGTTGTTGTTGATGAAGTTCTTGGTAAAGTAGAACTTCTTGAAGTTGCCTTCTTTTGAACTTGAACAATCTTATCAACTGGTTCTGTAATTACCTTTTCAGAAATAACTGTTTTTTCAATCTCAACATCGTTTTGATATTTAACTTTATATGTTACTTCTTTTAAACCATCTTTTCCTTCTTGTAGAACTCTGTCTGTTGTATCTCCAGTTGTTCCACTATTTTTTGTTACTGTCTCATATGGTATTGTAACTTGTTCTACAACTATTTTTTCAGTAATTGGTGCATAGTTCTCTAATAATTGATCTAGAGATGTAGAAACACCTTCTTCTGAAATCTTAGCTATTTGAACTTCGTTATATGATTTATCAGTTATTTTAATACTTTGACCTGAAGTTACTTCTTCATCTAGGTCTGGTATTGTCTTTTGATTATCTTCTAATACAATATTATTTTCTGCTAAAACTTCTGAAACTGTAGCTTTACTTGTTAAAGCTGTCATTTCATATCCATTTTGAAGAATAATTTTAACATCCTTTAAGTCTGTATTTACTGCCATTACTCCTATTCCTGATACTAAAATAAGAATAATTGTTACACAGATGATTTTCATGATAGAAATCGAAGCGTTTTCTTCTTTTTTCATCAATTTAATTCCTCCTTTTGGCAACAACTTAATTATACTATTTTTTTTCACATTTGTCAAATTTTGCTCATTTCCTACTGGCAGAAGCACTTTATAATTTTGATATTTTTCTACAATTTGTCCTCTTTCATAAGAAATCAGCATTTAGTATATGCATAATATATTGTATGTAATTTTTTAAAAATTATTCCTAAATTTTCCATAATAATTTCATAAAATTGCCATATTATTATTGTATAAGTATGTATAATATGTTATTATACTTGTATATCATATAGAATAGGAGGATTTTATAAATGGTAGGTTTAATCATTTTAGCAATCGTGGTTATTCTTGTTATTGCTGTTATTGCTATATATAACGGATTAGTAAAAGCAAGAATCAAAGTAGATAATGCTTGGAGCCAAATAGATGTACAACTTCAAAGAAGATTTGATTTAATTCCAAACTTCGTTGAAACAGTAAAAGGTTACATGACTCATGAAAGTGAAACATTTGAAAAAATCGCTGAACTTAGAAGTTCTTGGGCAAATGCAGGAAGTGTACCTGAAAAAGCTAAATTAGATAACGAATTATCTGATACATTAAAAACAATTATGGCTATTTCAGAAGGTTATCCTGAATTAAAAGCAAACCAAAACTTCTCTGAACTATCAGAAGAATTAAGAAACACAGAAAATAAAATTTCTTTTGCTAGACAATTTTATAATGATTCTGTAACTATTTATAACACTAAACTAGAAGTATTTCCTTCTAACATCATTGCAGAAATGTTCCATTTTAAAGCTCGTGACTTATTTAATACTGAAAGCGATGAAGCAAGGAAAAATGTCAAAGTTGATTTTGGAAGTAACAAATAGAAAATTTAACGGGGATTGGAGATATTCTCCAATCTCTTTTCAAAAGGAAAGGTGTAAATAATAATATGTTTCAAAATATAAGAAAAAATAAAATAGAATCAGGTGTAATTATAAGTATCTTTATCGTAGTAATTACTTTAATTGTTTACTTTATTTGTAACGCATTAAATTTAGGTACAATTTCAATTGTAATAGCATTAGTTTTTTCAATAGTATCAGCATGGGGTTCTTATTACTATAGTGATAAAATAGTTTTATCAGTAAATAGAGCAAGACCTGCAACTAAGGAAGAAGACCAAAAATTAGTAAACATTCTAGACGCTTTAATGGTTGCATCTGGATTACCTAATAAGCCTAGATTATATGTAGTAGACGACGCTCAACCCAATGCTTTTGCAACAGGTAGAAATCCAGAGAATGCTGTTATATGTGTTACAACAGGTTTGTTAGAAAAACTAGATTATTATGAATTAGAAGGTGTAATAGCTCATGAAATGAGTCACATCAAAAACTATGATATCCGTCTATCTTGTGTTGTATCTGTTATGGTAGGATTTATAGTAATGCTAGCTGATTTATTCTCTAGAACATTATTCTGGGGTGGATTAAGAGATAACGATAACGATGGTGACAGTAAAGCAAATGGTATATTAATGATTATTGGTTTAATCTTTTTAATATTATCTCCAATATTCGGTTCTTTAATGCAACTTGCACTATCTAGAAAAAGAGAATTTTTAGCAGACGCAACTGCAGTAGAATTTACTAGAAATCCTGATGGATTAATCTCAGCATTAGAAAAACTTGAAAACGATCCTAACCAACTAGAAACTGCAAACAGTGCTACTGCAAATATGTATATTGTAAATCCGTTTAAAAAAGATACAAAAGAAGGAAGAAAGAGAACAACAAGTATTTGGTCTACACACCCAAGTACAGAAGACCGAATAGCAGCACTAAGAAATTTAAAATAATTCGCATTTGGGACACATCTATGAAAATATTAGAATAAAAGATGAAGAAATTATTCTCTTCATCTTATTTTTCGCCTTGAACTAAAACATTATGATATGCAACTGTTTTATCATAATTTGCTTTTACTTCATCTGCTGTTAATACTTTATTATACAATCTACAGGCATATAAGTCCATTTTAGAATACACTTCATTATACTGGTTTCCTGTAACTAACAATCCTATTGTAAATGGAATTGAATTATCTGTTAATCCACCACTTACCATCCAGTCATGACTACAAGTTGTTGAACCAATATATTTTCCATTCCAATACAGTGTTGTTGTATTATCTTTCATATTAGCAGTCATTGTTAAATATCCACCATTTTCTTCTTTAAAATTTCCTTCTACAATTCTACTTATCCAATGCCTATTAGAAACCTCTCCTTCTTTCCAATCTGACATAGAATCTAATCCAGACATGCAACATAAAAATTTCTTTTCATTTTGAAAGAAGTTAGTTCTAAATTTATTAGCATAATTATTATCATTTTTTATAGTCTTCCCCAACATCCAAACATAATCCTGTTCATCTTTAGCATAAAATTCAAATGTTAAGCCATTTTCTATATTTACATCTGCTTGAGGATATACTTCTATGTAATCATCTACTCCATCTAATTTAAATTCTGTTTCATTCCAACCATATCCATCTCCTTCTTGTATTCCATGTACTGTTACTCCTTTTCCCCAAGAATTTTCATTTCCCATATTTATTGGATCAGCATTTAATATTATTCCGTCGGTCACAGCTAAATTCTCTCCATAAGCAAGTTTTATAAAACCTTCTTCTGGTAATTCTATCACTTCTCCTGTATTATAATTTATTACCCATTCATGTTTTGTTTCTCCGTAATTTTCTAAACTTACACCCGTACCTACATAATACCAATCTGTTCCATATATTTGTTTTGTATCATTTACTGATACTATTTTCCAATTGTCTCCATTTGCTAAAGTTCTGTCTCTTAACTCTTCTCCTATATTATATTTATCATTATCTGTCATTTCTCTATTTACCATTGTTAGCTGAATAGCTTCTTTTTCTGATGCTATTTCTGTCTCTTCTTTTGCATTTTGTGCTTGTTTAATAATTCCATTGTCACTTGTAAGCATTGAAATAGATACTCCAGCAAGTATTAGTAGAACTATTATCGTAATTACTAATGCAATAAGTGTAATACCTTTTGTTTTTCTTGCTTTTCCTTTCATTTAATCCTTCCTCCTCTTATGTAATCAAAATAATAATATCTTAAATTAAGATAAAAGTCAATATCGTAATTTAAGATATAATAAAATTTCATTGGTGATTTAAATGTATAAGAGAATTAAAGATTTAAGAGAAGATAAAGATCTAACACAAAAAACAATTGCTGAATACTTGCATATGTCTCAAAATGGATATTCTCAATATGAGACAGATACAAATAAAATTCCTGTTGAAGTCTTAAAAAAGCTTGCTATTTATTACAATACAAGCATAGATTATTTAGTAGAATTAACTGATGAAAAAAAACCTTACAAAAGAAAAAAATAAATCAATTTCAAAAATTTAAACAAAATATTCCCAAGCATTTTATTGGATATATAAAAATGCTTGGGAAATACTAGCTCTTAACGATTTTTATAACTAAATCTATTTATTATTTACAACTTCTTATATTTGTTTCTTTGTGATAGAACCTTCTCGTAAAATATGTGGAACATTATTTATTACTTTAACAATAGTAGAAGCAATACCTAATTTACTTTCTCCACTATCTATAATACAGTCAACTTTTCCATCAAAATCTTTTATAATATTATCTATATTTGTTCCGCTAGGTTTTCCTGAAATATTAGCACTAGGAGTCGCAATTGGAACACCAGCATACTCTATTATTTTTTTAGCAATTTCTCCGCTTGGCATACGAATCCCCACTGTATCTCCATTTGCAGTAAGAATATCTGGTACATCCTTTTTCTTTTTTAATATAATAGTAAAAGGACCTGGCCAAAATTTTTCCATTAGGGCATATTCTAAATCAGAAATATCTTCTGCAACCATCTTAACCATTTCCATATTACTTACAAGTAAGCTTATAGGTTTACTAAAATCTCTTTTCTTTATTTCATAAATTTTTCTTATAGATTCTTCATTAAATCCATTTGTACCTATTCCATAAACAGTCTCGGTTGGAAATATTACAATTCCACCATCTCTAATTATACTAGCTGGTTCTTTTAATTTTTCTAAATCTAAATTATTTCTTAAATCAATATATTTTTGCATAAAATTCTTCCTTCACTTATAATTTTTATAGATGTTCTCCAATTACGTGAAAATGTGCTAAAAGGAAACGTTCCCAATAGCACATTTATTTTTATTTATTGTCTTCTGATTTCTTTTCTTCAACTTTCTTTGATGTATTTTTAGCAATTTCTGTAGTATTTCTACAAATTACTAATAATATTAATGAAAATTCATAAACAACTCTTGCAATTACATTTCCTAGTACTAATTGAAGCAAGAACGCTAAGAAGCTCTCTCCTATTAAAGCAAAAGATGATAATGTTATATAAATTGCAATAATTAAGTAAGTTACTTTTAATAAAGTTTCTAAGAACATTTTCTTAAATGATAAGAAATCATATAACCATCCAAGAAATCCTGTGAATTTTCCTTCATTTTTCTTACTTAAGAATAAGAAATAAACTAGAATACCACCTACTATTGCTAGTATTAATGATAAAATAATCCATACTGTACTTCCTACAGCACTTGAAAAACTTGTTATTGATCTTGTTCCGTACATTTTCAATTCCCCCTTTATTTTTTTCATATTTTATCACACAAATCAAATTTCGTCAAATTTTACTAAAATTCGTCATACTGTAAACATTTTAATTCTAACCTATAGTTAATTATATTTTAAATTTTCTATAATATAACTAACATCATTTATTTAATTTTATATATTCTTCTAGCATTTTCATAAGTAATTCTAGCTACTACTTCTTCTGAAACTCCTTTTACATCAGCTATCTTTTTTGCTATATATTTAACATTCCTTGGGTCGTTTCTTCTTCCTCTTAATGGTTCTGGAGACAAATAAGGACTATCTGTTTCAATTAGCATCTTATCATTTGGTACCATCTCTATTATTTCATTTGCATTCTTTGAATTTTTAAAAGTTACAGGGCCTGCAAATGATATATAAAATCCTAATTTTAATCCTTCTTTTACAAGTTCTCTATTTAATGGGCAACAGTGAAAAATACCCTTATTTTCCACATTATTTTCCTTTAAAATTTCTAATGTATCCATTACAGCATCTCTTGTATGTATAACAATCGGTAACCCTAACCTATTTGCCATATTTATTTGTTCCACAAATGCTTTCCTTTGAATTTCACGCATTTTTTCATCTTTTTCCCAATAATAATCTAAGCCAATCTCTCCGATTGCTAAAACCTTTGAATTTTCTTTAGCTAAAATTTCTATTTCTTCTAACATTTTCCACAATTCTTCTTCAATTTGTGGAATATCATTAGGAGAAATACCACAAGTTGAATAGATAAAATCATATTTTTTTGAAAGTTCAATTGCCTTTTTTGAACCTTCTAAACTATATCCTGCTGAAATAAAACTTACATTTTCGCTATGAATTTTCTCTATTATTTCTTCTCTATCTTCGTCAAATTTCTCATCATCTAAATGTGCATGATTATCAAATAATTTCATAACTCTTTTCCTTTCTATTTTGCTAAGACTATTACATTTGCTATCGCATATTCTTTGCAGTGAGAAATGCTAATATCTATATCTTCAATATCTTTTAAATCAATACCAACTATTTTTAAAGTAGGTCTTCCTTGCTCTGTATTTTCCACCTCAAAATCTCTCCAACAAACAGAGTATTTATCATCTATCTTCCAAGATAAAGCCTTAAAGGCTGCTTCTTTTGCCGCAAATCTTGCAGCATAATGTTGATATTTTTGTTTTTTCTTACTTTCACAATATTTAATTTCATTTTCAGTAAAAACTCTTTCTAAAAAAGCTTTACCTGTTTTTTCTATACTTTCTTTAATTCTACTAATTTCAATAATATCAGTTCCACAAGTTATTTTCATATTCTTCTCCTTAAAAATGAGACAGAAAAGGCCCGTCCCTCTACTGTCTCATTAAAACTATAAAATTTAATATATTAAATATTAATGATGCCGCAAGTACCAGCCCCATAACTATCGTTGATGTTCTATTTTTTTCTATATTTAAATCTTTATATAAAATATCATATTTATTTTTCACTTGACTATACAATGTTTCTAACTCTAATGTATCTGAAATTCTATGATTTAACATTGTTCCTGTTTCATCATCTGTTATTTCTCTTATCCATAAATCTTTAGTAAAATCAATAAACTCTTTTCTTGCCTTCTTTACTTGTTTTGGATCTTTAAGTTTTAATTCAATTTTCTTCAAATATATCTTCTTATATAAGTTAATTATATATGTATATAAAAATTGGTTCTCAAATTCATCTGGTAATATTGTATAGTTATTCATATCTTCACTAGATGAAAATAACATAACTCCTAATTTGCTTAATGCAAGTTTTGCGTATTTCCAACTTGATATTGTTGTTATTTTTTCTTCTTCTAATTTTCTACTATTATCTGCTGGTAGTACATTTGCAAATCTTATATAGTGATGAGCTATTTTTTCAAAATCAGCAGTACTACTCCATGCTTCTTGATCTATACAAATATATGAATATGTCAAAAATCTTTCTGTATCAATATCTAGTTTTAATGCCTCTAAATTAGAACCTGTTACTTTTCTTATAAACTCTCTAAATGTTTCGATGTTGGAAAAGCTATTTGTTTGAAGACGTATATTATCATAAGCATCTAAAGTTGCTTCTCCATTAATATCTCTAAATTTACAATTAAAGTTTAATATATTTGAAAAACTAGTATCATCTTCAACATTTGTTTTCATCACTAAGAAACATATTCCTGTTTCAAAACATACAATTTCTATTTTTGATATTGTAAAAAATATTCCTTTACTATCTTCTACTTTTCCTTGTATATCCTTTTTTATTCTATATTCAAATATATTACAAGGATATTTGCTAAGAAGTGCTGCTCTTGTTTCATCTGGCAAATCTTCTAATTTTTTTAATCTACTACTCCCAAAACTAAAACTTGAGAACAAGAATTCCCTTGTTTTAGGTAAAAAGTATTGATACATTTTAAAATCTTTTTCTTTTTGAAATGTTTTTAACTTAAAATCTTTATCTCTTAACATTTTTAATATGTATTTTTGATATTTTCCTTCCTTTATCACAAATGGATGAAGGAAATATGTATATTGGTAATTTGTCTTTAGTTCCATATAATCACCCTCGTTTTTTATTTCCTATAATAGTTCATATTAAGGTCTTTTCCTAAGTACCAACTTCCAATGAAGTCAACTTGTAGATAGTCTTCTAAGTCATATGTTGGTTCTTGTACAACTTTTCCATTTCTATCAATTGATCCCCATTTTCCGTCTTTTTTTACTCCTGCATAACCAAAAGCATTTTGATTTGTTACATCATCATATATGTAATCAACTACAACATTTCCATCTTTGTCTACGAAACCATATTTTCCATCTTTTTTACTTACAAACAATGTATTTGATGAGAAAATATCTGATTCTTTTTGTTCTTCGAATCTAAAGTTATAATATTTATATTCATCATCTTGTCTTACTTCTATATATCCTTTTTCATCATCTAAATCTGTTACCATACCTGTTAATTTTATTTCATAATTACTATCTAGCACTTCATTATTATAACTTTCATCTTCTGTTACATATAAATCTGCTTTTTCATTATACGTTATTCCTCTATATTTAAATTCTACCAAAGTATTTCCTTCTAAATCTATTATTCCGTAATTCTCGCCTGTTTTTGCAATAAATACTCCTGTTTTTGCTTCTTTTAAGTCGTCATATTGTGTTCCTATTGTAGTTTCACCAGATAAACTCATAACGCCGAACTTATCTCCATCTTTATAGATTACTCCATTTTCTGGATTCTTAAGAATAGCTGTTATTTCATCATAACTTCCATTTAAGCTTTCAGTTCCATCTCTATTTACAACTTTTTGTTTTCCATCTTCAGTTACTACGTAATAGTCTCCTTGATGTATTTTAGCTATATTATCATATTTTGTTTCTAATACTTGTCCATTTCCAATATCTACTATTCCACATTTTCCTTCTGCATTTCTTACTATAAAACCTTGTGAAGCTTCATCTCCTAAGTTTTGTATTTCTGCATACTCTGTAGGAAGTAATATCTTTCCTTCGTCACTTACTGTTCCGTAGTTTCCATCTTTTGAAACAAGCAAAGTATTTTCTACTCCTTGAAGAGCAGTTATCTCATCATATTCACATGGTAATACTTCATTTCCTTCCATGTTTATTAATCCATATTTTCCTCCACTTTGTACTTTTAATACCTTGCTGTCATATGATAAATTTTGACTTTCGTCTGTATTAGATATTGCTTCTATTTGTTCATAATTTGTAAAAATTTCTTCATTTTTACTATTTAGAGCTTTTGTACTATATGTTCCATCATCATAATTCACATCAAATGTACATAAGAAGACATCTTCTTTACTATTAGGAACTACTATCATTTCAGCATATGATGGGTCTATTACGATATTTCCATTTGAATCTATTACTCCCCACTTATTATTTTGATATGCTGCAAAATAATCTATACTAGTTACATTTCCTTGTTCTTCATCTCCATCTAATATTCCTTTTAACATAACGATACACATAATAATAACAACAAATAAAATTATTACTGCAAACACCTTTTTTAAGTTTAATTTTGGCTCATCATATCTTCTTCCTCTACTCAAAGGTTATTCCTCCTTTTGCACATCTATAATATATCATATGTCACATCTCTTATCAACTAATTTTAGTTTTCTTTTTTTCTAAATTTACATACTAAAACACTCATATCATCTTTTGCTATTCCATAGTTATTATCTATGGCTTCTTCTAATATCAAGTTAGCTATTTTTTGTGTATTAGTTGTTTCTATATCTTCTAATAAATATTTAATCCATAATTCTTTATTTTTATATTCTACATTTGAATCTAGAATTCCATCTGAGCAAAGTACCATTATTTCTCCTGTTTCTATATCTCTATCAAATGTTTGAATTTTACTTCCTTCTATTATTCCTGTTGGTAAAGAATTAGATTTTACCATTTGAACTTTCTTTCCATGTTTTATATATGTTGGACATGCTGCACTTTTTATAAATTCAACATTTCCTGCATATAAATCTACTATTGCTATATCTAATGTTGCAAAACTTTCTTTATTTTGGTTAATTAATGCATTATTTATCAGATCTAGTGATATATTTTTATCAAAGCCTGATAATAATAAGTTTTCCAATAACCTTAAAGCATTTGAACTACTATCTCTTGCTTCTTTTCCGCTTCCCATCCCATCACTTATAGCTACTAAATATTTTCCATCTTTTAATCTAATTGTTAAAGTACTATCACCTGAAAGTTTGCTTTTTGATTTTGTCATATTTGCAATTCCCATAGCCATTACATATTTATCATCTGATAAAAAGCTTAATTTCTTACCAACATTTGCTTCTTCATTTAATACTATTTTCTCTCCTAATACTTTAGTAAGTATTTTTTCTATTGTCTCTATTTTTACTGTCTCTAAGTTTTCATTTAGATAAATTTCTATTATAAATCTATTTTCTTTTTTAATAGCTATATCTTGAACCTCTATTTCCTTTTGTTCTAATAATTCTATTATTTCTTGTTTTTCTCTTACATATTTCTCTTCATTTACTATGTCATCTTCTAATCCTTTTGCCATGCTCTCTATTGCTTTTGACACACCTTTTAGTTGCTTTTCTACGTTTTTCTTGTTTTGAGCAATTTTCTTTTTCCAGATAAAATCTGATTTAGCTACTTTATATGAAACATTTATTGTTCTTACTATTTGCATGATATTTTCTTCTAAGCGTTTGCTTATATCTTTATCATCAAAACCTATTATATAACTATTACAATCTGCAAATATTTTTAATAAATCTTGTCTTGTTATTTCTTGTTTATCAAGTAATAAATTAAATATTTTATCAATAATTTTACCATTTACATCTGCTATATCATCATATAACATATTATCTTTATAAGGTTCTAAATTGTTTAACAATTCTGATATAAATATTTTCTTATTTTCGTCTTGCTCTTTACTTACTTCTTCTTTGCCTACTGGCTCTTCTTTGTATGTTGTCGCCATCTGATTTATAGCTTCTGATACATTGTTTAAGCTTTCTGCAACTTCCTTACTTTTATTTAAAGCTCTTCCGGAAGTATAAGGTAAAAATTTTGAATTTCCTATAAATTCTTCTAAGTCAATTTGTAAGTTCTTTGGTACTAATAATAATCCGATTGATGCAACTAATATCTCTTTAAAATGTATTAATTCTACTGTATATCCATTTGATACATATGCTAAAACTATATTTCCTAAAGCAAAACCTACAACTACTCCTATTTTTCCAAACCTGTTTAATATCCCTGCTATCATTCCTGATATTGCATATGCAGCTATCATTATTGGTTCATTATTACTAATAACACCTAAAGTTACACCTATTGTCACTCCTGATGTTGTTCCTACTAATATTCCATTTTTCCAACCCAAAATCATTACAATTAATATACTAAATACATTTCTTATGCTAAATCCATATATACTTGAGCCTCCAAATGCTGCAACTGCTATTGCAAATAATAGACTTGCTCCTATTACTTCTTCTATTGAAAAAGCCTTTCTCTTATAAAACTCTTGAACAACAACTAATGAATTTACAAATATCTTGTAAAATACTAATGCTATTATTGATAATGTTATTACACTTAATACATCATATAATGTAAATACTGACATTAGTATCTTTACTAATCCTATTAAAAAACAAGATATAAATACATTTTTTCCTACTTTTATTTTTTCATTTCTTTCTTGTTCATTATAACGTGGTTTTACTATAAATAATGTTGCTATCATTACTAAAGAAGTTAGTAAATATTCTACCGCTCCACCAACTCCAAATTTTATTAAGTTACCAAGTAGCGAAATCACTACTACCCCTAGAGCTGGAACAGAAAATGCTAAACAAGCTCCTAATAAACTTATACTAAATATCGAAAACTCTCCACCTAAAGAAACAAATGATAACATAAATGCTACAATATATATTACTATATTTTCTTTAGCAAATACTTTTCCTAATATATTAAACTTGCTTTTTTCTTCACTTCCTAAATCTTTTTTACTATTTAAATCTATTGTATCTTCACTTAAATTTTGAAACATCCTTACCACCTCTTAAATTTTGATAAGCTCATTTTACTACTTGTCCTTTGTGGTTTTTGTCTTTTCTAGTCTGCTAAACTAAAAAAGTTTTTTACAAATTTTTATATATATTTTTTATTTTTTTCATAATAATATAATATACGATTTTTATTTTATTACAGAATATCGAAAAAAGCAATATTTTAAAAAAAGGTTGTAAAAAAAATCAGGTTAAATATTTCTATTTAACCTGATCAGACCGTTGACAAAGTCCACTTTTTTAAAAAGTGACTTTGTCAACTATTTTTTTCTCCCACTTTGCTATTAAAAAGTCTATATTTTTTATAATATTAAAAAATTTTTATACAAGAAAGTATTATTGCTCTCCACTTTTAATAACTTTATTTTAGAAAATTTTTAAATATATAGTTTGTCAACAAACTGATCAGGTTAAATATTTCTATTTAACCTGATTTTACGTATCTAATTATTTAATTATAATACTTTCTTCTTAATGAATACAATTCCTGTAGCTAAGATTATAAATGAGCTAACTCCTAAAATAATATAAGGTATATAGTTTCTATCTTCACCAGTTGGTCCTGTTACTGTTAGGTAAATATAGTCATCATCATATCCTGTTTCTCTTCCTGTTTCACTTGGTACATAATCACCTGGTGTTGTATATTCTCCATCATGTTCCATTCTTCTATTTATTACTTCGTTTACCTCAATATCATTTTCGAATATTAAGTCTTCTTCATTATTAGATAATAATCTAGAAACTACTAATGGTACTCTTCTTTCTCCTTCTCCTGGTCTCATGTCATCAAATGCTGATGTTTGAAGTATTTGATTATATTCTTTAATTGCTTTTAATGCATCTTCTGATAATAATCCTTGGTTAAACAAATCTGTATATTCTGTACTAGAAATTTGTTGCCAGTTACTTGTATTGTCTGGATTATTATTATCATACATTAATCCATTTGATAAGTAATCAAATATGCTAGATATAGTTGCTAATTTCCAACTATTTCTATTTTGTGCTTCTCCATAAATATAGTAATCTCTATCATTATAATCAATTTCTGCATCTGAATTATCAACTACTATTTCATATCTGATAGTTAATGTAGCACCTTGTAATAACTCACTGTCTAATTCAACATGAACATTACCATCTGGTAAGAATCTTAAGTGTTCAATATTTCCTTCTCTTGGATCTCCTTCAGCTACTACTTGTCCATTTGATAATTTTACTTGAACATAAACTATTTCTTTTCTAACATCAATATTTTGAATTGGTCTTCTTATAATTCCCAAATCTATATTATCAAATACAAACTTAAGTTGTTCACCATATCTGCTTATATTATCTAAGTTAACATCATAATCCATTTTTATATCAAATAATCTTGTATTTGATTCGATAGCTTGTAAGTCTGGACTATCTTCTTCTATTGATGTTCCGTAATTATATGTCTTATCTTCAATATAAGTTCCACTCTCACTTTGTCTAGTTCTATATTCTATTATATCTTCTATTCTTGAGCCATCTTCTCTTATTCCCGCTGTATCTACAGCATCTGACCATCTACTTACGTTTGTTTCTCCTGAAGTTTCAGATCTATACCAGTAATCATTCATGTTTTCAGCTGCTTCTTTATCTCCGCCTCTGTAAATTGTTGATTTATATTTTTCTGGATTTAGATTTTCTTGACTTCCATCTGATTTTACTATTATACTTTGATCTCCATATGTATATCTTATTACATATTTTCCTGGTATTATTCCAGATATTTCATAATTACCATCTGAGTCTGTATTTGCAACAGCTGTTTCTGGTTCTTCTACATCATTTCCAGATACATCATCTTTCTTATATGTTGCGGCAACTCCTATTGGATTTCCGCTATCATCACATTCTAATAGTTCTACTTTTACTTGGCTTACTACATTTTCACCATTTACGTAGATACCATCACCTTTTCTTTCTTTTAATAGACCGTTTTCTAAGTTTCCAGTTCTATCTAATAATTCTTGAATTGCATTGTCTTCCCATACTGTTCCTCTTATTACTCTTCCTTCACTTCCGCTTACTTCTAGTATGAATGATGGTGCCTTATCTGTATCATCCTCATATGTTTCTAAGTTTGCATCGTCATTGTTGTTATTTTTATTTTCAGGAATTGTTGAACCTGGTCTAGAGTCTCTATCTACTCCTCCATAATGTACACTATAATTTTCATCTGAGTATGTTGAATATGATGTTATTTCAGATACAGAATCTAATGTTACTCTACCATTTAATATTGAATTTACCGCATCATTTTGTAGTTTATATCTAATATATACTACCTTTTCAGCTTGATGTCTTATATTCTGATTTGTTTCTATTGTTACTTTCTTAAATCCATTATTATTATATCTTGTATCTTCTGTATAATTTAGTGCTACGTAGTTTGATGTGTTTTCATCTTGTATATAAACACTATCTACATCATATCTATTATCATAGTAATTTACAATCTCATTTGCTGTTGAATATAGATTTGTTGACTCATTTCTTATTCTTACTTTATATGTTACATATATCTCTAATTTTCCTTCGTTTCCTTCTTGCATATTATATACAATGTCTGATGAATATACTGTTCTTCTGTATGTTGCTGATCCATATTTATTTTCAAATCTTACACCTACTCCAAAGTCCTCTTCAAATCCGTCTCCAAATTCTTCTGTATTAACAGTTCTTTGGTCATAATAGTATGTATGATTATATCCATTTAATCCTATTTCTGCTGTATAAACATCTTGTACTATAGCTAAATCTGGTTGTTCTCTTTCTTGTAATCCTAGGTTAATTTCAGTTATTTCTGTTAATCCACTAGCTCTTATTTCATCTGGTGATTTTATGTCTGATAAGTATCCTGTATATCCTTGATTTACTGAAAGGAACGCATCTCTTGTATTTGATGTTATTATATACTGTTCTTCTGTATTATTTATTGGGAAGTTTTGTCCATCATATCCATATACAGAATTTGGTCCATAGTTTAATTTACTTGTTCTGTCTGCGTCTACATTTTCATCATAATTTAAGTCATATGTTTTTTGTCCATTTTCATCAAGTGCTTCTCCCACAGAGTCTGTTACTCCTTGATGTGTTATTGTTGAATAATTATTATTAAACTCTGTTCTCTCATTTGTATTTTCTATTGCTCTAGTTCCATTATAAGCTTCAACCCTGTTTGCCGGATCTGCCTCTCTAGTTAGGTCTGCATCTACAATTGGAACTGATGTGTAACTCATTCCATTATAAGAGAATTCTATATAATAATTTTGTAATTCATCAATTAAGACATCTACCATTTCGTATGTTCCATAATCTTCTTCATTTGAGCTTGTTAATGTTTCTGTTACTAATGGTCCATTTTCTACTTCCCTAAATTGAACATAATTTCCATTTCTATCTTTTAATCTTACTGTTACATTAGCTACTAGTTTATCTGGATTTGGTTCATCATTACCTGTTGCATTATATCTATAATCTCTTGAATCAGTTTTACCACTTGTCATATCTTCCCATACTTTTCCTGATAATTTAATGTATTTTCTCTTGTTACTAAATGTAAGCGTATTTTCTGAAGCATTAGACAATTCTGCTAAATTATTAAACTTGAATTTCTGTGCAACACTTCCATTTATTTCAAATGTTTGTACATTTTGAGTATTATAAACATTAGTAGTTGTAGCTCCATTAACATCTAGTGTAAAGTTCTCATTAGATCTTGGATACAAGTTATAATATCCGTCTCCTGTAGATGTAATTTTCCATTGTTGGTTAGTTTGGTTGTTTACAAAATATACCTGTACATTTGAATAGTTTTGAGTAATTACATGACCATTTTGTACATCAAGAACTTTATTTGATGCTAAGTTTACTATTCTATAATATCCTCCACCTAGGTATCTTACATACCATTGTTGTGCTAAAGAGCTATTTCTTTGATATATTGCAACATTTGATGAATTATATGTATACGCACCTGTTACTTCCACTACATAATTTGAATTTGCTCCTATTTCTATTTCATAAGTTCCGTCTGGTATAGTTTTTTGGTCGTCATATATTATGCTACTTTCTCTTTCTGTATCATATGACCTTTGTCTTGTTACTTCTATTATAGCATCTTTTCCATTTCCTGATGTTTGTCCATTATCCCACTCTATATAATCATCATCTATATCATAACCATAATTGTTATCTCCTACAGATACCTCTGTTACTGTATATGTTCCAGTTCTTATGTTATAAATTTCTATTTGTCCATTACTATCTGTTTTAAATTCTGTTGCAGAATTTATATCAGTAGTTGTTCTCATACTACCTAAGTAGATTGTTCCCGATGCCTCGCTTAAAGCCTGGCCATCTTCGCCTACTCCTATTACATACTGTCCATTAGAATCTCTAAGTTTAAATCCTACATTTTCTAAAGGAGTATTATTGTTATTTGAATCTCTTTTTACAATCTGTAATATACCAGTATGTTTTTCGTTTGTCATTACAATTAGTTGTTCCATTCCGCTATATGTGTATATTTCTAAAGTTTGGTTTATTTCTTCTTCATATCCATAATCATTAGTTGCTGTTTCTGTTAATATATATCTTCCTGGTGCTAAGTTATCAAAATGATATTCACCATTTGTTGTAGTAAATGATTGACTATATGTTCCATCATCTTTAACTAATGTTCCTTGAATATTTACTCTTTTATCTTTATTATCTTTATCTACTTTTAAGATGTCTAAAGAAGCATTGAAGTTTGTCCATTCTACACTAGCTTCTTTTGTTATCTCTTTTTCTTCTCTATGAGTAATAAATTCATATAAATTCTTAGTTCTAACTCTTTGTTGTACGTATCCGTCTGCTTCTGGTGCATAATATATAGCATAAGCTTTGTATCCTTCTACATATTCACCTTTTTCTGTTTGTGAAATTGTTATTTTTACTCTAGAAACTCCACCTTCCATTTGAGCTACTGGCATTCTTAAATAGAAAGTTGATGTTCCTGTTACCATCATATCATTTCCATTTTCGTCACAGCTTGCATATCCTGTTAATTGATTTCCTACTTTGTCATAAACTTCATAAGTATAAGTTCCATTATAAGAACTCTCTACTTGGAAAGGTCCTAATATATAATTATCATCTATCTGTTTTATTCCTATATTATCATTTAATTTATTTAATGTTAAAGTAAAATCTGAGTTAAAGCCACTCATATCAACTTTTCCTTCTTCATAGGCTCCAACTAAAGTTCTATCTCCAAAATATCTAGCATCCGCACTACTATCAATACAAACTCCACCTTCATCTTCTGGTCCTCCAGCAAATGTCCAAGATTGATATAAATGACCCGTACATACTGTTCCTTCTGGAGCGTCTCCATGAGCCGCGTGTGTTCCCCAACTACCACATATTGGGCATTGTAAATTAGAAAATGTCCAATCTGTTGTTCCATGAGGTACATATCCTCCTCTTGTTACCCAGTTACATCCTCTGATATTTTTAAAATATGCTGTTTCTGGTGCTTCAGCTGCGAATACACCGCCTCCTAATGAAACCACTGTCATAAACAATATTAAGAATAAACTGATTTTCCTAAATATACTATTTCTAAGCTTTTTATTTCTAATTATTATAAATGCTATAATTCCAAATGCAATAATACCAATTATTGCAATTGATATATATATAATGCCTCCTGTACTTACTGATATGATTAATTCAGCTTGCGAAGAGTTGTCTGATGTATTTTGTTCTTCTACTTCACCATTATTTCCTATCTCAGCTCTATTTATAAAGTTTCCTGTTGATTCTGATGACATTGTCTTAGTTAACACTAAAACAACTTCTTTACTCTCTCCAGGTTGTATACTTTGATTAGCTAAACTTCTATTTACAACATTATTATTTGAAACGCTTGTCCAAGACATGTTGTTACTAGCTGAAAACTCCATTCCGTCTGGAACATAATCTATTATTTCTCCTACAGTTGCTGGTACTGTTCCTTCATTTGTTATAACTATTCTATATTTTGCAGTTACTATTGCCCCTTCTATTTCCTTGGCCCTAATTTCAACTCTACCAAGTTTTGTATTATCATAAGAATAACTTTTCGTTCCACTTCCTGTTTCTACAGAAACTTCATAAATGTATTTATCTAATTTTAGGTTATAAGCTCCTTTTTCTATTAAACCTATATCCAAATTATCTATTGCTTGATTTAAAGTTATTTGATCTGTAACACCTACATTTACTCTATCTCCATTTAATGTTATAGTTTGAGCTGTAGCATCAGAGTTTGAACTTTCCGGTACTCCGCTAGCTTTATATTGTGTTATTGAATAAGTTTCAGTATTATATCTAAATACTACAATATAATTTCCTTGTTCTATATTTGAAAATGTATATCTACCATTATTAGTCGTCGTACTTGCTTTTACATTACCTGAGTCTGCCATATCAACTAACATTACTTGTAATCCACTAATTAAATTTTCATCATTTTGTCTATTACCATCACCATTTATATCATTCCAAGAAATTCCTGATATACTATATGTTGCATCACTTGGATTATCTGGGTTATCTGGGTTATCTGGGTCGTCTGGATTATTTGGATTATCCGGATCATCTGGGTTGGTTGGCTCACTTGGTCCGTAACCTCCGTTAGTATTATATGGTACTATTGTATGGCTAATAACATTTGATGATTTAGTTGTTATTCTATCGCCCTCTACTGTTGCACTATTTTCTATTTCTGTTTCTTCATATACAAATCCTGCTGTAACTTTTATACTTATAGTAATTGATTTTTGATATGGTATAAGGAAACGTAAATCAATATCTGGTAATTTGTTTCCATTTTCATCATATTGTGCGCTACTTATATCTATAGTTTCTTCAGTTAATTCGTCTGCAAGTTCCATTGTATCCTCGTTAATTACTGGATAATACTGATATGTAGCACTTACCGGTTGTACATTTTCTGGTAAGTAATCTGTTACATCAACAACTATATTATTATAAAGTTCAAAACTTGAATTTGGTCTACCTGTATTTGTAACTGTTATATTATAAGTTATCTCGTCACCATAGTTAACTTCTTCACCTTCATTGTCAGATGTCATTACAATTGAAGCACTATCTCCTGTTAGTATTACTCTATTTTCATTTGTCTTGAAAGTATTATTTGCTGTATTTATTGTCACATTGGATATTACTTCTAATTCATTAGAACCTTGTTCTTCTTCTAATTTTGATGTATCTATATATCCTTGAATATCAATTATTCCTGTTTCTGTTGTAGTTATTGAAACTGTATTATCATCTTCATTATATTCTACTTCACTTTCATCTAGTATTCTTCCATTAATTATAGTTAATTCATAATCAAAATCATCTGAAGATTGGAATTTTATAGTTACTTCTTCATTTTCTGGGTTTTCTAATTGAACTGTATAATACCATTTATCAACTACACTATCCATATGAGCTTCTAAGAATGCTTTAACTGTTGTTTTGTTTACTAAATTAGTTAAACTATAATCTGTTACTTCTGTGCTATCAATAAATACTTTAACGTTACTTTCAATTGATTTTTCCGTTACACTTTCTTCTAAATCATCTATTCTAACTTCATAAAATTCATCAACACTTTGTCCTGCTGCTAAAGTCCCTACATTTATTTCTTTTTCAGTTAAATTTTCATCAAATGTATATTCATATACTCCTCCATATGAATAATAATCTGCATTTAATTCACCATAAGTTGTGCCGTCTGGAATAGTTCCCACTATTCTTACGTTATTTATATCTTCTTCTGTTGTATTAACAATTTTAACATTATATTTTATATATTCTCCTTCATAAACAACATCATCATTTTTTAATTCTGTATCTCCTCTTACTGGTTGAATATATACATTTAGGCCATCTATTTCTTCTTGCGTTGCAGCCATTATCTGTGTTCTCACACTTTTTTCTACTTCTTCTGCTATTGTATCTATTAAGTTACTATCATTGTTTGATATTATTCCACCTTCTGTAGTATTTGTTGTACTTTGAATTTCTTGAAAATCTTCTATGGTAATATCTTTCTCTATATTTCCTTCTTCTTTATTACCAAAGATTCCCTCATTTGTATAATATAGATTTATTTTTCCATTCGTGCTTTGTATGTCTTTTTTCAATATTACTTTTGCTTGTATTTTTAAATTAGTTATTAATCCTAGATTATTTTCACTGTATTGTGTTTGACTTCCTTTTAGATTGCCAACTATGCTTAAACTTCCATCTTCGTTTGTTTGTACTTCTAGATTTTCTAATGTTAATCCATTTGCATAAACCAGTTGAGTATCATCTAATATTACTTTTTCAACTTCTGATGGTAAATCTATTCTTATGCTTGGATTTTTAAATAAATTATATTGTTTACTATTTGAATTTAAATAAACGTCAAAAGTTACTTCATTTTGTTTTTCATTTGTCCAATTTGTATTATCTACATTTAATGATACATTAGTTGTAGCATCTTTAACTTCTATTGTATTATCTTTTTCTGTTCTATAACTTTCTTCTTCTACAATTTGTTTTTCTGTTGTAGGCTCACTATTTAAACCACTTATATTTCTTGTTTGTATTTCGCTTTCTACTTCTACTTCTTTTTCATTTATTCCTATTATACTTAATTTTGTATTTATATCTTTATCATCAATATTTAATACATCGCTTTTAATTTTCTTTACATTCTCTATATGTAAAAATCCTTCATTAATAATATCACTTGTTTTTATAGTGATATTATTTACATCTTCTGGATAAACAACTAAAGCTTCTCCATTTTCATTAAATCCATTATTATTATCTAAAGTTGCTACAAGATTGTTATTTCCGTCAAAGATTTCTATCTTTCCGTTTTCACCTAAAAGGTCCAAAAAATCTTCTTTTAATATTTTTGTACTTTTATAATATATATCACCAGAATTTACAAAAGCATTTTCCTCTGTAATGTTAATCTTTTGATGTGCTTCTTTTTTACTTATCATTATCTCATTATTTTCTGTATATTCTGTATCATATGTAGTTCCATTTATAATGTTAGATTTGATATATCCATTGTATATTTCACTTCTTGTAGTATCAACTGAAGTTAAATCTCCAAAATCATCTGTTACATTTTGTGTTAAAAATCCTTCACAACTTACTTCTCTGTTATCATCTGTGAATAAATTTGCTTTATAATTTACCTCAATTGATATAGTTCTTTCTGGTTTTTCTTGTGAATAAGTATCATAATAAGCAACAACTACAAACTTGTCTCTATCTGTATCTTCAGGTTTTGTATTGTATATTGGCTCTCCATCTTCATTTTCGTTATTTGTTCTGATTACCAAATTTCCTGAATTAGAGTCATAACTGTAATCTTCTTCTACATTACTAGTTTGTCCGTTTGTAACTTTAGTTCCTTCACTAATTACCTTAACATCATATGGATACTTTCCATCAATCTGATTCAAATTAACATTTATTTCAGAATTTCTAATGGCTGTATATTCATCTCCATATTCAATTCCAGTTCTAATACTGTATTGTACTAAAGTACCTTGTTCTCCATTAGCTAATTGATAATTTATATATTTATCAATATTGCCTTCAAGGATACCTTTTTCCTCATTGTCTGCTCCAAAACTTGTTTTAGTAAAAAACTTACTCATAACTAATGCTAAAATTAGCAAAATAGTTACTGTAAATATT
This sequence comes from uncultured Clostridia bacterium, assembly GCA_944386385.1. Classification (GTDB taxonomy): domain Bacteria; phylum Bacillota; class Clostridia; order TANB77; family CAG-508; genus CAG-269. Next base: position 55,357 of record CALXAV010000012.1, read on the forward strand.
CTTCCTAAGTTACTTTTTTTCATGACACTTCTCCCCCATAGCTATAATATTCTTATATTAATATTACAAGTTTTTTTTATCGAATTCAACGTATATTTTTTCCTACTATGGTAAAATAAGCAAAAACCTTCTAGGGATACTCATTAAGAAGCTAATTGTTAAAATCTTTTTACATTTTTATTACATTTTCAGACATTTTTTTGTAAAAATGTCCAAAGTGCTTATTTGCGTAAACATTTCAAGTTTTTAACAGAAAAAAGGAGAAGAACTTACTTAAGTTTCTTCTCCTAATTTATTTTAAGTTATTTATTTCCTAAAGCTCTTCTTTTTATTAAGAATATTCCTACTCCTAATATTACTAACACTGCTACTCCAATTGTAATTGGTAATATGAATGCTCTATTTTCACCAGTTGCTGGTGTTACGATAACTGTTTCTGCTGTATCGTCATCTGTTTCTGTTTTTCCTGTACCTGGAATATAATTTCCTGGTGTTTCTTCTGGTTCAGAACCTCCTGTTTTATCTAATTTATTAATCTCTGTTTCATTATCTATTGAAATATCATCAGATGTTGTTAATATCTTAGATACTATTAAGTCTACACTTGCTGTTTG
>CALXAV010000013.1 GCA_944386385.1 uncultured Clostridia bacterium
ATATTGAAATTATATATTAGGGGGTATTTTGTTGTCAAAGTTCATTTTTCATTTATTACAGGATGCTTAAAATATTTAACTTTAATTTCGTCTACTTCATTTTTTCACATCTAAAACATTTTGTCAATATGCACTTTTTCTTTTTCGACAAAATATAATAAAGTAAGGAGATTATAGGTGATATATTATGGAAAATACTTTAAATAATTTGCCACTTAATTGTAAAGGAATTATAAAATCTTTAAAGTGCACACGGAAATATTAGAAGAAGATTATTAGATTTAGGGCTTGTTGCTGGTACTACTATCGTTCCAGTTTTAATTAGTCCATCTAAAGGATTAAAAGCCTTTTATGTAAGAGGCTCTTTAATTGCTCTAAGAGATGAAGATTCTTCTTCTATTAAAGTTTCCTTCTAATTTGTAACTTTTTTATTTTTCGCCTCATAAATTATATTATATTAATTTTGTGAGGTGATTCTATGGGCCTAACAAACTCTTCTTGTGGGCTTCACTTACTTACAACTAAAAAAAATAATATAAAAAAAGAGAAATGCTTCACAATAGCATTAGCTGGTAATCCTAATGTTGGGAAATCTACTATTTTTAATAGTTTAACTGGTATGCATCAACATACTGGTAACTGGCCAGGTAAAACAGTTAGCAATGCTTCCCGGCCATTCTTACTACAAAAACAGAGATTTTCTATTTGTAGATATTCCAGGTACATATTCTATTATGTCTTGTTCTGAAGAAGAAGAAATTGCAAGAAACTACATATGTTTTGAAAATCCAGACGCTACTGTTATTGTTCTAGATGCCACATGTTTAGAAAGAAACTTAAATCTAGTTTTTCAAATAATGGAAATTACTGATAATATAATTGTTTGTGTTAATTTATTAGATGAAGCTAAAAAGAAAAAAATCAAAATAGATTTAGATAAATTATCTAACGAATTAGGTGTTCCTGTTGTTGGAACTATTGCAAGAAAGAAAAAAACTTTAAATAATTTATTAGACACAATTATGCAAGTATGTGAAGGAAAAATTATTCCTACTCCTAAAAATGTTACATATTATAATGAAATTGAAAATGCTATTTCTTTAATTTCAGAAAAGTTAAAAGATTATAAAGTAATTCCTAAAAAACTATTAAGATGGATTTCTTTAAAAGTTCTAGATGGAGAAGAAAAAATATTAAAGTCTATTGAAAAAGCTTTTAATATTTCTATTATAGATAATGTTGAACTAGAAATTGTTAAAACAAAAGCTTTAAATATTTTGAAAAGTCAAGAAAATCTGAAAGATATCATTGTTTCTTCTATAATGAACAGAGCTGAAGATATTTGTAAAAATGTCTGTACATATGAAATGACTTCCTATTCTGGCAGAGATAGAAAAATAGATAAAATCTTAACATCTAAATATCTTGGCTTCCCTATTATGCTTTTATTTTTAGGAATCATCTTTTGGATTACAATTGTTGGAGCAAACTATCCATCAGAAATTTTATTTTCATTTTTCACATGGATACAAGAAAAACTCGTCCTTTTTGCAAACTGGATTAATTGTCCTGATTGGCTTTCTGATATGTTAATAAATGGTGTGTATCAGACTTTAACTTGGATTATATCTGTTATGCTCCCTCCTATGGCAATATTCTTTCCTCTTTTTACTTTCCTAGAGGATTTAGGATATCTTCCTAGAATTGCTTTTAATGTAGACGGTTTCTTTAAAAGGTGTTCTTGTACTGGAAAACAGATGATTACTATGTGCAAGGGATTGACAAAGTGGTGATTTTTTAAAATCAGCCACTTTGTTTTCCTTTATTTGACTGACTTGCCTGGGTTTTGTAGGACTACAATGCTTAATTATCTCATTTCCTGCAAGTATAATTTTTAATGTTACTTTATCTTCATCTTCATCTTCTGTTTCTTCTACAATTATTTTATCTAATAGTTCTTCTATATAAACTTCTAAATTATCTCTTGTTATTTCTAGCTCTTTTAATATGTTTTCTTTTAATGTTTTATTATAAGTTTCTTTTTGGTTTGTATTTATTTTCTTTGTCTCTAATTCCTTTAATTTTGCATTTAAACTAGAAATTTCTTTTTCAATAGATACTTTCTTTGTCTTTAATTCTTCTTTGCTTAAAAAGCCATCTAAAGCTAAATCTAGTAGTTTATCTTTTTTATGTTCAAGAACTTTTACATCATTTACTATCTTCTGCTTACTTTTTATATTTTCATCATCCTTTAAAACTTCTAAATAAAGTAACATTAGTTCTCCTGCAACTTCTTCCTTATAGATTTCATACTTTTTAAAAACTAATAGTAAAATATTATATATGTCTTCTTCCTTGAAGCAAGCAGGTATACAGTCTTTTTTTCCCTTTTTATGAAAGTCTCTACAACACCAATATGTAACGTCTCCTTTATTCTTATAATGTCTTATCTTTCTTAAATAATTATATTTATGTTTTTCACAATAGATTTTACTAGATAAAGGATATTTTGTTTGATGTTTTTGATACATTGCTGCATTTTTACTTCTACTTAATAACTTCTCATTTGCCTTTTCCCACAATTCTTCTGATACAATTGGTGGTACTTTTTCATAATCTTTATATAATTTCCACTCACTTTTATCATAAAATTTTCTTCTTTTAGTCCTATAATCCACAACTGTTGATAATTTACCTGTATAATAACCTTTATATTTAGGATTTTGAATAATGTTCTTCAAAGTCTCTTGATGAATCGGTTTTCCATTATGATTATAATATCCTTGTTCTTCCAGCTCTATCGATAATCTTTTTAATCCTATTTTACTGTCATTTGCATATCTATCAAAAATAAGTTTAACTAAAGGAGCTTCCGCTTCATCTATTACAAGCTTTCCTTTTTCTTTTTTATAACCCCAAATATTATTAGTTCCTAATACCGTTCCTTTTTCCACTGCTCTTTTAAATCCAAACTTTGTTCTTTCAGATATTTTACGAACTTCATCTTGTGCCATACTAGACATTATTGTTAGTCTTAATTCTCCATCTGGTGATGCAGTTATAATATTGTCTGACAAGAAATAAACACATACATCATATTCCAATAATTTTCTAGTATAAAATAAACTATCAATAGTATCACGCGAAAATCTTGAAACTTCTTTTGTTATTAATAAATCAAACTTTTTCTGTTTTCCATCTTCAATCATTCTCATAAAATTCTCACGTTTCAAAGAAGTAGTTCCACTAATTCCTTCATCTACATAACCACAAATAAATGTCCAATTTGTATTTTTTCTAATATATTTCTCAAAAAAAGCTACTTGATTTCCTAGTGAATTAATCTGCTCTTCTTTTTCTGTTGACACCCTTGCATAGTAAGCTACTCTTAAATTTAAATCAAAAATAGTCTTTCCAGACAATAATTCTTGTTTCATTTCATATAATGTCAAATAAGCTTTCCTCCTTTCTCCTCTGCAATTAATACTTTTTTATTATACTAAAATAAAATATATAAAGTATATGTTCAAACAAATTACTTTTTATCCTCTTCAAGCATTAATTTATCAAGCTTTAGAGATGTTTTCTCAAAAATATTTTTATTAATTATATTCTTCTTATATAATATTTTATTTACGACCACCTCTATTTTTAACTTAAGATATTTTTCATTCATACGCATAACCTCTTTAAATAGTTATTTAAAAAATACTTGTACTATTACTAGAAATATCCTCTATTAAATATAAATACTAATCAATATACAAAACCGACCATTTCTTAAAAATTTATAAAGAAATTTTTAAGAGGTAAGAATTCCATATCTTTTGATATGGACTCCTTACCTCAACATATAAAATCATGTAACCATTGTCTTAAGTTCTTTGATATATCTGAATTTTCAAATTCTACCACTATGTAATATTTATCCTTATTAAATTTGTTAAAATTACATATTTTTAGATACAATAAAATATTAAATTTTTTTCAAAATCATTTGATTGTTCGCTTGATTTTTACTTATAAAGTATATATAATGTATCAGAAGATGAGAAAAAGCAGAGTGTGATGTGTCGCTTACCCACAAAAGAAAGGGGGCGATGCATATGTTATTAGAACAAGTTTACTTATTTCTTATATACATATTACTTTCCGAACTTGCTATAGTAACTGTTGTCGCTATTGCACTATTTGTAGCATTAGTTGTTACAATTAGGAAAATAGACAACAAAAAACACATCTCTGCAAGCCGTTAGAGATGTGCTTTAAATAAAAAACACTTTTTCAATGGCACACCACACTTTGTGGTCGCTCATCTTCTATAATTATTATACTTAAATAATACTAAAAAGTCAATATTTTCTTATTAATTTTTATATTTAACTAACCCCTAAAATTCGTTTTCTATTCTATTGTATCCCAATTTTCTCCGCCATCATTTGTTTCATAATTAAAAACAGTATTTCCATCTCGACCTTTTAATTTCATATTTCCTTCAGTTTTATTTTTAAAATGAATTTCTAATAATCCATCTGAATATGGTCCTACACTTATTGCTACATCATTCCAAGTTTTCCCTTTATCATCAGAATATACTATATGAGTGGCATATTGTCCACTTAGCTTCTCAGCAAGTTTCGTACTAATCCCTTCATAATTTGCATTATTAGTATCAAATTCATAATAAAAAACTATTTTGTTATTATCCATTTGATATGTACCATCTTTATATCTTTCACCATTTACTTCTTTTAAATGTTCTGCCGTATACGAAAAATCTCCAGGAACTTCAATCCAATCTTTAGCATTTAAAGTAATATATAATTTATCATCTTCAAATTTATAATCCATGTTTTTTTCTTGGTTATAATAGTAAAATGCTATACATCCTGCTATCAATAAAACTATAATTATTACTATTATTAGTGTTAAAATAATCTTTTTCTTCTTCATAAAAACTTCCCCTTCACTATTTTATAAATTAATATATTTATATATACTTTATTATAACAACACATAAATTTATATTGCAATAACTATAAAACAACTAATTGTCTATCAGTACACAATTTAATTAATATATAATTTTATCTTAATACAAACACCAAAATCACATATTTTTCATTGTTATAATTAAATTAATTATTCGTGTTTGTATCTAATGAATTTAAAGCATTTCCATTTTCATCATAAATTGTTGTTAACTCAACTAATCTATAATTTTGCAATTCATTTCTATCTATTGTTTTCTCATTATTTTCCCACCATCTATAATTATTTTTGGAAATATCAAATATCTTACTATAGTCAGAATCCGAATAAGTTGCAATACTTAATCTTCCAATAGCATAGTCATAAACTCCATTTTCATAACCTAATGCATATAATTCAAACGAATCATCAATATCATTTGCTGTTAATTGCTTATTACTATAAAAGAATATATAATAACTTCCTTCATGTCTATACTCAACTTCACAAGCTATTTTATAAACATCAATATCATTAAGATTTAATATACTACAAATTTCTTGGTTTTCTTCATCAGAAAATTCATTATCTGTTTCATTTCTTATGTAGAACTCTCCTATATGTGGAATCTTGAATTGTTTATATATAAAAATTCCTAATAATATTAAAATTACAAGTATAATAATAAATACTAATATTAATATATTTCTTTTTTTCATAGCTTTCTCCTTTTTTAATATTGTAATACAACTTACAGGCTATAATATTTTTTATCTTCTATGGCAACTTTGATTCTATTTTTCATTTTATCATATAAATTATCCATATTATAACATATATTATAAAAAAATAAATTTCTTGTTTGTATAGATACTATCAGAGTAGGTAAAAATTCTACTTGTAATTATTACGAATATTCTAATTTTATATAAAATGACTTCAAATGTGGAAAAAGATGGCTCAACTATTTTTTATACATTAATTAATCATTATGAAAAAGATTTACCTTTATTTAATATATAAAATAAATAAGCCCAATTTTAATAGTTGGACTTATTTTTGTTTACTTTATCTTTTTCTATCTTTATAATATAAAACATATTTCAATAAATTTCCTTTCAGTATTATATATTAAGATTTTATATTATTATCCTACATTTCTATTGTTTATTTCCTCTGTAATCTTATCTGAAATATCTCTGCTCTTTTCATCTTCATCAAACTGTTCTTCTAATTTTTCTTTGTCTATTATTAATTTATCATATAAAAATCTATGTTTATGTTCAAAACTTTTAAAAACATCATCCCAAGTCATAACAAATATTTTATAATTTCTTAAAGATTTAACTAGAAAAGGATACCCTTTTATTTCATTTTCTTCATATTTTCCCTTTATAAAATCATCTACTTCGCTGCTTATAGCATAAAATTTCCATTCTCTTAGACTACTATTAAATTTAGGTTCTTTTCTAATCAATTCCATATAATTTTCTATTTGCCTAAATATCTCTACATCGATTTTAACACTTGGTGCTTTTAATTCTAAAATAATATTATCTTCTACTATTGAAGAATTTGGATATGCCGTTACAGGTCTCTTTGCACACATAAAAATATCCATTCTTTTTTTTCTTTCTTGATTTTTTATTTCGTATTCTTCTTTACTTTTATATCCATCTAATATATATCTATATTCGCTTAAAGCTTTTTCAAAATGTTTATCAGCTGTAACTAAACTATATTCTTCGCCAAAAATCCAATAATTATTTTCCATAATCTTTTGAATATGATTTCTTTCATTTGTATATTCTTTAAGATCAAACACTAATTTCTTTAATCTTTCAATAACGAAATTTCTTTCATCTAACATTTTAATTGTTTCAATTATACAACTCAATGTAGTTCTTGACAATACTCCCGCCAAACTATCTCTTTCTTCCTTCGACAAATTTGTAATATTCTCCATAATTTTTAAAATATTTTCTCTTTCATCACTATTTAATAGTAAATCTAAAAAATGAACAATTATCCTTTTTTGTTCTTTATTAGCTCCCTTGAAAATTTTAGGTTCTGAACAATACACTTCCTTGACGACATTGACAAGTTGTCTCTTTCTAATTTTTCCATAAATATCTTTAGTAAACTCAGGAAATATATTCTCTTCTTCGAAGCCCCTTATAATGTTGTTGCTTTTTTCCTTTATAAATTCTTTATACTTTTCTTGTATTATGATATCTAACTCTAATAATAATTCTTTGTATGTTGGATCTTTTTCATCTTTTTTATTACACATATCCAATTGAATTTGCCCATTAATCATACTTTTCTTATCTTTTATACTTTCAAAATTATTAAAATATTCAGATACGACAAATACACTATGAACAAATCCTATTCCATTATTGTTATACTTTGTATGCTGTATAGCTTTTTGATTATTTTCCCCATCAAGCATATGAAAAAAATATTTGTACTTTACATTACCTTTCCAGTTAATAAAAAATATTTTAAATATTTCTCCATTAATTGTTTTTTCAAAATCTTCTGTCAAAGTTTTATTAATAAATTCTTCATATTTTATTTCTTTTTGGTTTAAAATAATTTTACACTCTTCTTCTTTTTTCAAATAGAGATACCATGAAAAATTTTCTAATATTTCATTTTTTAACTCATTAGATTCCATTTGGTCTTTAAGCAAGTCATGAATATTATATATAGTTACCTTTGTTCCTGTTTCATCTATAGTACTTTTCATTTTTTTACTATATATATATTTATTTTTCTTTTCTGAACTTATATTAATTGCAAATTCATAATTAATTTCACCATCTTTATAAACAGTTTCCCATTTACAATTATCTGCAAATCCTAAAAAAGAAAATCTTCCCTTTCCTTTACTTCCATGTATAGTATTAATGTAGTTACTATTTACTTTTTTTTCTGAACTTAAAAAAGCTGCAAAAGTGTTATCTAAATTTTCATAAAATATTCCACTACCGTTATCCTTTATACTGATGCTTTCTACTCCATCTAATTCGTTCTTTTTATATGATATTTCTATTCTTGTAGCTCCTGCATCTAAGCCATTCCATATATATTCTATAATTGAGCCTATATAATCTTTTTTTATGCCTGATGTATCTATACTATCTTCTTTAACTTTAAGTTCTTTTTCCATTCCCTTAGCCCTCCTAATATTTACATAATTCTATCACATTTTATTTCAGTTGTAAAGAAAATTATTATATCACATCTTTGTTATTCAATATCTAATTAATAACATCCTTAAATCCTGTACCATAATACTTCTTATTAAAATAATCCATACTATTCATTACTTGTCTTTCAAGTTTGTCCAATTCACTGTTAACTAAGTTTTGTTTTTCTTCTCCTATACAATTTAAAACATTATTTCTATATTCATCAAAACAATAAGAATACTTTTTATCTTCATCATTTAAATTGATTTCTAACTCTTCCTCTCTAAATTGAAACCACTTATCCAATAAATTTTCATAATCATCCATAATTTAATTCTCCTTTTTTAATATTTGTATTAATTGCAAAAGGTAACAAATTAAATTCTAAAATATACACTAAAATTTGCTTTTATAAAACTTGTAACACCATATTTATCAACATATTTCAAAACTACAATATTGTCATTACCTTGTGTATGGGATTTCGGATGCAACGCTGCTGGTGTTACTGGTTGTAGAATAATTAATTCTCCTAGAGAAAAATTAATTGCAATACTTACTAATAACTTTGTTCCTTGCAATGGAAGATTTCCATTCCTAATATCAATTGCAACAATATTTATTGCAGGAACAATGCAAGGATTTGGAGCATCTATTATATCAACTCTTAGTGTTATATTAGTTATACTACTTGGAATTTTTTGTGCACTTCTTGTTTCTAAAATATTATCAAAGACAATACTTAAAGGCATGCCATCATCATTTGTACTTGAACTTCCACCTTACAGAAAGCCTCAATTTGGTAAAATCCTTATTCGTTCAATATTTGATAGAACTTTATTTGTTTTAGGAAGAGCAATTAGTGTTGCTGCACCTGCTGGTCTTGTTATTTGGCTTTTTGCAAGCATAGGAATTAATGGTGAGAGTTTACTTTCAATTGTTGCAAACTTCTTAGACCCATTTGCTAATCTTCTTGGTTTAGATGGATATATTTTAACAGCATTTATATTTGGTATCCCTGCTAATGAAATTGTTCTACCAATAATACTTATGTGCTATCTTGGAGGAAATTCTTTAGTAAATATGGAAGATACTTTTTCAATTGGTCAAATACTAATTCAAAATGGCTGGACTATTCTTACAGCTATAAATGTCATGATATTTACTTGTATGCATTTTCCATGTGCTACCACTCTTCTTACAATAAAAAAAGAAACTGGTAGTCTCAAATGGACTATTATCAGTTTCTTATTACCAACAGTTTGCGGAATAATTCTTTGTATGCTTACTACTTTTGTTTATAATATTTTTGTCTAGTAGAAATACTAGACTTTTTTACTATGCAGAAAAATTTTACTGTTCGCTTGTTTTTTGTTGTAAGATATTATAATATAATAGCAACCTTATGCAAAGGAAAGGCCAGCCTTTTCTTAAAGGCGGAAATGGGGCTATGATTTGAACACTAGCGATTTAATTTTGCACTTTGTTGATAAGTACATAGAGGAAAAAGAAAAAAACTTTTTCTTACAACTACAGTTAGAACAACAAAAACAGCAAATGCAAAACAAAAGTAAAGTTAAGACTACTTAACTGTATTTAGTCGTAGGGCAGATTCGCGGTCTGCTCTATTTTTTTGCATAAAAAAAGTATGTGCATTCGCGGTACACATACTGCTATGATTTGAACAACTGCGATTATTCAAAGTTCATTTATTCTATAATTAAATAATACCATATTAATTTATATTTGTCAAATGGAAATATATCTTTTAATTTATTGACAAAAAAATAAAAAAATGTAAAAATGATTTTGGTGATATAAATTGATAGAAGAAATTAAATCATATTTTAATATGATGCCTGAACTTTTACATAGTATTACAGGTATTGATATAGATATTTTACAAACCTCAAACAAACATTGTATTTCATGGAATAATTTATCTTTTTCTTATAACAATAGTATTTAGAATTATAGCACTCTGTAAGCTTTTTTCAAAATGTAATAAAAACCCTTGGAAAGCTCTAATTCCTATATATAATTTAATACTACTTTATCAAATATCTGGTGTTTCACCATGGTTTATTTTGATTTATTTAATTTATCCTTTATCTTTTAATATAGCTTTCATTGTACAATTTCTATTCTCTACATATTTATATACGATGCTTGCTAAAAAATTTAACAAAGGTATTGGTTTTACAATTGGTTTGATTTTATTGCCTACCATATTTTTATTTATACTTGCATTTGGGAAATCAAAATATACTAATGAAAATAAGGTATAATTAACTTTGAAAATATTGATATTGTTGTTTTTTAATAATTTCTTTATTATTATAAAAATAAATAAAAGGTGGTGTGTATTATGAAAAAAAGTAAACTATTTATTTTAATATCAATTATAATAATATTATTATTAGCTTTATTATTGTCTGTATTTCTTTTAAAAAAAGATACTAATTCCCCTAATGAAAACGCCAACATAGAAAATAATAAAACAGAAGATTCTGAACAATTAAATTATAAATTTTTTAAATGTAGTAGCATTCCCTTAGATAATAAAGAATCTATAAATAATATATATTATAAAAAAATTGATTCATATGAAGAATATACTTCATATAAATCTTCTGTATATTCTTTACCTAAATGCGAGACAAATTTTGACAAAAACTTTATTATTGTAATTATGACAGAAAATGTTTCTACACAGTATCTAGTACCATATAAAGTTTATAATGAAAATGATAAATTATATGTAGGACTAATAAAAGACGCTAAGACTAATCCGGAATATAATGCAATTATTTTAGAAATTCCTAAAAATTTAGAAAAAGATACTATAGAGATTTATAAAGCAATTGATGAAGATATACCTCATGAAAACTTTGTTTCATTAAAAGATTTACCAGAAACTTACTCTGCTGAAGATGCTACAAGCGATAACTGCTTCGTTCTTGGTGATGGAGAACTTGTTATTAATCAAAATTTAGCAGAAGAGTTTATTAATAATTATAATAATTCTCAAGATACTTTTCTTAGAATAGTGAAATTTGCAGAAAATACAGAAACTATTATAGATGTTTACTATTCTTCAACAGAAAACAAATTTCTTGTTTGTGTAGATAATACTAGAGCTCATAAAAACAGTACTTATAATTACTATAAGTTTTCTGATTTAAATAAAATTACTCTTCAAGTCGGAAGAGATGGCTCAACCGATTTCTATACATTAAGTGACCCTTATGAATCAGATATGGAATTATTTTATATTTAAACTAAATATAAAAGAGGAGTTATATTTTATAGACTCCTCTTTTCTTTTGTCCTTTTATGAAGTTTATTTATTAGTAGTTACTAAATAATGCCAATATTAGCTGAATCTTCTTGTTGTCTATAGAATAATTTCATGTTAAAATAAAATTGTTATGTAAACAAATGATAAAGGAGGTTTTTATGAAAAAGAAAGTTTCTTTATTAATTATTTTAACATTTATATTAAATATTATTCTTGGTTTATTTTATAACTTTTCATTTTCAAGTGAAACTGAAAAAAAGAATCCAAATAGTTATTGGTCTACAAGCAATGCTCCCCTATTTTATGGAGCAACTAAAATAACTCTAAAAAAAGGTCTTATAGATGAATTTAATGTTTTAGATAGTAGATTTAGAATTTTTGCTATGGACTTTGAAGACGGTGATTTAACACCTAAAATCACTCATACTGAAAATGTAAAAATAGATGAAATAGGAAATTATGAAATCATATATAAAGTAAAAGATTCTCATAATAATGAAACTATCCTAGTAGTTCCTGTAATTGTAACAGATGATGAAAATGCAAAAATAAATGTAGAAAGAACACTTTATACAATACCATCTGTTTGGAACATGGACTTAGCTGAATTTTCAAGATGTAATTATGGAGATAGACAAATACTTGGAGTTTACTTATCTGCAAATCAAAGTATAAAAGCACGTATAATATCATCAGAAAATAACATAAGAATTGCATTTTTTAATAATGATTCACGTACTGAATCTTCTACTACATTACCTACAAATGGTGAATGGATTACTTTACAAAATCAAGTAAATAATTCAAGTTATGATTCTGTTCCTTTACTTACATCTACTGTTTTATCAAAATCAAATACTATTATAAATAAAACATTTAAAATTGAATTAGAATACGATGAAAATATTGAACAATTAAACTATTATCACTATAAAGATAATGAAGAAGAATTTAAATCAAATTGGATTCAAAGTGGGCACAAATTAAGTGTTTTAGAAAGTGAAACTCTTATAATGGTAGTCCCTTTAACAGATATAACTTATATGACAAACTTTTATAGAAATGGTTTTACATCTTTAGATAATTTTTTTGACTATTATCAAAAAGTTGTTGAAAAAATGGATGAATATATAGGCTTAGATTTTAATCCTGTAAAAATAACAGACCAAAATGTTAGAACAAAATACTTAATAAAAGCAAATGCTAATGGTGTTGGTGCTGCTTACTATGCAGGTGACCATGTGGGAGTAAACAATAGTAGTATGAGATCATTTTTCGAAATGAACTGGGGTGGCTTACATGAACTGGCTCATGGTTATCAAGGTACTTTAGGGAAAGGTGAAATGTTACTTGGTGAAGTTGCAAATAATATACTAGGACACTACATACAAATAGATAAAAGCATCTACTTCCATCCAGGAAATTGGCTTGGTGAACTATCTAATATAGAAGAAGAAAGAAATTCTCAAAGATTAAGTGGGAAAACATTTACTGATATAGATGAACCATCTAGATTATATGTTCTAATTAATTTATTTAATACATTTGAAGGTGGTACAACTTATTCAAAAATGTATTCATGGTATCGTGAACAATTAAATTCAGGAAGAAGAATGACTAACCAAGATGCATATGTAGAATCAATTGCTGATATTTATAATATAAATATCACTCCATATATGGAAGCTTGGGGACTTAATATATCAGACATTACAAAATCTAATGTTTACCAAAAAAATTATCCACTAATAAATATTCTAAAAGACTTTGTAACAGATAATAGTTTAAATACAATTATGACAAATGAAAATTTTGATAGAAAATATTCATTGGTTACAAATGATGTTTTAGGTAAATATGGAATAAAATCAAATATTACTCTTAGCATAGATATTAATGATTTTAGTAAAATAGAAGGAAAAGTTATTTTAATAAAAGATGGAAATAATACAGTAAAATCTATAACAATTGACTCTCCTTCCCTATCTCTTAATGATTTACCAATTGGAACTTATTACTTACAAATGCCAATTATAGAAGGATATGGTCAAGATTATACTTATGTTCAAGTAAAAGAAAGACAACTACTAAGTTATACTCATTCATATCAAAAACAAGAAGATGTGGACTATAATAATTATTTAAAACTATAAGTTTTAGGATATAACTACGATACAATTGCGTATCAATTAATTTTTAAAGATAAATATACAAAAGCGGAAATCTCATATCCTAATCAATCTGGTATGAGTGGCAATGAATATATTAAAATTTATAATACAGAAGGAAGTTTAATAACTGAGGATATATCAACTGGAGGATATTTTGATTTTAATAAAGGAACACAAGAAATTGATATAGATATTGGCTATGTAATAGAAATTAAATATCCTAATAAGTATCAAAATAAAATAAGAATTTATAGCACTTTAACTGGAAATCTATTACCTGAATACAATGCTACTAATGAAATTACTAGATATGTTGTAATTGATAATGGTCTAATTAAAGAAGATATGGACGAAGACATTGCAAATGATATAGCTTATGAACAATTAAAGCCTTCTTTAATTGCTATTATTGAAAATTATAAGGCAAAAGTAACTGAATCAGAACTTAATAATAAGTTTATAAACTTTAAAGAAAAAGCAAAAGTTATTGATGCATATATGAGATTAAGAGAGACTGACCAATCTCCATACACAAGTTTAATTATAGCTATTCAAAAAGGTGGCTCTCCTATAATTACTGCTAAAGCTGAAAATCTAGAATACAAACTTGGAGATGTAATTGATTTATATAGCTTAATTACTGCAATAGATAATGAAGATGGTCCAATACTGATTAATAAAGCTAATACTGTTATTGATACAAAATTAGATTTTGATATAGCAGGAAATTATAAGGTGATATACAAGGTTTCTGATTCTGATAATAATGTTACAACTAAAGTAATTTATATAGAAATAATTGATGATAGTATTCCAGAAGTACCTGAACTTCCTGATGAAGAAGAAAAACCTGAACCTGAAGAACCAAAGCCTGAAGAACCTGAGCCAGAACAACCAGAAGATGGAGATAAAGAAGAACCTGTTGAACCAGAACTTCCAGATGATGAGGAATCTGAAAACCCTGAAGAAAAACCAGATTTACCTGAAGAAGATGATGAACAAGTACCTGATAAAGAACCTGATTTACCAGTAGAAGATGACACAGAAACTCCTGAAGAAGAACCAAACACACCTGCTGAAGATGATACTGAAGATACTGTTCCACCTCTAGAAGATAACTCACCAGAAATCACTCTTCCAACAGAAGATAATAATCAAAAACTAGAACAAGAAATGTCAACTCCAGCTAATGAAATCTATGTTAATAAACAAGAAGAAATAACAACAATTTCAACTTTAGATGAACAATCTGTTGATGACTTTGATACTAACGAGATATTAGAAACACCTGAAAATGAAGAAAATGCCAAAAAAGAAATTTATGACAGTGAGATGATAAAAGATGAAATAGACCATGTGACTGGTCACGAAGAATTATCATCTACAGGTATAAAAACTTCTACAATAGTAAAAATTGTTATAATTTTAACCTTAGTTACATTAACGACATTCTTAATTGTTAAGAAGAAATTTAACTAAAAATAAATATAAAAATAGGTGCTCTTGCATTAGAACACCTATTTTATTTACATTTATCCTTCATCTATATAATCAATCTTATCACCTATATCTTTTCTTGCTTTATTTATTTGTACAAGTATAATTATTACCAAAACATCTATAAAAACATATTTAAGAGATTTACCATATCCATTGTCTTCTATATATTCTTTTAAATCATTTAAATCATTATCCAAAAATCTTTCTTCCTCTCCATTATCATAAAACAGTGTAAACTCATAATCATTAAATGCTATGAAGAACTGTATTTTATCTAAATCTTCTATATTTTCAGTCTCAACATACTTTTCACTTGTTTTTAGCATATTTTCTATCTTTTCTCTATTTTTATCATTTACAAATACAATTGTTTTTCCTAATCCTAAAAACATAAGATAAAAACTAAAAATAATATAAACTATTCCCATGAACAGGAAAAACTTTAGCCATGATTCTAAATCAACTAACTTCTCTCTTTCCATTTTCTTTATTTCCCTTTTTATATTTTTCTATAATTTACCCTCTTTTAAATCTTTAACAAACATTTCTTTTATCTCTGGTGGCAATAATAATAAATTTTCTATTTCTTCTTTCTTTATAATTTCAGGTAAATAATCGCCACTATCCGCGTATTTAGGATTATGACTAAATTCTGGTCCATCCCCTGTTCCAAATTTACCTTCTACATATTCACAAAGAAAGAAATATTCTTTTTGATTAAACTTTTTAGACTCCATTTCATATAATTTTTTTATAACTTTAACAGTAATTCCAAACTCTTCTTTTATTTCTCTAATCACTCCCTCTTCTAGAGTCTCTCCTTCTTCTAGCCCTCCTCCTGGGAATGTGTAATAATCCTGAATATCTTTTCTTTTTCTAACATTCTTTCTATGCATAAATGCATATCCACTATCTAATTTTATAATCCCTGCAACTCTTACTCTTTCCATCTTTTCCTCCTAATTTTTTTATTATTCTATCACTTTTTTTAATTTTTTTATATATTTTGTAGTATTTTTTTTTAATAGTGGTATAATTCTAAAGTAAGAATTTTTTTTACAAAGGAGATGGTATTTTGGCAAACGCTAAAGAAGAAGTTAATGTAAGTAAAATGTATGGTGAAGAATGTACTTTACCAAAAGATGAATTTATTAAAAAATACAGAGTTAATGAAGGCGGACTTTCTTCAAAAAGAGCAAGTGAATTAATTAAAAACTTAGGTTTAAACGAAATTAAACAAGCAAAGCCAAAAAGATGGTATCACTACTTTTTTGAAAGTTTATTTACACCATTTAACTTGATTTTATTAGGAATCACTTTACTTTTATGCTATACAGATATTATTTTACCTGAAACACCTAGCTATGCTAATATTATTGTTATTGCTATCTTAGTTGCCGCAAGTACCTTATTAGACTTTTTTGAGGAATATCGTTCTAATAAAGCTGCAAACGAATTAAAAGAATTAGTAGCTACAACTTGTCATGTAATAAGAGATGGTAAAGATGTACAAATTCCAATAAAAGAAGTAACTCTTGGTGATGTAGTTATTCTTTCTGCTGGTAGTATGATTCCTGCTGATTTAAGAATTATTGAAGCAACAGATCTTTATGTTGGACAATCATCTTTAACTGGTGAATCAGACGCTGTTAAAAAAACAGTTGAAACAGAAATGAATCCAAAAGATTTAGATAGCATTGCAGATTTAGATACAATCTGTTTTATGGGAACAAATGTAATTTCTGGTAGTGCAAAAGGTGTGGTTATTAAAACAGCTGATTCTACCTACTTTGGAAAAATTGCTCACACTATAACTACTGGCAAACCAAAAACAGCTTTCCAAAAAGGAATTGAAAGTATTAGTAAATTATTAATTAAATTTATGCTAATTATTATACCTATTGTATTTATTTTAAACTTCTCAAAACATAGTATAGTAACAGCATTTACATTTGCAGTAGCAATTTCTATTGCAATCACACCACTTCTTCTTCCTGTTATTTTATCTTCATGTTTATCAAAAGGTGCTGTAAAAATGTCTAAGAAAAAAACTATTGTAAAAAAATTAGATGCTATACAAAACTTTGGTGCTATGAATATTTTATGTACTGATAAAACAGGAACATTAACAGAAGACAAAATAGTTCTAGAAAAATATTTGGACATAAAAGGTGATGAGGATCTTGGTGTTTTAAAATATGCATATTTAAATGCTAGTCTTCAAACAGGTTTAAGAAGTAATATTGATGAAGCTGTAATTAAACGTGGCGCTGAATATAATATGCCTGAATTAACTAGTAACTATATAAAATTAGATGAAATACCTTTTGATTTTGCTCGTAGACGTTTATCTATTGCTGTAAAAGATGAAAATGGTCAAGATGAGTTAATTACCAAAGGTGCAGTAGAAGAAATTTTAAATATATCTACTTCTGTAGAATATAAAGGCGTAGTTTCTCCACTTACAAGAGAAATTAAAGAAAATATACAAAGAATAAGTAAAAATTTAAACAAAGAAGGTTTAAGAGTTATCGCTGTTTGTAAAAAATATAATAATGAACCAGGTTACGATTTTGAAGTAAAAGATGAAAAAAACATGATATTAATTGGCTTCATTGGTTTCTTAGACCCACCTAAAGAGAGTGCAAAACAAGCTGTTGAAAGAATGAATAAAGCTGGCATTCGTGTAATTGTCTTAACAGGTGATAATGCAGAAGTTACAAAATGTATATGTGATAAAGTAAATATTAAATCTAAACACATTATTTTAGGAAGTGAATTAGACAAATTATCAGACGTAGCTGTACTTAGACTAGTTAGGAAAAACAACATTTTTGCAAAATTGTCTCCTATTCAAAAGGCTAGAATTGTAAGACTTTTAAAAGAAGATGGAAATGTTGTAGGATATATGGGAGATGGAATTAATGATAGTCCATCACTTACAAATTCTGATGTTGGTATTTCAGTTGATACTGCTGTGGATATTGCAAAAGAATCTGCAGATATTATACTTTTAGAAAAAGACTTAAATGTATTATTAGATGGTGTAACTGAAGGAAGAAAAACATTTGCTAACTTAATGAAATATATTAAGATGGCAACAAGCTTTAACTTTGGTGAAGTATTATCTGTTATCGTTGCAAGTATTGCTTTACCATTCTTACCAGAAACACCTATCCAATTGTTAGTAGAAGGTTTATTATATGATTTTGGACAAATGACACTTCCATTTGATGATGTAGATGCTGAAATTGTACGAAAACCTAAAAAATTAGATATTAAGAGTTTAAAACACTTTATGCTATTTATGGGACCAGTTAGCTCTATATTCGACTTAATTGTATTTGCATCTTTATGGTTTATCTTTGGTGTTAGAGAAGCTGCTCTTTTCCAAACAATTTGGTTCTCATATAGTATCGTTTCTAACTTAGTTGGAATGCATATTATTAGAACTGCAAAAATACCATTTATACAAAGTAATGCAAATAAAATGGTATATTTCTCTTCTATCTTATTAATTTTAGTAGGACTTATCGTACCATTTACACCTTTAGGAAGTTTCATTGGATTAGTTCCAATGGCAGCAGAAGATATCGTCTTAATCTTTGTAGTAACTTTCCTATATTGCATTTTGGCTATGTTCGCTAAAAAGATTTATATTAAAAAATATGGTGAATGGATTTAGATGTTTTTCAGGACGGGCTCAAAAAACAGCTAAAGAAAAATACATCTCAAATGAGGTGTATTTTTTATGTTTTATTATACTATAGTGCTGTTTTTTGAGCCCGTCCTGAAAAACAACAAAACAAGAATCTTTACACAGTTACATTTTCCGTTCCTATTAATTCTCCAAAGAATTTTAGTATTTCATCTGTCACATACATTTGTCCACAAGGCTTATATTCTTCCCCAACTTTTATTTGGACATTTATATTATTTTTATCACCATGGAAGTAGCATATCGCTCCTCTTAATTTATCTTTATTCTCTTCATCTAAATTAGTTATATCTAATGTTAAAATCCTTTGTTTCTGCTCACCAAAATCTTTAATCTCATTTGCAATAATAGTTGTATTATCATCTTCTCTTATACTTAATCTACCATCTACCATTACAATGTTTTCTTCAACTAAACTCTTTCCTGCTTTTAAGTAAGCATTTTCAAAGACAATCACTTCTGCTGTACCATATAAATCTTCAATCGTTACAAATGCCATTATCTTATTATTTTTAGTATATTTCTTTTTAATTGAAGTTATTATTCCTGCATATTTTACATTTTGGCCATCTTGATATTTTGGTTTTTCATTTTGCATTTGAATATTTTCTTCACTTAAAGTTGTTGACATTTGCTCATCTAATTTTTTAAGTTCTATTGTATTTATATTAGTTTGTCTTTCTATTTGCTCTCTTAGTTTTTCTAAAGGATGTCCTGAAATATAAATTCCAAGCATTTCTTTTTCCAAAGATAATAATTCTTTTTCTGGAAGTTCTTCATGTTCTTCAAACTTATATTTCATTTCGTTTAACTCTTCTTTTTGTTCTTCACTTCCTAAATCAAACATTGATACTTGTCCAGAAAGACCTTTTTTCTTCTCACTTTGAATGGAATCTATTATTCCTTCAAAAGATGCTAAAAGAGTACTTCTCGTTTGTTCAAATTCATCAAAAGCTCCCGCTTTTATTAAACTCTCTACGCACTTTTTATTTACTGCCTCATCTGCAATTCTTTCACAAAAGTCTGTAAAACTTTTGAAATTACCCTTCTCATTTCTTTCTTTTACAATATTATTTACAGGTACAGTTCCAACATTTTTAATGCTTCCAAGTCCAAAACGTATTTTTCCATCTTCAACTGTAAATTTAGTGTAACTCTTATTTATCTCTGGCTTTAATATTTCAATACCCAAATCTTTACATTCATCGATATATTGAGGTATCTTATCTAAATTACCTAAGAAACTATTTAATGTTGCTGCCATAAACTCTGCTGGATAATATGCTTTTAAATATGCTGTTCTATATGCTACTACTGCATAACAAGCTGCGTGGCTCTTATTAAATGCATATTTTGCAAACTCTGCCATCTCATCAAATATTTTATTTGCTGATTCTTCATCTATTCCATTTCTCACACATCCTGGAACTACTACATTTCCATCTTCATCTACTTGTCCATGAATAAATACTTCTCTTTCTTTTGCCATAACATCTAGCTTTTTCTTTCCCATTGCACGTCTTACTAAGTCAGCTCTTCCTAGAGAATATCCTGCTAAATCACGAACTATTTGCATAACTTGTTCTTGGTATACCATACAGCCATAAGTTACATTTAAGATTGGCTCTAACCTTGGGTGTGTATATTCATTATGACCTGGGTGTTTTTTACCTTTTATATATCTTGGTATTTGGTCCATAGGTCCTGGTCTATATAAAGAAACACCTGCTATTAAATCTTCCAAACAGTCTGGTTGTAGTTCTTTCATGAAGTTAGTCATACCTTGAGACTCAAATTGGAATATTCCACAAGTTTTCCCTTCTTGCCATAATTTATATACTTTAGGGTCAGACATATCTTTATCAAACTCAACGTCTATTCCTTTGTTTTCTTTTACCATTTCCATAGTATCTTGTATTACTGTAAGAGTTCTTAATCCTAAGAAATCCATTTTAAGTAGACCTAGTTCCTCTAATGTAGTCATTATATATTGTGTTGATATTTGTCCATCACGAACATATAAAGGTACATAAGTATCTACTGGGTCTTTTGTAATAACTACTCCGGCAAGCATGTGTGGATGCCTGTCTTGGCATACCTTCTAGTCCCATAGCTATATCTAAGACCTTCTTCACAGTCTCATCTGCTTCATATCTATCACGCAATTCTTTATTTTGTTCTAATGCCTTCTTTATAGTTATATGTAATTCATTTGGTATCATTTTAGCTAGGCTATCCGCTTCTGAATATGGTACATCTAAGACTCTCGCAACGTCTCTAATTACCATCTTTGCAGCCATAGTTCCAAAAGTTATAATCTGTGATACATGGTCATGACCATACTTTTCAGATACATAATCTATTACTTCCTGTCTACGTGTATCACTAAAGTCTACGTCAAAGTCGGGCATACTAATTCTCTCGGGATTTAAGAATCTTTCAAAAAGTAAATCATATTTCATTGGGTCAATATCTGTTATTTCAATTGCATATGCAATTATAGAACCTGCACCAGAACCACGTCCTGGTCCTACTGATATTCCATGTGTTTTTGCATAATGAATAAAGTCCCAAACGATTAAGAAATAATCAACATATCCCATTTTCTTAATTACACTAATTTCATATTCTGCTCTATCTAATATTTCCTTACTTGGATTTTCTCCATATCTTTTCTTTATTCCATCATCACATAGTTTTTTAAAGAAATCAAAATGTGTTGGGAATTCAGGTGGTACATCATAATTAGGTAGTATAGTATGTCCAAATTCGAATTCAACATTACATTTTTCTGCAATCTTAACAGTATTTTCTATCGCGTCTGGAAAAGCTTTAAAATACTCTATCATTTCTTCTGGAGATTTTACATATAATTCATCTGTATCAAACCTCATTCTGTCTATATCACTCATTCTTTTACCTGTTTGGATACAAAGTAAAACCTCATGATTATATGCATCTTCTTTTTTCAAATAATGTGCATCATTTGTTGCAACTAATGGTATATCTAATTTTCTTGCAAGCTGTACTAATTTTTGATTTGCTAGAACTTGTTCTTTTATACCATTATTTTGTATTTCAATATAATAATCATCACCAAAAACTCTTTTATGCCAAAGAGCAATTTCTTCGGCCTTTTCATTATTTCCATTTAATAGTGCTTGGTTTACAGCACCTGCTAAACATGCACTTAAACATATTAGCCCTTCATGATATTTCTCTAAAATTTCTAAATCTATACGAGGTTTATAATAATATCCTTCAGTAAAACCAAGTGAAACTAATTTACTTAAGTTTTTATATCCTTGGTTGTCTTTTGCAAGTAGAATTAAGTGATTATATTTATTGTCAATATTAGGCTCTTTGTCAAAACGACTTCTTGGAGCTACATATACCTCACAACCTATAATTGGTTTTACTCCCTCTTTCTTACAAGCTTTGTAAAAGTCAATTGCACCATACATAACACCATGGTCAGTTATAGCCATAGCATCCATTCCTAGTTCTTTTGCTCTTACAGGTAAATCTTTTATTCTATTTGCTCCATCTAATAAACTAAATTCACTATGTATATGTAAATGTACAAAGTCTGACATTTTTTTCTCCTTTCATTTCGCAACGGGGACGTTTCCTTTGCGAATTTTTTTTCATTTCTGGGACAGAACCTTTAATAGATGTGTCCCTTTTGCGAAATTTTATGCGTAAAGGAAACGTCCCAAACGCGAAATTATCCTTCTACCCAAACTGATGTTGATTTTCCTTTTACTTTAAAGTTTCCATATCCTTGTTCATCTATTAAAATCTCATCTTCACAGTTTCCTAAGCTATCTATAAATTTTTCTCCTGCAAATTGTTCTCCTATATACATTCTTTTTTCTCCATCACCAGCATTTGAAATCACAACTGCTAATCCTGATTGTAAATGTTCTTCGTCTCCTTCTCTTGTCCATCCTATAAAGTTTTTGTTATCAAAATAATCATGTTCTTCTCCATATGCTTTTTCTTTTCTTAATTCTATTAAAATTTTTAAATCTTTCATAGGCTCTATATTATCATGTGGTATACCATAGAAATCTCCATAAAATACACATGGATATCCTTCACTCTTAAGCAGAATTATACTATATGCTGCTGGTTTAAACCAATTTTCTACAAAGCTTTGTAAACTTTGACCTGGTTGTGTGTCATGATTATCTACAAATGTTACTGCTTTACTTGAGTTTTCTTTTAGTAATGTATGTTCTAGAATCTGACTCAAATCATAATTAGGGTCATTTGAAGCATTATAAAAATTATAATGTAGTGGTACATCAAATAAAGATATTTCTCCTTCTGTTTCTGTTATATATCTATGTAGTTTTGATACATCACCACTCCAATATTCACCTACTGTGAACAATTCTTCCTTTGACTCTTTTCTTAAATTGCGTATCCATTCTCTATAAAAGTTTGCATTTATATGTTTTACAGCATCTAATCTAAATCCATCAACACCTGTTAACTCTAAATACCATTTTCCCCATTTATTACATTCTTCTACTACTTCTGGATTTCCAAAATCCAAATCAGCTCCCATTAAATAATCGTAGTTTCCAAATTCTTCGTCTACTGCTACACTCCAATCTTTATCCTTAAACTTAAAGATTGCATGTTCTTTTGAGTTTTCATCATAGTCTATTCCATCAAAATGTGTCCAGTTCCATTCGAAATCTGAATACTTATGTTTTCTTCCTGGGAATGTAAATTTAGTTGCAACTCTTACTGTTTCTTGCTTTGCTTCTTCTAAATTATGATTACCCCAATCTACTTTATTTGCTGGTATTGTTTGTAACATATCAGCTCCCATTTTATGATTTAATACAATATCTGCATACGCTTCTATTCCTGCTTGATTTAATACTTGTATACAATTTAAATATTCATCTTTAGAACCATATTTTGTTTTTACAGTTCCTTTTTGGTCAAATTCTCCTAAATCATATACATCATAAACACCATAACCAACTTCATCTTTTCCACCTATTCCTTTATATGCTGGTGGAAGCCATAAAGCTGTTATTCCTATATCTGCTAATCTTTCAGCATCTTTTGCTATATCATTCCACAAGTTTTGATTACAATTCATATACCATTCAAAGTATTGCATTATTATTCCATTTATCTTTTTCATTTTCTTCTCCATCTTATTTGATTTTTTTGATTATATCACAATTTTATATAAATTCCTACATATTTTTACTTCTTTTTCATTTGACATATTTTTACTATTTTTATATAATTACTCTCTGAAAGGAAGGATTTTTTTATGGATTACGTATATAAAAGAAGAATTAATTATTATGAAACTGATAGAATGGGAATTGTTCATCATTCTAATTATATTCGTTTTATGGAAGAAGCAAGATGTTACCTTCTTGAAAATCTAGGTATGCCTTATTCTGCTTTTGAAGATAGCAATATTATGATACCAGTTCTTGGTGTTAACTGTACTTTTAAACACCATGTAACTTTTGATGATATTATTTTAATTAAATTATGTGTTAAAGAATTTAATGGCGTAAGACTTACTATGGGTTATACTGCAACTGAAAAAGATACAGGAGAAGTTGTTTTTACAGGTGAAACTAAACATTGTTTTACTGATAAAAACTTAAAACCTATTCGTCTTCAAAAATCTATCCCTGAATTCTATAAAAAATTTAATGATTTAAAGGAAAAAAGTCTTTAATTTTTGTAGATTTTATGATACAATGTAATGGATTTTAGAGAAAAATGTCAAAAGATAAAACAAGGAGGATTTAAAATGGAATTTAATAGATGTAGTAGATGTGGAAGTTTTTATGTTGCAGAAGGTAATGTTTGCCCTAAATGTAGTAAAAAAGATGGAGCTGAATTTATGCAATTTACATCTTACTTAGACGAAAACGGATTTGATAATTCTTTAGATACTATTTCTAACCAAACAGGAATCTCAATCAAAAACTTAAATCGTTTTATTGGATATCCTGAATTTAAAGATTACAAAAAAGATTTTAAAAATGGTATTAGTCAAAACCAAGAAACTGGTTTTAATGGAATTACACTTAACTAAGAAAGGATTTTGATTTTATGGAAAATGTTATTGACATACTTGAAAAAAGAAATTACATCGAGCAAATTACTCATCCAGAAGAGTTAAAAGAACTTTTAGAAAAAGAAAAAATTTCTTTTTATATTGGTATTGACCCTACTGCTGATAGTTTACATGTTGGTCACTTTGTTTCTCTAATGGTTGCTTCTCATATGCAAAAATGTGGACATAGACCAATTATATTAGTTGGTGGTGGTACTGCTACAATTGGTGACCCATCTGGTAAAACTGATATGAGAAAAATGCTTTCTCGTGAAGAAATTAACCATAATGTTGCTTGTATTAAAAAACAAGTCGAAAAGTTCGTTAGTTTTGAAGGTAAAAATGCAGCAATTATAGTAAACAATGCAGATTGGCTTTTAGATTTAAAATTTGTTGAATTTGTACGTGAAATTGGAAGCCTATTTTCTGTTAATAAAATGCTTGCTGCTGAATGTTATAAACAAAGACTAGAAACTGGTCTTACATTCTTTGAAATGAGTTACATGTTAATGCAATCTTATGATTTCTTACATTTATATAACGAGTATGGTTGTAAATTAGAAATTGGTGGAAATGACCAATGGTCTAATATTATAGGTGGCGTTGATTTAATTAGAAAAATCGGTAAAGATGATTCTTTCGGTTTAACATTTAAACTTCTTACAACTAAAGAAGGTAAGAAAATGGGAAAAACTGAAAAAGGTGCTTTATGGTTAGACCCTAACAAAACTTCTCCTTATGAATTTTACCAATATTGGAGAAATGTTGAAGATGAAAGTGTTGAAATAGTTTTAAAAATGCTTACATTCTTACCTATTGAAAAAATAAATGAACTTGCAAGCCTTAAAGATGAAAAAATAAATGAATCTAAAAAAATTCTAGCATATGAAATAACAAAATTAGTTCATGGTGAAGAAGAAGCTAAAAAAGCTGAAGAAGCTTCAAATGCATTATTTAGTGGACAAGGTAACTTAGATAACATGCCTACTACTGAATTAGAAGATAGAAATATTTCAATCTTAGATGCAATTATTAAATGTAACATGGCTCCTTCTAAAGGACAAGCAAGAACATTAATTACACAAGGTGGTATATCTCTAAACGATGAAAAAGTTACAGATACTAACTACCAATTATCAGATAAAGACTTCAAAGACGGATATGCAATTCTTAAGAAAGGTAAAAAAGTATTTAATAAATTAGTATAAAAACAAAGAGTTCACTAAATGAACTCTTATTTTTATACTATATAATTTTTTTATCTAATTTCTTATTTTATTAATTGCTTCTGGTATTTTTGATATTGTATCAGATGCTTTCATAGAAATATCATTTAATTCTTCTTGAGCTATCTCTCCTGCTAAGCCTGCTAAATATGCTCCTGCAGCTATGCTTAAAACATTTGGCTCATTATATCCTAAAATTCCTACCAATATACCCGATAAAACATCTCCGCTTCCTGCTGTTGCCATACCTGCGCATCCTCTTTTCACTAGATAAGTATTTTTCCCATCTGTAACAGTAGTAGTATGTCCTTTAAGTAATAAAATAACATTATATTCATTAGCAAATTTAACAGCTAGTTCTTGAGGATTACTTTTTATATCTTCAAAATTATACCCACTTATTCTTTCAAATTCTTTTGGATGTGGTGTTAATATTACTTTACACTTAGTCCTATTTAAAATACTTTTATCCATATTAGCTAAAGTATTTAACCCATCTGCATCTATTATAACTGGCATATCTTTTGTTTCTAATATGTAACTAAGTATTTTTTCATTATCTTTACTTTCTCCCCATCCCATACCAATTGCTAATGCTTTTAATTTTTCTAATGATTTATCTATTTTCTCTTTATCAAATATCATATGTCCATCTTTACTTTCTATTGTAAATAATGTTTGCTCTAATAGATATGGCATAACACCATTTGCTATTTCTTTTGGTACTATAAGCCTTACAACTCCGCAACCTGCTGTTAGACTTGCACAGCTTAAATTTGCAAGCTTAGCCGCTCCTGAATATTCTATTGAACCTCCCATTATTCCTACATAACCAAAATTTCCTTTATTTGAATTTTCATCTCTCTTAGGAAATATATTTTTTATATCTTCTTTTTTTAATTCTTCCATATCTATCCCTTCTTTTTTTCTTAGATTATAACACATAAAACTTATTTATGTACAAATATGAGACAAAAAATCCCCGTCCCCTTTTTGTCTCATCTACTCCTTTGAACTATCTCTACTATATCTGATATATATTCTCCAATTACTGGTATATTTAATGTTACTATTTTTTGAAGTATCATTACAAGTATTGCTGTGATAATAGTTACTCCTATACCTATACCGATTCCTCTTGATATTCCAGCTAAGAAATTTCTTATAAACATTTCTTTTTTATTTCCTAATAAATAAGTAAGTTCTACAAAATTTCCTTCTTGAAGAACTTTATTTAGATGTGATATTGATTTATTTAGAATATTTATATTTTCTCTTTCTTCCTTTTTCTTCTTATTATAAAACATAAAAATCCACCTAATTATATGGTGGATTTTTTATGTTCCTTTTATTCTTTTTTTATTTATTTTGTTTTTATTTCTTTTTGCTTTAATTTTTTATTACTCACTTACTGCATTGTTAACAACTACGTTATCTACACTATTTTGTTCATCTGTTGTATTTTCACTTATAACATTTGTATCAGTAGAATTTGTTGTATTTCCATCTACTTGATTTTGATTTTCATCTGCTTGTTGTTCATCTCTTGCTTGTTCTAGTTGGTTAATTAATTCTTGAAGTCTTGCAATATCACTACCCATTAATTCCCAATTATTACTTTCATTTGACTCTGTTAAGTTTTGGTTAGCTCTTATTATTGCATCAATAATACTATCTATATTTTCTGTATCTTCAACTTCAATATTTGTAGCATATCTTGAAAGTAAATTTTGAAGAGCTTCTGTTAAAGTATCTCCTATTGCAACCTTATTTCCTGATGCTACTATTACTTTCTTTAGAAGTGGAACATCAGACTCATTAAGCATTGTTTGATAAACTGGTTCTACATATAATAATGTATTATTAATTGGAACTATTATCATTTTTTTTGTTAACCTTGTTCCTGTTACATTTAATGTTTCTAATTCAGAACTAATGTTAGAATCTTCTTGTATTTGTTTATCAAGTTGCATTGGTCCTACAATATTACTATCAGCTGAGAATTTATATAACCTTAATACATTTTCTCCATTTTCATTGCTTCCAACTAAATATGAAATAATATTTTGTCTTGAATCTGGAGTATATACTTGTACTAATCCTAATTGTTCTTCATTTTTAGTTTTTACCATTGTATAATATGGTTCCATATATGTTCCTGTAGTATTAGTATTGCTTGTAGTACTAGATCTTGCAATATCCCATAAGTCATCTCCTCTGTATATTACATCTGGTCTAGTATTATGATATACCTTTAATACTTCTGCTTGGACATTATATAAAAATTCTGGATATACAAAATGGCTAGATATGTCTTCTGGTATTTCTTCATCTAAGTCTTTAAATAAACCATCATATATATTTCTATAGGCCATAGCAATTGGATCTGTTCTATCTGTTATATAGAAATCCATTGTTCCATCATAACTATCAATTATTACTTTTACAGAATTTCTTATATAATTTATATCTTCTGTCATTCCGTCATGTTCAATTGTAGTATATTGTGAGAATGGATAACTAGATGATACTGTATATGCATCTAATACCCATACAATTCTTCCATCGTCTGTAATAACTGTATATGGATTTTCGTCATAAATTAGATATGGCATTGCTTTCTTTGCTCTTGTTACAATATCTCTATTTATTAATATCTTACTATCTTCTGTCATTTCGCTAGAAAATGCTAAGTTCAAATCTCCTTTTGAAATTCCAAGTACTAATCTATCTAAAAATCCTAAATTCAATCCTGCTTCACCTGAATATGTTGATACTTGGTCTGTCCCATTTACATCTGTATAATCATATTCTTGTTTATTCTTTGTATTTGTTGCTATTGTTTCATCTGTTTCTAAACCAAAATAAATTCTTGGTTCTGAAACATCAATAACTTCATCTGCTCCTGCTACATCACTTTGTACATATTTTATATTTCCACTTTCTGTACTTTCTGTGGCAAGAGTTATTATTTCTCCCATTCCATGAGTGTATTCATATGTCTTATTACTATAAGTTCTACCTGAATTAGTAATTTCTCTTGGGGCTAAATAAACTAATTTATCTTGTCCATTTATATTATATTTTGCAAGAGTTGTATTTGGATATACATAGTAACCAGCACTAGATTGATTATTTTCTAATGTTTCTAATACCGCTTCTTTACTAATTATTGGTATATTATTAATCACATTAGAAGCTTCATCCACTTCTTCTTGTGTTATAGTTCCTGAACTCTCTATGTTTGTTTCTTCAATTCCTATATTATACGCACTTTTAGTATTTTCTATATTTTCAGAAATATAATTTTTTTCTTTGTCTAATTCGTTTGAATTTACATATATCAAGTCAAATCCTATCATTACAATAAATAGTACAACTAAATATCCTGGTATTACTGCTAAATTTTTTAGTACTTTATTTGTACTTCCTGCTCTAAATGCTCTTATTGCTCTATACGCAAATATTATTATTACAAATGCAAATATCGCATATCCCCAAACTTGAACTGTCGCTTCCGTCATTCCTGCACCATTTATTTCTATATCATCACCAACCGTAAGAATTTTTCCAAACACAACATTTTGAGTACTAAGTACAGTTAAAATAGCAACGCCTATTACTATCAACATTACATTTCTTAGTAATTTCTTCATAAATAAGCTTTCTTTTAGCATTTTTCCATCTATACCGTCAAAATAACGATTGAATACTATTACATAATATAGTGCCATATATAATGATAAACATACAAATACTATTACAAAGTAAAAGACAGCTATTTCTATAAATGGCTTTAAGAACATATAATATGAAATATCTAATCCAAATATAGGATCTTGTATTCCAAATGATGCTCCACTAGTTGCTAGCATAAATTTTTGCATAAAGACTGATGATACGACAAAACTTGCAATTGCTGATATTACTAACGCTAAAGATTTATTAGGCAGTTTTGGCATTTTCTTGTTTTCTTTTTCAAAAAATACTTTTAGTCCCTTTTTTATTCCTCTATTTGTTAAATAAATAACCATATATAAAACAACAAAATTTACAGCCATAATTGTATAACGATATGTCATATTTGTTTTGAAAATATTAGTATATTCTTTTCCTAATTCTAAATACTCTAAATAACTTCCTCTCAATTGAACATAACTAACTGCTGCAAATATTAATAAGAATAGAATAACAAGCAACATTCTAGTTTTACTATTTTTCTTCTTTGTATTTTCTTTTTCAATCTCTTTTGTTTCTACTACATTTGTTTCATTTACTTCTGTTTGAACATTTTCTTCTTTTTGGGTATCTTTATCCACTTTTTTACCTCCTTTAGCTAATAAATTCCCCTTTATTCTAAATTATAGCTTTTACAAAATCTTCTGAATTGAATACTTCCATGTCATCTATTTGTTCACCTACTCCAATAAATTTTATTGGAATCTTATTTTCAGAAACTATTCCTATTGCAACCCCACCTTTTGCTGTTCCGTCTAATTTTGTAATTACTAATCCTGTTATATCTGCTTCTTCCTTAAAAGCTTTTACTTGTGAAATAGCATTTTGACCTGTTGTTCCATCTATTACTAATAGTACTTCCTTATCTGCTTCTTTCATTTCTTTATTTATTACTTTTTGAATCTTATTTAATTCGTCCATTAAATATTTCTTATTATGCAATCTTCCTGCTGTATCTACTATTAGTACATCTGCATTTTTTTCTCTAGTTATTTTTATTGCATCATATACAACAGATGCTGGGTCTACTCCTTCTTCTCTTTTTACTATGTCTGCTCCTGCTCTATTAGCCCATATTTCTAATTGCTCTACTGCTGCTGCTCTAAAAGTATCTGCTGCTGCAACTACAACTTTTTTACCATCTTTTGCTAATCTATTTGCAATTTTTCCTATTGAAGTAGTTTTACCTACTCCATTTACACCTACAACTAAGATTACAGATGGTTTTGTGTTTAAATGAAGACTTATATCTGTTACATCTAGAATCTTTTGCATTTCTTCTCTTAATGCTTTTTTTACATCTTCTTCATCTTGTATCTTTTCTTTCTTTATCCTATTTCTTAGATTGTTTATTATCTCTACTGAAGTATCAACTCCAATATCAGACATAATTAAAATTTCTTCTAACTCATCTAAAAAATCTTCATCAACTTTTCTAAAACTTTTAAATACATTGTTTATTTTTTCATCAAATGCACTTTTAGTTTTATTCATTCCTTGTTTTAATTTTTCAAAAAATCCCACTCTTAAGCTCTCCTTCCTAAAGTTAGTTTTTTAATATTTCATCTGCTAAATCTTCCATTTGCTTTTTATTTTCTTCATTCATTCTTGATTTAATTGTAACTAATGGTTCTACTATATTTACGTCTTTCATCTCAGAAAGTATTGCCTTCATTCCTCTTCCTGCTGATGGTGCCCAAGAACCGTTTTCTATTATTCCGACTGTTCTTTTTTGATAATTTCTATCTTTTAAATGTCTTAAGAAATGTTCCATTGGTGGGAATATTCCCATATTATAACTAGATGATGCAACTATTAATTTAGAATACCTAAACGCATCTTCTATACATTCTGCCCAATCTTCTCTTGCTAAATCTGATACAACAACTTTTTTAGCTCCTTTTTTCTCCAATATCTCTTTCATTTCTTTTGCTGCATTTAGTGTATTTCCATATATACTTGCTGTTGCAATAAATATTCCTTCTTCTTCTGGTTCATATTTGCTCCATACATCATATTTATTTATATAATATTCTAAATTTTCTTTTAATATTGGACCATGTAATGGACAAATCATTTTTATATCTAATGTGGCTGCTTTTTTCAATAATGCTTCTACTTGTGCTCCGTATTTACCTACTATTCCAAAATAATATCTTCTTGCCTCACAATCCCATTCTTCATCATGGTCTAATGAACCAAATTTTCCAAATCCATCTGCCGAGAATAATATTTTTTCTGTTTGTTCATATGTTACCATTACCTCTGGCCAATGAACCATAGGAGCCATAAAGAATTGCAATTTATGTTTTCCTATATCTAATACGTCGCCTTCTGTTACAATTACTTTTCTACTACTTAAATCTATATCACTAAAGAAATTTGTAAGCATATTAAATGTCATTTGATTTCCTACTAATTTCATATTTGGATATTTCTTAGCTATTAATCCTATATTATATGCATGGTCTGGTTCCATATGTGAAATTATTAAATAATCTGGTTTCTTTTCGCCTAATTCTTTTTCTAATTTTTCTTGCCAGATATCAGTTACATGTTCATCTATAGTGTCTAATACTACATTTTTCTCATCTTTTATTAAATATGAATTATAGCTCATTCCGTTCTCTAATACATATTGGCTTTCAAATAATTTTAAATCATTATCACTTGCACCAATCCAAGTTATATCTTCTGATATTTTCATATCTGTCATAATCTTTCCTCCTTTTTTACATTTTCTCCCTCATTGTATAATAGTATACCATACTTTTCCAAATCTGTGTACTGTTTTTGGTTATTTTATTAGAAAAAGGAACAAACTTAAGGATTCATTTTCCCTTAAGTTTGTCCCTTTATGTTATGCGCCTCTAAAATAAATTGCCCCGTCACCATCTCGTTCTATGATGAACTCTATGCTTGGGAATTCATAGTACTCTCCCTCACTAAGAGAAGGAAGCTCCCTTACCACTGGAGCTAAACTTTCCTCTATATAGGTTACCCCATTTCTATGTTGCCTTCTCTTGTATGGTGTCTCGGGGTTCTGAAAGATGATACTTACAGGTCTTATCTTTATTTGCCTTCTTCTTTTTCTTATATATTTATAAAGAAGGTCATAAAACTTTTTCCGTACCTGTTCCGATACTTCCAGCCTTTCCTCACCATTTCGAATACAAAGTGCATCTGAAACAATATTTGCATAATCACGCATTTTTCCTCCCAAAAATTCTTTTACATGATGTCCAACCCTAGCTGTAAAAAGGAGTTATGTACCTTTAAACACCCATATTATACACTGTTTCTCTATTTTTTGCAAGCAAAAGGTCAGCTCCTAAACGAAGCTGACCTCTTGCTTGTGACTACATCGGAAGTATGAAAGCATCCGAACTGTCTTCAGCTCTGATAATCTTAAGTGCAGGGAAAACATATTTTTCTCCTGCTTTAAGTTTCGGCAGGCTATCCAGCACTTGCCTCAGATTATCCTCGACGTAATGCATGCCGTTACGCGGCCGATTTCTCGGAATGATACGATTATATCTCCCTTGGAACATAATTATTACAAGTAGCTCATTGATTTCCTCCAGTCGGTTACTAACATACTGCTTATAAGCCTTCTTGAACTGCTCCTTCACTTCCGAACTTACCGGCCATCTCTCAGACCTAGTTGAGATGTAAAGTCCTTCGGCAATAGCATCGTAATTGATTATGCAACGCCTCTTTCCATCGTCCTCCGAATGGTATTCTTTCATCGCCTCGACAACATAGTCGTAGTCACTCCTAGACATCGTTCCTCCAAAAAAAATATTTTTACATGTTGACAAACTAAGGATGCAAAATGGAGTAAAAACATTCTGTGTACTACTATTATAGCACATTTTGTCCTTTTTGTAAATTTTAACTTCTCTACTTTTTAAGTTTACGCTTATAATTAAAATATTTTAAACATTTTAATTATAAGTACATTTAAAAATAGCATAATTACTAAATTTAAGTAACTATACTATTTATTTTTTATTATTGGTGCCAAAAAGCAGAATCGAACTGCTGACCTCCGGGTTACGAATCCGTTGCTCTACCAACTGAGCTATTTTGGCATGTGTAATACAAAAATTATTATAACTTAAAGCTAAAAAAAAATCAACAGCCTATGCCATTGATTTTTTTAAATTATCCCATATTTTATTTATTCTAATAAAATCATTATAATGTTCTTCTACTTTGCTATCATACTCCTCTAATTGCTTTACTAAATTTTCAAAATTACTTTGATCAAATAAATGGTCTATTCTTCTAATACTTCTTTTTAGTTTTACCTTTACTTTTCTTATCTGATAATCATAATCTTCCCTATTTAATATATATAGTAATAATGGTTTATATTTTATCCATCCTTGACAAGCTTTAAAAAATCTTTTTTCTACATTTTTGTCATTAGCCTTTATTAATTTAAACTTTTCAGGATAGTCTCCTTCCATTATTTTCTTATATTTTAAAAATCCATCATGGAAATGATATACTGGAACTTTTATTACTTTAGAATTCTCTAAATTCATAGAAAAAAATGTATCTTCTCCTCTTGCAGATGGTGGATTATAAAATGCCGGTATTTTATCTAAATGTTTTAAATTTAAACATAATGTAGACCCTGCAACAAATTTATTCCCGTCTTCTCCTCTTAATTCATAAGCACCTTGTCCATTTGCTAAATTTTCTTCTGCAAAAGTTACACCATTATCTTTTTTAAATTTTTCATTTATTGATTTATATGACACTAATTCATTACTTATGGCTTCTATGAAATCTTGTATGTTATCTTCTTCAATATTATCACTTACATTCAAATATGGTATTGGTGAAATATATCCACAATGATATCCGATTGTTACATCAGCATTATTTTTCTCCATCTCTTCAATATGTTTTATAACATTATCTTGTTTCTTCCAAATAATTTTATTACTATCTTTAATACATGCAACTGGATATTCATCATCGTCCCAGAACAATAAATAGTCCATATTATTTTTTAATGCAAAATACAATACAGTATTTCTTCCTTTAGCATGTCCATTACCAAAGAATAATTCTGCTTCTTCATATGTTAGAACATTTTTCTCTTCTAGCTCTTTCTTTTCTTCTTCTCTTTCTTCTGGTGATATGTAAATAATATTAAACTTATTAAATACATCTGGATTTATTTTATAAAATTCTTCTTTTGGTGTTCCTTGATAAGTTGTATCATATAATATGAAGAATGTTACTTTTATATTATAATTTGTTTTTTCTATTTGTCTTATTATATCTTTATAATAACTATTAATAACATCACATACATTTGCTCTTCCAGTCACGAATCCAATACCAACATTAATTTCATCATCACTTTTCATAATGCTCTCTCTCCTAAAATCAAATTCCCCTTTTACTCTCATACACTTTATATACAATTTTAAAACAAAAAAGTTACATTTTTATTAAAATTTTTTTAATTTTTTATATAATTTCGAATAAGAAATTTTTATTTAAGAAAAAAGTAGAGACTGTATTTTACTACATTCCCTACTTTTTTTATTTCTATGATTTAGTTTGTTTTATTAATACATTCCTTCCATTCCTGCTCCAGCATCATTATGTGCGCAATTACATTTTTCTTCTGGTGCATCTGTTACTAAACTTTCTGTTGTAAGTACCATAGATGCAATTGATGCTGCATTTTGAAGTGCACTTCTTGTTACTTTAGTTGGATCTACAATTCCTGCTTTCTTCATATCTACATAAGTTTCTGTAGCTGCATCAAATCCAATTCCTTCTTTTTCATTTTTAACTTTTTCAACAATAACAGCTGGTTCTAATCCACTATTTCTAGCAATTTGTTTTGCTGGTTCTTCTAATGCTTTTAATACGATTTCAGCACCTAATTTTTCTCCACCTTCTAAAGTATCTACTAATTTTTGAACTTTATCTGTACAATTTAGAAGTGCTGTTCCTCCACCTGCAACTATACCTTCTTCAACTGCTGCTTTTGTTGCAGATAAAGCATCTTCTATTCTTAATTTTTTATCTTTCATTTCAACTTCTGTTGCTGCTCCTACTCCAATTACTGCAACTCCACCTGCAAGTTTTGCTAATCTTTCTTGTAATCCTTCTTTATCATAGTCACTCTTTGTTTCATTTATTTGAGCTTTTAGTTGTGCAACTCTATCAGCTATTTGCCCCTTATCTCCTGCACCATCTACTATAATTGTATTTTCTTTTTGAACTTTAACTTGTTTTGCTCTACCTAATTGTGCAATTGTTGTGTCTTTTAATTCTAATCCTAAATCTGAAGTAATAACTTCTCCACCTGTTAATGTTGCAATATCTTGAAGCATTGCTTTTCTCTTATCTCCAAATCCAGGAGCTTTAACTGCTACAACATTTAAAACACCTCTTAATTTATTTAAGATTAATGTAGATAAAGCTTCACCTTCCATATCATCGCAGATAATTAATAATTTACCAGATTCTTGCATTAAACTTTCTAATAATGGTAATATTTCTTGAATATTACTAATCTTCTTATCTGTAATTAATATATATGGATTATCTAAAACTGCTTCCATTTTTTCTGTATCTGTTGCCATGTATGGTGATAAATATCCTTTATCAAATTGCATACCTTCAACAACATTTAATTCTGTATTTGATGTTTTAGATTCTTCTATTGTTATAACTCCATCATTTGAAACTTTTTCCATTGCATCTGCAATTAAGTTTCCTATTTCTTCGTTATTTGCTGATATACTTGCAACTCTTGCAATATCTTCTTTTCCATTTACACTTGAACTAATTTCTCTTAAAGCCCCTACTGCTGTATTTACAGCTTTATCAATACCTCTTTTTATAGCCATTGGGTCAGCTCCTGCTGCTACGTTTTTAACACCTTCTTTAATCATGCTTTGTGCTAAAACTGTAGCTGTTGTTGTTCCATCTCCTGCTACATCATTTGTTTTTGTTGAAACTTCTTTTACTAAACGAGCTCCCATGTTTTCAAATTTATCTTCTAATTCTATTTCTTTTGCTATTGTTACACCATCATTTGTAATTAATGGTGCTCCAAAGCTTTTATCTAAAACAACATTTCTTCCTTTTGGTCCTAATGTTACTTTTACAGTATCTGCTAATTTATTTACACCTTCTAATAAAGATTTTCTTGCATCTTCTCCAAATTTAATCATCTTTGCCATTTTATATCATTCCTTTCTCTAAAAAACTTTTTTATATTTATTATTCAACTTTTGCTAATATATCATCTTGTCTTACTATTACATAATCTATACCTTCATATTTTATCTTTGTTCCTGAATATTCTGAAACTATTATATTATCACCTTTTTTAACTTTCATCTCTTCTGGTTTTCCATCTACTATTTCTCCAGGACCAACTTCAACTACTTCTGCTATTTGTGGTTTTTCTTGTGCTGCTCCTGCTAATATTATTCCACTTTTAGTTGTTTCTTCGCCTTCTTTCATTTTTATTAATACTCTACTTCCTAATGGTTTAATCATATATATTACCTCCTTTTAATTTTAGCACTCTTTGTATTCGACTGCTAATAATGTATACCCTATTTTGCTAATTGTCAATACCTATTTTTAAAATTTCACAAAATGTTCACATTTTATTTTATTCACCTTATACTAAAATTATTACGAAAAAAAAGAACCCTCTATTGCTAGAGGGAAAGAAAAATTTCTTTTTAATGAATGTTATTTAACTTTCATTTTAACTCCTTTCTTAGAGATTATTTAGCTCGTCATTGAACTTTTGCAGTAGTATATCGAAATAGCTTTTAACTATCTCGTCACCATACAAACAATACTGGCAAACAAATTGTATTATTTGGGAATCTCCATCATCTGTAGCTCCTATAGCTTCAAACAATTTATAGGTATCATGAACAGCTTCAGAAATGTTACATCCTTTGCTAACAAGATATTGAACATAAGTAGCGAAATCCTCGCCATATCCTATCTCATCTAGGTCTTTTCCTTCGAGATGTTCCTCATATTCTACCTCTGCCCGATAGCTTTTGAATCTTAGCTCTGTATGATCAAGAATGTCATTCAACCTCTTAATCTTTTCGTTGTGCTCATATATTTCTCGGTTTGTCTCATCAATAACTTTTTGGGCAAAAGTAAGAGCAATCGAGCTTAAGCTCTCTCTGATTTTGAAATTTGAAGAATTCTCTTCTGTTATTGCACAAGATACTTCCTGAACTCTCAGTTTAAATCCGAGAAATTCTGTATCTGGTTTGCATTCATATGCTCTCAGCAATTCTTCCTTGAAGTTAGAATCTTCCCTAAAGCATCCAGAGATAAAAGATACATATTCATCTTCATTTATAGCTCTAACATATGTACCTTCATCAATTACAGTATCAACTTCTACCGGAATCTCGATGACTGCTAATCCATCTTCAAAGCCTTCTATTGTGACCTCAAATCCATTCTCCTCTTCAAACGTAAAGAATTTAGTCACTTTTTTAATAGTGGTCTTCATGATGTTCCTCTCTCTAAGTAAGTACTTCTGCCTATAGATATTGACATTATATATTCTATTTACATAAAAGTCAATTACTAGTTTTTCTATATTATATAAAAAGAAACCTCCTTAAAAAGGAGGTAAAGAAAATATTTTTTTCTTTTTTGATAGGAATTATTGTATTCCTATGGTTGCTGGCCATTAGAACTCGTTTAGCAAAGCATCAATCTCCTTCTTTGCTCGGTCGTCGTTCCACATTGAGAGACGTCCACCATGTTTCCAACACTTGATGAGCATATCAAACGCTCGTTGAAGCATAGCTCCATTAGCATGAGTATGATCCATCACTGCATCATAGCCCTCATCAAATGCTGACCACTCCGGAACACCTCTTTTCAAAATTAGTAACTGCACGTACCTTGCAAAAGCTTCTCCGGCAAAAACGATGAGCTCGCCTTCATCTTCTTGGAATACATACCTGCTCCATCCTCTCCACTCTTGCTCAGCTTGAGCTCCTCTGAATTGGATGTTTTGACTTACAAAAGCCTCTTGCATGTCTTCGAAGACTTTTTTCTGTCTCTCCAATTCTTGGAGTACTTTATCTTGAAGAGTTGTTATAAACTCTTCAAGCGAGTCCCTGATGAAACTCGATATCTCACTTACGCTAGCGGTCTTTTCGGTAACAAGTAACTGCTTACCGAAGACATTCAGTTCGATTCCCCTAAAACAATTGTCACTTGGACAATCATATGCCTCGAAGATGCTCTCCTTAAAGTTTGAGTTCTTATCAAAGCATCCTGCGATGACCCTTGCCATAGACTCTGGCGTATAGTCATCAGTGAAATCAATCTTCGCGACTCCGTCATCGAAGTCTGTAACGAAGATGTCGTGCTTGTCCTGGGTGTTGAACATACGGTACTTTGCAAACTCTTCGTCTGCCTTAACGATAGTAGCCATGCTTTACCTTTCCCTAATGGCTAAGCCTACCTGTAGATACTTTTTTATTATACCATAATTTTACATACCTTTCAATTTATATACTTATCTTTTATACCTTAATCTATCATATACTAATCTCAAAGAATATATTTATTAATTTATATCCAACAAACCACTCTCTAAGCATAATAAGAAATAATAACAGGCAAAAAAATAGATAAAGAAATACAAAAAATATTAACATTAATCTTTCTTGTTTTCTTTATCATCTACTATTGTTAATAATTCATCAAATGAACAATCTAATGCTTTGGCAAATCCGCTCTAAATACTTATAGCTAATAGATTTTTTACCACTCTTTATAAATCTATTTAAATTATAAAGAGAATTTTTTTACTATTAGTCTATTACCTCATAATCATCAACTACATCTTCACCATTATTTGGATTACATTCTAAATATCTCTTTTCTAACTCAGAATCATTATACATCTTCTTTAAGCATACATATGTAGATAGCATTGTTTTTATAATATCTAAGTATGTATGATTTGGCTCACTTCTTGAAACTGAAAGATGCATTAAATCTTCTGAAAATTGTGGATAATTTATTCTTACTAAAACATCCAAATATTCAAAATTATTTTCTTCATTCACATATGATACATTTTTATAGTCCAACATTGTTCTAAATAAATCTAATAATAAATCGTTCAACATATCTTTAATTTCCTCATAATCTTGTTGTTCAAATGAATCTTTTGAAAATTTTTCTTCCATATAAATTTTCTCCTTTTTTAATATTTTTAATGAAACCTCTCTATAAATTACTATTTTTCAATATGATTATAACACTAATTTCATTATTAAACAATTAAAACATATCAGAATTATGTATATATATATATATATATATATCAAGAAAAAATAAAAAAAGACACAAAAGGTTAATTTCGTGTCCTAATTGGTGGAGATGAGGAGAGTCGAACTCCTGTCCACAATACCTTCCACATAGATATCTACAAGTTTAGTTTGTTTATTTTATTCATCTTAGTAACACCAACAAACAGGTTTTACTAAAACATAGCCTTTTAAATTACCCACTACTTCAAAAGCAAAAGTAGCTTTGTTTCCCACTAATATAACACTTTATCTAAAAAGGTGGGACTTTCTAGTAAAGCGGAGCTGCAACTTAGGCAGCTGCTAATGCTAATTCTTCGTTATCAGCGTTTATATTTATTTTCGCTTTTTTTAAGTGGCCAAAGCGACCATCCACTACTTGCAATCTATGCTTCTAGTATTATGTCGAAACCATTGCATCCCCATGTCTTATCTATTATACTATATTTATTACAATTTATCAACAAAATACTTGTTTCTTTTATTCTGTATTTTTTCCCATATGTAATAATTATATATCTCTTTTAATATTTTTAATTGGTGATGCTTTTTGAAAATCTTCTTATTGACTAGAAAAAATGTAATATCAATTTTTGTTTTAATAATATTATT
Organism: uncultured Clostridia bacterium; assembly: GCA_944386385.1. GTDB lineage: Bacteria > Bacillota > Clostridia > TANB77 > CAG-508 > CAG-269. The sequence continues at coordinate 40,914 of CALXAV010000013.1, forward strand.
TATGAGTTCTATTTTATATTTTTCTAATGACAACTACTTATTAGCTTCAAGTTATAACATTGAAGATATAGATAATTTTATAAATAATGTTAATAAACTTTTAAAATCTGATGAAAAAGTTGCCTATTTAACTTTTGATGATGGTCCTAGTCCATCTATAACTCCTAAAATTTTAGACATACTAGAAAAAGAAAATATCAAAGCTACGTTTTTTGTAATAGGAAAAAAAGTTGAAGAGTATCCTGAAATAGTAAATCGAGCTTATAAAGAAGGACATTATATAGCTAATCATGGATATAGTCATAATAATTCTGTTTTATATAAAAATGCTGATTCTTTCATTAATGAAATAAAGAAAACAGATTTAACAATTGGAAATGCTATTGGTGTTAGTAATTATTGTTCACATGTATTTAGATTTCCTAATGGGTTTATGTCTAATATTTATAAAGATAAGAAAAATAAATATGTTAATCTTCTATCAGATATAGAATATACTTATATTGACTGGAATGCTTTAAATAAAGATTCTGAACAAAAATATACTAAAGAACAATTATTAAACAATTTAATATCATCTTCAAAAAATAAGAATACTCTTGTTATTCTAATGCATGATACCAATGATGTTAACGATAGTTCCGTCGTATTAAAAGATTCAATTGATTATTTGAAATCTCAAGGTTATGAATTTAAAAATTTTTATGATTTAGAATAATTATTTTTATAATATAAGATTTCTAATTTTACTTTTTTTAGTTAATATGTTATACTTATTGTTGTAACAATCTTATTTTTTTGCGGGTATAATTTAGTGGTAGAATGCAATGCTTCCGACCTTGTCGCGAGGGTTCGATTCCCTCTACCCGCTCCATAAAATCTTATTTTATTATTTTTTATATTTTTTTATGTTTTTTTATTATTTATTAAAACTTAGTGATTTTAATATTTTTATAAATTTAAGAAATTAAAAAATTTTATTATTTTTTATATTTTTTTATTATTTTATTAAAAAACTGCATTAAAATTGCATTAAAACAGTTTTTAAGAATTGCATTAAAAAAATTTAATGCAATTCTTTTAATAAATTATTAAATTCTTTCCTGCTTATGTATTCCAATGATGTGGCACTCAGTAGATTTTCTTTTTTAGCTAACTTAGTATATTCTTTTAAATTTTTTATATTCTTTTTCTTTATCATTCGTAGAGATTTTTCATATGCTTCCTTCATTATCATATTCATCACCTCTACTGTAATTATAACATTTTATGTTAAATTAGTCTGTCGAAAACTGTCGAAGTTTACTCATCTTTTACAAATCCCAACTCATTTAATGTTTTTTCTATTTGTGCGATTTCTTTTTCTTTACATGCATCGCATAAGTGCTTTTCTAATTTATACCACCCACCAAAATTAAATTTCACCACAAATTTTCCTATCTCTTCATAATATCCATCATCACACTCTTCAGTTTCTCCTAAAAATTTTCCACAGTCATCACAATAAAATTCTATTTCGTTTATAGTTATATTCTTTTTAACTTCTATATGTTTTTCCATCTCAAATACCTCCTCGGATATTATAACATTTTTTTATTATTTTTTCAAATTTATAAAAGCTTGTTTTCATTGATATATCAAAGAAAAATCAAACTACGATAATCGATTTTAAGCCGTTTTATTTTATTGTTCAACAACTTATATGTCTAATTTTATGCATAAAAAATAAAGGTAGACTATTCATCACTAGTCTACCTTATATTTATATTTTTGTGCAATAATTTAAACATACCCAACCAGAAGGAGTTAAACCCCAATTACCAGATACTCTAGATACTGTAAATACTACATTATTCTTATAACCATTTGCATAGTAGTTTCCATTCGCTCTATTTTGAGTTTTAGCATTTGCACTTAATTGTCTATATGTCTTTTTGCTGTATCTTGTTCCTGGTCCTGTCCTAACACATAAAACACTATTCCTAGATACTCTTGATACTTTATATTTTCCAGTTCTATACCCAGTAATTATTGTTTTTCCTACATAACTAGAACTTAAATAAGAAGAACTTACCCAACCGCTTACTGGACTTGTAATTCTTGACCAACCTCCAGATGTTTCTGCTACTGTTACAGCTGTTCCTTTTCTTAAACTTCCTATTACTGTTCCGCCTGCTGTAGCTCTAACATTTAAGTTTTTAGAATTAGTATTTACATATCTTGTATATGTAGATGTTGTTACGCTTCCTGAATTTTCTTGTACATTTCCAGAATGTTGATATGCAAAAAATCCTCTATAATTAGCATAATTCCTAAAGTTTTCTATAGAGCAATACACTGTGTTTCCACTAACTGTTACCTTTCCACGTCTTGTGCTTGTATCGAACTTTCCAGAATAAAGATAAGGATCATATATCTTTAATGTATCACCATCTATACCTATTATTACTATAAAGTGTCCACCTGTAGTAAATAATCCGTTTGCACAACTTACTATTACGTAATTATTATTTCTTACTAAATTTACAGCTGTATCTAAGCTAGATGTTTCTTGATATCCTATGTCAAATTCATCTGCTACTGCTCTAAAAGCTGACCAGTATGTACCATTAGAAACACTTCTATATCCATATTTTACAAACAAATCTCCCATTTCATCTGGTGTTATAGCACCTCTTATCGCTGTTACTACCATAGCAGCAGATGTTGGACCGCAACCTGATGTACTAATAGTTTGTGAACTATCACCAACAGAACTATACATGTGATTAGACCATCTTGAGTCTGTTTGATTATAGTAAGTTAAACCAATGTAATCTCCAAGTTCTACATTCCATGTATTTGCTCTATCCCCTTCATATGCAATCTTTCCTTGAAGTTCAAAGCCTTCATCTTCCACTTCTTGTTCTGCAGATACTTCTTGCTCATCTTCTTGAGTCTGTTCTACTATTTCTGTACTAGGCAATTCTTCAATTTCAGACTGAGACATACTATAAGTAGTTATATAATCTTTAATCTCATTTACCGCGTCTCCTACGATTTCTTCTGTAGAACTATCTTTGTTTGCGTTGTAAAAACCTAGTCCTGCTAAAATTGCAACTAACACGGTTGCAATTGCTAAAACTATTTTCTTTTTCTTATCTTCGTTCATCTCTTTTCCTCCTATAATAGATTTTTTTCTCTTAATTCTTCCCATTTTGCATGAATATAAGAATTTCCACCATTTTTAGTGTATTCTTCGTAGATTTCATAAGCCCTTTTCTTTTGTATCTCTGTTTTCTCTGTACCTTTTTCTAAATCCGATAAAAAGTCTGTTAAATATGTTTTATCGTATTCAAGAATGTGTCTCTTCATATCATCTTTTGTATCTTTTCTGAATCTTTCCACTTCTTGTTTCAAAGTTGTCACATTTTTCCCTCTCTTGTTACTTTTCTGCTCTAAAACATCTATCCTGTTATTTATGGGCTCTACTACTGGCTTTACTAACCATTGAGTTAATTTCCCTTTTGTAAATTTTTCTACTGTCATAAAGGCTCCTATAATAACAGTTAAAGATGTTATTATTTCAGCTATTGTCTTTAAAAATTCCATTTTTAATTCTCTCTTTCTTTTTATTTCCAAGTCCCAACAGCTAACCAGTTAAACCAGTTGGAACCAGTTCCCCAAGCTCCTCCAGAAATTGCCTGATATCTCACATATGCTTTAAAATTTTGAGATGTATAATCAAATGGCTGAACTTGGTAAATGTAGCTACTGTCAACAGCAGAAACATTTGCAGTTACTATTCCTACACTTTCAAAAGGTTTCGGAAATGTAACCCATTTGTAATTATTTTCTATACCGCTACTACTACCATATTGTATTAAAGTTCCATCTGCGAACTTTATATAATTTCCATTTTCATTACTACCTCGTTCTACTACTTTTTCTAATTTTCCTTTTAAAATTAAAATTAGAGGTTTGCTCATTATTGCTCACCTCCAATTTTTTTGTTTTTTAAATTACTTGTGTGTGTGTGTGTAGAGCCTCAAGGCTTACAGCACTTATATTATTATTTTTTCTCCTCATAATAATTTCCTCCAACAACTTTTAAAATTCTAATATAATTAGTTTGATCTAAATGCATCGCTACAGAATTATTTAGATAACTTATAGTATAATATCCGCAATTTGCTACAACAGGAGTTATATTATTGTTATTTATAGCAAATTTAGAGAAAACTTTGGCATATTCGTTTGATAATGAATATCCAAGTTCTTCCCAAAATATTTTTCCGTTTGGATCTTCTATTTTTCTAATTTTTTCATTATCATTTGTTCCTAATGTCACCTCTATATAATCAAAATTCTTTGTACTTTCATTTAATATTACTTCTCCTGTAAAATCACCTGGATTTTCATATAATGTCTTTAATATACTTTTTTCTTTTAAATCTAACAATAAAGGTCTGCTCATTTTTGTTTCCTCCTTACAAATTCTAGCAAACTACCTTCCGGTACGTCCCAGTCTAAAAACTTTATATGTTTGCTATCAATTTCACTATAATTTTCGCCTTTACCTAATAGACAGCCCTCATAAAATACTTGTAACTCATTTTTATTTACTTGATATTCTATAGGAATTTCATAATTCGTATTTTGGGCTATTGTTGTATCTATCGTTATTTGTACTCTTTCTATTTTAGTTTCTTGCGCTATTAAATTCAAAATTTTAACCCATAAGGCTTTTAAAGAATTTTTACCGGTATATTTTTTCATAATATTAAGCCTCCGCTTCTTCTGCTTCTGCTATTATTTCATCAATTTCTGTTTCATTAAATTCTACTAAATCAGTATCATTTATTTTTTTAGCCAACTCTGTATAAATAACTTTATTTTGTACTGGGTTAGTACTACTTGAATTTAAACTGCTATCTATAGTAACATCTGTACCTGTTGCTCTTACGGTTCCATCTTCATCTGCTATTAGCCCTGATCCTATTTTAATACCACCTAAAGTTGAAGCTGTTGCTTTGGGTAAAGTATAATTCTTTAATCCTGCTAACTTGTTTTTTTCTGCTGTAGTATAGCTATTTTCACTTAATACCTTATTTCCATCTTTTTTTACAAAACTTTGCACTATTTTTTTCCATAGTATCCCCAAACCTGTATTTCCCATATATTTTTTAGCCATCGTTTTCTTCCTCCTCATTAATAATTTCATTTATTTCATCTTCTGATAGTTCATCAGTTTGTAATTCTTCTCCACTTAAAGTTATTTCACTATCAGTTTTTATACTTGTTATTCCATTACTTGTTTTTATTGCATCTAATATTTGCCCTAATGTAACTGTTTCATTTGTATCTATGTTCATTACCTCTGTTTCTTCAGAAATTCCTTTTATTATAAATTCTAAGTTGCTATTTTCTGGGACGTCCCAGTCTAGAAATTGAATTAAATTGCTATTTTCTTCATCATTTAAAACTTCGATATAATTTTCGTCTTTTATAAGTTTACAACCTTCAAAGAATATTTCTATATTTCCTGGCTTATATGATATGGGTAATTCATAATTAGTATTCGCTTTTATTTCTGTTTCATTTTTTAAAGCAAATGTAATACTATCATAAGTATCTAATCTATCCTTAAGGGTTTCATATTTTCCTCTTGCTGCTTCTACTTCCATATTAGCATTTCCTTCTTTGGCTGCGTCCGAATAAACTTTTCTTATAGCACTAACTATGCTATTTCTAACATCTTTTCCATATATAGCATTTGATATTGTACTTAATTCTTCTTCTATACTACTCATCTATTCTTCCACCCCCTTTTCAAGAACTTCTAATCTTTCATTTATTTTTGTTATTTCTTCATCATGTTCTTGCTTAGTTAATATTTCTATCCATTTATCATCATAAAACAAATAAACTTTCTTGGTATCAGAAATTTTATATAAATCTCCTTCTTCAGGCTTTTTTATTTCTTCCAATTCTTTAAAATCAGTTAATTCACCTTTTATCATGAGTCTTCCATTCATTTCTTCCTTAGAAATATATTCTTCGGGTAATTTTACAATTGTCTCATCAAGTTTTTCTACATTTTCTTTTAAAGTAACTACTTCTTTTTGCATTTCCTGCGTTTCTTGAGAATTTATATTAATCGTTTCTTGTATGTTTTTTGCATTATTTATTTGTTTTTGTGTCAAAGTAGTAAAAGTTTGTCCTAACGTGATTTTACTAGATTTAGGATTATCTAAAGAAATAGATAATTTGCTAACTTGGAAATATTTATCTATTTTATGTGGAATACTAATAACCCTAACCATATCACCTTTTTTGAACTTAGAAATATCACAATTTAGATAATGTAAATCTACAGCACTAAGTTCTATTGTTAAACTTTCATTTATCACCGTTTCTAAGTATTCTTTTGCTTTATTTAACAAATTATTTGCTATTGAAACATCACTATATTCAACTGTGCCATATATCCAACCAAAAAGACTTACAGCTATTTCATTATAAATAAAATCTTTTCCATTATTCACACTGCTTATAGTAAGTCCGTCCTTTCCTAACGGAATTATAGCTGTCTTTATGTCTTCCCCTTTTGCATACTGTGTAATATCTAACAAGTTTTTTCCAAATTCTATTGTTTGAGGATTTATTGAGTTGTATTCTTTTATATAATCTATATATCTTTCCCCATTTTCTAATTGTCCTGTTTCTATATATCCTCCATATGTATTAATAAGTTTATCATTTATAGAGTCCCAAGAATTTGTATAATTACTATCCTCTCTATTGGTATAATCATTTGGATCTGATACTGTAATATTTCTTATTACAAATTTTTTTGAATCTTCTACTGCCGCATTATGATTTTGTATAAATTTAGTAAATAAATCCTGTGGAGTACCTTGGAAACTATATGGTCTTTGGATAGTATCTAATAAAAATGATAATTCTCCTTCGCATTCCACTTTTTTTCTATTATAAAAGTCTAATTCATCATTAATTACTCTACCTCGCCAAATTTCCTCTCCATCTTGGAAAATAGTTATAATATTTTTTAACTTTTTAATTTTATCATAATTAGGATTTTGTTCAGGAATAGTAAAATCAAAAGTCCCCGTTTTATTTAATTCTGTTGTTAATTTGGGAGAAATAATTTTTAACTTTGAATCTCTTAAATCATATATTACAGAGTCATCACATTTAACTTGATACATTATAAACAGCCTCCTCGATAGTCTACTGTTATTTCTCCTGTTCCTATAAATTTAAGATAATTTTCTCCCTCTTTAATCTCTATATTTAAGACACGCTGCCTTCCTTCTTGTAAATCATAACTATTTCCTTCATATTCTACTTTCATATTATTAGTATTTTTAACTTCTATCGTTGGAACCACTTTCATTCTTCTACCTATAATTGTTATGACTTTTTCTTTTATAACCTTTATATTTTTCAATTCTCTTATTATTCCGGTCTCAAAATTAAATGGATCCCACAACCAGTCTTCTGTTGAGCTGTATAAATCATATTTATACGGTTCAACTTCAGCTTCAATACTTAGTGTACCTGTGCTCTTATTACTTGCAAAATCATTGATAGAAACTCTACCGTAATAATAAAAACTAGGGTCGGAATCCAATATTATTTTAAATTTTCTTCCATGTAAATAATTAGTTATTTCCGTTATTTTATTGTCCCAATTTTTAATAGAATCTATCATTTCAAATTCAAACTCAAGTGTTCTATTTTCATAATGAATATCTCCTGTTAATGCTTCTGAAAAATCCAAACTACCATCAGCCCCTGGTATGTCTTCAGTTTCAGTTTTTGGAGAAGGAAAACCAACTGTTTTACTTGTTAAAATTAAGTTCCAATCTTTATATGAATGTTTTTCACCAAATTTTACTCCTTTCAATTAATTTCCCCTCCTTCTTTTTGTTTCTTCATTAGCTAAATTTATATCCATTAATGGAGCAAGTCTTGCTGCAACCGTTCCATCATCGAAAACCAAATCTTTTCTCATTTCATTTTGGAATTGTGGGAAATATTTTCCTAATATATCAATAATTTTTTGTATTAAGTATTCTAGATTTCTTGTATCAATATTATTTCCCATCTCTTTAGAAAGTCTTTTTCTATATTCCGCATTTTCTTCTTTCGTTAGAACTGCTTCTCCTTTATGTAATAGCGCTGGGAAATCATCTTCTGGTACATAATCCATTCCAACTTTTAATCTAGGAATATTAGGTATATTAAGACTTAATCCTCCAACTCCAGGAACCCAATCTGGAATTTTCAAACTGTTTAATCCATTAATAAATGTATTTATTCCATCTATAATCCAGTTTATTGGTGTTTTAAAAATGTTAGCTATTCCACTTATAATATTTGAAAATATACTTACTACACTATTCCAAACTGCGGACCAATTTCCACTAAATACATTTTGAACGAAATTAATAATTCCTTGAAAAGCACTTATTACTCCAGAAATTATGTTGTTTATACTAGAAAACGCGGCCGAAAAAACACCACCCAATACATTTGCAACTCCTGTAAGTGCTGATTGTAACGGTGGTAATATAGTTTGTATTATACTTGTAAATAAACTAACTAATGGAGGTAAAATGGTACTAATCAATTGCATTAAAGGTTGTAATAATGTCATAAATAAATTTACAATAGGAGTTAATAAAGTTATAATTGGTTGTAATAATGTTAGTAAAGGTTGTATTAATTGCATCAAAACCGGAAGAAGTGTTTGTACTATTTGCATTATTGGTGGTAATAGTGTGTTCATTAATTGTACTAATACTGGTAATATAGTTTGTACTATTTGTGTTACAAATGGAATTATCTGTTGTAGCAAATTAAACAAAACAGGCATAATACTTTGCATAAGTTGCATTAGAGGTGGTAATAATTGTGAAAATAAATCTGTTATTACTGGTGCTATTTGTGATATAAGACCTTCTATTGCTGGCATATTATCCATAATAAACTGGATAACTTGTTGTAATATTGGCATTAAAGCATTTCCCAATGGAAGTACTAACATTTCTACATTTCTTTTTAAAGCTTCAAACATAGAACCTACATCATCATACTTCACTTCTTTTATTTGGCCCATTGTATCTGTAAGTTCATTGAATTGGTCACCTACTTCTGTCATAGATAATACCGCTTCTGCTCCAAGGTCTTCCCACATAGTACCAAAAATTGCTACTCCTGCTTGATTTTGTTCTATAGGATCTTCTATGTTCTTTAATCCATTTACAACTTCCCCAAAAGCCCAAGAAGCTTTTTCTCCACCTTCTCCAAAAGCCTGCGTTATTTCATCTGCATCTAGTTTCATCGCTTTTAAAGAATCTGTTGCCGAACCATCTTTCATTCTGATTCCCATTTCTTTTATTGCATCTCCAACCTTATCAATTGAAAATGCACCACTTTCAGCACCTAATTTAAAAGTGTTAAACATATCCGTCGCATTTAATCCATTTTGTTTAAAATGTACTGAGTATTCATTAATGCTATCTAGTAAATCTCCATTCTTGTCTAGTCCCTGTTGCGCTCCTTGAGCAATCAGATTATAAGCTTCTGAAGAAGAAAGTCCAAATTGGTCCATAAGCATTTTAGCTGCCCTAACACTTTCATTTACCTCAAACCCAAATGTATCTCTTAATGCAAGTGCATCTTCAGTAACACCTTGCAATTCATCATCATTCAAATTTCCCATTTGAGTTTTTACTTGTGAAATGCTATCTGCTATATCTTGAAAATCCTCACCATATCCGCCTTTATAAATATTCGTTAGAACTTGTTGATATTGTTCTGTTCTATCTGTTGCTTCTCCTGTTGCCGCAACAATACTATCCGTTGCTTTATTTATATCATTAGTAGTATTTATTGCCATTCCACCTATTGTCGTTGCTGCCGTTACTGCTGCTGTTGCAATGCCAAGTCCAAATTGAGTTGCTTTTTTTCCAACTGCGCCAAACATTGAACCTAAACCTTTTCCGCTTTTCATCTGTTTTTGCTAATTGTTCATCAGCCTCAGTTGTATCAACAAAAATGCTTCCAAAAAGTTTGAATATTTCCATTATTTATTTTTCACCTGCCTTTTTTGTTGATTCTCATATATTTTTACTATCTCCATTCCTTCATCAATAATCTGTTTATCTGTAAGCAATGAATTATTTTTCTTTATTTCTGCATTTTCTTTTATCTTTTTCTTATAATCTTTGAAAGACAAATATTTAATAAATCCAATTTCCATATATGGATATATTTTTAACCATCTTTCATATAATTCTTTTTCGTATGCAAAATTCAAAAAATCCGCTAATTTGCTTAGCGGATAATCTTTTATATTGGCCATACCGAAATATTTATTTAATAAAAATATTATTTCTTCTTTCCCTGTACGACCGTACGTTTTAAAAAACTTGTAAAACTCTCATCACTTATTAATTCTTTTACTACATCTATTACATTTATTTTTGCTGCTTCTTCCTCTGTAATTTCTTTGTAACTAGCAACAAATTTAATTAGTTCATCTCTTACATTGTGAAGTTGACTTCCCAACTTCATTATTACTTTCATTCCTATTTTATTTTGAACCATTTTTATTTCTTCATCACTTTTTCCATTAGCACTTTTACCAATAAAAAACATTTCATTTATAAAATCATCATCTAATTTTACCTTGTCTAAGATTGCACTTATTAAACAAATTGAGTCTATTGTTAATTTCATTTTCTACTATACCTCCTCCTCTTGATTTTCATCATCTTCAGGTGCATCATATGAAATCTCTTTTATATTTTCAATTGTATAAAGAGGAACTTTTTCATTTTCATCGTAAGTATGATGTGCTGAATAAGCTAACTCAATTTCTCCTTCTGCTTTTTGAACAGCTGCAAATTCTATTCCGTTCTCATCCATAGCATTTGAAATTGTTATTTTTACAAACTCTCCTGAGATTTTTTGAGCAAATACTGTTACATTTTCTATATAAGCATCATCTGGTAATATTCCCATTTTAGAAGCTTCTATTTTTGTTATTTTTTTAGTTTCTTCATCTCTCGTTATTTTAGCACCTGGCAATTTATCTGCAAAAGTTTCTAAACTTGAATTTAAAGTTTTTACTGTTAAAGTTGCATTTTCATCATCAAGAGTAGTAAGACCTTTTGTCTTTCCTCTAGCTCCATCAAATTCTATACTTCTATAAGTTCTCTCAACTGTAAAAGTAGTTCCTCCTCTAAGTGGTGCTACTAATTCTTGTGTAGGCAATCCATAATTTTTAAATAAAATACCGTGATCAAGTTGTATATTTTCAACTTGTTCCTTAGTAACTTTTGTATCCATTATAAATATCTCCTATCTCTATAAATGAATTAATTATCTCTCGATATCTTCATTTATCTTAGTTTTTTATTTTATTTTAATAAATT
>CALXAV010000014.1 GCA_944386385.1 uncultured Clostridia bacterium
AGAAGTAACATTAAGAGTAAATAAAGGCTCAGAAAACTTTGGAGAAAAAGACAACATGGTAATATTAACAGAGACAAATAATCCAGCAGGATATGAAGATATAGATAGAGAAGACAATAGTGATACATCAAGTATGATATTATCAGTAGCAACAGGATTAGATAGAAATGATAGAATAGTAATAATAGGAATAGTACAAATAGTATTAGTTATTACAATAGGATTATTACTAAGTTATAAGAAAAGGGAAAAGAAACCTAAAGAATAAACCGTAAGGATTTATAAAAGAAAAACTCAAAGGAAAGAATCAGAAATATAAATGTTTCTGGTTCTTTTCAATTTTTCAAAAAATGTTATTGACAAAAAATGTAAATGGTAGTATTATAAGTACACTTTTAGTCCATATATTAAATCTTTCGGGAAAAATCTTCCCACATTTCATTAGAAATAATAAAAAGAAAATCAAAGAAAGAAGGTGATAAAAAGAGAAAATCATAGCAAAAGATGAAAAAACGCCTCGATTTACTAAAGAATAAAAGTTGATTAATGAATAAAAACGATATAGAATGGAGGTAAGTAAAATAGAAAACAAAAATAAAAAGACACATGATACAATATTTAAAGAATTATTAGAAGATAAGGAAGAATTTAAAGATTTTATAAAAGAGTTTGTAGGTTTTAATCTAGATGGAAATAACTTAGAAGTACAAAACAAAGAATTTAGAACTAAATTTGGATTAAAAACAAGATATATAGATATATTATATAAAATAAAAGAAGAAGAAACATTTATAATAATAGAACATCAAAGTACAGTAGATTATACAATGAGTGAAAGAATGAGTGATTATTGTTTAGTTATTATAGCAAGTAGAAGAAAATATATGAAAAAAAGTAAAAATAGGAAAGCACCAGTAATATTACCAAATGTATTAAATACAGCATCAAAGAAATGGGATGCAACAAGAACTATAAAACAAGAAGAAAATAATCGCTATAGGTTTCCTACATTAAAATATCCAGAATATAATGTGATAGATATAAATGATTATAGAATAGGTGAATTATTAGAGAAAAGAACTGGGGTAGCTTTAGCAATGGCATTCGAAAAAATAAGGGAAAAGGAAGAACTATTCTATATAATAAGTAAGTTAGGAGAAAGAGGAATAAACGAAAGAGAAAAAAGAGCAATGATTCTAATAATAGAGAATTTAGAAAATATAATACAACGTATGATAAAAAATTTAACAAAAGAAGAAATAGAAGAAATAAAGAAAGCAATGAAAGAAATAATAAATAAAGGGAGTGATCTTATGACAAATTTTGCAAAAACATTTATAAAAATATATAAAGAAGAAAGAGCTAGGGGTAGAGAGGAAGGAATAGCAGAGGGAATAGCAGAAGGAAAAGCAAAAGGAATGGCAGAAGGGAAAGCAGAAGGAATGGCAGAAGGAATGGCAGAAGGTATTTTTCAAGTAGCAAAAGAAATGATCAGAAATAGAATGAAAGACGAAGATATATTAAAAGTTACACATATTAGTAAAGAAGAGTTAGAAAAGTTAAAATTACAAATAGTTTAAACATTAGAAAGAAAAAAATTATTTATTGTTAAATTATATTAAATAAAAAATAAAAACATCTATATAGAAAATTAAAATGAAAAGTTGAAATCTCTGACATAAGTGGAGAAAGTAAATTATATATTTCTAATCAACATGATAAAATGTTTTATAAAATTTAATGTCTCGATTATTTCATCTTCAGAATAATTTTGTAACAATTCTTTTGTCTTGTTAATACAATTATCATCAAGACCATAAAGAATATAATCTGCTGAATGGCCACTTAAGTTTCTTAATTTTTTAAGACTTTTATATACTAAGTTACCTTTTCCGTCTTCAACTAAACCTAAAAATTGACTAGAGATTCCAATTTCTTTAGCTAGTTCAGTTTTATTCATATATAATTCATTTTCTCTTATATCTTTTATTCTTTTTCCTCTTTTCTCTTGTTCAATTTTTTCTAAATCGTTATCATTATTATTTTTATTCTTCTTCATAAATAATTCTCCTTTTATTTTTATATATTCTATAAAATAGAAAACACAAAATAGTTAGAGAAAAATAATAAATAAATGTAGTAATTTGAGGGATTTTGTGGTATATTGTAGAATATAAAACTAAAGGAGGAGTTTAGAATTGACAAGACCTATGAAAATTTTGATTATAGAAGATGATATTGATGATTGTAACAATTTTATTAGTTGTATCAAGAAAAGAGATGATTTTGAATTAGTTGCAGTAACAGATTCAGACGTTGATGCTTTGAAGTATGTGAAATTAAAACGTCCTGAAGGAATTGTATTAGACTTAGAACTAAATAATAGTAAAAGTGGTAGTACTAATTCCTTAGAATTTTTATCAAATTTGAGAAAATTAAATTTGAATTATGAACCAATTGTTATTGTAACAACTCATGTACATTCAAAAAGAACTTATGAAGTTCTACATAGAGAGGGTGTAGATTTAATTTTATATAAAGACCACCCAAAGTATTCTTGCGATAGTGTTTTAAACAATTTCTTGTTATATAGGAATGATTTAGGAGATGAGGAAACAAAAACAATTGAAGAAGAAATAGAAGATAATGAAAATAAGATTTCAGACTTAATTAATCATGAATTGGATTTAATTGGTGTAACTGCCAAATTGAAAGGAAGAAAATATATCCATGACGCAATTCTTTATTTGATTGAAAATGAAGATAGTAATACTAATGTTATTCAATATTTAACAAAAATTCATAAGAAATCTGGAAATACAATTACAAATGGTATACAAAATGCAATTATTCATGCATGGAGAGTTTCATCTATTGAAGATTTAGAAACATATTATACAGCTAAAGTAAACTATGAAACCGGTGTACCAACTCCTATGGAGTTTATATATTATTACGTAGATAAGATAAAGAAATTAATCTAGTATTCTAAAAAATACTAGATTTTTTTATTTTTCACCATCTTTTCTCATTAGCTAATACCAGCCATCTAAGCCTTGATGAATGGTATTTTTTTTATGACAAAAAGAAACAAAAATACCAAAGAAAAAGGTGGTGATAGCATGCTAGATTGGTTAGAAGGTTTGGCAGAATGGATTAGTCATTGGGTAGGATATTAATAATAAGTATACAATAGGAAAATGCGAATTGAACATTTTCCTATTTTTATGTATAATTATAAAAAAGAAAAAGTATGGAGAAAAATGGAAAATCTAATGAAAGCAATAGATATAAATACAATTATATACATTATCAAATTAATACTTATAAGTATTTGCACATACTATGTTAGTATTAAAATTTTAAATATAAAATCAATAACATTAAAAAGTAAAATTGTATTTTTGATAGGTTCAATAATTATAGCGATTTTTTCTAATTTAATAAACATAATAACTGGTATACAAGCAAATACTATAATATATACAATAATTCTAGTGTCAATTTCTTTTGCAGTTGTTACTAAAAGTAAGTTAGGATATTCTATATTAATAAATACGATTTCTTTAAGCATAAACCAATTAATATTTATATTTTCAACAGCTATAAACTATATTTTTTATACGATTACAAAGGTAGAAAATGAATTTTTTAATTTTATTTTTATTACACTTATCCATATTATTATTTTAAAACAATTTTTAAAGATTAAAAGAATAAGTAAAGGAATAATATTTCTTAATAAAAATAAAAATAATGAGTATCTTAATTTACTAATTTTAAATGTAAGTATTATAATCTTGTTTACAATTGTTATGTTAGTAAATTATCAAAAGAAATATACTCTTAATTTAGTATTTATATTAATTATATTTTCTATCATAATGTTCATAACCATACAAAAGTCACTACACTTGTATTATAAACAGAAGATGTTGGTAAAAGACTTAGAGGAAACAAAATTAGAGTTGGAAAATAAGAAGAAAGAAGTAGAAGCGTTAGAAAAAGAGAATTTGGAATTTAGTAAAGTAAGTCATTCAATAGCACATAAACAGAAAGCATTAGAATATAAACTAAATGAGCTAAGTATGAAAAGTGAAATAGCAGAAGAGATGAATCTAAAAGATAGAATAGATGACTTGAGTAAAGAATTGAGAAAAGAAACAATTGTAGTTTTAGACAAAACAGGAATTACTGAAATAGATGATATGTTTTCTTATATGCAAGCAGAATGTGTGAAAAATAAAATAGATTTTCAACTGCAACTAAGTGGAAATATTTATAAAATGATAAATCATTATATAGATAAAAAAGAATTAGAAATATTAATTGCAGACCACATAAAGAATGCAATTATAGCAATAGGATATGGAAACAATATAAATAAAAGTATATTAGTAAGACTTGGAAAACTAGATGGAAGTTATGGTTTATATGTTTATGATTCAGGTATAGAATTTGAAATAGAAACATTAATAAACTTAGGAAAGAAACCAAGTACAACACATAGAGATTCTGGTGGTACAGGTATGGGATTTATGAATACTTTTGATACATTAAGAAAACATAAAGCAAGTTTTATAATAGAAGAATTAGGAAAACCAACTAAAGATAATTTTACCAAAGTTTTGAAATTTAAATTTGATGGAAAGAATGAGTTTAAAATCTGTTCATATAGAGATGAAGAAATAAAAAGTAAAGATAAAGAAAATAGTTTAATTGTAGAAAAGATAACTTTATAGTAATAAAAAAATAGTATTAGCATAAGAATTAATAAGAAAAGGAGGTCTTATGCTAATATGGAATTTATTAAAAAAGTTCTTGGAAAAATAAAATCAAATAAGTTAATAAAGGCACAGCTGGCTGTAATCTTATTTAGTTTAATATTAGGAACATTGTTACATTTTACATATGAATGGTCTGGTGAGAACCTATTTGTAGGAAGTTTTAGTGCAGTAAATGAAAGTGTATGGGAACATTTAAAATTAGTATTTTATCCAATGTTAATTGCAACAATCGTAGAATATTTCTTTGTAAAAGATGTGGCTAATAATTATGTTGAAGCAAAAACAATTGGCATATTTACAGCAATAAGTTTTATAGTAGTAGCATTTTTTACGTATTCAGGAATTATTGGAACAAGCATTATTGTAATAGATATTTTATTATTTATAATTAGTATAATACTTGGAGAATATGTTGCATATAGGCTTATGAAAAGAGAAGACGAAAGTACAGTGACAACAGAAGTTTTATCAATTGTAATACTTGTATTTTTACTTATGTGCTTTGTTATATTTACATATTTACCACCAGAAGTAAATCTATTTAGAGATGTAACTACAGGTGTATATGGAATAGGAAATATTTTGTAGAAAGTAGGAGTTTTCCTACTTTTTATAATATTTTTTAGAAAACTGGAAAAAATTTCAAAAAACTATTGACAAAATTTGTAAAAATAATTATAATGAATGCAGTTTTTAAATCAAAACATTTAAATCATATATTAAATCAAAAAATTCAGTTTAAAATTAAAAAATGTATTTAGATATCTGAGGCCATTATAAGCCCCTAATTTTGATCCCTAATAAAAAGTTATTCCCTATAATTTTTATGAATTTTATTAAATCTTTTAAAAGTCCCCGAGATATTTTAAAAACAATTAAATATTATATTATTTTTTATAATGGCCTCAGATATCTAAATATGTTTAAAGGAGGAAAGGTTGCAAAAAATAATAAATGCAGGAAGAAAAGAAATAGCAGAAAACATCGTTTGTAAATACTTAAGAAATAAAAACTATATAATAGTAGAAAAGAATTTCGAATGTAAGAAAGAAATAATAGACTTAATTGCTTATGATGAACAAACTAAAGAACTAGTATTTATTAGTTTAAAGCTATGCTTTTTACCAAATCAGTTAAACAGGAAAGAAACTATTGAAAAGCAAGAGATTCTTAAAAACATAGCTAAATATTATAATTATGAATATGGTCTTTATGACATACCAGTTAGATTTGATATGATAAGACTATTTCTAAATAATAGTGTATACAAATTAAAACATATAAAAAGAGTATTTTGTTAAAGTAAAAAATAAAAAAAGTTGTCCAAATAATTTGAACAACTATTTTTCTAAAATCTAATTATTTCGTTATACATTTCCATTGCAAAGTTATCTGTCATACCTGAGATATAAGATATGATAGCTTTAGAAAAATCTTTTTCATCTGAAATATTAAATATAACCTTATTTTTCAATTTTAATTCTTCACGATTACCAAAATCACAATAATTTTCTAAGAAATGATAAAATTCATTTGCTAGTTTTGGATAGAATTTTCTTAAACTATTTAGATTTTGTAAAGTGTTTTCTTTATCATAGCACTCTTTTAAAATATCATAAATTTCATTAATAACAAGTTTAAAATATTTTATAGAAGTACGTGTACGTCTACTAAAATAAATATGGTTATAGTTAAATTCTTTTATTTTATTCATTAAATTAAAAGCTTTTGAAGAGAAACATAAGCCTTTTTCTGGTGAAGAATTTTCACATAAATCACATACTAAATAATTTATAATAGTACTATTATTTAATGTCTCAGAAGAATTAAAATTTAGTAAAGAATATAATTCTTCTAAATGATTATCTAATATTCCTAAAGTAATTGCATCTTCTATATCACGACCTATATATGAAATCTTATCAGAAATTTTAACTACACATGCCTCCCATGTATATGGTGCATATTGGTTAGGACGTACATACTCATTTAAAGCTATAAATTCATTTCTTGGTCGTAATGCATTTTCATCTATTTCACCACAATGTGAAATAATACCGTCACGAATTCCATAAGATAGATTTAAATTCTTTTTATATCCATCATGACCAACTAATAATTCTATAGAGTCAACAAAATCTAAACCATTCTTTTCATGCCAAAAACTGTAACCTAAATCTCTACTAGAAATTTCTGAAAGAATTTTTTCTCCTTCATGTCCGAAAGGACTATGCCCTAAATCATGAGCTACAGCAATCGCTTTAGTAAGTTCTGTGTTTAAACCTAAGTAACTTGCAATTGTATAACTAATAGACTCTACATGTGTTACATGTTCTATTCTTGTACAAATATGGTCATTCTCTGGAGAGAAAAATACTTGTGTTTTGTGTT
Source organism: uncultured Clostridia bacterium (assembly GCA_944386385.1). Classification (GTDB taxonomy): domain Bacteria; phylum Bacillota; class Clostridia; order TANB77; family CAG-508; genus CAG-269. The sequence goes on from CALXAV010000014.1 coordinate 7,179, forward strand.
TTAATCTTCTATAAGCATTTGAGTGTATAATTCTTGTGTAGTCTCTATCAAAACCACTTCTTATATCGTTACTTCTTGTTTCTAATGGAGCTATTCTTGATATAACATTTTTCCATTTAGGATTATTTTCATTCATAGCAACAGTTTTAAAAGAATTTTTCATATTTGCCTCCTTGCATTTTACTAATTTATCGTAACTAGTTTATAACAAAATGCTTAAAAAGTCTACTATAAAATCGTTATTTCCTATTGACTAAAAAATTATAAATAGTATAATAATTTTTGAAGAGGAGGAGAAATAATGTTTAATTTAGTAAGAGATGATTTTGATGAAAATTCAGATGATATATTAAATTCTATTAATAAAATGTTAGAGAAAAATAGAAAAGATAAAGAAGAAAATAAAGAAGATAAGGGAGAATAAAGATGGGAAAATTATTTGTAATAGATGGAACAGATGGTAGTGGTAAACAAACACAGTTTAATAAATTACAAGAAAGATTAACAAAAGATGGAGTAGATTTTAAAGTAGTTAGTTTTCCAAACTATGATAGTCCAAGTTCTGGATTAGTAAAAATGTATTTGTCTGGAGAATTTGGAGAAAACGCAAAAGATGTAAGCCCTTATATTGCATCTACATTCTATGCAGCAGATAGATATGCGACATTTAAAACAGGATATAAAGAATATTATGATAATGGTGGAATAATACTAGCAGATAGATATACAACAGCTAACATGGTTCATCAAGCAGGTAAAATAGACGACCCAGAAGAAAGAGAAAAATTTTTGAATTGGTTATGGGATTTTGAGTTTAATTTATATGGGCTACCAGTTCCAGCAGAAGTATTTTTCTTAAATATGCCAGTTGAGAAATCTTTAGAGTTAATGAAAAACAGAGAAAATAAATTCACACATGGAGAGAAAAAAGATATTCATGAAAGAGATAAAAATCATTTAATAGATGCTTACCATGCTGCATGTTATGTAGCTAAAAAATATAATTGGTATGAAGTTAAGTGCGTTAAAGATGATAAAATTAGAACAATAGAAGATATACATGAAGAAATATATAATGAAATAGAAAAACATATATGAAACAAATGGGGACAGGTCTTTTTTGTATCACATTTACAATATTAAAAAATGACACAAATAAGGGGTGTCCCTTTCTGTGTCAAGCATCTTTTTCTATATCAATTAATTCATCAATAGTACAATCTAGATATTTACAAAGTTCTTCTAAATATTTAAAAGAAATAGAAGAAGTTTCGCCATGAATAACACGGTTTAAGTTTCTAGAAGTAATATTCATATTTTGACATAACCAATATTTAGATTTATTTTTCTTTTTTAATAATTTTTCAATATTAAAGTGTACCATATCTCATACTCCTTGGTTAATATTATAAAATAAATTATTTTAAGTTTTAAGATACTTGAAAATACCATATTTCAAGGGTTTAACTTAATTGGTCAATAAAAACTTGAAAAACTTAAATAAAAATTGTAAAATTAGTTATTATAAATTTAGGTGGTGTAAATATGAAAGTGTTGTTAACAGGAGCATCTTCTGGAATAGGAAAGGATATGGCTAAAATACTAAACAAAAAAGGACATGATTTAGTATTAGTTGCAAGAGATGAAGAAAAACTAAATAATGTAAAAAAAGAATTAGAGAAAGAAAATAATCAAAATAAGATAGAAATAATACCAATGGATTTATCTGTTGAAGAAAATTGTAAAGAATTGTGTAAAAGAGTAAAAAATGTGGATATCTTAATTAATAATGCAGGATTTGGAGATTGTGGAGCTTTTTCTAAAACAGATTTAGAAAAAGAAATAAAGATGATAAAAACAAATATAGTAGCATACCATATATTAATGAAAGAATATTTAAAAGAAATGATGGAAAAAGGCAATGGGAAAATATTAAATGTAGCATCTATTGCTGGTTTTATGCCAGGACCTTTAATGGCAACATATTATGCTACTAAAGCTTATGTTGTAAGATTATCTGAAGCTGTAAGAGAAGAACTAAAAAAAGAAAAATCAAATGTAAAAATAAGTGTATTGTGTCCAGGTCCAGTTGCAACAAATTTTAATAATGTTGCAAATGTAAAATTCAAATTAAGAGAAGCAAATAGTTTTGATGTAGCTGAATATGCAATTAGAAAAATGGAAAAAGGTAAATTTTATATAGTGCCAGGTTTAGATGTTAAAATAGGAAGATTAGGAGCAAAATTATTTCCAACAAATTTAGTAAGTAAAGTAACATATAGAGTTCAGAAAAGAAAGTTAAATGGCTAAATGTATGAATAAGTGCAAGGTTTTATACTTGTTAAAGTATAAGACCTTATTTTGTTGTATAGGAAATATAAAAAAATTTGTCTCTAAATATTAAGAAAAAGTAAAAATTTATTTAAAAGTACTTGCGAAAATTTGTTTTATATGATATAAACATAGTATTGAAATTCTTAAATTAGTAAAACTTAAATATAAAAGGCAATGAAATACAAAATTAGAAGGAAGGAGAAAGATGGTATGGAAAAAGAGTTAGTAAATAAAACAGAAAAAGATTTCGAAAGTATTAAGCATATTGATGAAAATGGTGTGGAATTTTGGTATGCAAGAGAACTAATGACGATGCTAGAATATAAACAGTGGAGACGTTTTGAGCAAGTAATACAAAAAGCGAAAGAAGCTTGTGAAAATAGCAATATAAAAGTAGATGACCATTTTGCCAACGTTGGCAAAATCGTGAAAGCAGGAGTAACTAGTAAAAATATTGGGGATATAAAATTAACTAGATATGCTTGTTACTTAATTGCTCAAAATGGGGATAGTAGAAAAAGAGCGATAGCAATGGCACAAACTTATTTTGCAGTTCAAACTAGAAAACAGGAAATAACAAGAAAAGAATACGAAAGTCTAAGTGAAGATGAAAAAAGACTATATACGAGAAAAAATGTAAGAGATAAAAATAAATATTTGTTTGATACTGCAAAAGCTGCAGGAGTTAAAAATTATGGAAAATTCAATAATTATGGATATAGGGGACTATATAATGGAGAAACGGCAAAAGATATAGCAAATAGAAAAGGAATATCTCCAAGAGAAGATATATTGGACTATATGAGTAGTACAGAGCTTGCAGCTAATTTGTTTAGAATAACACAAACTGATGAAGTTTTAAAAAATAAAAATATAGATAATGAAAATGATGCTTGTAGAACGCACCATAATGTAGGACAAGCAGTTAGACAAACAATAAAAAGAATTGGAGGTACAATGCCAGAGGATTTACCAACACCAAGTAGAAGTACTAAAGAAATAGAAAAAGAAAAAAATGGTAATTTTAAAATTGAAAATAGAGAAAAATTAAATTAAAATTGTTGACAAGTAAATACAAATTATGGTAAACTGAAAATGTATTAGGAGTGTACTTAAGGGAGAAATCCTGAGCAGTACAGAGTAGAAAAATTCTACTTACACTAGAAAAGTAAGAAAAGCCTTACTTGAGGAGTCTTAAACAAGATTTTTCAAGTGAGGCTTTTTAGACTTTTAGGAGGGGATATTATGCAGGAAGTAAAAGAATTATTAGAAAATTATTATTCAGGGTATGAAGAAAATGAAAGATTAGTAAAAGATAAAGCACATAAGGTGGAATTCTTAACAACAACTAGATATATTGATAAATATATAAAGCCAGGAGATAAAATATTAGAAGTGGGCGCAGGGACAGGAAGGTATTCTCTTCACTATGCTAGTAATGGATATGAAGTAGAAGCTGTAGAATTAATTAGATCTAACATAGAAGAATTTGAAAAGCATATTAATAATAATATGAAAATCAAAGTACATGAAGGAAATGCTTTAGATTTAAGTATGTATAAAGATAATTTATTCGATATAACTTTGGTATTAGGTCCAATTTATCACTTATTTAGTAAAGAGGAGAAAGAAAGAGCAATAGAGGAAGCGATTAGAGTAACAAAACCACATGGAAAAATCTTTATTGCTTATATAACAAATGATATTGTTATAATAACTTATGGATTAAAGAAAGGTAATTTATTGAAATTAAAAGATGTTTGTGATGAAAATTATAGAGTTAAAGAAATACCAAAAGAGATATTTTCAGTAAATTATATTGAAGAATTTGAAAATATGATGGAAAAATTTCCTGTAAAATTATTAAATGAAGTAGGAGTAGATGGCTTATCTGAAAGTTTGGAGGAATATATAAATAATTTATCAGATGAAGAATATAAAGTATGGCTTGATTACCATTTTAAAAATTGCGAAAGAAAGGATTTAATGGGATATAGTAGTCATGTAGTCTATATATGTGAAAAGAATTAAGGGAGTTGGTTATAATGGCAAAATTAGTCTTATTAACAGGACCACAAGCTGTAGGTAAAATGACAGTAGGTCAAGAGTTAGCCAAAATAACAGGTTTAAAATTGTTCCATAATCATATGACAATAGATTTAGTGTCAAACTTCTTTAGCTATAGTACAAAAGAAGGTGAAGACTTAGTAACAGCTATTAGAATGGAGGTTTTTAAGGCAGTTGCCAAAAGTGAGATAGAAGGAATAATTTTTACGTTTGTAATGGCATATGAATGTAAGGAAGATGTGGAATTAATAGAGAAGATAAAAGATTTATTTAGAGCAAATGGTGGAGAAGTATATTATATAGAATTACAAGCTCCTTTAGATGTAAGATTGGAAAGAAATAAAACTGAAAATAGAAAAAAACATAAAATATCTAAAAGAGATGTATCATTTAGTGAAAAGTTATTACTAAGAGCAGAGACAAAATACAGAATGGAATCTATGGAAGGAGAAGTAAAAGAAAAGAATTATTTAAAAATAGATAATACAAATATACCGGCAAAAGAGGTAGCTAAAATAATAAAAGAAAAATTTGATTTGTAAAGAGGTGTTTTTTATGATTAGATATTATGAAAAAGAAGATATAGAGCAAATAGCAAAAATAATTGATGAAGATTGGAAAATAGCTTATAGAGGAATGATAGCTGATGATTATTTGAATAACTTAAATTATAAAGATAGAGAAAAAAGGATAAGGGACAAGTATCAAAAAGAAAAAGCAATTGTATATATAGAAGATGGAATTGTAAAAGGATTTTGTAGATTTGGCGAAAATAGAGATGATGAAAAAGAATTAGCAGAGATATATGCTTTATATGTTAAAAACGATGAAAGAAGAACTGGAATAGGTGCAAAGCTTATAACTAAAGCTAAAGAAATATTAAAAGAAAGAGGATATAAAGAAGCAATTCTTTGGTGTTTAAAAGAAAATAAAAATGCAAGAAACTTTTATGAAAAAGTGGGAGGTAGATTATATAAAGAAAGGTTGTTTGAAATTGGAAATATATATTATGATGAAGTAAGTTATAAATATAATTTAAAGGAGGAATTAGAATGAAATATTTTAAGAAGTTAGTAGGAGAACATATATATTTATCACCAATAAGTGTAGAAGATGTGGAGAAGTATACAGAGTGGATGAATGATTTTGAAACAACAGATTATACAGGAAGAAGTAGTCAAATATATACAGTAGAAAATGAAAGAAAATGGCTAGAAGGTAGTATAGAAGATAAATTAAATCAAATATTTGGAATAGTAGCTTTAAAAGATGATAAGCTTATAGGAAATTGTGGAATTCACAAGATAGATTCAAAAAATAGGAATGCAACACTTGGAATATTTATAGGAGATAAGGGAGAACGAAGTAAAGGATATGGAACAGAAACAATAAAACTATTATTAGATTATGGATTTAACTATTTAAATTTACATGAAATACAATTAGATGTAATGTCTTTTAACAAAAGAGCAATTAGATGTTATGAAAAAGCAGGATTTAAACAATATGGAAGAAGAAGAGAATCTGAATATGTAAATGGTAAGTATTATGATTTGATAAGTATGGATATTTTAAAATCTGAATTTAAAGAGAATTTCATAAAAAACAAAAATATATAGGAGGAGATAATATGTATTTTAAAAAATTAGTAGGAGAACATATATACTTATCACCAATTAGTGTAGAAGACGTGGAAAAGTATACAGAGTGGATGAATGACTTTGAAACAACAGATTACATAGGAGAAAGCTGTAAGATTTACACAATAGATAGAGAAAGAAAGTTTTTAGAAAACAGTTCATTAGCAAAAGAAGATAGAACATTTGGAATTATTGATTTAAAGAATAGTAAATTGATAGGAAACTGTGGGCTGAAAAGAATTGATTCAGCAAATAGAACAGCAACACTTGGAATATTTATAGGAGATAAGGAAGAACGAAGTAAAGGCTATGGAACAGAAACAATAAAATTATTATTAGATTATGGATTTAACTATTTAAACTTACATGAAATAACATTAGATGTATATGAATTTAATAAAAGAGCAATTAGGTGTTATGAGAAAGTGGGTTTTAAAGAATATGGAAGAAGAAGGGAATGTGTGTACTTAAATGGCAAATATTATGATAAAATAAGTATGGATATTTTAAAACCTGAGTTTAAAGAGAATTATATAAAAAATAAAAACATATAAGGAAGCAATTGCTTCTTTATATGTTTTATATTATCATTTCTTATTTATATTTTTTGGTGTTTATTATTTATTACAAAATTGAGAAAACTTTTCCTAAAGAATCGTTAATGACTAAGTTTGCAACATTATCAAATGAAGTTGTAGATTTATTAATTAGTATCAAATTATTTCCTTTAAAATATCTAATTAGTCCACTTGCAGGATAAACAGTAAGTGAAGTGCCTCCAATAATTAAAGTATCACAATCTGAAATCGCCTTTACTGAATTTATGTAAGTTTCTTCGTCAAGAGGTTCTTCATATAAGACAACATCAGGTTTAATGATACCTCCACAACTACAGTGTGGAACACCTTCAGAATTAAAGACAAAGTCAGCATCATAGAACTTATGGCATTTTACACAGTAATTACGCATAACACTTCCATGTAATTCAAAAACAGTTTTAGAGCCAGCTTTTTGATGAAGGTTATCGATATTTTGAGTGACTATGGCTTTTAGTTTATCTTCTTTTTCTAAATCAGCTAATTTTATATGTGTAATATTAGGACTGAATTTTAAAGAATTCATTTTATCTCTGTAAAATTTAAAAAATTCTTCAGTATTTTCGTAGAAGAAATGATGACTCAAAATTTCTTCTGGTGGAAATTTGTATTTTTGATTATATAAGCCGTCTTTACTGCGAAAGTCAGGAATACCACTTTCAGTAGAAACACCTGCACCTCCAAAAAATACTATGTTATTACTTTTATTTATTATTTCTTTAAATTTTTCTATTTTTTTATCCATAAAAATCACCTAAAAGTATTATATACTAATTGAAAAAAATATTAAATAAAAGAATGAATTTTTAGAGTAATTTTAATGTTTTATTTTAAAATCTTATTGACAAAACCAAACAAATATTCTATAATAAAATCGGTGATAATATGGAGAAACAAATATTACACGTGGATGTTAATAATGCTTTTTTAAGTTGGACAGCAGTAGAAATGCTAAAAAATGGAATGAATATCGATATACGAGAGATTCCTGCAATTATTGGAGGAGACGAAACTAAAAGGTCTGGGATAGTTTTGGCCAAAAGTATGAAAGCAAAGGAATGTGGAATAAAAACAGCAGATACAATCTATCAAGCAAAGTTGAAATGTCCAGGAATAAAAATATATCCTTCTAATTTTAAAATATATAGAAAGTATTCAGATAGTTTATTTAAATTATTATCTGAATATACAGATAAGATAGAAAGATTTAGTATAGATGAATGTTTCCTAGATATGACAGAGTATTTAATGAAAGATACTTTATTGAATAAAGCTTATGAAATAAATAGAAGAGTAAAAGAAGAATTAGGTTTTACTGTAAATGTTGGAGTAGCACATAATAAGCTTTTAGCAAAAATGGCATCTGATTTTACAAAACCTAATAGAGTACATACATTATTTGAATATGAAATAAAAACTAAAATGTGGCAACTTCCAGTATCAGAGTTATTTATGTTAGGAAAGAAAACAGTTCCAAAACTTTTCAATATGCAAATAAGGACAATAGGGGACTTAGCAAGAGCAAATAAGGAATTATTACATAAAAAATTTGGAAAACATGGAATTTTAATGTGGGAGTATGCAAATGGAATAGACAATTCAGAAGTACATTTTGAAAAAGAAAAACCAAAAGGAATAGGAAATTCTATTACACTTCCAGAAAATATAACAGAAATAGAAAAGTTAGAGGAAATTATACTTGCTTTAGCAGAACAGGTATCATTTAGATTAAGAAAATATGATATGCTTGCTAAAACAGTTAATGTACAGTTAAGAACAAAAGATTTTGAGGATACATCACATCAGAAGAAATTACCAGAGGCAACATCATCAACAAAAGAAATAGCAAAAACTGCTAAGGAATTGTTAAATGAGATGTTTCATAGACCAATGGCGATTAGATTAATTGGATTAAGAGTTGATAATTTAGTAGAAAAAGAACAAATGCAATTATCACTATTTAGTAATAAAGAAATAGAGAAACAAGAAAAACTAGATAAAGTAATAGATGACTTGAAAAATAAATATGGCTATAATAAAATAACAAGAGCAGGAAAAATGAATGCAGGAGATTATTTAAATTTAAAAGATATAAAAAAATAAGAGGTAGTTTTATGATAGAAATACAATATGAAGGGAAAAGTATACCTTATACATTACAAAGATCAAGAATAAAGAATTTGTATATATATGTAAAAAATGGAGAAGTCATTGTAAAAGCTCCATTAAGGCTTTCTAATAAGTATATAGAGGAATTTTTAAACAAAAAATCAAAATGGATTTATGAAAGCTTAAAGAAAAGTAAAGATAAAGTAAAAAAGGAAACAGAAGAAAAAATAGAGAAGGAAGATGTAGAAAGATTACAAAAAATAGTAGAAGAAAATATTTATAAATACTCTAAGATATTAGGAAAAAGCCCTAAGAAGGTTAGAATAAGAGATTTAAAATATGCTTGGGGAAGTTGTTCTAGTAATCAAAATATATCGATAAACTTAAAACTTGCAAACAAAGATGAAAAGGCAATTGAATATGTAGTTTTACATGAGATGTGTCATTTAATACATATGAATCATTCTAAAAGTTTTTGGAATTTAGTTGAGAAAAATATGCCTAAATACAAAGAATATAAAAAATTACTTGCTTAAGGACTTAAGTTCGTTTATAATAAAGTAAACTTTAAGATTTAGGAGAATTTAGAATGTGGAAAAGAAAAGACCTAAAAAGTAAAGCTAAAATAGTTGTAAAAAAGAATTATTGGACAGCAATAGTTGTGTGCTTCTTACTAGCTTTATTTACAAGTGAATTTGGGACTTCAATTGTAGGAATATGGCAAGGAGAAGATACTATAGATCCTAACTATGTAATGAGACAAGAGAATATAGTAGAAAATAATAATATGGCTGAAGAAAAACTAGACAAAATGGAAGAACAGGAAGCAAAAATAGAAGAAAAAAAATCTTTACTTGGTGAAGTTGAACTTAGGGTATTAAGGTTAATAGAATTAAATGTAAATAATTTAATAAAATCAGAGAAATATATTTTTAGAGTTTGGGATGCAATAGAATTATTTGGAATAAGAGAAACCGGATTAGGAGTAGGTGTCATTTTAATTGCTATTATTGCATTAATATATATAATAATGCTTGCAGAACCTTTTAGAGTAGCAGGAAAAAAATATTTCTTAAAAGCAAGAGAAGAAGAAAATACTAAAATGGGAGTAATGAAAGAAATATTTAAGAAAGGTAACTGGAAAAATGTAACCAAAGTAATGCTTATAAAAAATATATATAATATATTATGGTTCTTAACAATTATAGGAGGAATTATAAAAGCATATGAATATAGAATGATTCCATATATATTAGCAGATAATCCTAAAATAGGAAGAAAAGAAGCTTTTAAACTTTCAAAAGAAATGATGAGACATAATAAGTGGAAAACTTTTATATTAGATATCACATTCTTGTTATGGAAAATATTATCTTTAATAACATTTGGATTTCTAAATATTTTATATGTAAATCCATATCAAGCAGCGACTATGGTAGAATTGTATGAAAAGCTAAAAGATAAACCAATAGAAATTGATGAGAAAACAGATAGAGAATAGTAAAAAGAAAGTAGTAGTAATCTAGAAATTACTACTATTTTTGACCAATAGAATTCTAAAGAATAATAAATAATTATATGAATAAATTTGTAATTAATTATATTATAACACTTAAAATGTGCAAAAACCCTCGAAACTTGTAGAAACTTGCGATGAAAAGTTCTTGCAAACTAGCTTTTTTAATAGTATTATAAAAAGGTGTGATACAAAAGAGGAGGGATGAATTTGAATATTTTTTTCGGAGGTAAATTTATTAAAAAAGAAGAGTTGAAAGAAGCGGGAATAGAATATCCGATAAAATTAGAATATTACAAAATAATAAATGAAGATGAATTTGTAAATAAAACTAATGAAAAATATGGTATAAAAATAGTGAAAACAGAATATGCAAAAAATGATGTAAATGTGGAAAATGAGACAATAAAGTATTTATCAAATAATGAACAAAAAGTTGATGAAATATTGAATATACTAAAACAAAATGAAGTAACACCAATTACAGTCAAGGATGTTATTTCAGACATATCAAAAAGTACACTCAATATTTAACAAAACAAAAATTCTAATAAAAAGCTTGCAAAATGCTAAAAATTAAGCTAAAATAACTTATGATAAAAAATAGGGGAAAAAGGAAATATAATAAGGAGGCATATATGGCTGATAAATTAATAATAGTAGAATCACCAGCTAAAGCCAATACTATAAAGAAATTTCTAGGAGGAAGTACAAAGGTAGTAGCGTCAATGGGGCATGTAAGAGATTTACCAAAATCAAAATTAGGTGTTGATATCGAACATGATTTTGAACCAGAATATATAAATATTAGAGGAAAAGGAGATTTGATAAAATCTCTAAAGAAAGAAGCGAAAAATGCGAAGAAGATTTATCTTGCAACTGACCCTGATCGTGAAGGAGAGGCAATAGCTTGGCATTTAGCAACAATATTAAAAGATGACGAAAATAAAATAGTAAGAGTAACTTTTAACGAAATAACAAAGGGTGCAGTAAAAAAAGCAATTAAAGAGCCAAGAAGTATAGATATAAACCTAGTAGATGCACAGCAAGCAAGAAGAGTACTTGATAGAATAGTTGGTTATAAGATAAGTCCTCTTTTATGGAAAAAAGTAAGAAGAGGATTGTCAGCAGGGCGTGTACAGTCAGTTGCTGTTAAATTAATAGTAGATAGAGAAGAAGAAATAGAAAAATTTATACCAGAAGAATATTGGAATATATTCGTTGATTTAGAAGATGAAAGTTCAAAGAAACAGTTTGAAGCAAAATTCTATGGAAAAGATGGTAAAAAACAAGAAATACATAATAAAAAAGAAGCAGATGAAATCTTAAAGAATATAGATAAAGCAAAATATGTAGTACAAGAAGTAAAAAAGGGTGAGAAGAAAAGAAATGCAGCACCACCTTTTACAACAAGTACTATGCAACAAGAAGCTTCTAGAAAATTAGGTTTTACTTTGAAGAAAACAATGTCAATTGCTCAAATGTTATATGAAGGAATAAAAATAGATACTAGAGGAACAGTAGGTCTTATTACTTATATGAGAACAGACTCAACAAGAATTTCAGAAGAAGCAAGAAAAGCTGCCAAAGAACACATTATATCTACTTATGGAGAAGAATATTATGAAAATAGATATTATAAGACAAGTAAAGATTCTCAAGATGCCCATGAAGCAATAAGACCAACATATGCAGAATTAGAACCTGATAGTGTAAAAGATTCACTTACAAAAGATCAATATAAATTATATAAATTAATATATAATAGGTTTATGGCAAGTCAAATGGCATCTGCTATATATAATACTATGGCAGTTACTATAGATGCAAACAGTTATACTTTTAAAGCAAATGGACAAAGTTTAAAATTTAAAGGTTTTATGACATTATATGTTGAAGGTGAAGAGCAAAAAGAAGAAGAGAAGGGAATGCTTCCTAATCTAGAGGAGAAACAAGAAGTTAAGAAAATCAAGGTTAATCCAAAACAAAGCTTTACAGAACCACCTCCAAGATACACAGAGGCAAGTTTAGTAAAAGCTTTAGAAGAAAAAGGAATAGGTAGACCAAGTACATATTCACCAACAATAACTACTATTTTAGAAAGACATTATATTGAAAAGGAACAAAGACAGCTAGTTCCAACAGAATTAGGAAAAGTAGTTAATAAATTATTGACAGAAAATTTTACAGATATAATTAATGTTGAATTTACAGCAAAAATTGAAAATGAGTTTGATGAAATTGCAGAAGGTAAAGAACCATGGAAAAAAATGATAAGAGAATTCTATGGACCTTTTGAAAAGGAATTAGAGAAAGTAGAGAAGGATTTGGAGCATGTTGAGATAGAAGAAGAGGTATCAGACATTCCTTGTGAGAAATGTGGAAGAATGATGGTTTATAAATACGGAAGATATGGTAAGTTCTTAGCTTGTCCTGGATATCCAGAATGTAAAAATACTAAACCGATTATAGAATATGCTGATGTTCCATGTCCTAAATGTGGAGGAAAAGTTCAAATAAGAAAAACTAAAAGAAAAAGAAATTATTATATTTGTGAAAATAATCCAAAGAGTTGTGATTATATTTCTTGGAATAAACCTAAGCCAGGAGAAAAATGGGACTCTAAAGAAGCAGAAAGTGTGAAAAAAGAAACTAAAAATACACCATAACACTTGACAATATGGTGTATTTTTGGTATCATTTTAAGAGTCTTCGCATAATATATAAAGACTAGAGAAGATGCAGGTATAGTTTAATGGTAAAATAAAACCTTGCCAAGGTTTAGTTGCGGGTTCAATTCCCACTACCTGCTCCATATGGCGAGTTAGCCAAGCGGTAAGGCACGAGTCTGCAAAACTCTGATGGTGGGTTCGACTCCCACACTCGCCTCCATATAAAAAATCTTGTAACTATTTTAAATACTGGGTTACAAGATTTTTTTATTTATAAATGATATTTATAAATAAAATTTTACGTGTTCGCTTGTTTTCTACAGAAAAATATAGTAATATAAGAACAACCTTTCTTGTCATAAAGGCAGTTCTTACATAAGAGCGGAAAGGGGGCAAATGAGATGACACAACCTGACCTTATTCTAAAGTTGGTTGAACAGCTATTAGCAGAAAGAGAAGAAAACATCAAGCTTCAATCACAATTAGAAGAATACAAAAAGGGTAAAGACTAAAATGTGTCATTACATAGTCGAAAGTGGAAAAGTTTTACGGGCTTTTCTGCTTTTTTTAATTTTGGCATAAAAAAAGTAGTGTATTACGGTTACACTACGAGCAAACAATATACACAACCTGACCTAGAGTATATTGTTTATTGTGAATATATAATAACACCTTTTTTTGTATTTGTCAAATAATTTTCAAAATAATGCTAAACTATTTTTTAAACAAAATCAAATGTGTAGAAGAAGTCACATTCTATATAGGAAGTGTAATATATTACCTAAAAAGAGAGAAACTTGAGAAAAATGAGAAAATATGGTAAAATAAATAGCATGGCAATTTGCTTATGTAGGATATCCGGAAAATGCGAGAGGAGCATACAATGATTGTCCGGAAAAGTATTATGGTATCAGAAAATGATGCCCGCTATTCTAATAGGTATGTTAATCCCGTAGTTCCAGATGGATATAGGAAGGTAGAGGGTACCTATTGGAAGAACGGATTTAAGATTGAGAGGATTAGTGACGGAAGTATACTTGAGTTTATTCCTGTAGGTGCTTTGAAAAGTAATGGAACTCTTGATGGAAAGAGTTTCAACGAGAAATTTGGAAGGAGAAGGTTTTGCAACCTAGATGAATTAGGAGAAGAGCCGATTCACGGAACAATGAATTTGCTCTGGAATCAGCTTCAGAGCGTTAGAGAATACGGTGGATTTTATACCACTTATCAAATTTCTAGGGCAGAAAACTTGAAACCGATTTCCATTCCTAGAAAGCAACCTTGGACAATGGTAGATTTTGAGCATGCAATGTACTTAGCAAGTTCTTTTGAGACCAAGAATGGACTTAGTAGTCATCTTCTTTTTGGGGCTGAGTATGACTCAATTCTGGAGTGGCAAATAGAGTCGAATAAGATAACAATTCAAGAGGTCACAGAGCAATTACCTGAAATCTGTAGGCATATCTGTACTGATGATGTGCTGAATTTCAGAAATGTAGCGGTCTGGACACAAGAAAGAACTGTTAAAGGAACGGTTGTAAAGTCAGCAGTTCGAGGTTCTACATTAAGGCGTGATGGAAGTGTAAACCCACTAGCATGGAGACAAGAGGCTAATAAGTTCATAAAAAGGCCTTACATAGGCTTCCAAGTAGCGTTGTTTATCCCGATTTTTTGATATCATAAAGCCCCTGGGTTTCCAGGGGCTTGTCTGTTCTAATTTAGTTCCTTAAAAAATTGATAGTCTGTTCCAGAAGCATTTTTTCCTCTATATGTGTAACCATCATATATTCCATCTAAATCAACATCTAGTTTCATATTATATGCAAATTTTTGATTTAAATTATTTACAATGTGAATTGTAAAATTTAAAGTATAATTAATATCTTCCAAATTTACACCAGCTTCTTGTAAAACTTTTCCGTTAAATGAAACGGAGCTTGAGTCATTAGAAACTGAATAATTTGTTAATAAATCTTTGTTCAAATAACCTAAAGAAATAGGATTAGAACAGTCTGTATAAAATGTTGGTTCATCATAATTATGGTTTTCATTTTCATCGTTAGTATTTACTATATTAAAATCAATCCTATTATTTTCTGGAGTCGTGATGTCTTGGTATCTTCCAAAATTTAATGGGTTTTTATAATTTAACATTTTTGTACCAGTTTCAGAGTTTGAAGTTACTGAAATATTATCAATATATAATTCTTTAACGGTATTTTCATCTGTTAAATCAGAAACTGTTTGGCTATTATCTATATAGATGGATATATCAGTATATTGTGAAATAGCCATATCACTTAAAGATTGATTTTCTGAATTATCAACTGCGTTAGCACTATTGTATAGCAAGATTCTTTGAACACTAAAAATAGGACTTTCATTTTCTTCAGCTATTTCTACCATTTGATTTGCAAAATTGTTTTTAGTAAATGCATCTGCAAATACAAATTGGTAATATAGTATTAATAATATAATTGCAAAAATAATCAGTATAACAAAAGCTAGTTTTACATTTTTTATTTTAAACTTAAACTTTTTCATATAGTGTAATTCCGTCCTTTCTTTTGTTTTAGAGCTATTTTTTAAGAATCCAATCTATTATATAGCATTTCCATATAACTATATACTTTTTCATGCCAATTTTCATCTGAAGCATATCTAGTGTTTACACCTTCTACAGTAGGACCATTATAGTACCAACCTTCTGCAGTTTCTCCATCATATATTTTTGTTCCTGCAGGATTTAAATAATATTTAACTAAAGATTTGGCTACTGTTTCAATTCCATCTGCATAATTGTCAAAATCAAGAGAAGATTCATAAGGTGATTCGTCATAAGCTCCATATCCAAATAAATTATTTTTGTCATTTGCAATATTTGAAGTTCCCCAAGCACTTTCATGGATAGCTATAGAAGCTAAGAATATACCGTTTATATTATATTTCTTTTCCATATTATAAAATACTTGGTAATTGTTTTCAAAAACTTTATTTTTATCATTTGGAATATTTGTAAATATCTTCTTATAGTCATTTAAAGTTAATCCACTTGATTTATTTAATTCCATTCCAATATTAACTTTAAGTAAAATTCTTTGTATTCTATTTTTCTCCACGATGTTTGGCGTAGTTGTAGGTGAAGTTAAATTAGATGTTTTAACATAACCTTCAACACCATCAAATGAAACTTTAGCCCATTCTTCACTAGGAAGTTCAAGCAATTTAACATCTATACTTTCTTTTGCTTCTGCAACATCAGTAGAAGTATCATTTGCTTCAGATTTTAGTTTATCATCCTTTACAAGATACATTGTATCTCCAATGTGAACTTGATGTTTAGCTAAGAATTCAGAAGTACCGCGAGAAATTAATTTTGGTGTAGGAGCAACTAAGTTTGTCCTAGCTAAAATAGTTTCTTCTACAAAGTTACCATTTTCATAAGTTTTTACAACTGTAACTTGATCTTTTCCAAGTATACCCTCTTGTGTTACAACTTCTTCACCTTTTGGTAAAGTAGGATTATCAGTATATGTAGTCTCAAATTCAACATCACGTTCCTCTGTTGCTTGTTCTTTTACTCTATCCATACCAGCATTTTCAGAAATAATGCTTTGCATATTTAGTCTATGTCTATTTAATTCATAAGCTTCTACCTCTTGTGAGCTCTCAGTACTTGCATAACTTTCCGTAAAAGCTAGGTCTTTTGGGAAAAACAAAGCCATAGAAACAACTAAGATTCCACAACCTGTTAAAATGTGTGATAATTTTAAATCATTAGATTTTGGTTTGCTTGTCCCATCTTTGGTACGGAAATTAGAAGCAAAGACATTAGAAGTTTTCTTTACTTTGCTAGGTTTTATATCAGTTGTTTTATGCTTTTTAGACTTTTTTGCTTGCTTAACGTATGCTTGTTGAGCTTGAGGATTGCTTCTTATTTCTTGAAGTTCTTTAAAGACATCAGATAAATTTCTATTATCATAGTTAAAAGAATTTTTATCATCTAACATAGCTTTACTCTCTTTCCTTATAAAATAATACACATTTATTATATAATAACAATTTAATTATGTCCACACCTTTTTGCAAAAAATATCCTATTAGAAAAAATTACTAGCCACTTGCAAAATTCCTAAAATAGTATATAATATACATATTAAGAAAAGAAAGAAGGTGAAAAAAGGTGAAATTAGAAGAATTAGAAAAAAATATAGGTTATACATTTAAAAATAAAGAACTACTAAAGCAAGCACTAAGACATACATCTTATGCTAATGAACGTAACTTAGAAAGTAATGAAAAATTAGAGTTTTTGGGAGATAGTATATTAGAATTTTTATCAAGTAAATATATCTATAATAAGTATACAAAACTAAGAGAAGGAGAAATGACTAAAGTTAGAGCAACAGTAGTATGTGAAAAAAGTCTATACAAAGTAGCAAAATTGCATAATTTTAGTGATTTCTTGTACTTAGGAAAATCAGAGAAAAAGACAGATGGAAAGGAAAGACCTGCAATTCTAGCAGATAGTGTAGAAGCTGTAATAGCAGCTATATACTTAGATGGGGGATTAGAAGAAGCAGAAAGATTTATAATAGAAAATTTAAAAGATGCAATCTTAGATGCAACAAAACATGTAGGAGATAAAGATTACAAAACAGTATTACAAGAAAAGCTTCAAGAACATGGAGAAGTAAAAATAGAATATAAAACAATTGGAGAAAGTGGACCAGACCATGATAAAACATTTGAAGCAGATGTAGAAGTAAACGGAAAATTCTTAGCAAAAGGAAAGGGGAAAAGTAAAAAGGAAGCACAAATGCAGGCAGCCAAAAAGGCATTGGAAAATTTAAATTAGAAGAGAGGTAATTTATGAAAAAACAGTACATAATACCAATATTTGTACCACATCTAGGATGTCCAAATGATTGTATATTTTGCAATCAAAAATCCATAAGTGGTCAAAAAAATGAAATGACTAAAGAAGAAGCCGATAAAATAATAAAGAATTACCTAAAAAGTATGAACAAAGAAGATGCACAAATAGAAATTGCATTTTTCGGAGGAAGTTTTACAGCAATACCAGAGGAAAAACAAGAGGAATTATTACAAGTTGCTTACCAATATGTAAAAAATGGAGATGTAGAAAGTATTAGAGTTTCAACCAGACCTGACGCTATAAGTAAGCCGATTTTAAAGAGGCTTAAAAAATATGGGGTTAAAACAATAGAGCTTGGTGTTCAATCCGCTAATAACTATATTTTAAATAGAATAAATAGAGGACATACATTTGAAGATGTTAAAAAAGCATCAAAAATGATTAGATGGCATGGATTTAGATTAGGACACCAAATGATGGTAGGATTACCTGAAAGCACAAGACTAGATGAAATAAATACAGCAAAGCAATTAATAAAACTAAAACCTAAAATGGTAAGAATTTATCCAACATTAGTAATAAAAAATACAAAACTAGAAAAAGAATATGAAGAGGGAACATATAAACCACTATCAGTTGTACAAACAGTAGAAATTTGTAAAGATTTAGTAAGAATGTTTGCAGATAAAAAAATAGATGTAATAAGAGTAGGACTTCAAACAACAGATGAAATATCAGATCCAAGTAATAAAGATAGTGAAATAGTTGCAGGGCCATATCATCCAGCTTTAAGACAGTTAGTAGAATCAGCGATGTGGTATGATGCAATAGTAGGAAAAATAAAGAAATTAAATGTAAAAGTAAAAGAAGTAGAAGTTACAGTAAATCCAATTGATAGCAATAATGTAATAGGACATAAAAAAGAAAATGTATTGAAACTAAAAGATACATATGATGTAGATTTAGTATTAAAACAAGATAAAAAAGTAAAACAAGGAAAATCAAAAATAGAAGTAACTAAAACTTATACAGATTAGCTGTTTTTTGGGACGGGCTCAAAAAACAGCAATACTCATAGTCAGAAATATTAAGTTGCGAAGTAGAATATAAAGGTTTGCAATATAGATTAAAGAAAAACAAAAAAGAGGATAAAAATAAAAAGAAAGTATAAAAAAGAATAAATCACCTATATTTTACCAATAATAAAATAAAGGTGATTTTTTATGGATATGATAAATGAAAAAAATGAAGAAAGAAGAGGAAGAATTAGAAGAGTAATTTTAGAAGTATTAGGAACAATAATTGGTTCGTTTATAATGGCATTAGGGGTATCATTATTCTTACTTCCAAATCAATTATCATCAGGAGGAGTTGCTGGTGTTGCAACTATAACATATTACTTATTAAATATACCAATGGGAACAATGATATTATTAATAAATATTCCGTTGTTTCTAATATCAATATTAAAGGTGGGAAAATACTTTTTTATAAAATCTGTTATAGGAACAGCTACATTATCATTTTTTATAGATATATTAGATAAATTTGAACCGTTAACAGAAGATAGATTTTTAGCGTGTGTATATGGTGGAATTATTTTAGGAATAGGAACAGCGATTTTACTAAAAGCAAACTCATCAACAGGTGGAAGTGATTTAGTAAGTTATGTAGCAAAAAAATACAAACCAACAGTACAGGCAGGTAACATTATAGTTATTGTAGATATTGTTATAGTAAGTTTAAATATGATATTTCTCAAAGAAATAGAAATAGGGCTTTATTCAGCAATTGCAATTTATTTGATGGGCAAAATGATAGATATTTTATTTGAAGGAATAGATTTTACAAAATTAATGATTATAATTTCAGATAAAAATGAGGAGATAGCAAAAGCAATATTAGAAAAGATAGAAAGAGGTTCAACAGGTCTTTATGGAAAAGGTATGTATACAGGAAGAGAAAAGTTAGTGCTTATGTGTGCAGCATATAGGAATGACGTGGCAAAAATAAAGATGATAGCAAGGAGAATAGACCCAAAAAGTTTTATAGTAATAACAAATTCAAGAGAAGTAGTAGGACAAGGGTTTGAAAAATAGGGATGTTTCACTTTTCTCATTTTTGCACAATTTGGGACACATCTTCAGGGATTTATAGTAAGTTTTTAGATTTAAGCTTACGCTTACCAGCAATTTGTCTACCCTTAATTTCCCTACGACAAATTGTTTAATCTAAAAACTTACTTATAATTTAAAACGGAAGAAGATAAGTAATTAAAAAATTTTACTTATCTTTTGGTTTTAAGTGTATATTAATTTTATTGTTTTTCCTTTAAAAATCTTTTTAATAAAAAT
The DNA here is from genome assembly GCA_944386385.1 of uncultured Clostridia bacterium. Lineage (GTDB taxonomy): Bacteria > Bacillota > Clostridia > TANB77 > CAG-508 > CAG-269. The sequence goes on from CALXAV010000014.1 coordinate 27,346, forward strand.
GTTAAGAAATAAGGAAAAGTATAAAATTTTCCATTAAATCCTATGTTTTTGTTACACAATTTTATTCCATATTTAATATCTTTATATAAATTACTATTTATGAGGTTATTAAGTGAAACGGTTGCATTATTATTTGCTTTTACTTCAACAGGAATTAGAGAGTTTTTATCTCTTACCATAAAGTCCATTTCTATTTTTTTACTATCATCTTTATAAAAATATAAATCAGAGCCTTCTTTTACTAACATATCACCAACAATATTTTCAAATAAAGCACCTTTATATGTGTTAATATTTTCGTTATTTCGTAAATCATCTTGAGCTTCTTCATCTAAAGAACCAATTAGTAGTCCTGTATCTGCAAAATATAGTCTATAATTATCAGGGTTATAATTTCCTTTCAATGGAAGACTTGCTTGTTCCATTGAATAAGAAATATTTACAATTCCAGCATTTGAAAGCCATTCAATAACACCTACATATTCTCTGTTTCTTGCCCCAGTTGCTATTTTTGATATTTGAAATTTTTTGTTTTCATTTCCTAAAAATACAGGTATTTTTCTATAACAATTTAATATTTTTGTTTTATCTAATCCTCCTGCATACTTTGTTATATCTTCTTCATAGTCTAGTAAAATTTGTTGTTGCATTTTTAAGATACCACTAAAGTTTTTATTTTCAATAAATTTGCTAACTATTGCAGGCATTCCACCAACTATCATATAATCCTTAAAATTAGACATCATAACATTATATTGTGTATTGCTTAAAGGTTTTAGTTCAAGCATATGTTTATACAAATCTTCAATTTGTTCGGCTTTATATCCCTTAGCCCATAAAAATTCTTCAAAATCTAAAGACCTCATAATATAATCTTCTTTATTTCCAACACTATTTGACTCGATTTCTCTATAATTAATTCCCATTAAAGAGCCTGAACAAATAACATCATATCCGCCATCTTCGTTAAATGCTTTTAATGAAGTTGCAGTACTTACACATTCTTGCATTTCATCAAAAAATATTAATGTATCATTTTTATTAAGTTCAAGTTCAGGCATTTTTAATGTTATATTTTTTATTATATTATCAACTTCGAAACCATCTTCAAATATTGTTTTGAATTGCGGTTGAAGAGCAAAATTTATTTCTATATATGTTTTATAATTATTTTTTCCAAAATTTCTAATTGCATTTGTTTTTCCTATTTGTCTTGCGCCTTTAATTATTAAAGGTAATCTATCTTTACTTTTTTTCCATTCAATAAGGTAATCATCGATTTTTCTTCTTAATCTTTCCATAATCTACCTCCTTATATAATAAGTCTATCACATTTTTAGAAAGATTTCAACACCAAATTATCACATTTTTGGAAACGTTTTTTGGCAAAATATCACATTTTTCTATGTAATCACCTTTCTTTATATATATTTCATTTTTAATAGCATATACAATATATATGTTTCATTAAAATATTAAGCTAGTATTAATTTTTTTCATTTAAACTTTCCTTTTCTTTTACATATAAAAATATAGTGTGCTTTAGAATTTACACACTATATTGTATACGCTCTTCTCCTTTTTCTTCTGCTCTATAATATATGAATTCTCTTCACTTATCTCCACACACATGCTGTTTAGTACAAAAACTCAAGAAGTATGGAACAAGAAATTAAAGTGTATAACTATAAATATAAAGCTATTCGAAATCCAATATCTTGTCTAATTTGGTCTGGATTAACACTATTTCTAGAAAAAATAGCGAAATCGGATAATTGATTAGCATAACTGACACCTCTATTTATTCTTCCAAATGTGTCATAAGCCTCCATTGTCCACTCCCAAACATTACCTGCTAAGTCATATATATGTTTTACTTGATACTGTTCATTATTTCCAGTTTTATCTGGGTTATTACTACTATCTTCATCTTTAAAATTTCCTTTTTCATTTCCAGATAACCATGTTTTTTCTTCATCTGTTCCTCTACTAATCCATCTCATTATTGCATCCCATTGTACCCCATATACTAGTGTACTAGTAACATTGGTATATCCACTTTTGCTATCAAATTTTCTTGCTTCCTCTACTGCTCCGCCTGTTTCATCATTCATACTATTGGCCCATTTTATATTGTTGTATACTTTTGAGTTCTTTTTTATTATCGTATTATTAGAATCATCTATTCCTGTTTCATATCTTCCAATATAAAATCCTCCATTGTTTTTAACACTATTATACATATTAGTTACTTCTATTGCTGTTTCATTAGTACATCCACCTGTATTACTTAAAACAGGTTCATACATACTGTAGCTAGTTAATTTATCACTTACAAAATCTCCTTGCCGCCATATATAATCTTCTGAGCCAAAGTTTTCTCTTATAAATTCACTAAATTTTGGTACAGGTACCCACACAAATTGATTTCCTATGTTTTGTGTATCAGCTTCTATATCAGAAATTACTAACCCTGCATCTACATCATCTAATCCTGGAACTATATAAAATCCTTTAGGAATTATTGCTACCTTTCCATTATCATCAGTAAATACTGTATTTCCACTTTGAGAAGCATTAATATATTGTTCATAACTCATTAATGTATTTTCTTCGTTTACTTGTGCATTTTTTGTTTCATTCTTTGCTCTTTGTGCTTGAGTTAGTATTCCGTTTTCTCCTGTTAGCATTGAAATTGAAACTCCGGCTAAGATTAAAAGTACAATGATAGTGATAACTAATGCTATAAGTGTTATTCCTTTAATGCTTTGTTCTTCAATTTTTAAAATTCTATTATTTAGCTTTTGCATATTAAACATTCCTTTCTTTAGTTTATTTTAAAATATCTTATCAAAACGAAAATAAAAAAGCAATATTTTTTGCAATATTATTTGCAATGCTTATTTATTTTCTTTTTTGCAATACAATTTATTTGTATAGGAGGTAATACAAATGGCATTTCAAATAAAACCAAATAGAAAAGAAACAGAAAATAAAACAATAAGGTTCCCAGTACCATTAATAGAAGAAATAGAAAAAGCAATAAGGAATAAAGATGTAACATTTTCAAGATTTGTAATACAAGCTTGTGAATATGCTTTAAATGATTTAGATGAAAGTGATGATGAGAAAAAGAAGAAATAGTATTCTTGAAATATAACCACAAATATTGTAAAATAAAAATGGTGATAATATGAAAGAACAAATATATGAAATAGAAAATGTAGATTCATTTGAATTAAAAGACATCTTTGATTGTGGACAATGTTTTAGATGGAATGAACAAGAAGATGAGAGCTATACAGGAGTATTTAAAGGAAATGTTCTAAATGTAAAAAAAGAAGAAAATAAAGTAATATTTAGAGGAATATGTAATGGAGATATAAAAGAAGTTGTAGAAGACTATTTTGATTTAAATAGAGATTATGAAAAAATAAAAGAAACTTTAAGTAAGATAGATGACAATATGAAAAAAAGTGTTGAATATGGTAAAGGGATACGAATATTAAATCAAGACTTGTGGGAAACAATTATATCTTTTATAATATCTGCAAATAACAACATTCCAAGAATAAAAGGGATAATAGAAAGATTGTCTAAAAATTATGGAAAAGAAATAGACTATAATGGAGAAAAATATTACACATTTCCAACTGTAGAAGAATTAAAAGATGTAAGTGTAGAAAAATATAGAGAATTAGGATTAGGCTTTAGAGATATAAGACTTTATGAAACAACTAAAATGATATTAAATGGAGAAGTGGACTTAGGTGAGCTAAGAAATAATTCTAATACTATGGAAGTAAGAGATAAATTATTAACATTATCAGGAGTAGGACCTAAAGTTGCAGATTGTATATTATTATTCTCAGACTTAAAAAGATTTGAAGTATTCCCAATAGATGTATGGGTAAGAAGAGTTATGAATGACCTATACATAAAAAATGAAGATGAAACAAAGGTAAATAAAAAACAAATAGAAAAAATAGCAAAAGAAAAATTTGGGGACTTAGCAGGTCTAGCACAACAATATTTATTTTATTGGAGAAGAGAAGCGTAAATTTCGCTATTTAGGAAGTTTCATTTGCGCAAAAAATTTTGCATTGGGACACATCTAAAATAAAAAGATAAGTGAAAATTAAAATCACTTATCTTTCTTTTTTATATCTATTAATTTCCTTAAATGATTACAAATTTCTTCATCTGTCATATTTAATGCTGAAACAATTTTAGCATAGGTATCTACTTTTGGGATAGTTATATCGTTTTCAATTCTAAAAATAGTTTTTCTATCTAGACCAGTTTTTTCTGATAATTTTTCTTGTGTGATTTTAGCTCGCTTTCTATATTCTTGTAACATAAACCCACCTTCAATAAACAAATTATAATTAATTTTATAATAAATTATTTTATTAGTCATTGACATATATGCCCCATTTTGCTATAATTTATTCAAAAAGAGGCATATATGCCTCAAAAATACAAGGGGGATAAAATGATAGAAACAAATGAAAAAGGAATTACACTAATAGCCTTAGTAATTACAATCATTGTACTTCTAATATTAGCTGGTGTTTCAATTGCAATGTTAACAGGGGAGAATGGAATATTAACTCAAGCACAAAATGCTAAGAAAACGACTGAAATAAGTGAGGAAGAAGAAATAATTAGTTTGGCTGCTAATGAAGCTATTATAAATAATAATGAATTAACACAAAATAGTTTACAAAAAGTATTGGATAGTCAATTAGGAACAGAAAAAACAGCTGTTACTTATAATATAGATGGAACATTATCAATTATGTTTATGGATACAATGAGAAATTATAAACTTGATAATAGTACAGTCGAGAATGATATAGATTTTAATGAAGCATTTAAAACACAAGTAGCACCTACATCACAAGATGAAGAAAGAAATAGTAATGTGATAGGAATAGGAACTGATGGAAAAGCAGTTGATATGGATTTATGGAATTATTATAAAATGGAAGATGGTAGTTATGCTTTAAATACAAAAGAAGTGTATGAAACGTATCAAGGAAATTCCAGAGTTCCAGGGTATTTGGGTACATATACTGCGAATGGAGAAATAATTGGATCAGTCCCACAATATATATCAGAAGATGGAGGAAAGAATTTTTATCCAGTTACAAATATGGGAAATACTTTTTTTGGTGAAAAAGATTTAAAGGTAGAACCAAAAATTCCGGTTACGGTTACAAGTTTATTATGTACCTTTTCAGGATGTAATTTAAAAAATGTTACTAATATTCTTCCAAGATGTGAAAGGTTAGTTTGGACATTTGAAATTAATGATGAATTGGTTAATAGCATAGAAATTCCTTATGGTGTCATAGGTTTAATAGGAACATTCAATAAATGTAGTTCGTTAGAAGCTATACCTAAATTGCCTGAAAATTTAGAAAATATGAGCAATGCTTTTGCATATTGTGCTAGCTTGAAACAATTGTGTGAAATACCGAGTACTGTAAAGAATATGGAGTGTACATTTTGGTATGATACAGGTCTTGAATATATAGAAATAACAATTCCTGAAAATGTTACAAATATTCATCAAACTTTTGCTTTTTGTACTAATTTGGAAGGAATAATAACAATAAACTCTAATCTGGAAAATCATGAGAATTTTTTACAAGGTACTACTAAATCTATAACCCTTACTGGAAAAAGTGATATACTTAATCAATTGGCATATATGGATAATGTTGTAGTAAAAAAATTAGATTAATAAAAGATAAGTTTTGGTCATAAATAGTAAGCTAGTAGCTTGCTATTTTTTGCTTTCTGTTATAAAATCTAAGGAAAGAAAGAGAAGATGAAGATGTGTCCCCAATGCGAATTTTTTTACGCATAGGAAACGTCCCTAACGCGAAATAGGAGGTAAGGATGGGCTTAAGACTTATTTATGGAAAATCTGGTAGTGGCAAAAGTAGTTATTGTTTTTCAGAGATTGTAAGATTAATTGAACAAGAACATGAAAAGAAAATCTTTATAATAACACCAGAACAATTTTCGTTTACAGCAGAGAGAAAACTTATGGATGAAATGGAAAAGTTGGGAAGTAGTGCGGCTATTTATGCAGAGGTAATAACTTTAAGCAGAATGGCTTATCGTGTCATGCAAGAAGTTGGGGGAGATAATGAACATCTTTCAAAATGTGGAAAGGCTATGCTTATTTATTCAATATTAAGTAACAATCAAAAGAATTTAAAATTTTTAGGCAAGTCAGATGAAAATATTGATTTAAGTATGAGAGCTATTACTGAGTTTAAAAAGCATGGTGTGGGGGTAGAAGATTTACTAAGTGAAATAGATAAAACAGAAGATGTTTATTTAAAAAATAAATTACAAGATATGGCATTAATTTATCAGGGGTTTGAAGAGAAAATCTCAGGAAGCTATATAGAAGATACAGATTTATTAACGATACTTGCTGAGAATTTAAGTAAGGTAGATTTAGTAAAAGACAGCATCATATTTATAGATGAATTTGCTGGATTTACTTATCAAGAATATCAAGTTATTAAAGAAATGCTTGCCTTAGCAAAAGAAGTAAATATAACAATGTGTGTAGACGATTTAGATTTTAATACTAATCCTGATATTGATATTTATTATCCAAATAAATTAACAGTAAAGAGACTATTAGACTTAGCTAAAGAAAATGATATTGGGACAGAAGAGTTTGTACATTTAGAAACTGAGCCTCGTTTTAAAACAGAAGAATTAAAATTTTTAAGTAACAATTTATATAATCCTAAATCCACAAAATATGGAAAAGATGTGGAAAACTTATCTATTTTTCTTGCTAAAAATGAATATTCAGAAGTAGAAGAAGTAGCAAGGAGAATACAAAAGTTAATAAGAGAAGAAAATATGCGTTATAACGATATATCAATAATAACTAAAAATATAGAAGGTTACTCATCACTAGTTAGAGCTATTTTTAGAGAGTATGATATACCTGTTTTTATAGATGAAAAAAGAGATTTAAACCAAAATGTAATAGTACAATATGTACTTTCTATATTAGAAATTTTAACTAAAAACTTTTCTTCTGAGTCTATATTTAGCTATATAAAACTAGGATTTTTTGATTATGAGAAAGAAGAAATTTTTAAATTAGAAAATTATTGTAATAAATGGGGTATTAAATTAAATAAATGGAAAAAAGATTTTACATATGAGCTAGATAATGAAAATAAGAAAAATGAAGTTCAAAGATTAAATGAAATAAGAAAAGAAATAATAAATCCTTTACTTAAATTACAAGATAATATGAGAGAAGAAAGAACTGCTAAAAATATTACTAAATTGTTATACAACTTTTTAATTTCTCAAAATATAGAAGAAAAGATAGCAGACAAGGTAAGAGAATTAGAAGAAATTAATTTAGTAGATTTAGCAAATGAATATAAAGAGAGTTATCAGATAATACTAGATATTTTCGATGAAATTGTTTTAATATTTGATGAAGACAAAATGACAGTTGATAAATATCAAAAGATATTAAAGATAGGTCTAAAAAATAGTGGACTTGGAAAAATACCAGGAACAGCTGACCAAGTAATCTTGGGTGATGTTGATAGGTCAAGAAGTCATAAGGTAAAAGTAGTGTTTATCTTAGGTTTAAATGATGGAAGTTTTCCAAGCGTAAATAAAGATGAAGGATTTTTAGATGATAGTGATAGAGAGGTTTTAAAACAAGATGGAATAGAACTTGCAAATGGTACAATAGATCAGTTATATGAAGATAAATTTAATATCTATAAAGCTTTTACAACAGCTGAAGAAAAGATATATTTATCATATAGTTCATCAGATAAAGATGGAAAATCATTAAGACCTTCAGTGCTAATTACACAAATTAAGAAAATGTATCCAAAATTAAAAGAAGAAAGTGATGTAATAACTAAAAAATATGAACTTGTAAATAAAGAGGTTACATATGAAGAATTAATAGAAAACATTGCAAAAATAAGAAATAAAGAAGAAATAGACGAAGTATGGTATCAAATATATAATTATTATAAAGCTCAAGAAGGATGGAATAAGAAACTACAAGAAGATTTAGAAGGATTAAGATACACTAATTTACCAGAAGATATAAAACAAGAAAACATTGATAAACTATATGGTAATACATTAAAAACAAGTATATCAAGACTAGAAAAATATAGAGGTTGTCCTTTTTCATATTATTTACAATATGGACTAAAATTAAAAGAAAAAGAAAGCTTAAAAATACAAAGTTTTGATACAGGTTCATTTATGCATGAAACAATTGATAACTTCTTTGAATATGTTAGACAAGAAAATTTAAATCTAGCAGAAATAGAGGAAGAACAAATTTTAGAAATTGTATCTAAAATAGTAAATGAAAGTTTAAAACTAAATAAAAACTTTATATTTACAGCTACAACTAAATATAAAGTTTTAGTTAGAAGATTAAAAAAGATAGTTGCAAAAGCGTTAAAGTATATCATTCAAACAATTATATATAGCGATTTTTCTGTAGAAGGAACAGAAGTAGAATTTAGTGAAAAAGGTAAGTATAAACCGATTATTTTAGAATTAGAAAATGGTAAGAAAATAGAAATAACAGGAAAAATAGATAGAATAGATACGTCATCTAGTGAAGACGGAAAATACTTAAGAATTATAGATTATAAATCATCAGCAAAAAATATTGACTTAAATGAAGTATATGCAGGACTACAAATACAGCTTTTAACATATACAGATGCAATATGTAGAGAAGAAGATATAATGCCAGCAGGAATATTCTATTTTTCACTATTAGAACAAATTGCTAATGCAGATAAAAGAATAGATGAAGAACAAATAGAAGAGTTAATTAGGAAAAACTTTAGAATGAAAGGCTTAATAATAGCTGACGTAAAGATTATAAAGATGAATGATAATACTTTACAATCAGGAAGTTCAAAATTAGTTCCAGCAGCGATAACTTCTAAAGGAAGTGTGAATGAAAAATGGACAAATGGTGTAAAACAAGAGGAGTTCAAAGTTTTACAAGATTATATCTATAAAACTATAAAAGATATTTCAAGAGAAATCCTAAGTGGAAAAATAGATTTAAAACCATATAATAAGCAAGGAAAAACACCTTGTGAATATTGTGAGTACAAGGCAATATGTGGATTTAATCCAAGACTTAACAACAATAAATATAATTATATAGACAAAAAGTCAAAAGATGAAATTCTAATGAAAATGAAAAATGAGACAAAATAGGGACGGGCATCAAATGTATCATTTTGAAAAATAATGTAAATTTGAGACAAAAAAGTCCCGTCCCCATTTGTCTCAAAGGAGGAAAGATGGATTTATCAAATGAAAATGTGATTCATGTAAAAAAAGATGGTATTGAATATTTACAATTTAGAAAATTGTTAGAATATAAAGATATAATAAATCATGTATATTCATTAGGAACAGATATGGATTTTAGAACTTCAAGAGCAAATAGTGAATTATCTAAAGAAGAATATGCGAATTCATTAAATAATTATGATAAGTTATGTAGGACAATTGGTTGTGATTATAGAAATTTAATAAAAGGTATTCAAAGGCATACAAATAATGTTAAGGTTGTATCAGAAAAAATAAATAAAGATACTCCTGATTTCAGATGTAAAGAATATGAAAATATTGATGGGTTAATTACTAATAAAGATAATTTTATTTTAGCAAGTACTAGTGCTGATTGTATTTCATTACTATTCTTTGACCCTGTAAAAAAAGTGATTTCAAATGTACATTCAGGTTGGAAAGGAACTCTTCAAAGGATATCTATAAAAACAGTAGGAAAAATGGAAGCAGAATTTGGATGTAATCCAGAAGATATAATTGCTTGTATTTGTCCATCAATTAGAAAATGTCATTTTGAAGTAGAAGAAAATGTAAAAGAACTGTTTGAGAATGAATTTCAAGATTTAGGAGAAGAAAATTTAAAAGAAATAATTGAGAAAAAAACACCAAGCAGAAAATGGCTTATTGACACAGTTCTAATAAACAAAATAATATTAGAAAGAGAAGGGGTAAAAAGAGAAAATATAATCGATAGTAAAATCTGTACAATGTGCAACCCTGGAATGTTACATTCATATAGAGTGGAAAGAGAAAATTATGGATTAAATACAGCTTTAATAGAATTAAAGGAGAAAAAATAATATGATAATTCCAAATAAATTAAAAAAAGGTGATACAATAGGAGTTGTTGCACCATCAAATCCAATAGTTGGAGATAATATAGAAGAAATTATGAGAGCAAAAGAAAAGGTAGAAAAAGACGGGTTTAAAGTAGAGTTTTCAAAAAATCTTTTTTCTAATACATGTGACTACAGTAGTACAGCAAAAGAAAAAGCAGAAGATATCAATTATATGTTTTCTAATAAAAATATAAAAATGATATGGTGTGCAAAAGGTGGAGAAAATTCAAATTCTACTTTTGAATATCTGGATTATGATATAATAAGGAAAAATCCAAAGATTATCTGTGGATATAGTGATATAACATCAATTACAAATATCATAACTGCAAAAACTGGGATTGTTACATTTAGTGGGACAAACTTTAAAACAATTGCAACAGATGAAACGGACTTTAGTTATAATGAAGCAATAAAACGTTTTGTTGATTGTGATCTGAGTTTAGGAACACAAGAAGACTATAAAGTGTTAAATGAAGGAATGGCAGAGGGAGAGTTAATAGGTGGAAATCTTAGTTTAACAAGAGGATTGGTAGAAGGAAAATATAAGATAGATTTTAAAGATAAAATATTATTTTTAGAAGAACTAGGATTTGAAACAGGTCCTGCTATGGCTAGTAATTACTTATATTATATGAAACAAAATGGTGCGTTCAACAAAATAAAAGGATTATGGATAGGAAGTTATAACCACGAAAGTCAAATTTCTTTAGAGAAAATAATTTTAGATGTAATTGGAGATGAATATAATTTTCCTATTATAAAATCAGATAATTTTGGTCATATTGAACAAAAAATAGTAATACCAATTGGAACAAAAGCAAGAATAGACACAATTTCAAAAGAAAAGATAACACTATTAGAGAGATGTGTAAATGATATATAGAAGGAGAAAGAAATGTACGACAATTGGGAAGAGTTAGAAGAATCTATAAAAGGTTGTAATAAGTGTAAATTGTGTAATGGAAGAACCAATATTGTATTTGGAACTGGAAATAAAAATGCTAGATTAATGTTTATTGGAGAAGGACCTGGAGCAGACGAGGACAGACTTCGGGGAGCCTTTTGTAGGTAGAGCAGGTAAACTAATGAATCTAGCTTTTCAAGCAATAGGATTAAAAAGGGAAGAAGTCTATATTGCAAATATTGTAAAATGTAGACCACCGGGAAACCGTAATCCAGAAGAGGATGAATGTGAAGCTTGTATGAATTATTTAAGAAACCAAGTAATATTAGTAAAACCAGAAATAATAGTACTTCTTGGAAGTGTTGCACTAAAACATATACTAGGAAAAGAATATGGAATAACGGCTTCTAGAGGAAAATGGATGGAGAAAAAAGGAATTAAATATATGCCAACATGGCATCCAGCAGCACTTTTAAGAGATGAAACTAAGAAAATAGATTTTGTAAATGACTTACAACTTGTAATGAAAGAATTGAACAAGTAGTATAGCAATTGACGTAAATGTATATATGTAATAAAATATAGCAAAATGTTTATAGGGAGAAGAAGATGGAAGGAATAAAAGAAAAAGCAGATTATTGTTTAAATTGTAAAGTGAAACCTTGCTCAAATAAAGGATGTCCACTTCATAATGAAATACCAGATTTTATAAAAGAGGTAAAGGAAGGAAATATTGATAAAGCATATGAAATATTATGTAAGACAACAGTCCTTCAAGGAGTTTGTGGAAGGATTTGTCCTCACCAAAAACAATGCCAAGGGTCTTGTGTAAGAGGAATAAAAGGAGAACCAGTTCAAATTGGAGATTTAGAGGCATTTGTTTTTGATAAGGCTATGGAAAAAGGTAACTCTTTATCAAAAGTCTGGAGTGAAGAAATAAAAGAAAATAAGAAAGTTTTAGGAGATAAAAAAGTAGCTGTAATAGGTGGAGGACCAGCAGGTTTAACAGCTGCAGCATTTTTAGCTAAAGAAGGAGTAGAAGTTACAATATATGAAAAATATGATTATTTGGGTGGACTTTTAGTACATGGTATTCCTGATTTTAGGCTTGATAAAAAAATTGTAAGACAAACAGTAGATAACATTCTAGATTTAGGTATTAAAGTAAGATTTGGAAAAGTTCTTGGAAAAAACTTTAGTTTAGATGATTTAGAAGAAGAATATGATGCTATATTTTTAGCTTTTGGAGCAAATTGTTCTTCAAAGATGGGAGTAGAAGGAGAAGAACTAGATGGTGTATATGGAGGAAATGAATTATTAGAATATAATATGCATCCAAATTATGAAGGAAAAGTAGTTGCTGTTGCAGGTGGCGGAAATGTAGCAATGGACTGTGCAAGAACTATAAAAAGACTTGGAGCAAAGGAAGTAAAAGTAGTATATAGAAGAGCAAGAGAACAAATGCCAGCTGAAGATAAAGAAGTAGAAGAGGCAATGGAAGAAGGAGTAGAATTTCTATTCCAAAATAATATAGTAAAAATTACTGGAGAAAATAAAGTAGAAAAATTAGAGTTAATAAAGACAGAGTTAGTTCAAAAAGAAGGAGACGCTAGACTTTCTCCTGTAAACGTAGAAGGAAGTAACTATATAATTGACGCGGATTATGTTGTTATGGCATTAGGAGCAAATCCTGAATCTTTTGTAAAAGATTTAAATTTAAGTCTAAATAAATGGGGAAATATTGAAGTAAATGAAAATTATGAAACTTCAAGAGTTAAAATATATGCAGGAGGAGACTTGGCAGGAGTAAGAGGAACTGTAGCATGGGCAGCATTTTCTGGAAGAGAAGCAGCAAAGAAAATAGTAGAAAAGTTAAAAGAAGCTTAAATTTTAAGCTTCTTTATTCATTAATATTTTCTTTTGTAGTTTTTCCTAAAAGTAATCTTTTGATAGCTTTAAATATTGAGACAAAGATGTTTTCTTTTTTAGTAATTACTTTAATTGCTGTTTCAACTTCACCATTTTCTATAGCGTTATATTTCTTTTCTAGTTCCATCATTTTATTTACATAGTAATCATTAAAGAATGTATATCCTTCCATGCATCCAAGATAGTCTTTAAAATTGTATAATTTTCTTCTATAGTTTTCAACTTCTTCTAAATTAGAAATTGAATCAAATGCTTTATCAAAATAGCTAGAAATTATAAGATTTTGTGTTCTCATAAAAGTTAAAGAAATTTCACTTTTTAGTTCATCAATTTTTTCAAGCATTCCATCAACTTTTCTATTTCTATCATCAATAGTTGCTATTTTGTTATTTAACTTAATTATTTCTTCTTCACTATTTAAAATATCATCAATAGCACTTTGAATTGCCATAAATGCTTTTGGAGATGTAAGATTTGCGAATTGTTCTTTAAAATTATCATTACTATTTAGTGTGCTTTCAAATAAAACATTTTCACCTACTATATATGCAAGTTGATTTACAAGACAACATTCTAAAGGATAATATGAAGGACTTGCTGTTTGAAAGCTAATTCCGAAATACTTAACATATTCTTTTGGTATACCATTAACTTTAGAAGCCATAAGTTGAACTGCCGCTTCATTTAATCCTAATCCATATATCTTAAATTCTGTATAATCACAAAGCCCCATTCTAAGTAAATAATTTCTTTTGTCTTTTACTTCTTGTAAATAATGAATACATTCATGAATTGCAAATTCTTCCAAATCTTCATCTTGAATATGTTCATTAAAATAAATAGAAGTATTTTTGTAAAAATAGTTAGCCTCGGCCATTCCTTCAGGCATTTTTGCTTTATACATATTTAATCTAGATAACTTAATAAATAATTCATTTTGATTCAAATTGAATTCAGGAAATGTATCACATAATTTCATTGAAACATTTCTTGCAATAGAATTAATTTTTAAAGTATCTAGTTTTTCTGTTACTTCAATTCCATCTTTCCTTAAATCTGATTCTATGCTCATACTTAATCTCCTTGTAGTTTAATCTAATAATATTATACTATAAAAAAGTACTAATAATATTTCATAAGTATTAAATATTAATTACAGTTTAGTTACAAATGAAGTAGTAGCTAATTAATACTTCTTTAAAAATAACTTGACATTTAAAAATAAAATTACTATAATATCATCATAATTTTATTTTAAATGTTAGTTAAGTCAAAAATTTATTCAAGGAAATATTTAAATAAGAAGAATTATAAAGAGTATAGAATAAAAATAGATTAGTTCAAAATTATTAATATCAAATTTTAAAATTAATATAAATTCATCAAAATTAGAAATCAAAAATATTTAAAAAGTTTTTATCAAGTTTATTACCAGGTAAAATAGAACAAGAAAAAAATGACGATGGTTAAAAAAGTGAAAAAATCAAAGAAAGAATTAGAAGGCGTAAGAATTTTAAATAAAAATTTTAAATTCTAGAATATTTTCTATTTGACTTTTTTTCCTTAAAATTTTATACTAGCTATACATTTAATCGAATTATAAAATAAAAATTTATAAGGAGGGTGAAAATGGACAATAATGAAATTAATTCTATTATATTAAAAATTTATGAAGAACAAAAGAAAACAAATAAAAAAATGGGAAAAATGCAAGGCCAAATGGAAAAAATGCAAAAGCAAATGAAGAGCATGCAAAAACAAATGGGAGGCATGCAAGAACAAATAGGAGGCATGCAAGAACAAATAGGAGGCATGCAAGAAAAAATTGGAAGCATGCAGGATAAAATAGGAGGATTAGAAAATAAATACGATGGATTACAAGGACAGGTAATAAAGTTACAAGAACAAGTAAGTGAAATGCAAGTCTCAGTAAATGAAATACCAGAAATTAAAGAAGAATTAAGGACACTTAGTGGTAGAGTTGCAGTAATAGAAAAAGAACACGGTGATAAATTACAAATATTACTTGATGTTGTTACTGGAAATAGTGATAAAAATAAAGAATTAGAAAAAAGAATCGAAAAAGATGAAAAAATTATAAATAGACATTCAGATGAAATTTATTACTTACAAGAAAAAGTTCAAAATGGTTAAAAGCCTATTAGAACTTTTATCATAATAGGCCGCTATCTTATTTTACAACAATATTATAAATTTTATTTTTAACATAAAACTGTTTTACCTTCTAATTTTGAATCAATTGCTTCACGACTTTTTGTTAACAAAAGCTTCATTTTCATCTAAAAAAAAGTTGAACAGTTCCTTTTAATTTTCCGTTAAATTGAATAGGTATAGTGATTTCATCAGCAATTTTTTTGATTAATCATACTTAGGTCGTTAATGTAACTTTAGCTCCTTTGTATTAAAAGGAACTTCACTATACCATTTTTCTTACCATTTTTTTCTATTTATTTAAAATTTTAATGTATAAAAAAAGCCCATTTCGATAGTTCATTTTTCCGTATTATATAACAAAAATGGCACAAATCAAGGCTTGCATAAAAAAACGAAAAATGTTAGAATTGCTCCTAGAGGTGTAAAAAGTGATAGATATAGTAAAAGCAAAAAAAGAATTTAAAAAATATGTAGAAAAATATGATATAAATAATCCAAAAATAAAGCTAAAAATAGCACATATAGAAAGAACATCTGTAATTGCAAGAAAAATGGCAGAAAGTATGGTACTATCAGAAGAAGATATAGAGCTTGCAGAATTAATTGGCTTGCTTCATGATATAGGAAGATTTGAACAAGTAAAAAGATATGGTACATTCGTAGACCATTTAAGTGAAAATCATGCCAAAATTGGAGTAGATATATTATTTAAAGATGGTTTAATTAGAAAGTTTATAGGAGATGATAAATATGATAGAATAATTGAACTTGCAATAATAAATCATAACAGAGATAAAAAACAAATAACAAAAGATATAAGTGATAAGGAAGAATTACATATTAAATTAATAAGAGACAGTGATAAAACAGATATTCTTTATATACTTACATTTGAAGATGAAAAATCAGTATGGGAATCTGACAATATAGAAGATGAAAAATTTACAGATGAAATATATAACGAATTTATTGATAATCATAATATCACTTATAAAAATAGAAAAACACATGCAGATACTTTGATTTGCCATTTTGCATATGCATTTGATTTCAATTTTAATTATGGGCTAAAATATGTTTTAGATAATAAATATTATGACAAAATCTATGATAGAATTAAATTTAAAGATGAGGAGACTAGAAACAGATTTAAAAAAATTTATAATATAACAACTAATTATATAAAAGAAAGAGTGAATAGTGATAATGATTGATTTAGAAAAATGTAAAAAGGAGTTTTTTAAATATACTGAAACATATGATTTACAAAAAGAAGGAATAAAAAGAAAACAATTACACTCATTAAGAGTGATGGAAGAAAGCAAAAGAGTAGCAGAGTCATTAAAACTAAGTAAAGAAAAGATAGAACTAGCAGAGTTAATAGGGCTTCTTCACGATATAGGAAGATTCGAACAGTATAATAGAGGAAATACATATCTTAATGAAATGTTGTTAGACCATGCAAGGTTAGGAGTAGAAGTATTAGTAAAAGATGATTATATAAAAAAATATATAGATGATGAACAATATATTCCAATAATACTTAAAGCAATAGAAAATCATAATAAATTTAAAATAGAAGATGGATTAAAAGAGGAAGAGTTATTATTTGCAAAGATTATAAGAGATGCTGATAAGCTAGATATTCTTTATGAAGGTGTAGAAATATATTGGAATACTGATAGAGAAAAAGAAAATGTAGAAAATAGTAGAATAAGTATTAAAATAGAACAACAATTTAAAGCAGAAAGACCAGTAAAAAAATATGGTAACGAAAGAAATGATACAGTAGATGGATTATTAATTTTACTATCATACATATATGACATTAATTTTAAGGAAACATTAGAAATTGTAGAAAAAGAGAATTATGTAGATAGAATTTTAGATAGATTTGATTTTAAAGACGAAAAAACAAAAGAACAAATGGAGAATTTAAGAAAAGTATTACTTAGGTTTATAAAATTGAGCTTAAGAAAAAAATAAAAAGGATGATAGGATTGAGCAAAAAATTAATAATAACAGAGAAACCATCTGTTGCTATGGAATTTGCTAAAGCATTAAAGATAACAACTAAAAGAAAAGATGGATATTTAGAGTCAGAAGAATGGATAATTACTTGGTGCGTGGGGCATCTAGTAACAATGAGTTATCCCGAAAAATATGATGAAAAATTAAAATATTGGAGGTTAGATACACTTCCGTTTATACCTAAAGAATGGAAATATGAAATTATTCCTCAAGTTCAAAAACAATTTAATATAGTACAAGGCTTGCTTCAAAGAGAAGATGTTGAAGTAATATATAATGCAGGGGACTCAGGAAGAGAAGGAGAATATATTCAAAGGTTAGTGTTTATGATGGCAAAGCCTAATCCAAAGGCAAAAATGAAGAGAGTTTGGATAGATTCTCAAACAGAGGAAGAAATCTTAAGAGGTATAAGAGAGGCGAAAGAGTTATCAGAATATGATAGCTTGTCAGATAGTGCATATTTAAGAGCAAAAGAAGATTATCTAATTGGAATTAATTTTTCAAGATTATTATCAATAATATATGGAAGAAATTTAGCAAGTAAGATAAATGAAGATAGAGCTTCTATATCAGTAGGAAGAGTAATGACTTGTGTTCTTGGAATGGTTGTTTCTAGAGAAAGAGAAATTAGAAATTTTAAGAAAACAAAATATTATAAAGTACAAGGATTATTTGGAAGTAAGGATTCTAGTTTTAAAGCAGAATGGAAAGTAAATGAAAATTCTACAATGTTTGAATCGCCTAAACTATATAATGAATCAGGGTTTAAGAAAGAAAATGAAGCGAAAGAATTTATTAAAAAATTAGCAGGTAAAAGTGCTAAAATAGTAGAATTAAAAAAATCAAAACAAAAAGAAAATCCACCACTTTTATTTAATTTAGCAGAAATACAAAACCAATGTACAAAAAGATTTAAAATAAAGCCAGATGAGACGTTAGAGATAATACAAAATTTATATGAAAAAAAATTAGTTACATATCCTAGAACAGATGCAAGAGTTTTGTCAACAGCGGTAGCTAAAGAAATTACTAAAAACCTAAATGGTCTTGCAAGAGGATATAAAGATGGAGAAGTACAAGAGTATATTAAAAAAATGGTAGATGAAAAGTATTCTACTAATTTAGTTAAAACCAAATATGTAAATGATAGTAAAATAACAGACCACTATGCAATTATTCCGACAGGACAAGGTTTCGAAAATTTTAATAATTTACCAGAATTACATAAAAAAGTTTATAAAGTAATTGTAAATAGATTTTTAGCAATATTTTATCCACCAGCTGAGTATCAAAGAATACAAGTAACATTAGAAATAGAAAATGGTGAAAAGAAAGAGAGTTTTTATGCAAGTGAAAAAGTATGTTTAAAACAAGGTTTTTTAGAAATTTTAAAACCTGAAAAAGTAAACAACAAAAAGAAAGAAGAAAGCAAGAAAGATAATGAAATAGATAACGAAGAAAATGAAGGTAAACAAGAAAATAATATAGAAATATTAAAGAGTTTGAAAAAAGGACAAGTTCTTGAAGTACAAAATTATGAACTAAAAGAAGCGGAAACTTCACCACCATCTAGATATAATTCAGGTTCTATAATCTTAGCTATGGAAAATGCCGGAAAGTTAATTGAAGATGAAGAATTAAGAGAACAAATAAAGGGAGCTGGAATTGGTACTAGTGCAACAAGAGCAGAGATTATAAAAAAGTTAGAGAAAATAAAATATATAGAGATTAACAAAAAAACACAAATAATAACACCTACTTTAAAAGGGGAAACTATATATGATATTGTATATCAGTCTATGCCAGATATGTTAAATCCAAAATTAACAGCAAGTTGGGAGAAAGGTCTAGATATGGTAGCAAAAAAAGAAATAAAATCAGATGTATTTATGGATAAGTTAACAAATTATATAAATTCTAAGTTCAATAAATTAGTTATAAAAATGTAAATGATTTGTTAATATATAATAAAAATTGTATAATAAAAAACATATTATTACATGGATGGTATTTGAAATAAAGGCAACTGCAATTCCATTGGCTTTAGATAATGGGGAGCTCACTATGGCAATGCATACTATGATGTAGAAAGTATAAACAAGATATGTGGTCTTATCTCACAGCCAGGAATGAAGATAGTAAGAAGTGCTATTCCTCAAGACGAATTTGTTGAGCAAAACACAGACGAGAAGCCATACTGGATATATAATCCAGATGATAAATACCATGCACTGTTTTCTAAAAAAGGTGTAATTTGGAAAACAAATGTTATAGGTTGTGATAGCGGCTACTACTACGAATATTATAAGAGCAGGAATGATTGTGAGTTCAGGAAGGTTGATGCTAGAGCTTTTGTAAAAGCACGAGAGATGAGGTTAGTATTTGCTTAAGTATTAACAATAAAGTCTCTTTTAAAGGGACTTTATTCAGTTTGTTTTATTTTTTAGAATTTTGTTATTGAGTTTTCTATTTTTATTCGGTTTTATTAATTTTTATAAGAAGGGAGCGTAAAATTTACTACATTTAAGTGGTTGGTAGTTCACAAAAAATAAAGACTATTGAACCAAATATTTTAAATACTTTGTCAACAGTCTGAAAATAGCTATAAAATAATTTTATAGCTATTTTAAATGTAAATAATCTTCCGGCTATGCCGGTAGTAACATAGGCTTTAGCTATGTACTAGACAAAACTCCCTTCA
>CALXAV010000015.1 GCA_944386385.1 uncultured Clostridia bacterium
AATTTATTAAAATAAAATAAAAAACTAAGATAAATGAAGATATCGAGAGATAATTAATTCATTTATAGAGATAGGAGGAATAATTATGAGTGAAGAAAATAAAGAAGAGAAAAAAGAGGAAATAGTAGAGCTAGAAGATGAAATTAAAACAGAAAACGATGGAATAAAAATATCAGATGATGTGGTTGCAGTTATTGCAGGAGTTGCAGTATCAGAGGTTCCAGGTGTTTCTGGAATGGCAGGGGGATTTGCAGGAGGAATTTCAGAGGTATTTAGTGGAAAGAAAAATTTAGCAAAAGGAATAAAAGCAGATATAAATGAAAATGTTGCAAAGATCGATGTAAATATCATAGTTGAATATGGTTCTAGAATACCAGATGTAGCATTTGAAATTCAAAACAGAGTTAAAAAAGCTGTAGAAAGTATGACTGGATTAAAAGTAGAAGAAGTAAATGTACATGTACAAGGTGTTAATACAGATACAGCTGAGACTCAAAAATCAGATGAAGAAGAATAAAATATAGTAAAAGGAGAATTGAAGAAATGAAAACTTTAGAAAAAATCACATTAATTATATATTCTAATATAATGTTAATATTATCAATAGTATTATGTTTATTAATATTTGGTTGGTTAGATATGGATTTAGTTGGAAATATGGTTTATAGACTTATAGTAGGAGAAACATCAAGTAAAATATTACTTGGACTAGGAATAATATTTATCTTACTTTCTATTAAATGTATATTCTTTGATTCAACATCAAAAGAACAAATAAAAGAAAGACAAGGTGTTTTATTAGAAAACGACAGTGGAAAACTTATGATTTCTAAAGAGACAATAGAAAATCTAGTAAATTCAGTAGCATTAAACTTCCAAAGTGCAGAAGATGTTTCAACAAGAGTTGAATTAGACAAAGACAATAATGTAAAAGTATATGTAAACTTAATAATAAGTTCAGATGCAGTTATTAAAGATTTATCAGCAAATCTTCAAACGAGAATAAAAGAAAAAGTAAAAAGAGCAACAGATTTAGAAGTAAAAGAAGTAAATATTACAGTAAAAAAAGTTGCAGCAAAGGAGCAACAAGCTTAAAAACACGAAAGGAATGATAATATGAATGGATTTAAAGATTTTTGGGATCATTATAAAGGTGCTATTATCGGAATAGTTATTGCAGTATTAATATTAATAACAAGATTACAAGATTTAATCTTAGCAGCTGTTGTAATTATACTCGGAGCTATTATTGGAAATTATGTACAACAAAATAAAGAAGATGTAAAAACTAAATTAAAGAATTTTATTGATAAAATGTAGGAAGGAATAGAAATGAATCGTTCAGAAATAAGAGAACAGGCTTTTAAATTGATATATAGTTTAGAAATACAAAGAGGAGAAATAAATCTTGAAGAACAAGTAGAACTTTATTTAGAAAGTAATAGTATAAAAGATAAAAATGCAGTAGAATATATAAAAGATGCAGTATTTGGAATTGATAAAAATGAAGAAGAAATCTTAAAAGAAATAGAAAAATACTTGAAATCAGATTGGAAAATTGACCGTATTTCTAAAATAGATTTAAGTATATTAAAATTAGCTATATATGAAATAAAATATAAGGAATTACCATTTAAAGTGGCAATAAATGAAGCAGTAGAGCTAGCAAAAAAATATGGAGAAGATACATCTAAAAAATTTGTTAATGGAATACTTGCAAATGTAGTAAAAGAATAGAAAAGGATGAATATTATGAGATATAGTGACATGGCAGTTACTGTTTCTGACTTAAACAGATACATAAAAGATAAAATTGCAAATGATGAGAATTTGAGCCAAATTCTAGTTAAAGGGGAAATATCAAATTTCAAAAATCATTACACAGGACATATGTATTTTACATTAAAAGATGAAAATTCTTTAATTAAATGTGTATGTTTTAAAACATATGCTGAAAAACTAACTTTCATGCCAAAAGATGGTATGAAAGTTATAGTTTTGGGAAGTGTTTCTGTTTTTGAAAGAGACGGTATATATCAAATATATGTAAAAATGATGGAAGAGGATGGGCAAGGAGATTTATATACTAAATATAAAGAGTTGAAAGAAAAGCTAGAAAAAGAAGGTTTATTTGACGAAGCACATAAACAAAAAATTCCTCTTATGCCAAAAGTAATTGGAGTTTTAACTTCACAAACAGGTTCGGTAATTAGAGATATTATAAATGTTTCAACAAGAAGAAATCCAAATGTATATATAAGATTGCTTCCAGTACCTGTACAAGGAGAAGGAGCTGCTGAAAAAATAGCTTCTGGAATTAAATTTATGAATGAAAATAAATTAGCAGATGTGCTAATTTTAGCACGTGGCGGAGGTTCGTTAGAAGACTTATGGCCATTTAATGAGGAAATTGTTGCAAGAGCAATTTATGACTCAGAAATACCGATAATATCTGCAGTAGGACATGAAACAGATTTTTCAATATCAGACTTTGTAGCAGATTTAAGGGCACCAACACCATCAGCTGCAGCAGAGCTTGCAGTTCCTGATGTTTATGAAGTAAAAAGAAAGATAGAAAGTTACCAAGATAGACTAAGAATGGCTTTACTAAAAAAAGTTGAAGTAATGAAGCTAAGATTCGATAAGTGTATGGCAAGTTCAGCATTTAAAGAACCATTAAGAAAAGTTAATGATAATTATTTATTAATAGATAATTTCTTAAAGAGATTAGAAGCTTCTATAAAAATAAAGCAAGAAAAAGAGAAAAACAGATATATAGAATTAGTTTCTAAATTAGATGCTTTAAGTCCTTTAAAGACACTATCTAGAGGATATTCAATAACAGAAAAAGACGGAAAAATAATAAAATCTAAAGACGAATTAAAAAAGGGCGACAAAATTGAACTAAGATTTACGGACGGAAAAAAACAAGCTTTAATTGATTAAAAGGAGAAATATTATGAGTAAGAGTTTTGAAGAACAAATGGAGAACTTAGAAAAAATTGTTGGAGAATTGGAAAAGGGAGATTTAAATCTTGATGATTCTGTAACAAAATTTGAAGAAGGAATTAAAATTTCAAAAGAATGTAATAAAATATTACAAGAAGCAGAAAAGAAAATCACTATGTTAGTAAATGAAAATGGTGAGACCAAAGAAGAAAACTTCGAAACAGAAGAATAGTTAAAGGGGAGAATTTAGAAAAATGGATAATAATTTAATGACATTTATTCAGAACAAATATGTATATGTTCCATTTTTATTATGGTTTGGAATACAATTATTTAAATTAGTTTATGATTTAGTTACAACTAAAAAATTTAATTTTAAAAGGATATTAGGAGCAGGAGGAATGCCAAGCTCACATTCAGCAGTTGTAACAAGCTTATGCACATTGATAGGAAGAAATGAAGGAGTAGGAACTCCATTATTTGCTTTATCACTTGCATTTGCATTTGTAGTAATGTATGATGCTTGTGGAGTAAGAAGAGCCGCAGGAAAACAAGCAGCTTTATTAAATAAGTTAATAGAAACACCAGGACTTACAGGTGTGCAAGTATCAGAAAAGCTTGTGGAAGTATTAGGACATACTCCGACACAAGTATTTGTAGGAGCATTAATTGGAATAGCTGTAGGATTTATAGTATAAGTAGAGGTGATTTATATGACAGATATAGAAATCGCAAGAAATACAGAGTTACAAGAAATAGATAAAATAGCAAATAAAATAGGAATTGAAGAAGATGATTTAGAATTATATGGAAAGTATAAAGCTAAGATTTCTAATTCTGTATATGAAAAGGTAAAAGATAATAAGAATGGAAAATTAGTTTTAGTTACAGCAATAAGTCCAACACCTCTAGGAGAAGGCAAAACAACTGTATCAATAGCAATTGCAGATGGATTAAGAAAAATAGGCAAAAATTCTATTTTGGCACTAAGAGAACCTTCACTTGGTCCTGTTTTCGGAATAAAAGGAGGAGCAACAGGAGGAGGAAAAGTACAAATAGCACCTATGGAAGATATTAACCTTCATTTTACAGGTGATATACATGCAATGACTGCAGCAAATAATTTGCTTTCAAGTATGATAGATAATCATATTTATTTTGGAAATGAATTAGGATTTAAAAAAGTAGTTTGGAAAAGATGTATGGATTTAAATGATAGACAATTGAGAAAAGTGGAAACAGGTCTATCAGGTGAAAAGAAAATAGTGCCAAGAGAAGATGGTTTTGATATAACAGTTGCATCTGAAATAATGGCAATTGTATGTCTATCAAAAGATATAAAAGATTTAAAAGAAAAACTAGGAAATATAATTGTTGGATATAACAATGAAGATAAACCAATATTTGCAAGAGATTTAAAGGTAAATGGAGCAATGGCGGTTCTTTTAAAAGATGGAATCAAACCTAATCTAGTACAAACATTAGAACATACACCAGCAATTGTTCATGGAGGACCTTTTGCAAATATTGCACATGGATGTAATAGTGTTATTGCAACTAAAATGGCAATGAAGCTTTCTGATTATGTAATAACAGAAGCAGGATTTGGTGCAGATTTAGGAGCAGAAAAGTTCTTAGATATAAAATGTAGAAAAGCAGGACTAAAACCAGATGCTGTAGTTTTAGTTGCAACAATAAAGGCACTTAAATATCATGGTGGAGTTGAGAAAGAAAAGATACAAGAAGAAAATATAGAGGGACTAGAAAAAGGAATAGGTAATCTATATCGTCATATTGATAATCTAAAAAATAAATTTGGATTAAATGTAATAGTTGCATTAAATAGATATACATCTGATACTAAGGAAGAAATTAAATGGTTAGAAAATAAATTGAATGAAAGAAGTATACCAGTAAGCATTGTTGAAGGATGGGCAAAAGGAGGAGAAGGTGCAACAGATATTGCAAAGAAGTTAGTAGATTTAGTAGAAGTACCTGAAAACTTTAATTTTATCTATGAAGATACTAATAGTATAAAAGATAAAATATTAAAAGTTGCAACTAAGATTTATGGGGCAAAAGATGTAGAATATTCAGATGAAGCAAAAGAAAATATAGAGATGATAGAAAAATTAGGATATGGAAACTTACCTGTATGTATTGCAAAAACACAATACTCATTTTCAGATGATCCTAAAAATCTAGAATGTAATAATGAGTATAATATACATGTAAGAGATGTAGAACTAAAGACTGGGGCTGGATTTATTGTAGTATTGGCAGGAAAGATTATGACAATGCCAGGACTTCCAAAAGTTCCAGCAGCTGAAAGTATTGATATAGATGAAAATGGAAATATAGTAGGAATTTTCTAAATTATGAGGTCTATTAAAGAAGATAGAAATATCTTCTTTAATTTTTTATGTTAAATTTTATTTTTTATATTGCCTGAATCATGATATGGTGATACAATGTTTTTGTAGTATAGGAAATCTATCTATTAGAAAAGGAGTTACTTTATGGGTAGAAAAGAGCGGTTTTACGCAGACGTTATGTCTGTGCATCCAGAAGTTACCGGTTCTTGTAACATTGTAACTGTAAGGCTTCCGAATGGTGAGAAGTTCCATTTTATTGTCGATTGTGGATTGTTCCAAGGGAGCAAGGAAGAAGAGGAACGTAATAAGGAGCTGATGTTTAATCCATACAATATTGATTTTTGCCTTGTTACTCATGGCCACGCAGACCATATTGGTCGTTTGCCTTTGTTGATAAAGAAGGGGTATAGAAAGTACATCTATACAACAGACGTTACAAGAAGCATAATGGCGCCAGCATTGAAAGATAGTGCTAGAATCATACAAAGCAAAGCCAAGCGGCGCAGAGAAAAGGCTATCTACGATGATGACGATGCTGAACATACAATGCAGTATGTCAAGGGATGTGATTACAATCAATGGATTCACGTAAGGAATAACGTTGATGTAATGTTCCTTGGAAATAGCCACTTGTATGGCGCAGCTATGGTTCTTGTAAGAATAAGTTATCCCCAAGAAAGGGATATCAACATACTTTTCACAGGAGATTACAACAACAAGAATCTTTTCTTTGATTCAGAGCCTATACCAGATTGGGTATATGAATTACCACTTACAGTCGTGCAAGAGTCTACATATGGATATATGAATTCTCAAGAGATTAAGGAGACTTTTGTAGACAATATTATTAAGTGCGTAAGTAAAGGCGGAACAGTTGTAATCCCAGCTTTTGCTCTTGGCCGTATGCAAGAAGTTCTGTATAAGCTTAAAGTACTACAGGACTTGGGAACTCTTCCTTTGGAAGTTGCTATATATGTCGATGGCAAACTTGGAGTTATGTACACAGAAATGTGTAAGAATGGCATGCTTGGTGTCAAGGAAGAGATGAGGGAGTTCCTTCCCAGTAATGTTGTCTTTGTTGACAAAACGACTAGAGGCATGATTTTACAGGATAATGCTTCTAAGATTATTGTGACAACTTCTGGCATGGGGTCTCATGGTCCGGCTGAAACCTATATTCCTAGTTACATAACTAGGAGGAATGCACTTATTCAGTTTACAGGTTATGTAGCAGAAGGAACATTAGGAAGAGAGCTAAAAGAGGCACCCAAAGGTGAAAATGTGAAAGTCCGAGGGGTCCTTTACAAGAAGCAGGCAGAAATCGAATATACCAATGAGTTTTCTGCACATGCGAAGGCTGATGAAATGATTAGCTTCTTGCAAAGGTTTGAAAAACTCAATCTGGTGCTTGTGAATCATGGCGAGACACCTGTTAAGGACCTGTTTGCTAGGCGCATTCTGAGAGAAGTTGATGCAAAGAATATTGCTATACTTGGTCAATATTTCCATAGAGTTAATCCATATGGCTTAGTCACGAGTAAGTCAACTAAGTTCTTGTAATTCCATAGGAAGCACCCAAAGTGGGTGCTTCCTTATTTAACAAACTTAAAAGTTATGTAAATCTGTAGTATAATATTTAAATGGTAGGTTTCTACCGTGCACGTTCAAACGATAGTCAAAGGAGAAGACATGAAAGTAACTAAAGTTGGCGTTGAGTTTGTCTCGTCATTTACGAGGCAGCTACTCGGTGACATCAGCCTTGAAAATGAGGAGGTGTTTCTTCAGGCAGAGTATCTGGCCCATGATAATGGAATCCTGTTCTTGAAGGGACTTGAATCTAACGGTACTCCTAAACAGGTGATCGAGCTCATGGCAGGTTGCTTTGAGGAAGACTCCGATATGGAGAAACTCCTCAAAGAGGAAGGGATTATCAAGGAGCATGAACATCTCGAAGGCATTGTGATGAGTGTCAATAACATTCCTGTTCTTGCAACTCATTACTCGCATGATCTTGAAGAGCTCTACAAGATCTGGGACACACAGCTTCGGGCTGAAGAGATGGAGTGGAGGAGTACTCTCTAAGCCTTTGGCTACCTAAGTAAGATATAATTATCTTACAAACAGGAAGGGGGCTTGAGAATAGCACCCCTTTTCTATTAGTTGAAAATTATGTTAATTGATGATATAATATAAATGTATTGTAAGTAGGTAGCCAAAGAGTATAAAGTTTCTAAGGGAGGAAAATGGAAGCGACGAATGTTTCGATATACTTTTCAGGCATTGGAAACAAGCCATATATCGGAATCACTTTTTCAAATTCAAGGGCACACCTTGAGACCCAGTGCTTATGCTATGCTGACAATATTTTGAGCTTGAGAAAAGAATCTGGCTATTATGGAAATAGTAGTTGGATTAGTAAAATAGAAATAATCGAGCTCTTGTCAGCTTGCTTTGTGGAAGGGTCAAATTTTGAAAGAGAGATGGAAAAGTTCTTTAGAGGAAGGCCATATGAAATGGTTAATGGTTTTGTGATGAACATATATGGTGAGCCAGTTCTTGTAAAGCGTACAAAAAAGCAATA
This sequence comes from uncultured Clostridia bacterium, assembly GCA_944386385.1. GTDB lineage: Bacteria > Bacillota > Clostridia > TANB77 > CAG-508 > CAG-269. The sequence goes on from CALXAV010000015.1 coordinate 7,906, forward strand.
TTTTACAAACAGAAGGGAGCTTTAAAAATTTGGCGACAAAGAAGTAGGATAATTCCTAGAAGCAGGAAGAAGTCTCGAAAGAGACTTTTTTCTGCTTTAAAATATATATATAAATTAAAAGAACTAATTAGAAAAAAGTAAACCAAACTCTTGTTTTTATTTGGGAGTTGTAGTATAATATCTCGGGGTGAAAAGATGAACGATAAAATAATAATAAAAGGTGCAAAAGAACATAATTTAAAAAATATAAGTTTGGAAATACCAAGAGATAAATTAGTAGTAATAACAGGACTTTCAGGTTCTGGAAAATCTAGTTTAGCATTTGATACATTATATGCAGAAGGGCAAAGAAGATATGTAGAAAGTTTATCTTCATATGCAAGACAATTTTTAGGATTAATGGAGAAACCAGATGTTCAAAGAATAGATGGTTTGTCACCTGCAATATCAATAGACCAAAAAACAACATCTAAAAATCCTCGTTCAACAGTAGGAACAGTAACAGAAATATATGATTATATTCGTTTATTATATGCTAGAATTGGTGTTCCTTATTGTCCTAATTGTGGTAAAAAAATAGAAAAGCAAAGTATAGATCAAATAATAGATAATATAATGAGCTTACCAGAGGGAACAAAAATACAGGTATTAGCACCAGTAGTTCGTGGACGTAAAGGTGAATATACAAAACAGTTAGAAGGATATCAAAAAGAAGGTTTTGTAAGAGTTAGAATTGATGGTGAAAACTATGAATTATCTGACGATATAGAATTAGATAGAAAGAAAAAGCATGATATCGAATTAGTGGTAGATAGATTGGTGATAAAGCCAGAAATTATAAGTAGATTAACAGAATCAGTAGAAATAGCACTAAAACATGCAGATAAACTTGTTTTAATAGATGTAGTGGGTAAAAAACCTATATTATATAGCTGTAATTATGCTTGCCCTGATTGTGGATTTAGTTTCCCAGAACTTACACCTAGAATGTTTTCATTTAATAATCCATTTGGTGCATGTCCAGTTTGTACAGGTATTGGATATTTGATGAAAATGGATGAAGATTTAATTGTTCCAGATAAAAATAAAACTCTATATGATGGAATAAAGGCTTTTGGTTCTAGTACTATGAAAAAAGGCGACACAATGGCAAAAATGTATTTTGAGGCAATAGGAAAACATTATGGAATAGATATAAGAAACAAGAAGATTAAAGATTTGCCACGTTGGTTTATGGAGAAAATACTTTATGGTACAAATGATGAAGAAATAGATTTTGAATATTCATCATATGCAGGAGTAAGAAAGTTTACAGCACCATTTGAGGGAGTACTTCCTACTTTAGACAGACGTCATAATGAAACAAAATCACAAGGTATGAGAGATTTCTATGAAATGTATATGACAAATTCAGAATGTTATGCTTGCCATGGAGCAAGATTGAAACCAGAAATTTTATCAATTAAAGTAGGAGATAAAAATATAAATGAGTTGACAGCAATGTCAATAAACAAAATAAAAGAATATTTAAATAATTTGGAATTAAATAAAACAGAAGCAATGATTTCAGAATTGATATTAAAAGAAATAGACCAAAGATTACAATTTTTGATAGATGTAGGATTAGAGTATTTAACATTATCAAGAAGTGCAGGAACATTATCAGGTGGAGAAGCGCAAAGAATCCGTTTAGCAACACAAATAGGTTCTGGATTAACAGGAGTTTTGTATATATTAGATGAGCCAAGTATTGGACTTCACCAAAGAGATAATGATAAGTTATTAGCAACACTTAAAAAATTAAGAGATTTAGGAAATACTTTAATTGTTGTAGAACATGACGAAGATACTATGTATGCAGCAGACCAGATAATTGATATTGGACCTGGTGCTGGAAGCCATGGAGGAAGAGTAATGGCTCAAGGTACTGCTGAAGAAGTAAAAAAAGTAGAAGATTCTGTAACTGGACAATATTTAAGTGGAAGGAAGAAAATACCAGTACCTAAAAAAAGGAGAAAAGCATTAAAAACAAAAGTAATTGAGGTACAAGGTGCTACAGAGAATAATTTAAAAAATATTAGCGTTAAATTCCCACTTGGAGTATTTAATTGTGTTACAGGTGTATCAGGTTCAGGAAAGTCAACACTTATAAACGAAGTTTTATATAAAACAGTAGCAAAAGAATTAAATGGTTCAAATGAAAAGCCAGGTAAATGTAAAGGTGTTAAAGGATTACAAAATGTAGATAAAATAATAAATATAGACCAATCACCAATAGGAAGGACTCCTAGGTCAAATCCTGCAACATATACAGGTGTATTTGATTTAATAAGAGATATATTTGCAGCTACAGAGGAGGCAAAACTAAGAGGTTACCAAAAGGGAAGATTTAGTTTTAATGTAGCTGGAGGTAGATGTGAAAGTTGTAATGGTGACGGTGTTCATAAAATAGAAATGCACTTTTTACCTGATATATATGTACCTTGTGAAGTTTGTAAGGGAAAACGTTATAATCGTGAAACATTAGAGGTTAGATATAAAGGTAAAAATATTGCAGATATATTAGATATGACAGTAGAAGAAGCATTGCAATTCTTTGATAAAATACCTAAAATAAAAAATAAAATCCAAACACTTTATGATGTAGGTTTAGGTTATATAAAACTTGGACAACCTTCAACAACATTATCAGGAGGAGAGGCACAAAGAGTTAAACTTGCAACTGAATTATCAAAAAGAGCAACTGGAAAAACATTATATATATTAGATGAACCAACAACAGGTCTTCATATTGCAGATGTTCATAAGCTAGTAAATATTTTACAAAGATTAGTTGATACTGGGAATACTATTATAGTAATTGAACATAATTTGGATTTAATTAAAACTTGTGACCATATAATTGACCTAGGACCAGAAGGTGGAGATAATGGTGGAGAAGTTATTGCAGTAGGAACTCCAGAACAAATCTGTAAAAATGAAAGAAGTTATACAGGTAAGTTCTTAAAGAAATATTTAGAATAGAAAATAAAAGGTAATTTACTTCAAAAGTAGTTACCTTTTTATTTTTTGTTGAAAAATTCAAAAAAATGTGATAAAATAATTATGTTAATTAGAGAGGAGTAATAATTATGAATAGTAGTTTTGAGAAAGGCATGGTATCACAGATGAGTATAAATCAGAGAAGAAATCCAGGAAAACGTAGAAAAAGACAAGAAGTAATAGAGTTATTTGAAAGTGATATGTATTCTAGTGTAGATGAAATAGCAGAAATGGCAGGAATAGCGAAAAAAAGCGTGAGAAACTATCTTGGAAAAAGAAGACTAGCAACTATTAAAGATAATGGAAGTGAAGATAGTGAGCAAGAAGAGGAAAAAAGCAAAAATGGAGTTTTAACTTCAGAGAAAGTTGATAAAATTGTATCAGAAAGAAATGCAAGAATAAGACAACTATATGATGATGGTGTAAGTATTACAGAGGTTGCAAGAAGAGAACATTTAACAATGGATCAAGCAAAAGAAATCTATTTCTCACTTGGATTAAGTATATATACAGAACAAGAACTTGAACAAATTGAAGAAATGAGAGAAGCAAAGAGAAAAGCGGAAAGAAAAGAAGCTCAAAGAAGACGAAAAAGAGAATTGGAAAGGAAAAGAAGAGCAAGAATTAGAGCTGAAAAAGAAAGAGAAAAGGAAGAAGAAAAAATTCCTGAACAAAGCTTTAGAGGTATAGTAAAGAAAATGCAAGAATATGTAAGACAAAGAAATTCCAAGGCTGCAATAGAATATGCTGAATCTGTTATTAATGATGCTGACTTTTTAACTAAAAAAGAGAAAGATGAATTGTTTATTATAGTTCAATATATTAAATCAAAACGTAGAGCACATGAAATAGATAAAAGTAAATATTCAAAAACTCATGATGGAGAAGATAGATAGAAAATAAATTATAAATAAAATTTTAGAGATAAAAGAAAATATTTTTAATTATTTTTAAAAGTATTTTCTTTTCTTTTTGTGAAAAAGTGAAATTAGTTAAAGTATTAGCATTTTTTGTTGAAAATTTAGTTAAAATATGGTAAAATATTTATGTTAAGTATAGGACGGAGGAATTATAATGAATAATTATTTAATGCAAGATTTGGGTAGAACAGGAAAAAAAGGAAGAATTAGAAGTCTTTCACCTGAAGAGAGAAGAATAATAAAAGCAAGGGATTTATTTGAGAATAAGCATATAGGAATAGAAGAAATTGCTGAGATATTAGAAGTAGATGTAGATAGAGTAAAAAAATATCTAGGAAAAAGAAGAATAGAAAGTGTTAAAAATCCTGAGAGTAAAAAAAATAGAAAAACTCTGAAGAGATCCAAAACACCAGTAACAAATGGTAATAATGGTTCTAAAAAGAGTCATAAACTAACTTCAGGAGAAGTAGACAAAATAACCGCCCAAAGAAATGAAAGAATTATAACATTACATGAAATGGGGGCAACTATTGCAGAAGTTGCTGAAAGAGAAAATTTGACACTTAGCCAAGCAAAGGAAATATATATGTCACTTGGATTAAGCATTTATACTAAAGAAGAACGCGAAAGAATGAGAATGCAAGAAGAAAAAAGAAGACAAGAAGAAGCAGAAGAAGAGAGAAAAATGAAAGTAAAGATGGCAAGAAATAGAAGAAGAGCAAAAATAAAAGCAGAAAGAGAAAGACAAGAAAGAGAATGCTTACAAGCTGAAAAAAGACAAGTCAAACCAGAAATACAAAGTCTTGACGATATAAAAAGAGAAATATTTGAGTGTATTAAACAGAAAAACTATAAAGGAATATCAGAATTAGGAGAACAATATTTAGATGCAGATTTCTTAAGTGAAAGTGATAGAGCAAAGCTAAGAAAAGCAGTAGACATAGTATACGCACTAAAAGGTGAAAGTAGAGGAGACGAACATTCAGACGAATCTAGATAGGAGTTTAAATTATGGAAAGAAATAAAGAGGAAGAAATAGAAGAAATAGAATCAAGAAGAAAAAAAGTAGCAAGATTATATAATGAAGGGAAAAGCAATAAAGAAATAGAAGAAGAATTAGGACTATCAGATTCTACAGTATATAGAGATATAAAAGTATTAATAGAAGAAGGAGTAATAGAAGCTAGGACTGAAAAAAGAGATGAGACAAGAAGAAAAGTAGCAAGATTATATATAGAAGGAAAAAGTTACAAAGAAATAGCAGAAGAATTAGGAATGTCAATGGGAACAGTTAAATATGATCTAATGTTTTTAAAAAAGAGTGGAATTTTAGGAGATAGTTCAAGAAGAAAAAACAAATCAGAAATAAATGCAAGAAGAGAAAAAGTAGCAAGGTTATATAAAGAAGGAAAGAAGCCAAAAAGGATATCAGAAGAATTAGGTGTGCCAATACAGATAGTTGAATATGACTTGAAGTATTTAAAAAAGAAAGGAGTATTAGAAATGACTTCTAAAAAAGTAGCACAGGAAATAGCTAGAAGAAGAAAAGAAGTAGCAAGACTATATAATGAAGGAAAAAATGCTAAAGAAATATCAGAAGAATTGGGAATGTCATATTATACAATATCTAGAGATATAAAAGAATTAATAAAAAAAGGAATGTTAGAAAAAAGAGATAGAAAAATACATGATATAGACGGAAAGATAGCCGAAAGAAGAGACAAAGTTGCAAGGTTATATAGAGAAGGAAAAACAAAAAAAGGAATAGCAGAAGAGTTAGGGGTATCAGCTTTTACAATTTACCAAGATATAAAAGCATTAGAAGAACAAGGAATAATAGAAGCGAGAACTAAAAAAAGTGATAGAAGAAGAGAAGTAGCAAGATTATATAATGAAGGTAAAAGCTATAAAGAAATAGCAGAAGAATTAGGGCTATCAATAGGAGCAATTACATATGATGTAACGTGTTTAAAAGAAAATGGAATGTTAAAATATAGTATGAAAAGCAAAAAAGAATCAGAAATAAATGCGAGAAAAGAAAAAGTAGCAAGATTATATAATGAAGGTAAAAGTACTAAAGAAATAGCGGAAGAATTAAAGGTAGATGTTTCAACAGTTCGTTCATATATAAGAGATTTAAAAAAAGCAGGAATAATAGTTGACGATGAGCAGCAAAATGGTGAAGATAATGGCTCTAAAATGACTAAAAAGATGGTAAATACACTTGTAGGAGAAAGAAATGAAAAGATAAAAAAATTGTATGAAGAAGGTTTGACTATGGCGGAGGTTGCCAAAAGAGTAAATTTAACACTTAGTCAAGCAAAAGAGATTTATTTGTCACTTGGATTAAGCATATATACAGAAGAAGAACTTGAAAGAATGAGAAGACAAGAAGAGGAACGAGTAAGAAGAAAAGAAAAGAGAAAAAGAAAAAAACAAGAAGAGGAACAAGCAAAAAAAGTAGCAGAAGAAAGTAGACAAGCAAAAAATGATGAACAAGAAGGACCTGTCTTATCAAGTTTAGTAGATATAGCAAGGAAAGTTAAGGGATATATTAAAAATGGAGAGTTAGAAGAAGCGGAAAAACTTAGTGAATCTTACATGGGAGCAGATTTTTTGAGTGAGGAAGATAAAGATAAACTAAATAAATTAGTAGATTTGATAAAATCAGTAAGAAGTAAGAATAAGGAAGGTCACATAGACGAAGCTAGATAGGAGCTAAAAGTATGGAAGAAAAACATGAAAGTAAATCAATGGACGTAAAAGAAAGAAGAAAAAAAGTAGAAGGATTACATAATGGAGGTATAAAAGAAAAGAGAATAGCAAAAATTCTTGGTATTCCAATTCGTGTTGTAGAAAGAGATTTGGATTTCTTAGCAAGGCATAATAGAACTAGAGATGTTGAACTTTCAGTAGAGGTACAAGAGGAAATACGAGCAAGAAGACCAAAAAAGAGTGATACAAGTATAGAAATAACTAGAGAGAAGACAAAAAGTGAAAAAATAGCTGAAAGAAGAGAAAAAGTTGCAAGACTATATAGTGAAGGAAAAAGTGCTAAAAAGATAGCAGAAGAATTGGGAGTGTCATATGCTACAATATATCAAGATATAAGACTATTAAGAGAAGAAGGAACGTTAGAAAAGAGTACTAGAAAAAAACGTGCTACAATTGGAAGAGTAGCTGAAAGAAGAAAAGAACTAGAAAGACTATATAATGAAGGAAAAAGTGTTCTTGAAATAGCAGAAGAATTAGGAGTATCACGTGATGTAATATATCAAGATATAAGATTATTAATAAAAGAAGGAATGTTAGGAAAAAGAGATAGAAAAAAACGTGCTACAAATGCGGAAGTAGCAGAGAGAAGAAAAGAAGCAGCAAGGTTATATAATGAAGGAAAAAGTGTTCCTGAAATAGCAGAAAAATTTGGAGTATCACGTGATGTAATATATCAAGATATAAGACTATTAATAAAACAAGGAATAATAGAAAAAACAGAGAAAAGAAGGAAATCAAGAAAAGTAAAAAAAGGAAAAATAAGTACTGGTAAAAAAGTTGCTATGACAACTTCAAAAAGAGAGCTTCATAGAAAGATGGAAGAGTTACAAAGTGAAGGAAATAGTTATGGAGAAATAGCAGATGCATTAAATGTAAGTATTGTTGAAGTTGTTGAATATTTAGAAAGTTTAGTAAGTAAGGTATCAGAAGATAAAAGTGAAAGACAATACCTAGATAGAAAGACTAGAGTGAAAAAATTATTTGATAGTGGTAAAACAACAAAGGAGATAGCAGAAGAATTAAAAATTCCAGAGAACTTGGTAAGAGAAGACTTGTTATTACTAGGAATAATCCCTGGTTTAAGAGTAGTGCCTAGCAAAGAGACAGACAAGGAAAAAGAAAAAAGAAAAAATGAAACAGCTAGAGCTAAAGAATTAACTAAACCAGAAGAGACATCACAACCTGATAGAAGTAAAGCAATGAATGTAAAAGAAAGAAGAGCAAAAGTAGGAGAATTATACAGTCAAGGAATTGAAAAAGAAGAAATAGCTAAAAGACTTGAAATTTCAATTAATGCTGTAAGTAGAGATATAGAATTTTTATTAGCACATAATTTAATTGGTGAAAAAACTGAAAATGCAGGTGTACAAGAAGTAAAGCAAATACCAGATGCAAAAGGTGAAGCACCTCAAGTAGAGATTGATGAAGAGGAAGAAAAAAGAAAACAGCAAAGAAAAGAAAGTTTACAACTAGCAGAGAAAAAGAGAAGAAAAAAACAAGATAGAAGAAGACAACGTATATTAGGTGTGTATAATGCAAACAAAGGAGAGGTAAAACCAACACAAACTGAGGAAAATGAAGAAATTGAAGTCATAATAAGAGATAGACAGAAAAGAAGAGATGAAATAGGAAGATTATTAGAAGATGGAAAAACTCGATATGAAATACAACAAGAATCAGGACATGATATGGAGGATATAGCTGCGGATATAAATTATTATAGATCTGCAAGAGATAATTTTGATAGAAAAAATAATACAAATAGAAAAATAGAAAGTAGAAGAAGAAAGATTTTAGCACTTTTAAATGAAAATATGAGCGTAGAAGAAATATCAGAAAGGCTAAATATTCCAATTGCTGTTGTACGCAGAGATGCAGACTACTTAAACGCAAATGGTAAAGTGGGGAATAAACCTAAAAAAGCAAAACAAGGCAGACCATCTAAAAGAGAGATTGTTGAAAAGATAAAGACGTTACAAGAAGAAGGAAAAGGTTACGGAGAAATAGCAGATGAATTACACTTGTCAATTTCAGAAGTTATCATAGCTTTACAAGAAAACGAAAAAGATGCTAAAGATATTTCTGAAGCTAGAAGAAAGCAAATAGTTGATTTATGGAATGAAGGAAAAACATTAGGTGAAATTTCTAGAAGTCTTGGAGTTAATGTTAATCTGATAATGGAAGATTTATTAGGTACAGGTGTTTCAAAGGAAAGTATAGAAACAGAAGAAGAAAGAAGAGAACAAGAGGAAAGAGAAAGAAAAGAGCGAGAAGAAAGAGAAAGAAGGGAGCAAGAAGAGAGAGAAAGAAAAAAACAGAAAATAAGAGAATTAAGAAATAAAGGAGAAGAAGCATATTACGTAATGATGTTACAAAAGATAAAAATCTATATTGTAAGGCAAGATTTTGATAAGGTATTAGAGTATATAAAAATGATAGAAAGTGAAGTTAAGTTAAGCGAAGAAGAAAAGAATTATCTTAATCAAATTAAAATGGCTATGCAAAAAAGAATAAGGATAGAAGCCGAAAAAAAAAGGGCAAGGCTTATTAGTAAAAAAGAAATTGAAGATGAAGGGCAAAGAAATGAAGCAGAAGAAGCATATTACAAAATGATGTTAAAAGAGATAAAGAATTATATTGTAAGGCAAGATTTTGATAAGGTATTAGAGTATATAAAAGTGCTAGAAGGTGAAGTTAAATTAAGTGGAGAAGAAAAGAAGAATTTAAATCAAATTAAAAAGGCTATACAAGGAAAAGTAAAATCTAAAAGAGAAAGTGTACAAATGATGGTAAAGAAGGAAGGTAAAGACAAAAATAGAAGTAAAGGAAGTGAGATATATGAAAACTAAAAGTACTGTAGGAAATGAAAAAGAAAAAATTAGTCAAATTGAAGGAAAACTAGGAACAGGCATGGCATATTTATATAGAAAATCATTGGCTGTTGAATTGTATGCTGAAGGACAAGGTATCCAAAAAGATGAAATTGCTGAAATGTTAGGATGTACAAGAGATACTGTAAATAAATACTTAAGGACTGCAAAAGAAGATGACAGAAAAGGTAAAAGAAAAGGTGAGGATACAAGAAGTAAGTTACAAAAAAGATTGCTAATGTTTGCAAATTTGTATGCAGAAGGAGAAAGCGAAAAAGAGATAGCAGAAGAACTTGTACTAGATGAAGAAACAGTAAAAGCTTATAGAGATTTTTTACTAAGACAAGAAAAACTAGGACCAATTTTAGAAAAAAGACATAGACAAGGAGTAGAAGAAAGAGAAAAAATTGAAAGAGAATTAGAAGAGGAAGACGAAGAAAGATAAACATAAAAGAAAATATTTTTAATTAAATTTAAAAGTATTTTCTTTTATTTTGTATAAAAAATATAAAATTATTAAAAACTAAAGAAAAAATGGAGGGATTTTAATGTATAATTTTAGAACAGATTTAGCATCTGAAAGAAGAGATATTTATCAAAAAGCAAGTAAACAGGAAGGCGAGATTGATGGAATTGAAAGCACGAAAGAAGATATAAATGAAAATATAAAAGTAGAAAGAGTAAAAATAACAAATGAAAATGGAGAAAAAGCTATAGGAAAGCCAATAGGAAATTATATCACAATAGATATAAAAAAATTGAAAATAGCACAGGAAGAAGAAATAGAGCAAGCAGCGAATACTCTATCAAATGAATTAAAGAAAATTTTAGATGAGCATGTAGATAAACAAGGAGAAATTTTAGTAGTAGGACTTGGGAATATATATGTGACACCAGATAGTTTAGGACCAAAAGTAATTAATGAAATTGATGTAACAAGGCATATTATTAATTATTTACCACAGTATGTAGAAGAAGGAACAAGAATGGTAAGTGCTATTGCACCTGGAGTCCTAGGAACAACAGGAATAGAAACTGTAGAGATATTAAAAGGAATAGTAGATAATATTCACCCAAAACTTGTAATTGTAATAGATGCATTAGCTTCTAGAAGTATAGAAAGAATTAGTAGTACAGTGCAGGTTTCAGATACAGGAATAGTACCAGGAGCAGGAGTTGGAAATACAAGAAGTGAAATAAGTATAAAAACATTAGGAATACCAGTAATTGCAATTGGAATACCAACAGTGGTAGAAACAGCAGTACTTGTAAATGATAGTTTAGACTTATTTATAGAAAAATTACAAGATGAAGCAAAGTCAAATGATTATTTAAATAAATTGAAAGAAGAAGATAATTATGAAGAAATAAAAGAAGCATTAGTTCCAAAAGATTATAATTTGATAGTAACACCTAAGGAGATAGATGAATTAATAGAAAATATGAAAGATATTGTAGCAATTGGGATAAATAATAGTCTTTAATAATTTTTAAATATTATTGATTTTTATAAGAAATATAAATATAATAATAAAAAACGAATAAAAAAGGAAAATAAAATGGGAAAATTAATGGAAGAAATAAGAAGAGAAAAGAAAGCAGAACAAAAAAGACAAAAAAATATAGAAAATCAAAAAGGAATAGAAGAATTATTAATCGAGTTACGAAAAAAAGAAGGGTTATCTAGAATAGAGTTATTAGAAAAGTTAAATGATAGCAATTTAATAGAAAAAGATATAAAGAAATGGGAGATAGGATTAAGTTATCCAGATTTAGATATAATATATAAATTATCAGAAATATATAAAGTTCCAAGTACAGAATTTGTGAAAGCAAAAAATAATAGCTATGAAAAAGGATTAGTAGGAATAAATAAGAAAATTATAAGATGGTTTGTATATACATTAAATGTATCTTTTTATGTGGGTGCAGTGCTTACTATTATTTTGTATGTACTTGCTTTCATATTAGCATTGTGGTTTTTCGTCTCAGTTGCATATCAAGTAAAAAGACCGTAAATATAAATTTATAATAAAAAAATTAATTTTAATAAAGAAAAAAGTAAAAAAATATTGAAAAAACAAAATTCTTAATATATAATTTGATTATAGTAATAGAAGTAATAAGGAGAGGGTATTATGGAAGAAAAAAATAAAGATTTAAAAGAAAACAAAAAGGTAGAGACAAAAAAAGAAGTTAAAAAAGAAGAACCAAAATTCCAAAAAGTAGAAAAGAAAGAGGTAAAGAAAAAAGAAGATAAAAAAGAAAAGAAACAAGGAAGTAAAAAAGCTCCATGGATACCAACACTTGTAACTGTAATAGTAGTATTATTAGTTGCAGCATTGTTAACAGTTATGATAGTAACTTCAAGTGCACCTAAAAAATCATTAGAAGCATTATTAACAAACTTAAAGGCTGGAGATTTTACAAAAGCACAAGAATACTTAAGTGGAGAAATAAATAATTTAGGATTAGACGAAGAGTCTCAAAAATTATTATTTGATAAATTAAATTGGAAAGTAAATAAAGTTACAGAAACAGATGAAAATAATGCAACAATCGAAGTAGATATAACAACAAAAGATATTGAAAGTATAATAAATAATTATGCTAGAAAAGTATTAGACGCAGTAAGAGGAGCAATTTCAGGAAACGATGGTGCTGAAAATGTATCAAGTCAAGATTTTAAAGATTATTTTGTAGAACAATTGAAAAACGATGACATACAAACTACAACAGTAAACGCAACAATAAATGCTGTTAAAGAAGATGGTAAATGGAAAATAGTTTCTGATGAATCTTTAGAAAATGCTATATTACCTGGATTAGAAGAAGCAATATCAACATTAGAATCATAAGAATTAAATCCCAATATCAAATGGTATTGGGATTTTTTTCTTTATTGGAATTTTTATACAAATTACAAATATTACAGTTAGTACAAATATGAATTCTATTTTCAAAAATAGTCTGGAGAGTATTTATAAATTCATCTATATAATTATCAATTAGATGGATGTATATTTTTTTAGGAAGAAGAGTTAATAATGAATTTAGAGTATAATCATTTGAAGAAAAAGAAATATCTCCCAGGTATTTAGCGTTTAGATTATCCTCTGAAATATCTATAATTTGTTTGTTTTCATCTAATAAAATAGTATTTGAATTAGAATAAACAATATGAACTATTTCACAATTAGAATTTTGAGAATTAATATATAGCTTTAAAAGTGAAATGAATTCTAAGTATTCTTTTTCTATAATATAACTATTAACAGCTTTGGTTACAATATTATCCAAAATGTTAAAATAATCTTTTAACCTAAAATTAGTAAAGCCTTTTAAATATAGTTTTTTATTTTCTAATAAAAAGTTATAAAAAGAATTATAAAGAGCTTTAAATTTCTTATCAAAATTATCAGAAAAATCTTCTGCCATGATATCAAAACATATATCTAAGATATCTCTTCTTTCATTTATATCAAAATAAAAGTAATTTTGTATAAGTAATTTATTTATAAATTCTTCTTCTAATTCATCAATAACTAAAAGAGATAAGATGCTTGACATTTTATCTAAGAATATATAATTATTATCACCTTTATAGTGAATAATCACATTTTTGAAATGCTTAAATTTTTGTGTTGAAAAACAAATGTGTTCTAATTCTAAATGCTTTAGTTCATTTAGTAGATATTCTATCAAATCAGAATTATTTGTTTTTATACATAGTGATTTCATAAATAGAATCTCCTTTCTAAAAAATAGTATCTACTAAATGGTTAAAACTTATACATTATACTATGCTGACGTAAAAAAAATGTAGCTTGTTCAAAAAAATAAGATGAAGGAAAAATCTTCATCTTATTTTAAAACTATCTATAGATATTATAATCAATATCAGGAAATAAACAATCTTTTTCATTAATATCTTTTAAGAAATCTTCATCTATTTTATCATCTTTTATTTGATAATATAATTTAGTAAAACGACCAATGTGATCTTTAATTCTTTTTTTAGCATAATCAACCATTGTACCATTTGTAATAATAAATAACCAGTCACTACTTTGAGCAAGTAAAAGTTCTCTTGCACATTGATTTAATGCTTTTTTCTTTAATCCTTTTGCATTTGGATATGTTTTAGCTAGTTCACACATTCTATCACCTGCAACATGAAGGTGCCTATGAACATAATCATTTGTTTGATTAAGCCATACTTCACTATAACCATTAGCTCCCCAACTAGAACGGCAAGGTGAAGCTACTTGAATGTCTGGATATTTATCAATATATTCTGATGGTGTAATTAATTTAAAACTACAATCATCATAATAAATTTTCTTAAATAAAATATATAACCAATATGGACCTTCATACCACCAATGTCCATAAAGTTCAGCGTCATAAGGACATAGAATAATAGGAGGCTTGTCCATAAATGAAGCTAAATGATTTATTTGAGAAGTTCTACAATCTAAGAAATGTCCTGCTTGTTTTTCTGCTGAATCTTTAGCCCACTGTATATTATAATAATCTTTAAATTCAGTTTTACCTGTAATTCTATAATATTTAATACCAGTATGAACTCTAACACCATTATGAGCAATATAAGGTTTAATATAATCATAATCAGCATCATAACCAATATCACGATAAAATTCACGGTAGTTAAAGTCACCAGGATATCCATCAATAGAACTCCAAACCTGTCTTGAAGATTCTATGTCACGACCAAATGCAACAACTCCTCCTGGAGAAACAATTGGAGCAAAAGTACCATAAATAGGAGTAGGGTCAGCATATAAAATACCATGTGATTCTGTTATGATATATTCTATACCAAATTCTCTTAAATATTTATCAGCTTCTGGAATATAACCACATTCAGGAAGCCAAATACCACGAGGCTTTCTTCCAAAATATTTTTCATATGTTTGAACACCAACAGCAATTTGAGCTTTAACAGTTTTTTCATTAACATATAAAATAGGGAAGTAACCATGTGTTGCACCACATGTAATAATTTCTAATTTTCCAATATCTTGGAAATGTTTAAAAGCTTCAATTAAATTACATTTATAAACATCTTTATATAATCTCAAATCATTAGAATATCTATCAAAATAGTAGTGAGAAAGTTTATTTAAACGTTCATCACCAGCAGTTCTTTTAATTTCTTTTCCAGATAGTTCTATTTGTCTTTTTAAATAATTAATATATTTCTTTTGTAATAATTTATTATCAAGCATTGAAAGTAGAGGAGGGGTAATAGACATTGTAATTCTAAAATCAACACCTTCATCTACTAATTTTTGAAAATTTGTAAGTAATGGTATATATGTTTCTGAAATAGCTTCGTAAAGCCAAGACTCTTCTAAATAATCATCACTTTCTGGGTGATGAATAAAAGGAAGATGAGCGTGTAGAACAAAACTCACATAACCTTTTTTCTCTTGCATAATTTATCTCCTTTTTTATGAGACAAAGAGGGACGGGCCTTTTTTGTCTCAAATTTATTTGTCGGTTTTTGTCTATGGTATAAACAAAAAAGAATGAGACACGTAAGACCCGTCCTGCAGTGTCTCATATATTTTTATGAAGATGGATGTGAAGAAGGATTTTTTAAATCATAAATATTTTCTACATCTTCATTTTGATATATTTCTTTATATAAATCATAGATATCATAAATTTTACCCATATTTGTAATAAATGATAATGTATTTACAGGTTTTTCTGTAACAGTACCTGTTTTTACATTTCTAAAGTATACCATTTTTTGTTCTTTGTTAAATAGTATTCTATCATTTGGTGATTCCATCTCATTAGATGTTGCAACATATATATAATCATCTTTTAATTTCTCATTTTTTACAATAGGACGTCTACCAAGTTCTATTCTATAGTCACATTTACTATCAGCAACATGTAAATACCAACTATTTGCAAAGTCATTAATTTCTACTTCAAATTTATAACCCAACGTGTCATTAAAAACAATCAAGACAGGTTTTGAGTTTTGAAAAAAGTCTTCGCCATATTCTTTTTCATAATTTTTTCTGTCACTATCAGAAATATCCCAATAAATAAATAGAGTAGTAGGCGTTTGTGCTAAAACTTTTACAACTGTTTGATTATAGCGATAAGGCAAATCGTAATATTCTACAGGTTCTACTTTAGCAACTTTAGTTGTAACTTTTTTTCTTGTTGTTGTTTTCTTAGTTGTAGATTTTTTTGCTGCCTTTTTAGTAGTAGAGCTAGCTGCTTTTGTAGTTTTCTTTGTGGTTGTTTTTTTAGAAGCTGAAGAAGTAGTCGCTTTTTTTCTTGTAGTTGTTGTCTTTTTTGTCGTTGCCTTAGTAGTTTTTTTAGCTGGCTTTTCTTCTTTACTTTTAGCAGTGGTAACTTTTTTTGTAGAAGTAGATTTAACTTTTTTTGCTTCTTTTTCTTGTTTTTCTAATTCAATTTGTTCTTTTGTTCTTCTTGGCATTTTCATCCTCCTATGTAATTTCTAAACTTTCCTTTATATATTATACTAAATCAAAAATAAATTCAAGACTAAAAAGTAACTTTTTTAAAATATATTAAACGAAACAGAAAAAAAGAACAAAAAGATAAAAATAAAAAAGTATAGCATTAAAAACTATACTTTTAATCAACGTCTTTTTGTGGTATTCCATGTTCTTCTAAAAGTTCAGGGTGATTTAGATATCTAATAAAAGACCTAAATGATGAAGCATAATAATATCCATCACAAATTCTTTCATCACCAACAAAAGCAATTGTAATACATTTTTCCTTTTTTATTTCATCATCTTCATAAATATAGCTTTTTTTCTTTTTACCCATTGCAAAGAACATGCTAGTTGTGCCAAAGTTATAAAGATGATGATATATAGTATCTATTCCAAGTGAGCCTACATTAGTAAGAAATGCACTTGTATGAAAAGGACTAGCATTAATTACAGTTCTTGGTAAAAGTCCATGTTTATCTAAAAATCTAAATAGATTTACAGCAGATTTAACAATAATTGTTGGTGTTTTAGATAATGCTCCTGCCATATTATCTGTATTGTTAGAGGTTTCTGTATCTTTATTTTGTTTTATTGTAGATTCTAATTTATCTTTTATTTCAAAAATATTTTCAGTACCATCATATCTAATTTTTAAAGTTGTTTCTTGACCATTATCTGATAAGCTTTTCTTTATTGCTAGAGAAAGATATATTCCATCTCTTGCATATAATCTACCGGTTCATTGCGAATCTGTTTAAAGAAGGACGTTCTGCGATTATTCTAACAACAGTTGCATAAATAATATCCATATAAGATAGTTTAATTCCTTCTTTAGCCTTTTTTGAAATATATTCGTCCATTCCATTTAATACAATATCTTGTTTAAAATAAACTTGTGAGTCATTTCTAGTAAGCATAATATTTGGTATTACCTTAAAAAACGGTGGAATATTTTTTACTTTTCTTCCATCTGATCTGTGTCCAAACATAATAAAACCCCTTCTATTCTATATAAGAATATTATAAATAAAACATTTATATGTATTGATTTATAAATATTCCTATTAAATTTTAAATACTTTTTTGTAGAAAAGTCAAGAAAAAATATGAAAAATGTCGAAAAAAGTAAGTAAAAGAACAAAATAAAAACCTCTATAAAAGAGGCTTTAAACGACATTATCATTTTTTAGTTCTGAAATAAAGTCAGAAAGTATATCTTCTATAGAAACATGAAATACTTGAGCTAAACCACAAAGTTCGAAATCTTTTAATATTCTTTTTCCTGTTTCTAGTTTATGAAGTGATGGTTTAGATATGTCTATTCCCATTAAAGCGAGCTTAGTAGAAAGTTCAGATAGTGAAAGGTTATTTTTTATACGTAATTCTTTTATTTTTTTACTAGTAACGTTTAATCTATCATTATATTTGCTGCATTGATACATTTTATAAAACTCCTTCTTTTTTATTATATGGATTTTTATAAATTTTATAAGAAAAATAATGCACTTCGTTACCACTAGAGATACGAATTTGAAAAAATAGAGAATTTTTATTGACAAAATAAAACAAAATATATATTATTAAGATAAACGTATCGCCAGTGAATACAAATACAAAATTAAACCAAAGAAAGAAGGTAAAGAAATGAAAGAAATACTAAAAAACAGAAAAGGTATTACTCTTATTGCATTAATAGTAACAATTATTGTTTTACTTATTTTAGCTGGAATATCAATAGGAGCAATAACAAGTAATAATGGAATTATTAATCAAGCAAAAAACGCTAAAAATGATACAGAGTATTCTCAATGGGAAGAACAAATTGATGTTGCCATTGTAGATGCAGAAAATAAACATAGAGAGCCAACAATGGACGATGTTATTGCTGAATTAATTAATAAAAAAGTAATTAATGATGAAAGTCAAGTAAATAAAAAAGATGGAACAATAACTACAAATGAACCAGTATATGATATAGAAGGAAAATTAGATGAATATATAAAAATTAGTCAAGTTGAAAAGGCAAAAAATGAAGGAAAAAAGTTTGATGAAACTACAACTATAGAAGATGTGATGGGGAACAAGATTACAATCCCATCTGGTTTTAAAATTGCTGAAGATTCTGGAGATACAGTACAAGAAGGAATAGTAATAGAAGATGTAGATGCCTCAAGTGATGTTAATGTTCAAGGAAGTCAATTTGTATGGATTCCAGTTGGTACTGTGATAAAAGATGATGGATCAGAAAGCAAAAATATAGAATTAGGTCGTTATTCATTCGAAAAAGATGGTACACCTATATTGGAACAAAGTGCAGAAAATTTTCTAGAAGAAGTTGCGATAACAAGTGAAGATTATGATGATTATTATGAACTTTCCGATTACAGGGCTGGGGGAGCTGTTGAATATGAATTTGCAGAAAATGCGACAGCTTTAGATTTAGAAGGATTTATTGAGTCAACTAAGAAAAATGGAGGTTATTATATAGGAAGATTTGAATCAAGTATAGCGTCAAATCCAAAAGGAGAAGCTATTAATTCGGAAACAGATGTGAGTAAAGTTACTTGTGCTTCAAAAATTTCGTTTGGATGCTCGACATTTTTTAATGATAATACGGGAGATCTCTTTACAATGTGTGAACAATTAAATGCTTCAAAGATTTGCATTAATACATATAAGAATGCATCAAATGTAAAAAGCGACTTAATGAACAGTTATTCTTGGGATACAACTTTAGTTTATATTCAAGAAATGGGGCATGAAAATTATGCTAATAATTTAAGAAAGACAGAAACTATAAAAAATACAGGGGAAACAGAAGAAGAAGTATGTCATATTTTTGATCTTTCTGGGAATTTAGGAGAGTGGACTACGGAATATTGTGATCGTTATGATAAAATAAATGATAAAGAAAGTTGGAGCCCTTGCACTGTAAGAAATGATAAAAGAGAACGGAACAGCGAATAGAAATAAATGCTCTATTCCGAGAGGCTCTTTTGAATTTAATGGAAATATTGGATTTAGATTGTTAATTTTTATGAAATAATCATAGAATGTTTAAAAATTCAAATATTATTAATCAAATTGTTTTTTATGTGAATTTATAGTAAAGCAAACAAATAGATTAATAAAAAACTAACTAAATAACATGAAAATAAATACAACCTTGAAATATAGGTTGTTTTTTGACCATGTGTTCTAGTTGCAAAAATAAAAAATAACATATATAATAGCAATTGTTAAAAACATATTGGTGTGAAGGAGGTAAAACCCTTGATAATCGATAAAGTAAAGAAATTAAACGGAGAAGAAAAAGTAAAAACAAAAAATGAACAAGCATCAGACAGAATGATTGGAAAATGGGTTAAATGTGATAATTGTAAAGAAATACTTTACAAAGAAGACTTACACAAAAACTTAAGTGTATGTCCTAATTGTGGTAAACACTTTAGATTATCAGCAAGAAGAAGAATAAAACAAATAGCAGATGAAGGAACGTTTAAAGAAATAGGTGGAGACATTTTAACAAAAGATCCATTGAACTTTGAAGGATATTTGAAAAAAGTAGACAGTTTGAAGGAAAAAACCAAAATAGACGAAGCAGTAAAATGTGGTACATGTGAAATTGAAGGACAAAAAGCAGTTTTAGGTGTAATGGACGGAAACTTCCTTATGGGAAGTATGGGGTCAGCTGTTGGAGAAAGAATAACACTTGCTATAGAAACAGCGATAAAGAAAAAATTACCACTAGTAATGTTTTGTGTATCAGGTGGAGCAAGAATGCAAGAAGGAATAGTATCACTAATGCAAATGGCAAAGACATCAGCAGCAATAGCAAAATTGAATGAAAATGGATTACTTTATATATCAGTATTTACAGACCCAACAACAGGAGGGGTAACGGCAAGTTTTGCAAGCTTAGGAGATATTATCTTAGCAGAACCAAAAGCATTAATAGGATTTGCAGGCCCAAGAGTTATAGAACAAACAATAAAACAAAAGTTACCTGAAGGTTTCCAACGTTCAGAATTTTTACTAGAACATGGTTTTATAGATAAAATAGTAGAAAGAAAAGATATGAAAGAAACACTAGCAAAACTTATTAGATTACATACTAAAGGGGGAAAATAGAATGTCAAGAATAACGGCATGGGATAGAGTAACTCTTGCAAGAGAATTAGATAGACCAAAAGCTTTAGATTATATAAACTCTTTATTCGAAGATTTTATAGAGCTTCATGGCGATAGAAATTTTGGTGATGATAAGTCTATAATTGGAGGAATAGCAACATTAGAAGGTAAACCTGTAACAGTAATAGGAGAGCAAAAAGGTAAAAATGTAAGAGAAAATATGGAAAGAAACTTTGGTATGCCAGAGCCAGAAGGATATAGAAAAGCATTAAGATTAATGAAGCAAGCAGAAAAGTTTAAAAGACCAATAATAACATTTATAGATACACCAGGAGCTTATCCAGGAATGGGAGCAGAAGAAAGAGGACAAGGAGAAGCAATAGCAAAGAACTTAATGGAAATGTCAAGAATAAAAGTACCAATAATATGTGTTGTAATTGGTGAAGGCTCAAGTGGTGGAGCTTTAGCAATAGGAGTTGGAGATAAAGTAGTAATGCTAGAAAATGCGGTATATTCTATTCTTTCACCAGAAGGATTTGCAAGTATATTATATAAAGATTCAAGTAAAGCAAAAGAAGCAGCAGAAAATATGAAAATGACAGCAAATGATTTGAAAAAATTAGGAATAATTGATAAAATAATCAAGGAACCAGAAAATGGTGCACAAAATGATTTTGAAACAGTAGTAAAAGATATAAAGAAATACTTAGTTCAAGATATAAAAAAATTAGAAAAATTAACAGAAAAAGAGTTAATAGAACAAAGATATGAAAAATTTAGAAATATGTAATTTCGCGTTGGGGACGTTTCTAATGCGAAAAAAATGTCGCGAAGGAAACGTCCCCATTTACACCTTTTTTTCGCAAATGGGACACATCTTTAATAAATTTGTTAAAAATTAAATTATATAAATAAAAATTATAAGGAGGATTTAAAAATGATTTTAAAAGGAAAAAAAGTAGTAATTATGGGAGTAAGAAATAAATGGAGTATAGCTTGGGGAGCTGCTAAATCAGCTTATGACCAAGGTGCAGAAGTTATTTGTACTTGTGCAGAAGAAAATTTAGAAAAAGTAAATAAATTATTAGAAGAATTACCAGGTTCAAAAGCCTATGCTTTAGGAGATGTAAGCTATGATGAAAATATTGAAAAATGCTTAGATGAAATAAAAGCAAACCATGGTAAAGTAGATGGAGTTTTACATGCAATAGCACATGCTAATTCAGAAGATTTAAGAAATGATTTCATTTTAACTTCAAGAGATGGATTTGCTCATGCAAATGATGTAAGTGCATATTCATTAGTAGCAATAGTTAGAATGTTAAAAGAAAAAGATATGTTAAATGAAGGTGCAAGTATAGTTGCTTATACATATTATGGTTCTGAAAAAGCAATAGAAGGATATAATGTAATGGGTGTTGCAAAAGCAGCATTAGAAGCAAGTATTAGATATTTAGCAAAAGATTTAGGAAAAGATGGTATGAGAATAAATGGGATTTCAGCAGGACCAATTAAAACTTTATCAGCTAAAGGAATTAAAGATTTCAATTCTATATTAGATGTAGTAGAAGAAAGAGCACCATTACATCAAAATGTAACACCATCACAAGTAGGTGATGCAACAGCATTCCTATTTAGTAATTTATCAAGTGCTATTACTGGAGAAGTTATCCATGTAGATAATGGATTCTCAATAGTTGGTGTATAATAAAATAATTTATAGATAACGAAAAGTATCAAACTTACATTAAATGTATTAGTTTGATACTTTTTGTGCTTTTTGTCGAATTTTGCGATGAAAAGTTAGACAAATTTCAAAAATACTATTGACATAACGAATGTAAAAGTAGTATTATGTATATGCTTTAATTCAAGTTTTATAAATCTAGGGTAATCTACCCAAATTCCAATTAAAATTTTAATAAGAAATAGAAAAAAGCAGGAAGAAGCTAAAAAGAAGAGAGAAGCAAAGAAAACTATAGAAAAATCGATGCATTTACTTATCAAGAAAGTTGACTTTAAGAGTAAAAGAAATTAAAATGAAAGGAGAACAGTAGTGGTAACATTTACAAAAGGAGATTATGAAAAATACAATACATTATATCCACTAAAAAGAGAGAAAGAATTGGATAAAGACATAGAAACACATCAATATCATGATAAAATTTTTAAAGAACTTTTAGATGATAAAACAGAATTTGTAAACTTTATGAAAAACTTTTTTGGATATAATATAAAGGAAAAAGACATAGAAAAATATAATAGAAAATTCATAACAGAACTAGGGTTTAAAGTAAGAGAGTCAGATATTATTTATAAAGTAAAAAATAAAGAAACTTTCATATTAATTGAAATTCAAAGTACCATAAATTATAAAATGCCGGAAAGAATGACGGAATATTGTATATGCATTATAAACAGTAGACCAAATAAACAAAGTAAATTTAGGAAAGCTCCAATTGTGTTTCCAGTAGTATTAAGTGTAGCGAATAAAAAATGGGATGCTTCGCTTACAGTAGCACAAGAACAAGATGAATATTATGGCTTTCCACCTTTAGAATATCCAAAATATAATTTAATAGATATTCAAAAATTAACGGATGAAGAATTATTAAAAGATAGAATGGGTATATCATTAGCACTGATTATTGAAAAACAAAGTACAGATGAAAATATAATGAAAATATTTGATTTTATAATTAAAAGAGGTCCTGATATGTATGAAAGAAAAGCTATTTTATTAATGACAAAGCATTCTAAAATAGTAAGAGAACTTTTAGGAGATAAGTTAAAATATTATGAAGAATTAATAATAGAAAAGGATGGTGGTAAAATGTCAAATTTTGAAAGAGTTGTATCAAAAGTATTAGAAGATAAAGAGACAGAGGGAGTTATGAAAGTTGCAAAAGAAATGGTAAAAAATAATATGAAAGATGAAGATATTTTAAAAGTAACACACATAAGCCAAAAAGAATTGGAAGAATTAAAAAAATTGGAATTTCAAACTATATAGTAATGTATAAAAGGAATTATGCAAGTTGAAAAAGAAAATGTTGTAACAAAAATGTAATATTTTATTTTGAATATATTATTTACAAAAAATTTACTTTAATATATATTTATATTATACGTAAAATATAATACAAGAATAAAAAGTGTAAAATAATATTTAAATATAGTTTAAGGAAAACAAAAACAATAAACTAAAGAAGGGAAAGAATAGATGAGTAGAAAACTTGAAAGCCTTGTGGCTGTACACACACACACACACACACACA
The DNA here is from genome assembly GCA_944386385.1 of uncultured Clostridia bacterium. GTDB lineage: Bacteria > Bacillota > Clostridia > TANB77 > CAG-508 > CAG-269. Next base: position 31,437 of record CALXAV010000015.1, read on the forward strand.
AGTAGGTTGTTAGTAAATAATAAAATAGAGTAAATAGATAAAAAGATAGTGATGAAACCTAATAGAACAGGCTTTATTGCTGTCTTTTTTGTGCTTTTATAATATAAATCTAAAAATAGGAGGAAACTAAGAATGAAAACAAACAAAAACAAAGAAAAAAATAGTAAAGGAATCACATTAATCGCTTTAGTAATTACTATAATTGTTCTTTTAATTTTAGCTGGAGTAAGCATTGCAATGTTAACAGGGGAAAATGGAATATTAACGCAAGCACAAAGAGCAAAGAATGAAACAAAAAATGCACAAGGGGAAGAACAAAATATATTAACAGGTTATGAAAATTATATAAATAATGCAACAAATCAAGTAATAGATGATGACTTACCAGGTAATGAAGATTTAAAAACCTTTATTACGCAATGGAGTGTAGCTGAAGGAGAGAATATAGTATTACCTATATATGAAAAACAAGAAACAGATGAAGAAAGAGGAGAAAAGGAAACCTATTTTAATTATAACTTTACTGTTGATTATGGAGATGGAACAGTTGCAGAAATAACAAGTTTTGATGATGAAGATAAAAATCATACTTACTCAACAGCTGGTACTTATGATGTTAAAATAACAGGAATGTGTGAAGGTTGGAGTTTTTATAATGTAGGAGACAGTGCTTCTAATTTAACTCAAATAAAACAATGGGGAGTTACACAAGCTAAACATATTGATTTTGGAAATTGTACTAATTTATCAGGTCAAATACCTACTCCTGTAAAAAATAGTTTTACTACTGTAGAGAGTTTTAGATTATTGTTTTATAATTGTACAAACTTAAATTCACAAATACCAGAAAATCTATTTTATAATGCTACGAATGTTATAACATTAAGAAATGCTTTTAACATAAATGGGATTACAGGGAGTATACCAGAAAATTTACTTAGTTATTGCACAAAAGTTGAAAATATAGATTATTTATTTGACAAATCCAATATTACAGGAAGTATACCAGAAGGCTTATTTAACAATTGTTCTAATCTTAAATATGCTGATGGAGTTTTTAGGATGACAGCAGTTACAGGAGAAATACCAGAAAAATTATTTTATAATTGTCATAATCTCATAACTATAAATGCTTTTTTTGAAGATTGCATAAATTTAATTAGAAACATCCCAGAGAATTTACTTATTAATTGTCCTAATATAACAAGTGTAAAATTTTTGTTCCAAGGATGTACAGCTTTAACTGGAAGCATACCGGAAAATTTATTTATCAACCAAACACAGTTGGAAGATTTGAATTCTTGTTTTAGATATTGTGAAGGTTTAAGTGATAGTCAGATAAGGCTTACATCAAAAAATATAAGAGTAACAAATTATCTTTGTGAAGGAGTTAATGCAAAAATAACATTATATATACCAAGAGGAGTAGAAATTCCATATAACACAGATTCAAATGTAACGGTTGTTGAATATGATATTTAATGAAAGTCTAAAATAATAATTTAATATTTAAGTGAAAATAGTAATAAAAAGTATAGAAATTTCTATACTTTTTTTGCTGAATAGAAGTGCTGTTTTTTGAGCCCGTCCCAAAAAACAGCTTTTTGTCTTATTTGTCTTATTTTTTTCATTTTTTTTAGAATAAAGCTTTAAAAAAGTGTAAAAATGGTATACAATAGTATAAAATGATTTTAGGAGAGGTATATGAATAAAAAGTGGCAAATATATGAAATAGATGTAGATAAAGTAGAAGAACTCAAAGAAAAATATAAACTAAATGATTTACTTGCTACAATATTAGTAAATAGAGGAATAACTAGTGAAGAAAAAATAAGACAGTTTTTAGAACCGACGAGGCAAGATTTTTATAATCCGTATTTAATGAAAGATATGGAGATTGCAGTAGAAAGAATCGTAAAAGCGATTGAAAATCAAGAAAAAGTTATAATCTATGGCGATTATGATGTAGACGGAATAACAAGTACAACGGTTTTGAAAAAATTCTTAAAAGATTTAGGTCTAGAAGTTTCTTATTATATCCCAAACAGATTAAACGAAGGATATGGTTTAAATAATACAGCGATTGAAAAAATAGTAAATGAAGGGTATTCACTAATGATAACAGTAGACTGTGGAATATCAGCTATTGAAGAAATTGATTATGCAAATTCATTAGGACTAGAAACAATAGTAACAGACCATCATGAACCAGGTGAAGTTTTACCAAAGGCTTTGGCGGTAGTAGATAATAAAAGAAAAGATAGTACATATCCATTTAGAGATTTGGCAGGAGTAGGGGTAGCATTTAAATTGTGTCAAGCAATAGGTATGAAGTTAGAATTAAAGGAAGAAACATACTTAAAATACTTGGATATAGTATGTGTAGGGACAATATCAGATATAGTACCATTAGTTGATGAAAATAGAGTAATTACAAAATTAGGGCTATTGTTAGTAAAACAAACCAAAAACATGGGACTAAGGTCAATAATAAATTCATCAGGCTATAGTAAAATAGATTCAAATACAATATCATTTGGAGTAGCGCCTAGAATAAATGCCTGTGGAAGAATGGGGAAAGCAGAAGAAGCTTTAGAGTTGTTATTATCAACTGATATATATAAAGTAAATGAACTAACTAAGAAATTAAACGAACACAATAAAGAAAGACAAGAAATAGAAAAAAATATATATGAAAGTGCAGTAGAAAAAATAGAAAAAAATCATCTAGATGAAAATAGAACAATAGTAGTAGGAGGAGAAGATTGGCATCATGGAGTAATTGGAATAGTTTCATCTAAAATCACGGACATGTATTTTAAGCCAAGTATATTACTTAGTTTTGAAGAAAACGGAACAGGAAAAGGTTCAGGAAGAAGTATACCAGGATTTGATTTACACCAGGCTTTAACTAAATGCCAAGATACATTAGAAAAATTTGGCGGACATAGTATGGCAGTAGGTGTTACAATAAAAAAGGAAAATCTTGAGAAATTTCGAAAAGAATTTGAAAAGGTAGCAGAAGAAGAAAAAATAGAAGATATAGTACCAATTCTAAATGTAGATGCTAAAATAGAATTAAATTCTGTAGATAAAGATGTAATAGAAAGTCTAAAAGCATTAGAACCATTTGGAGAGGCTAATAAAATGCCAATATTTGCTTTTAGGAATTTAAGAATAGATTCTATAAGAGCATTATCAGAAGGAAAACATTTAAAACTTACATTAAAAGAGGATAATAGAATAATAAATGCGATTGGATTTAACATGGGAGAATTAGCAGAAGAATATAGAATTGGAGATAAAATAGATGTAGCAGGAGTATTAGAAATAAATACTTTTAATGGAGTAGATAACTTGCAAATAAATATAAAGGATGTAATGAAATCAATATAGAATGGAAAAGAAAAAAGGGGTGATAAAATTGCAAGAACAACAAAATAAAACAATTCAAGATGTAATAGCAAAAAGAAAACAACATTCAAGAAGAGTAGATAGTAAATTAATAATGAAAGCATATAATTATGCAAAAAGTCATCATGGAGACCAATTAAGAAAATCGGGAGAACCTTATATAATTCATCCACTCAACGTCGCATATATTTTAGCAGATATAGGATTAGATGATAGTACAATTGCGGCAGCTCTTTTACATGATGTTGTAGAAGATACTGAAGTAACTGAAAATGATATAACAAAAGAATTTGGACAAGAAATATCAGATATGGTAGCTGGTGTTACAAAACTTGGAAATATTTCTTTTGCATCAGTGGAAGAACAACAAGTAGAAGATTATAGAAAAATGTTCCTAGCAATGGGAAAAGATATAAGAGTTATCTTAATAAAGCTAGCAGATAGACTTCATAATATGAGAACATTAAAATTCTTAAAAAGAGATAGACAAATAGCAATTAGTAAAGAAACTATGGACTTATATGCACCACTTGCAAATAGACTAGGTCTATATTCTCTAAAATGGGAATTAGAAGATTTAGCATTTAAGTATCTATACCCAGATGAATACCATGAATTAGTAGAAGGAATTAATAAAAAGAGAGAAGAGAGATTACAGTTTATAGAAAAAATAATGGCAGATATAAGAGTTGCTTTAAAGAAACATAGAATTGATGCAGAAGTAACAGGAAGAGCAAAACATTTATATAGTATTTATAGAAAAATGAAAAGAGATAATAAAACATTAGATCAAATATATGATTTATTTGCTCTAAGAATCTTAGTTAATTCTGTAAAAGATTGTTATGCAGCACTAGGAGTAGTACATGAATTATATAGTCCTATGCCAGGAAGATTTAAAGATTATATAGCAGTTCCAAAACCTAATATGTATCAATCAATACATACAACATTATTAGGTGAAAAGGGAACTCCTTTTGAGGTACAAATACGTACTTGGGAAATGCATCATATAGCAGAATATGGTATTGCTGCACACTGGGCATATAAAGAAGCAAGTTATTTTGGTAAGAAACAAGCTGTAAAGGTTACAGAGGATAAATTATCTTGGCTTCGTGAAACACTAGAATGGCAAAAAGATATGCAAGATCCACAAGAATTCTTAGACACACTAAAAACAGAATTATTTGAAGATGAAGTATATGTATTTACACCAAAAGGAAAAATTATAGTATTACCAAGAGGTGCAACACCAATAGATTTTGCATATAGCATACATCAAGAAATTGGAAATAAAATGACAGGCTGTAAAATAAACAGTAAAATGATGCCAATAATAACACCTTTAAGAAATGGTGATATAGTAGATATTATAACATCAGATAATTCTAAAGGACCAAGTAGAGATTGGCTTAAGTTTGTAAAGAGTTCAAGTGCTAAGAATAAAATTAAATCTTGGTTTAAGAAAGCTCAAAGATCAGAAAATATTGAAAGAGGAAAAGAACTAATAGAAAAAGAATTAAAGAGGATAGGATTTTCACATGCTGATTTATTTAAAAATCAATATGTAGAACCTATGATGAAAAAATACAATTATAAAAATCTAGATGAAATGTATTTAGCAGTAGGATTTGGAGCAATTTCAGCAGGAAAGATAATTGCAAGATTATTACAAGAATATAGAAAAGAACATCAAGAAGAAGAAGTTGAAGAAAAAATAAAAGAGCTTGCTAAAGCAAAACAAAGAAAGCCAAAAGCTTCAAGTTCTGGAATAATAGTAAAAGGAATTGATAATTGTTTAGTAAAACTATCAAAATGTTGTAACCCACTTCCAGGTGATGAAATAGTAGGTTATATTACAAAAGGAAGAGGCGTATCTGTACATAGAAAAGATTGCCCTAATATTAAGAGTTTAATTTCTGAAGAAAATAGAATGATAGATGTAGAATGGTATGTAGAAAATAAAGAAAATTACCAAGCAGATATAGAAATTCATTCAAATGATAGAGCTGGATTACTATTAGATATATTAAAAGAAATTGGAACTACAAAAGCAACAATATTAGGAGTAAAAACTAAGACAACCAAGGAAAGACTCGCAATTATAAATATAACATTAGAAGTAGATGGACTAGATGAGTTAAATAAAGCAATTAAAGCAATAAGAAAAGTAGACAGTGTATATGATGTAAGACGTGTCTAAAAATAGATGTTTTTTGGGACGGGGTCAAAAAACAGCATATAAAATTAGAAAGGAACGAAAAATGATACTAAAAGAACTAAAGATTAATACTTGGGTAGGTGACCCAACAAATTGTTATATTGTTTTTGATGAAGAGTCAAAAGAAACTATGGTAATAGACCCAGCAGGTGATGTAGATAAAATAGAAGAGCTAATTAATATATTAGGAGGAAAATTAAAATATATTTATCTAACACATTGCCATGGAGATCATATAGTTGGTGTACCAGACTTAAAACAAAAATGTGGAGGAAAAATATTAATTCATTTTTATGATGCAGAAGGTTTAAATAATGCAGAAATAAATTTAACACCATATATTTTAGAAAAACAAATAGAATTAGAAGCAGATTCTAGAATTACAAATGGAGATTTAATACATTTAGGAGACTTAGAGTTTAAAGTAATACATACTCCTGGACATACTAAAGGAGGAACCTCTCTTTATTGTGAAAAAGAGGGGTGCGTATTTACAGGAGATACATTATTTAGAGGTACATGGGGAAGAACTGATTGCCCAACAGGAAGCTTGGAGAATATTATGGATTCGATTATAAATAAATTACTTGTTCTTCATGATGATACAATATGTTATCCAGGTCATGGACTAAGTACCAAAATAAGAGATGAAAAACCAATTTATTTAGAATTAAAACCAAAATTAATATAAGATATAGAAGGGAGATAATAAAGATGGCAAAAACAGAACCAAGAACATTATCTGGTTTTATGGAATTGTTACCTAATGATCAAATTCTATTTAACCAAATGATGAATACTATTGAAGAAACTTACCAAAGATTCGGATTTCTACCATTAGATACTCCTATAATAGAATTATCAGAAGTGCTACTTGCAAAAGCAGGAGGAGAGACAGAAAAACAAATATATAGATTTAACAGAGGAGATAATGATTTATCATTAAGATTTGATTTAACTGTTCCTCTTGCTAAATATGTAGCAAAAAATTATGGAAATTTAAGTTTTCCTTTTAGAAGATATCAGATAGGAAAAGTATATCGTGGTGAAAGAACACAAAAAGGAAGATTTAGAGAATTTTATCAATGTGATATAGATATTATAGGTGATGGAGAATTAGATTTAATTAATGACGCAGAACTTCCAAGTGTTATTTATATGATTTTTGCTAAACTTGGATTTTCTAATTTCACTATTAGAATTAATAATAGAAAAATATTAAATGGATTATTTGAAAGTATTGGTCAAAAAGATAATTCTGTAGAAATTTTAAGAATTATAGATAAGATTGATAAGATCGGAAAAGAAGCAGTTATAGAAGAATTAGAAAAAATAAATGTAGGGAAAGAACAAATAGATAAGATAATAAGCTTTATAGAAATATCAGGAAGTAATGATGAAAAATTAGAAAAACTAAAAGCTTTGAAAATCGAAAATGAGACATTTAATAAGGGACTAGATGAACTTGCATTTGTTGTTAAAAATATGAGATTATTTGGTATTCCTGAGCCAAATATAATGGTAGATTTAACAATTGCAAGAGGACTTGATTATTATACAGGAACAGTTTATGAAACTTTCTTAAATGATTATAGAGAACTAGGAAGTGTATGTTCAGGTGGAAGATATGAAAATCTAGCTGAAAACTATACTGATAAAAAACTACCAGGAGTTGGAATTTCAATTGGATTAACACGCCTTTTCTATAAATTAAGTGAACTTGATCTAATAAAAGCAGAAAAGAAATCAATTTCAGATGTATTAATAATTCCAATGGTAGAAGATTTAGGCTTACCAATTAAAGTTGCAAATACTTTAAGAAGTAATGGAATAAATACAGAAGTGTATTTAAACAACAAAAAATTAAAAGCTAAATTTAAATATGCTGATAAACTAGAAATTCCATATGTTATTGTAATTGGAGAAGATGAAATAGAAAAACAAGTTGTTAAATTAAAGAATATGCAAACAGGAGAAGAACAAGAAATTAAAATAGACGATATAGATAGCTTGAAATTTTAAACACAAAAATAAGGATAGGTAGTTAATAATACCTGTCCTTATTTATATAATAATGTAATCATTTTACCATTTTTCTTAATAAAGTTTTCTTCTTTTAAAAGTTTTAGTTCTCTCATCATAGCGCTTCTATCAACACTTAAGTAGTCAGCAAGGTCTGTAAGAGAAAATGGAAGTTTAAAAGTCTTACTTAAATTTCTAGTAGAAAGGAGATTAAAGTATCCAAGAAGTTTATCTCTAGTAGACCTTTTAGTAAGAAGTTCAACTCTCATATTTAGGCTTGTTACTTTATCAAGGATTAATTCAGGTAAATACTCAGAAAGTCTTTGGTGAAATTTACAGTTTTGTTTACATTTGTAGTGAATATTTTGATAACTATATATTAATACTTCACATTTTGATCTAGCTTCTACTAATAATTCATTATTAGTTGTAACATTATAAAAGACCTCTCCAAAAACATCTGTATCTGTAAAGTGGTCAATTATTGTTCTGTTACCATTTAAATCATAACGAACTAAATCTGCATTTCCAGTTATAAGAATGCAAAATTGGTTTCTTTTTTGTATATAAGATGTAATTACTTCATTCTTTTCAAAAGTCTTTTTTTGTACTTTATTACAGCTATTTTCAAACTCTTTTATAAACTCTTCTACGTTAAAACTAAGGTTCATTGTAGGCTCCTTTTAGTTCTTATATTTTCTTTTTACTTGTTATTTTATAAAAAGATTATAATATATTATAGTTGCAAATGCAACAAAAATATTAATTATTTTATAATAAAATCAACATAAAAAATAACAATAAAAGAAATTTGTTTGTAATATTTCTGTAATATAAATGTAATATTTTAGCCAATTCTTAGAACAATGCAAGGTATAAAATTCGACAAACTATTTTGTTGCTTTTGCAACAGAAAAACAAAAATGTTAGTATATAATAAGACCATAAATTTACTTAAGGGGGAAATGTAAAATGAAAGTTATCAAAAGAGACGGAAGAGCTGTAGACTTTGACAGAGAGAAGATTAGAGTTGCAATCTCTAAAGCAAACAAAGAGGTAAAGCCTAAAGAAAGAGCTACAAAAGAAGATATGAATGAAATAATTACTTATATTGAGGATTTAGGCAAAAAAAGAATTTTAGTAGAGGATATTCAAGATATTATTGAACAAAAACTTATGGAATTACAAAAATATGAGTTATCAAAAAAATATATTGTATATCGTTATACAAGAGCGTTAGTTAGAAAACAAAATACAACTGATGAATCAATACTTGGATTAATTAGAAATGAAAACAAAGAATTAGCAGAAGAAAATTCAAACAAAAATACAATGCTTGCTTCTACTCAAAGAGATTATATAGCAGGAGAAGTATCAAGAGATTTAACAAAAAGAATGTTATTACCAGAAAAAATATCAAAAGCACATGAAGAAGGTATTTTACATTTCCATGATGCGGATTATTTTATTCAACCAATATTTAATTGCTGTTTAATAAATATAGCAGATATGTTAGATAATGGAACAGTAATGAATGGTAAAATGATAGAAAGTCCAAAAAGCTTCCAAGTTGCATGTACAGTAACAACACAAATAATAGCAGCAGTTGCAAGTAACCAATATGGTGGACAATCAGTAGATTTAATCCATTTAGGAAAATATTTAAGAAAGAGTTATAATAAATTCAAAAAAGAGATTGAAAGCAAATATAAAGGAAAGATACCAGATGATATCATCGAAGGAATAGTACAAGATAGATTAAAAGCAGAATTAAAAGCAGGTGTTCAAACAATTCAATATCAAATAAATACTTTAATGACAACAAATGGACAATCACCTTTCGTAACATTATTCTTACACTTAGAAAAAGATGACCCATATATCAAAGAAAATGCTATGATAATCGAAGAAGTATTAAGACAAAGATATGAAGGAATTAAAAATGAAGCAGGTGTATATGTAACACCAGCATTCCCAAAACTAGTATATGTTCTAGATGATTTTAACTGCTTAAAAGGTGGAGAATATGATTATTTAACAAAACTTGCTGTTAAATGTTCTGCAAAAAGAATGTATCCAGATTATATTTCAGCTAAGAAAATGCGTGAGAACTATGAAGGAAACGTGTTTAGCCCTATGGGTTGTAGAAGTTTCCTATCACCTTGGAAAGATGAAAACGGAAATTATAAATTTGAAGGAAGATTCAATCAAGGTGTTGTAAGTATCAACTTACCACAAATAGGAATAATAGCAGATGGTGATGAAGATAAATTCTGGAAATTATTAGATGAAAGACTAGAACTTTGTAAAGAAGCTTTAATGTGTAGACATTATGCTTTACTTGGAACACATTCAGATATAAGCCCAATCCACTGGCAATATGGAGCTTTAGCAAGACTTAAAAAAGGTGAAAAAATAGATAAATTACTATATGGAGGATATTCAACAATATCTCTAGGATATATAGGAATATATGAATTAACAAAATTAATGAAAGGTGTTTCACATACAGATCCAAAAGGACATGACTTTGCAATAAAAGTTATGAAACATTTAAAAGAAGCTGTTACTAAATGGAAGAAAGAAACAAATATTGGATTTGCTTTATATGGTACACCAGCAGAAAGTCTATGTTATAGATTTGCAAGAATAGACAAAGAAAGATTCGGAACAATAAAAGATGTAACAGATAAAGGATATTATACAAATTCATACCATGTAGATGTAAGAGAGAAAATAGATGCTTTTGATAAATTAAAATTCGAAAGTGAATTCCAAGGAATTTCAACAGGTGGTTGTATCTCATACATAGAAATACCAAATATGGCTAAAAATATAGATGCATTAGAGTCTGTAGTACAATTTATTTATGATAATATCCAATATGCAGAATTTAATACAAAATCAGATTACTGCCATGTATGTGGATTTGATGGAGAAATCATTATAAATAAAGATAATGAATGGGAATGTCCAAACTGTGGAAACAAAGACCATAGCAAAATGACAGTAGTAAGAAGAACATGTGGTTACTTAGGAGAGAATTTCTGGAATGTTGGAAAAACTAAAGAAATAAAACAAAGAGTAATGCACTTATAATAAAAAGAGGACAAGTTATATAGCTTGTCCCTTTTTGTTGTATGGCAATCGCTTAAAAATTTATACAGTAATGCCTAGTATTATGAAATGCTAGGTATTACTTCAAATATTAAT
>CALXAV010000016.1 GCA_944386385.1 uncultured Clostridia bacterium
TTCTGGGGGTAAGGGGGAACTATGCCATTTTTCTATTATTTAGGTTTTATTTTTCTAACTTTTTCTTTCAAACTAAATTCCTCCTTTTCATTTCGAATTATATCATGCTTTTATTTTTTTGCATAGACATTTTAACAATTATCCTAAAGCTATATCTAATACCATCATTAAAGCAAATCCCAATGCTACTCCAATTGTACCTATATTTGAATGTTCACCTTCTTGTGACTCAGGTATTAATTCTTCGACAACAACATATATCATTGCACCTGCTGCAAATGATAATAGATATGGCAATATTGGTGTAACTAATCCTGTTAACAAGATTGTTATTATTGCTGCGATTGGCTCTACTGCTCCTGATAACATTCCATAAAGAAATGCTTTTCCTTTTGACTTTCCTTCTGCTTCTAATGGCATTGAAATAATAGCTCCTTCTGGAAAGTTTTGAAGCGCTATTCCAATGGCTAATGTTATTGCTCCTGCCATTGTTAAGCCAACACTTCCACTTGCTGCACCTGCAAGTACAACACCAACTGCCATTCCTTCTGGAATATTGTGAAGTGTTACTGCTAAAACAAGCATTATCTCATTTTTCAATTTCGCTTTTATTCCTTCTGGTTTTTTACTATTCAAATGTAAATGTGGTATTATAGTATCCAAAAGTAATAAAAATCCTATTCCTAATAAAAAACCTATTAAAGCTGGAAGCCATTCAATTTTCCCTTGTTCTGCAGCCATATCCATTGATGGTATTAACAAAGACCATACAGATGCTGCCATCATTACACCAGCTGCGAATCCTAAAAGTAGTTTTTGAACTGATGGCCTAATTTTATTTTTCATAAAAAATACCATACCAGAACCTAATGTGGTTCCTAGAAAAGGTATTATTAAACATATTATAATTGGTAATGTTTGTTCCATATCTATATCCCTTCTTATTTTATTCTTAATTTTGTTATTTTATAATTTTTTTGTAATATTTCTTTATAGTTTTTCATATAATATTCTTAAGGGAGCACTTTTTTAACAAATACTATTGACATTATCCTTCATTCGTAGTAAAATTAATAATGTACTAAACATCGCGGGGTGGAGCAGTTGGCAGCTCGCAGGGCTCATAACCCTGAGGTCGGTGGTTCGAGTCCATCTCCCGCAACCAATTCCAGAGGCATTTAGCCTCTTTTTTTATTTTAAAATATTTTATATTATTTTATGGAATTCCCTAATATCAAGCGTTTTATTTAAAAATAATTTAAATTAATTTATTTTATTTTTTATTATTTTTTACGTTTTGCTCCCAAGATTGCCCCCAAAAATTATATTTTTAAATTTTGGGGAGCAAGTGTTGCCCCCAATAGTAATTTCAATTATTACATCGATTTTCTTTATTGAAAATCAATTATCTTTCAAGTGAATTGTTATTTTTTTTATCTTCATTTTCGATTATAATAGTAGGTTCATCTAAAGTCAATATATTTGCATTTGAATTATCAATCAAATTTTGCTCCATATAATATTCATTTACTTTTTCAAGTTCATTTTTCTTATATTTATCAAATACAGAAGTATAGGCATTTAATGTTACAGATACATCAGTATGTCCCATTAATTTCTGCAATACAACTGGACTCATTCCTGCCTCTATTGCTCGAGTAGCATATGTATGTCTTAAACTATGAGTAGAAAAATGTGGAATGTCTAATTCTTTTAATATTTTATTTAACGACCAATTTAAAGTGCTTACTCTTGCATAATGCACAATAGGTGGTTTAAATAGTAAATGTTCATCATTATTTGGCATATCTTTTGAAAGTTTTAATTGTTCTATAATAAATGGTTCTAATACTTTTGGAATAGGTAATATTCTATTTCCTGCCTTAGTTTTAGGCGAATCACTCATAACTATTGCACCATCTGCCAGTTTTGTTAATGTTTTATTTACATTAATTAAATGATGAGCTAAGTCAATATCTCCAGAATTTAAAGCTAATACTTCTCCTATACGAAATCCCATAAGTAGTTGCATTAAAAAGGCATTTCTATAAGGAATATCTTTTACACTATGTTCTAATAAATAATTAATAAATTTTGATTCTTCATCAACTGTCATTGCTCTAACATCTTTATCTTTTTTTACACTTTTAGGTCTTATTACTTCTATCATAGGATTTTTACTAATATAACCTTTATTAAAAGCATATTTGAAAGCTTGTCCAAATTGTTCATTAAATTTTTTTATTGAAGAATTACTATATGTTTTAGCCATTTCATTTAAAAATGCCTGTATTTCTTCTGACTTAATATCCTCAATATTTTTAAAACAAAATGGTGCTTTTTTTATTACATTAAGACTTCTTTTAACTCTATCGTATTGTGCTTGAGAAATTAAATTAGCATTTTTCTTGTTATCTAAGTTTGTAAGCATTAAGTCAAACAATGGAATCCCATTATTTTTAATATAAAGTGGATTTTCTCTACGATAATTTAACTGTTTTAAGAATTGTTCTGCTTCTTCTTTTGTTGGACAACTCTTTCTTTTCTTTACATATCTATCTTTCATCACATCATATTCTGAATATTGAGCTACCCATTTTTTACGATCATTTCTAAAATATATTGAACCATTTCCATAATTTATATCATTACTCGTAGTTTACACCCTCCTTTCCATTTTCCAAAGTATATAAGATAACCAACAAATTTGTTTTGGCTTAGTAAAAGTTATTGCAGGGAAGTCCTTTCTTCTAAATAAATCATTTGCGTTGTTTTGATTCATTCCTAAATCTGCTGCTACATCTTTAACTTTCATATTAGTAAACGGATTTATATTAAATTTTTCAATTAATAAAACTATTAATTTATTCATATCAATTTCATTACTATTTTTGTTGATAGAATTATTTAATAAATTAATATTTTTAATTAGTTGCTCTTTGGAATTTTCTAAATTTTCATTTATTATTTTTTCTTTATCTTCTATCTTCATCATCTCCCTTACTAAAATTATAGGTTTTACCTGTCTTTTCTAAAGCTTCATAAGGTATAACTTGTTCTTTTACTTTATCTATTTTTCTTTCTTGTTTTTCTTTAATTCTTTTTTCAACTACAATTCTATCTTCATCTTTTAACCTGTCTAAATGTTTTTCTTCCCAATTTTCTGCATAAATTTGTATTTCTTTATCTCCTAATTGTTCTTCTTCAGGTTGCCTTTTATTAATTTGTCTTAAATCATCAAGGATAGAATCTTCTCTCTTTTGGTCTGCATAATGCTTATATAGTCTATCTTTAATATCCCAACCCTGAATAATATAAGTTCCATTATCATAATTGTCTGTATCCATTTTTTCGTATCTACCAACACCTAGCGAAAGTGTTCCACCTAAGGTATTTCCTATAACTTGGCAAAGTCTTGCCCAACCATATTCATCATCACTATCAGGACTTCTATATTGTTTTAAATCACAATATGCTAATACTGACTCTACAAATTCACGATAACCATTCCAATGTAGATAAACTCCTAGATTTTTTGAATTATTACTAATTACAGCTCTATCTCCCATAGTTACACCTCTCTTTCTTTTGTTCTTGTAATCTATATTCTTTTTCCATTTCTTCAAAATCTTTTTCTGAATATTCTTTGTGTAAACTTTTCTCCATTTCTTCAAAGAATTTATTTAATTCGTTTATTTCTTGTTGAGTGTTTTTATTTATATTTCTTGTTTTTTTCATATACTTAAATCTTCTCCTTCTTTATTTTCTAATTTTTTCTTATTGATACTAATATTCAATGATTCAAAAATGTTTTGGTCTATACATTCTTTGTCTGCTCCTTCAATTATTTCTGACTTGTCTTTTGTAATCAAATATGCAATACAATCCGAAACATATCCCAACTTAACAAGGTCTTTAGCTCTTTCAAAAAAAGGTCTATCCATTGTAGCCAAAAAAGCTCTTATAGAACCAGTATTTATACATCTGTTCTTGATATATCCACCAATTTGTCTATAACTCATATTAATAAATGTGTTAGGTACTTCTTGAAATAACCTTATATTATTTGTTGCTGATGTTAATACTAAGCATGAATAATTATTAGAATGTTTTACATCATACATTAATCTTGCTAGTTCATTTCTTGAGTTTATGGTTTTATGCAATAGTGGACTATCTTTAATTAATTCTTGTGAATTTAAGGTTGGCAAATAATCTATTAAAATATTATTCTCTGCATTTAATCTACCTGTTCTCCTGTCTTTTTCAATCCAAGCATAAGTTCCATGGTCTACTATAATATGACCTTTAAATCCTTTAACATTTTTAGCTAATCTATCTGTAAGTATCATATCCTCTATACTTGCCTTTGCATTTCCTGATGGGTGATTATGCTGTAAATAGTAACCATTAGCTCCAAGCCTATACATTCTTCTATTAATATCTTCAAATCCTTTAATATTTTTCAAATATGTATTTTTAGCTTTTACTCTAAATACATCACAGGAATTAGGAAGTTTTGATGTAATAGATTCATAGTTTATTATGGTATTATCTCTCATATATATAATTCTAAATGTTTCAAACTTTGGATTTCTAAATACTTGACAAGTCTTTAGCAAATCATCACGAGATTCAATTTTAATATTTCTCAAATCTACATATTTCTTCATAGTATTACTTTCATTAATGGCATTATAGATTGTCTTTATTTCTGCCATTATTTTTAGCCTCCTCACATAATTTTTGATAAATATATTCAATTATCACATTGTCTATATATTCTATTTTTTCAATATTGGTAGCAATTTTCAAATCTTTATCTGGAAGTTTTAGATAATATTTAAGTACCAAAAATTGATATGAAACAAAAATATACTTTTTAAGATATTTTAAAATCATCATTAGTTCTTTTTGATAAAATTCCATTTCTTGAATTTTATAATCTGTTGAAGTCAAAAATGTCTGTTTATCAATTACGGATTCCTCTAAAAAATCATAATTTTCAAAATCGTTAAGGTTTAATTCTTGACTTTCAGGTTTAATTTTTCCATTTTTAATTTTTTGTTTACGATATTTGATTAATCTTCCTAAGTCCTTATAATTTCTTAAATAAGCTCTTATTTTTTCTTTTGTAATAGTTATTGTCTGTTTTTTATACTCTGTAAACCACGGAATAGTTTTAGCAACATTTTTGTAATTGCTACTATATGTGTTATCTTTATGTATGGTTTCTTGTAAATCATCTCTTTTGTTCATATTTGCTTGATTTTTAACTACATCTAAAATATTACCTTTTATCATTTCATCAACAATTTCACTTTTGGGAATATCCTTTTCACTGTTATTAAGTAAATTGTCTAAAAGAATTTCATCTTCTGATAATTTTTTGTAGTTAAAATTAAGGTTGTCTTTCTGATGTTTTTTGTCTTTTTTATTATCCAATTTTGTTTTTCCTTTCTTTGATATTGCAATACCAATTTTCATATTAGCTAGCTTGACTATATGGTAGCATGGTAGAAAAGCATAAAATCGCCTTTTTCTAAAAGTTTCTAATTGTTTGATATACTTTCTAATTAAAACTAAAAATCACTAAAAAATTAGTTTTATAAAATCCTTTGAATAATTGAATTAAACGCAAAAAAAGAACGTGTAGTTTAAATTTCACGTTCTTAATTTTTAATCATAAAATATTTTCAAATCATTATTGGGCATTTCTATATTTTATTTAATTATTAAATATTTCTAAATATAGGGCATTTTCTTCTTTTAATGTATGATTTTCTTTTTCGGTTAATTTCAAATCTTCAAACATTTTGTCAGTAAATTCTACATCTTTTTTTGAAAAGTAACATTTTCTGATTGAAGGTCTATATTGTCTATCTGTTCCTAAATATGAGCCCATCATTAAATCATCTACACCATTACATACATTAATTATAATCTCTGCAACTTCTAATCTAGCATTATTAGGTTTATAATTTTCAAGTATGATAAAACAAGCATTGTCATCAGATAACATATATCCAGAAGTATATATTTTATTATCTGCTAAATCAATCATATCTACTTGTATATAATTAGGATATTCTTTTATATCTAATCTATATTTACCTTTACCAAATTTTCCAGTTCTATAATTATAAGCATTAAAATACATGTATAGACAATTAGCTTTAAATGGATTTTTTATATCATCTTTATTTTTTATCTTATAGTCCATTTCAAATAATTCAGTAGAATAAACACCAAAAATTTGGCATAATTCTTTTATTATTTGAGCATTTGGTATCATTTCTCCACTTTCAAATCTCCCTATTGTTGTTCTACTTATATTCAATTTATTCGCAAGATTTTCTTGACTTAAACCTTTGATTTTTCTTAATTCTCTTAATTTATTTCCAAATTCTTTACTATTAAAATCGGACATAAAATCACCCACTTTACATAATAAGATTATAACATATTTTTCCATTTTTTTGAATGTTTGAAGTGGAGATTTGCTTGATATATCAGCACTTTATTTGATTTGTATTAATAAAAGTAGTATAATATATGTATACCTATTTGTAGGTTTATATGGTCTTATCTTTTTATATAAGAATCCAACCCAAGCTAAATGCTTGATGTTATTCAATATTTTTAGTAAACACTCCAAGCATTGTAGCTGCTTGGATTTTTGTATAGAATCCACCACCTAGGCTGGATTCCTAGAAATATTGATACATTGCAAATAGAGACTAAAAGAAAGGAAGCCAGCATTATGAAAGATTATGAGTACGGTGGGCGGAAGTCCTGGTTGCTAGATAAGGCGACTAGGGGAACTTAATTGTTCCCCACCTATTTAAAAATTTTTCTTTTTGTAGTATAATATATTTGATAATTATTTTAAACTTGCTACAAAAGTTTAAATAATTATATAGTTTTAAGAGAAATCTTAAAACAAGAAAAGCATGGTCATTCGCTGGATTCCCCATGCTTTTTCTTTTATGCATTTTATTATAGGTATGTGCAAAATTTGCACATTTTTTACTTTTTAGCTGTTTTTTTATAAAAGAACTTTTAAATTTATGTATTTTGCTTCTCCAACCTTTATAAATGTTCATATCATGCACATTTATGCACTTATTTTGCACATTTTATCTTTTTGAATTGTTTACATAATTTGAGTATAATTAAATTAGTTTTAAAGGAAAGGTTGGAAAGAGTAATGAGGACTGTTAATAGTAAACTTAGTCCAAGTGAAGTTTTACAAATTACAAATATACTTCGTTCTTTAGGCTTAAATACTTCATATATTGGAACTAAATTAATAAATAAGTCTATACAATATATTATTAAAAATGATATTGAGTTCATTACTCTTGAAAAGATTTATTCATATTTGCATTGTGAATATGGTTTTAATATTCATTCTATAAGAAATAATATTAATTATGCTTTATCTAATAGAAATAAGAATCTATCTATAAAAAATTTTGAAAAAGTTTTTGGATATGAATATTATGAAAAAAATTTTGAGCCTAAACTTTTTATTGAAGAGGTTAGTAATTTAATAAAAAGAATTTCTTAATTATAAAGTAAAAATACAGTCAAAGTTATTTAAACAATAACTTTGACCGCATTTTTACAATATTGCAATCTAACTTATTCAATTAAAAATAATTATTATATGTCTCCAAGCAAATCAATATCTAGCAACTTTTGTATCACCATAATTTTTGCAAGTTTATTATCTTCATTCGTTTCTTCGTTTATATAAGAATTTATAAATTCAATAATCTTTTCATCTTTTTCTTCTTCAGATGTAGCATTATTTATAATTTCGTTTGTTTTCTCTAAAACTTCAAGTTTGAAAATACCCATTCTAATACAGTTTGCGTATCCTTCCTTATTTTCTTCTAAATCCACATTAATGTTTCTTATATTTAATTTTCCATATTTAAAAAATGCATTAATAAATCTTTCAATTTTATTATTATCAGTATAATTTATGAAATTTTCTTCTACTATATATGATGCTCCTATGCTCATAAAAATATCTTCTAACCAATCTTTATTGTTCTCAATGTCCACAATATTTTGAGTTTCTTCTACTCTTTTTAATATATTCTGAACATAAACAAATAATTCTGGTGGTTCATCTATTATTGCATTAGTAATTTCTTGCTTTAGTTCTTTAAGTTTATCACCATTAATTAATTCTACCCCATTAGCTTTCGCTAGTTCGATAGCAGAGGGTGTAAAATTATTATTAGTTACTACTATAGCTTGGTTAGCTCCATACATTTTTATTGAAGCCACAACTTCTTGAACAGCTTTATTTCCTACAGGTGAATTATAATATTTTGATTGAATAACATATTTTCTACCATCTTTATTTGCAATAACATCAGCTCCTTGATCTCCACTTTTCTTTGTAACTTCTTCAATTGTGTACCCCAACTTCTTATATAAGTTAGCAACATATTCTTCAAAATCATATCCATTTTGTATATTTTCAAAAGAATATTCTTCTTCTATCATTTTATCTTCTTTATCAAAATTTCCAGATAAATATCTATCTCTTTCTTTTTTCATTTTTTCCTTTTTTTCATTTTTTTTATTTATTTCAATAGCTTTATAATATTGTTCACAATGAAAAGAGTTATAAAAAAATTCTTTAGCCGTTAATTCACTCATCAAATCATATAGTAAATTATTAACTATATAGAAATTGTTATCTTCTTTTTCTTCATTACTTTCCCCTGGTATAACATCAATAATATACATTTTAGATAATAATTCATAAATAGCTCTACTTGTACTTTTTTCATTTTCAATAGCATTATATTTTTCTTTATATCTTTTATATTCTTTAACTGTTTCTTCTTTATTAGATGATATATTTGTTTTATTATAATATTTGAACCATAAAACTATACCTAATTCTTCCTTTTTAAAAATAGTAGTGCTCATGTCCGTATATAAACTATCATACATTTCATAAATTTGATTAGTTATATATGTAATTTTTAATCTTTTTTTAATTAATTGATTATAAATAGTTTCAAGTTCTGGATGAATTTCAGAAACATGTTGACTTAAAGCTATTAAATAACATAATATATAAGCTAAACAATATGGATATAGAATTTCTAACCAAAGATACATATAATTAGATATGACGCCCTCATCATCTGAAAGATTCATAATTTTGTTCCTAATATCTATGATTAAAAAATATTGCTCTTCGTTTATTTCATCTATTAATGTTAATGAATAAATATATTTTTCTATATTGTTATCATTACATAACTGTAAAAATTGTTGTATAATTCTTTTTAATTCATTTAAAGTATTAGGAGAATCTATACTCTTCCTCAATTCTTCTAAAAAGTCCTTTGAAAATTCATCATCATCTATATTAAAAAGTTCATAATATACTTCATCATCAGGGCTCTTAACATATTTTTTAACAATATCATATAATATATTTTCATTTTCAAAAACTTTCTTTACATCATCAATAGAAAAAGAAATACCGTTCGTGTTGCTTTCAAAGCATTTTAATTTTGACAAATATTGAAATATTATTTCAACAAGCAATGAATTATTAATTTGTTGATATTTGTCTGTAAGTTCTAAATACTTTTCTACATATTTTTTACTATCTTGAGAAAATATAGTAAACAGAGTATACATAAATCTATTAGAAAGTTTATCTTTTAAAAATTCTAGTATAGAATTTCTTTTTTCTTCAATTTTTTGTTCTTCTATTTTCTTTTTCTTTTCCAATTCTAACTTCTCTTGAATTTTCTTCTTTCTTTCAAGTTCTCTTTTTTCTTCTTCTTCTTTTCTTTCTCTATTAAGTTCTTCAAATTTTTCTTTTTCCGCTTCTTCATGTAATTTTATTTTGTAACATTCTTCGCAAATTCCATTATCATATTCTGTTTCTAAAAATTTAAATTTTCTTCCACATATTTTGCAATATCTTCCCATAACACACTCTCCTTTTACTACATTTCAAAAATAGAACTAAATTATATTTTAATTTTGCAATAAATTTAATATTTTTACTCTTTCATAGGCATTTCGATTTAAATAAATTATTTATTTTAGTAATTATAACATCCTAATAGAATAAATTTCAAGTTATGTCTTCATTTATTAATTTTTCTAAATATTTTTTATTAAGTTCATCAAAAGTATTAGTTATTTGAAATAATTTTTTCAGTTCATTTTTTAAAGTTATGCCGTTTTCCAATGAAATTCTATTATTTACGACAGCTAGATTTATCATCAAACAAACATGATTATATGTTTCACAATCTAATATATCACTTACAATATAATCAACTATTTCAAATTTAAAATATTTCTCTAATTTTCCTTTAAGTTTTTCAAATTCTGTTTTTCTTATTTCTATTTTTTTAATTTTTTCTACAACTTCTGATACATCATTGATTGTATAATTTTTTAAAAATTTTTCCATATTAATCATAACTCCTTTTAATCTTATAATAACATATTCTCTCAATTTATTGAATTATTTTAGCAAATTTTCTCTCAATTTGTTGAGAGGTTTTGGGTTTGTAGTTTGCTAAAATTAAAAAATAGGAAAGAAGGTGGAATTTAATATGGATTTTTCTGATTTGGTCGCCTTAAAAATAAAGGAATTAATGCAAGAACAAAATATTACTATTTATAAATTAGAAAATCTTTCTGGTGTATATAGTTCTACTATTGCAATGTTTTTAACACGAAAAACAAAGACAATTAGATTAGAAAATTTGCTATATATTTGTGAAGGTTTAGGAACTAATTTATCTGAATTTTTTGCAGATGAAAGATTTAAAGATGCTGAAGCTAAAGAATGGACAAAAAAGAAAAGTAATTGATAATTAATTATATGGCTAGTATTAATTTATCAATTACTTTTTTATTATTATATCCCTATTTATTTAGGTTATTTATATTATTATCTTTATCATTTATTATTTCAATACCTAATTTATCTTTTAGTAATTTTTCTATTTTTTTATTTTTATTAAGAAGCTCTTTTATTATTTTATAACAAGCATTTAATTCAATATTATTCATTCTTAATTTTTCTTCTAATTCTTGATTTTCATTCATAAGATGACTATTTTCTATCTGTAAATCCGAATAGTATTTTTTTGCATTTTTAGTTTTAGATAATTCTAATAATAAATCATTATTTTGTTTTACTAAACTATTATTATATTTTATTATTGGATAAATTAGTTTTCTATCTATATTTTCTTTCGTAAAATCTTCATATTTATAAAATTCTTGAACATCTTCATAACCTATCATTTGTTCTTTTTGCTTGGTTAGATTTTCTTTTAATTGCTTTGTATTATAAAAATTAGTTAATTTTTTCATGTCATCAGTAGGTATATGTTCTCTATTTGTATTTTCTTTTCCTCTTTCCAAATCGAATCCTTTTTCAGTAATATATTTATAAAATTGATTTTGTAACTTTTTGTAACTATCCTTACCTTTCCAAAATTCACTTGCTGATATTTTTCGGATATTCTTTCCTTGTTTATCTTTTGCGTTTACTACTGGTATATATACTAAGTGCATATGTGGAGTTTCTTCATCTAAATGCACAACAGCAGTTAATATATTTTCTTTTCCAATTCCTTTGTATTCTGTCATAAATTTAAAACATTCTTGAAAATATCTTTTTGTTTCTTTTTTACCTATTCCATTAAAAAATGTATTGTCTGAAGTTAATATTACTTCACAGACATAAATACTATTTTTGTGTAGTTGTCCTTGAGATAAATTATTTTCTTTTATTAATCTATTGTATTCCTTTAAATAAGTGTTTTCTTTTGGTAGTTTTAAATGATAATTTTGACTTGTTTTTGACAAGTCTATATTTTTGTTTGAATATTTCTTTTTAAATCTTTCATTATGAGGCGCTAGCTGAATCATCTCATCTTTTGTGTATTTTTCATTTCTTATAATTGCATAACTCATATAAAATTACCTCCTTCAATTATATTTCTTATCGAAGGCAACTTGCATTTTCTTTAAGAGAACAATGTTCGCAACCTTTTAATAAACAACATAAATGTTACTTATTAAAAACACTTTTGCTCACATAAGTTCTCTAACACACTAGAGAACTTTGTACCAAAATTCTCCGTGTGCCAGGGCTTTGCCCTTGGAACCCATAAAAATAGATGAATTTTTAAATAAAATCCATCTATTTAATATAAATTATTTTAAAATATTTCTAATTATTTTTTCTTATTTTACCATGATTGCCACCACTATGTGCTGAAATAGGCAATATACCAATCTTCTTGCACACTTCCCGCAACCAGATTTATTGATACTGTAAAGTTTTAAGAACTTATTACTTTACAGTATCTTTTTATTTTCTGACTTTTTCTTGGTTTAGTTTTTTACTTTTAATATTTTCATAAATAATTTTTGTACTTTCGCAAAATTCGACACATTTCTTATTTTTCTTATTGTATAATAGACGAATACTTAAGAAAAAAAGGGGTGATATTTTGAAGGAAACAAGTTCCAATGTAAGAAAATGTGGCACTGTCACTGTTTCTGTTTATAAAGATACTTCTACTAACCGTCCTATATTTAAAATAAACTCAGACAATGATGAGGTTTTACCTGTTTCTTATGTAATTGAAGATACTTTATATCTTTATTAAATTTTTAGGCTAACTTTGGTTGGTCTTTTTTATCTTTCAATAATATCACTTAAAGAGCTTATTTTTTCATTTATTCCATGCTCTATTGCTCGCTTTATTAATGCTTCAAAATGTTCTGGTTCTGGATAGTCTTTTTCATCTAAAGCTGCTAATACTAGTTTATCTCTTAAACTATATCTAAGTATTCTTCCTGTTTCTTCATCTTCTACTCTTCCTAAATGATCTAATAATGTACTCATATCCATCTCAAATCCATGTTGTTTTGCAAAAATACTAGCAAATGTTAATGTGGCTCTAGTATTTCCATCTCTGAATGGATGTATTCTCCACATCCTTGCAATAAAACCAGAAAAATTTTTAGTTATCTCGTCAATTCCTTTCGCTTCCCAATCAAATTCATTCATCTTTTCCATAATGTCTTCCAATTTAAATTCTATATCTTCTGGTTTAGCGTATTCTAAACTTAATCCAGGAATAACAACTTCTGTTTTATATAAAGGTACTGTTCTATATTCTCCTGCCCAATCAAATATATCCCCAAAAATATGCTTGTGGACTTTTCTTAATAATTCTGGATTACATTCTTGATGTATTTCTCTATTTGCATTTATTAACTTTACATATCCAATATCTGTTTCTGCTTGTTGTAATTCTTCATAATCTGTGATACCTAATAAATTCTTTAATGTTCCATCTTCTAACACATAAGGATCTTTCATCTTTACCTCTTTCTATATTTTTCTATTACTTTTTTTTGAACATCTTCTAATTCCATATTTCCATCAATATATTGTTTTACAAGTTTAATTACCTCATTTGAAGGCATTTCATTACTTGCAATTGATATTCCAAATGCATTTTTTGCGATTTTCTTTCTTTCTTCTCTACTTGTATCTTTTATTAAATAACTCATTTCTTACCTCAAAAATCCATTTATAATTTCTTGTTCTGCTTCTTCTTCAGAAAGTCCTAATGTCATTAATTTTGTTATTTGCTCACCTGCTATTTTTCCTATTGCCGCTTCATGTATTAAATTCGCATCGACATTATTTGCTGTAACTTCTGGTGTTGCCGTAACAACAGCGTTATCTTGAATTATTGCGTCACATTCACTATGTGAGAAACATTTGGCATTTCCATATACTTTAGAAATAAAATATTGTTTTGAATTATCTGCTGCAACTGATCTTGATGTAAGATGTGTACTAGAATCATCTCCATTTAATTCTACATCAAATATTGTTTTTGCAAATTGTTCACCATGTGTCATTATCTTTTCTGTTACTACAAAGTTAGCACCTTCTTCTAGCACTCCTTTTGTCTCTCTTATGGTAGAATCTACTCCTTTTATTTGGACACTATCCATTTCTAAAGAACTTCCTTTTTTTAGATAAACTTCAGTTACTGGATTTAGTATTCTTTTTCCTCTACCTTCTCCTTCTCCATAATGTTTTTCAACATATTTTACTTTAGCTCCTTCTTCTAGGAAAAATCTATGAATTCCATCATGCTGTGAATCTTTGTGATGGTCATTATGAATTCCACAACCAGCTACTATAAATACGTTCGCATTTTTACCAATATAAAAATCATTATATACAACATCTTTTAATCCACTTTCAGTAATTATTACTGGTATATGAACTAATTCAAATTTAGTATTTTCTTTAACATATATATTAATACCTGGTTTATCTGTTTTAGTTACAATATTTACATTTTCAGTTACTTTTCTTTCTATTCCTTGTCCGTTTTTTCTGATGTTATAAGCTCCTTCTTTTATTTTATCAAGTTTTGTTATCTCTCCTAAAACTCCTTCATCTACATTGTTTAATAACTCATCATTCAATTTTGTATCTGCCATATTATTTTCCACCTTCTTTCTTTACCTTACAGCACTTAACAGTAGGTTTTATAGTTTTTTCTAATATTTCTTTACTACTTCCTATTTCTTCTATTTTTCCTCTCTTCATTAAGATTACTTCATCCGCAATATTTAAAATTCTTTCTTGATGTGAAATTATTAATGTAGTTCCTTTTACTAATTCTCTCATATTTTCAAAAACTTCAATTAAATTATTAAAGCTCCACAAATCAATTCCTGCTTCTGGTTCATCAAATATTGTAAGTTTTGAATTTCTAAGTACTACAGTTGCTATTTCTATTCTTTTTAATTCTCCACCAGATAAAGAACCATTTACTTCCCTATCCACATATTCTTTAGCACAAAGTCCTACTTGTGATAAAACATCACAAGCTTCTTTTTTTGTTATATATCTTTTAGAAGCTATTTTTAACAAGTCATAAACTGTAATTCCCTTGAATTTTACTGGTTGTTGAAATGCAAAACTAATTCCCAACTTTGCTCTTTCATTTATTTCTAAATTAGTTATATCTTTTCCATCAAATATAATTTCTCCTGAATCTGGCTTTTCTATTCCCATTATCATTTTAACTAATGTTGATTTTCCTGAACCATTTGGTCCTGTTATTGCTACAAATTTATCTGTACCTATTTTTAGATTTATATTATTTAATATTTTTTTGTTATCTCTTGTAAAGCAAACATCTTTTAATTCTAACATATATATCCTCCTTCTTAACTATTTTGATTTTTCTTTAATCTATTTTTTGCAGTTACTTTTACACATTTTCTACATTTTTCACTATTTGCGTCATAACCACAATCCAAGTCTCCTAAGTTTAAAACTTCTGTAATGTATTTATCAAGCTTTAAAGCAGTACTTTCAGACATTACATGCTTCATTGCCTCTGCTTCTTCTATTGCTTGTTTTTTATCTATTTCTAAGACTTCGACTAAAAACATTTCTAATATATCTTGTCTTTTTATTGCTGCAATTGCTAAATTTTCTCCTTCTTCTGTTAAAGAGATATTACCATATGCTTTGTAATTTGCTAAACCCAGTTCTTTTAATGTATTAATACCTTTATTTACACTTGGTTTAGTTATTTTTAATTTATTTGCAATATCTGTTACTCTTACTTTTTCATTATTTTTTTCTAAAAGATATATTGTTTTTAGATATTCTTCTTGAGAACCAGTTAATTTCATAGCTTCCTCCTTTTTGTTAGCTTACGCTAACATTCTACTATCTATTCTCTTTTTTGTCAAGAGGAAAAGGAATAACTATGTAATTTTTTTACCTTTTTAATAGAAAAGTATATAAATGACACAAAAAAGGCCCGTCCCTCTTTGTCTCAAATCTCTATTAAATCTTTTATTTGTTCAAATTTACTATCTCCTATTCCACTTACTTCTTTTATTTCTTCAATAGACTTAAATTTACCATTTTCTTCTCTATAACTTATTATTTTATTTGCTGTTGATTCTCCTATTCCTGGAAGAGTATCTAATTCTTCTTTACTTGCTGTGTTTATATTCACTTTCTTATTTTTACTACTTGTACTTGTTTTATCTTGCATATTACTTTTTGATTGTGAACTTACACTACTACCACTAGTAATATAACTAGCACTTTCTCCTTGTTCTGCTTTTTCTTTTTCTACATCTTCTTTAGTTGGTATATATACTTTCATACCATCCTCTAACGGTTCTGCCAAATTAACTTCTTTCATGTAAGCATTTTCTGCAACTCCTCCTGCCGCTTCTATCGCATCAGCTACTCTTGCTTTTTCTTCTAATTCTACAATTCCTTCATTTTTTACTGCACCTGATACATGTACAATTATCTTAGATTTTTCTTCTTTAGCTTCGTTATTTTCTTCTGCATTTTCTTCTGTAGTATTCTCTATTTCTAGACTTTGTTTTTCGACATTAAATTCATCATTTGTTTTCATTATGTACGCATAATAAACAACTCCTAAAGTTATAATAGAAATTATTATAATTAATACTATTTTTTGTTTTTTATTAATATATTTCATAATATCACCCATTTCTTTTTTATAATTTTAATAGTTTATTTTAGTTTATTTTGGCTTAATTTCATTTGTTTTCTATTGAAAATTTTGTCGAAATATTGTATAGTATTTAAGTAAAATATGAGGAGAGTAGAAT
This sequence comes from uncultured Clostridia bacterium, assembly GCA_944386385.1. Taxonomy (GTDB): domain Bacteria; phylum Bacillota; class Clostridia; order TANB77; family CAG-508; genus CAG-269. The sequence continues at coordinate 16,735 of CALXAV010000016.1, forward strand.
ATGAAAATTAAAAAGCTTTTTTTGAGTTTAACTTTTATATTTTTTATAATTTTTTCAAATACATATATAAATATAAGTAATGCAGCAGAAGCTCCTTCTATTGATACAGGTAGCATATACTTAATGGATAGCAGAACAACAAAACCTCTTTATACTAAAGCTGAGAATACTAGGATGTATCCTGCAAGTACGACTAAAATCATGACTGCAATACTTACTCTTGAGAATTGTAATTTAGATGAAGTAGTAACAGCAAATTATAGTGCCCTATCAAACATACCAGAAGGATATACTACAGCTGATATCCAAGTAGGTGAACAATTAACTGTTGAACAATTATTAGAACTTTTACTTGTACATTCAGCAAATGATGCAGCAAATGTTTTAGCCGAATATGTTGGTGGTTCTATTGATAGTTTTGTTAGCATGATGAATACGAAGTTAAACGAGTTAGGTTTAGCCAATACTCATTTTACTAATGCTTATGGTTTACATGATGATAATCATTATACAACTGCTCATGACTTAGCTTTTCTTATGAAATACTGTTTAGAAAATGAGAATTTTAGAAAAATAAGTGGGCAAGCTTCATGTGCAATACCTGCAACTAATATGTGGGGACCAAGAAAATATGATTCTACAAATCAACTTTTGATTGCAGGAGATCAATATTATTACCAATATGTATTTTCAGGGAAAACAGGATTTACATCCCAGGCAAAACATTGCTTAGTTACAGCTGCTTATAATAATGATTTAGAGCTAATTTGCGTTGTTCTTGGGAATGATGATAGATTTAATGTTACACGTTCACTTTATGAATATGCTTTTTCTAATTATGAACTTAAGAACGTTATCAACAAAAATGATGTTGTAACTAACATAACTGTTAATGGTGCTTCAAATGATACAAAAAATTTGGATATATTAATTTCTGAAACAATACCTGCATTAGTAGAAACAAATGTCAATACAGAATTAACACCTATAATTGATTTAAACAATAATATTTCTGCCCCAATATCACAAGGTGATGTTTTAGGGAAAGTTACTTATACTATAAATGGTGTAAATTATACAAGTGATTTAATTGCATCTCATGATGTTAAGAAATCGAATGTTACACTTTATCTTTCTTTTGGACTTGTAATTATAATATTTATATTTATAATTTGGGGAATTGTTAAGTACGAAAATAAGAAAAAAACAAATATGTAAAATTTTGAAAAATAATATTTTATGAAATAAAATTTTTATAAAGATAAGTTATCTAAAACAAGATAACTTATCTTTATTTATATTAATTATAATCTCTTCCTAAAATGATTGTTACATCAACTTTACTAGAACTTGATTCACTATCTTGAACTGTTCCCGCATTAAGTGTTTGTTCAATACCTTCTAATACAGCATCTCCTATATTCTTTTTATTCATTATAACTGTTTTTGTAGTTGTATTTGTAGTTCCTGTTCTTGTTACATTATACCCTGCCTCTTTTAATGCATCTACTGCTTCTTGTAAATTACCACTTGTTCCTGTTCCATTTATTACTTCTACTTTTATTTCTGATTTACTCTTTGTTGAAACTGTACTTGATGTTGTATTGCTTGTAGTATTTCCTGTAGTGTTTTCTTCTGTTTGACCTTCTTGTTCTTCTTTATCTCTATCATAGAATAGTTCTTGTATTAGTGCCGCTGTTTCTTCTTCATCATGGATATATACCCATGTTCCTGCTGCATTTTTGTTTGTACTTACTCCTGGTAATGTTGCTGTTAATAAATTGTCTGTATTAAATTCTACTGCATATGGTATATAGTCTTTTATTGCATTAAAGTCAATATTAGTTGTTACGTTTTCTTCAGCCACATCTAAAATTTGACCAATTTTAAATATGTTCTCCACTTTAGCTGTTTGTTTTATTACTGCCATTATGAACTCTCTTTGTGTTCTCATTCTTCCTAAGTCGTTGTCTCCATATTCTTCCGGATATGATGTTCCATCATTGTTATGTCTAAAACGTACTAATTGTTCCGCTTTATCTCCGTCTAACATTTGTTCACCTGCTTTTAAGTGAATATGTAAATCCTGTGATGTATCATCATAATCCATGTCTATTGGAACATTAAATGTAACTCCTCCAATTGCATCAACTAATTTTATAAATCCCTCTGTTTTTACTATTACATAGTATTGTAAGTTTAATCCTGTTATTTCATTTACTTCATCCAAAACATCTTGTGGATCTTCATTTCTACTATATATTGAATTAATTTTTTCATATGCCGTTGCTCTTGACGGATTTTTCCCTGTGTATGTATCTCTTGGTATAGATAACATTGTAGCTTTTTGTGTATTTGGATTATATGAGGCAACTATTATTGTATCAGTAAGAAGTGCTCCTTCTTCATCAGTACTTATTCCTAAAACCAAGCATTTGAACTCTCCTAATTCCTTTTTTGTATTTTCATTGTGTCCAACTGCTGTTGCTAGGATTCCTGTTAAGCCTCCTCCGTTTTTGTGTACCTTATACGCAAGTACTCCTCCTACTACTGCTAATAATAATATTATTATTAATAAGACCTTTTTCCATTTCTTTTTCTTCTTTTTTATATTTGGTTTTTGTTTTGTTTTTATATTAGATGTTTTCTTTGAATTTCCCTTTTTATTTTCTCTTTTGTTTTTATTATTTTCTTTCAAAATACTCAACTCCTAAAATTCCAATGATAAAAGTATAGCAAAATTTATTACATAATGCAACAAATATAGACATTTTTTTAGAAAAATACATTAAGTATATTGTATTCCATCATAGTTTTTGCTAGGTATGTTTGGTTCATATATTCATTTAAACTTCCTTGTGGATTAAGTGTTATTACTAGACTAATTATTAATAATATAACATATGTTATTAATACTCCTCTTAATAATCCATAAATTATTCCACCAGCTTTATTTACTTGTTTTAAAATAGGTAATTCTGCAACCCAGTTTGCTATTGCACTTATAAATACTAAAGCTATTCTTAATATTATGAACAATACTATAATTGTTACTCCATATATTATATTCATAGACAAGCTCTTTGATGTTTCAGCTATTGCTCCATTTTGTATATCTCCTATTAAACTAGTTGTTGTAACATTACCATCTTCACTTCCTACTATTTCTTCTAACTTTGTCTCTATTGTTCCTTGCAAACTTTCATCTATTTCAGTCGTATTCATTATTAAACTTCCTATCGGTCTATATAATATAAATGCTATTACTAAGGCAACAATGAATGCTACTAAATGTATTCCTAAAGATACTAAACCTTTTCTATATCCTAAAAATACTGACAATAATATAAATAGAACAATTACACCATCAATTATAATTCCCATAAATTTTTCTCCTATAAATTAATAATTTCTATTTTGTCTCTATAAATAATTCCCGCGATAGAGTCTGAAACAACAATACTTGTTATTTCTTGATTTGCTATATATCTTTTAACAAGCCAACCACCTGTATTTATAAATTCTATTTCTGTTCCTAAGTTTAATGCAATTATACTTCCATTTGTATAAATTTCTTTTGCTACATAATTTACAGTATATTGTTTTGTTTCTTTACTATCAGTATTTACTATATTTACTACAGAGTCTGCAGTAAATAATCCTGATGATTTTTCTTCAACATAGCACATATTATTTTCTAATTCTACTGATTGAAATGTTATTTTCTTATCACTACTATCTACTAATGTATTTTCCTGTTCGTTTTCTATTTCTGTTATAGAATCTGTATACATACAAACAAGTTTACCTCTATCTTGATATTTTACATTAGTTATTAGTTTTCCTGTCTCACTTGAATATGTTTTTTCTAGGGAATCTTCTGTTTGTCCTTTTTCTGCCTTATCTATTGACATTATTCTTATTGATGATTGTATCATTGTTCCTGATGTATCGACTTCTGCAATTGCTAAATATTTATTATCATTTGATATGCTTACATCAACTGCTCTTGTAGATGCTAAAAATGTTGTAAACATTTCTTTTCCATCTGGGTTATACATTTTTATTACTGTTTTATAACTAGTTCCTGTAATTAACACTGCTACATAGCCATTTTTATTAACATATATTTGAGAAATATTTCCGTCAACTTGTGCTTCCCATGAAATATTTTTATCTTCTAACAAATAAAATTTTTGTCCCTCATTTTCTGCTATCGCTAAAAATCTATTTGCTGAACTAAATATTGGACTTGATATTTGTACATCCAAACTTGCTTCTTCATTTCCAGTGTTTCCATAGATAGTAAATTTGGTTTGGTTTAATATTCCAATATATCTATTAAATGCATATATATTACTACTTTGTTCTTCATTTAAATCTATTGTTGCAACTGTATCTTGTTCTACTTCTTTTCTAAATATATTTTTATCTATCCATTCACGAGCTTGTCTATTAGACAAATATAATCCAACTACTACTATTATAGCTACTACAATTATTGAAACAACTATTGTTATAGCAATTTTTTTCTTATTTACTTTCTTTACCCCTTCTACAGTTTCTTCTTTCCATATATCTTTCATAAAATTTCTCCTTAGTTTTGGTGTTTATATTTTACTATAAAACACAATAAAAAGCAAGAAATTTCTTGCTTTCTACTATTACAAAATTCTTAATTTTTTATTTATAAAATTGTATTTACAAAAGTTCTACAGGTATATAATTATTATTTTTATCGATTGGGAAAATATCTGATTTCATACATATAACTCCTCCATTTCCCACTTTCATTCCAAATTTTTCTGCTACTTCGAAGTTTTTTATGGCTTCTGTTTTTGGACTAGCACTTTTCTTTATTTCTATGGGGTGAATTATATTATTACGCAAAATTAACAAATCTATCTCTTTTCCATTATTATCTCTATAATAATATAAGTGTTTTCTAGCATCTTCTCCATTATTAGAAAACGACTTTAATATTTCTGTAACAACATAAGTTTCAAATATAGCACCATTATACGCACTTTTTTCTAAAGTTAAACTATCTAAGTATCCTGACAAATAACAGCTAAGCCCTGTATCTGTGAAATAGATTTTAAGTCTTTTTACGACTCTCGCCACTGTATTATTTGAGTAAGGTTGTAGTAAAAAAACTAATCCAGTATTTACTAATATTGATAACCATTTTCCCCTGTAGTATTTGTTATACCTATATCTTTGCAAATATCTGTCATATTTAGTTCTTGTACTGTTCTCGCTGCTACATTTCCTATAAATTTGTAAAACTTAATCTCATCTTGCTGTTAGCATTTTGCTTTTTGCTCTCTTTTTTAATAATTTTAAATCTGGTAAAAAAAGCTCTCCTTCCAAATTATTTATTTCTCTATTACTTAAAGTATATAAAGCTAGTATTCCGACTCTTCCAGCTAAAGATTCTGATGTTTTCTCCATTATTTCGAAAGCTTGAGAAGCTGTTAAATAGAACAGTCCATTTACTTTTACATCTTCATCTTTTACTCTTTCTTGTCTTCTTTCATCAACTATCATTTTTATATATGATAATATATCTGGTGCATATTGAAATTCATCGATAATTAGTGGTGTTTCATAGGTTCTTAAAAACAATTCTGGATCTTCTTTGGCTAACATTCTATCTTTAAAATTTCCTAGTGATACATAATTTATTTTTCTACCCAATACATTTTTTAACAGACTTTTCTTTCCCACTCCTCTAGGTCCTATAACCATCACAACAGGAAACATTTTTTTCTCATCGCAAAATAATTTTTCTATATTTCTTTCTACATATTGCACTTTATCACCTCTATTTAATTAAACTACAAATTAAAAAAAGTTACAACATTATTATAAATTATTTATACATTTTTAATTTTAGAGTTTAAATTCGTATATACTTTCTAATTTTAACTTAGAAATATGCTACTCTACTTTATTCTGTTGAAGGTAATCGGTATTTAATCTTACTAGCGTAATTAAATAAAAGATGAAAAATTAATTTTCTCCATCTTAATTTTTGCTTTGAACTAAGACGTTATGATATGCAACTGTTTTATCATAATTTGCTTTTACTTCATCTGATGTTAATACTTTATTATACAATCTACAGGCATATATGTTCATATTCGCATAGTACTCTGTATATGTTGTTCCCCCTGTTTGGAAACCTATTGTAAATGGAATAAAATTGTCTGTTAATCCTCCTCCTATCATCCAATCATGGCTACAAACAGTTTCTCCAACAAACTCACCATCTTTGTATAATGCGATTTTAGATTTTTCCAAATCTATTGTCATTGTTAAATATCCACCGTTTTCTGAACTCATTGTTCCAATATTTCCCTTTGCTATCCAATGTGGTCTATCCCATCCGAATTGCCCAATCAGATAAAGAATCTCTACTAGACATACAACATTCAACTTGTCCCTTCCACCATCTTACTCTAAACTTATTGCTATAACTAGTTGTATTACCTTTTATTGTCTTACCTAACATAGGTGAATAATTATTTTCATTTGCAATTTTCCCATAAAATTCAAATGTTAAACCATTCTCCATATTTACATCTGCTTGAGGATATACTTCTATGTAATCATCTACTCCATCTAATTTGAATTCCGTTTCATTCCAACCATATCCATCTCCTTCTGTTATTCCATATACAGTTACTCCTTCTCCCCAAGAAGTATTATCTCCCATATTTATTGGGTCTGCATTTAAAATTATATTGTCTGTTACTGCTAAATTCTCTCCATAAGCAAGTTTTACAAAACCTTCTTCTGGTAATTCTATTACTTCTCCTGTGTTATAATTTATTGCCCATTCATGTTTTGTTTCTCCGTAATTTTCTAGACTCACACCCGTACCTACATAATACCAATCTGTTCCATATATTTGTTTTGTATCATTTACTGAAACTATTTTCCAATTATCTCCATTAGCTAAAGTCCTATCTCTTAACTCTTCTCCTATATTATATTTTTCATCACCTGTCATTTCTCTATTTATCATTGTTAACTGAATAGCTTCCTTTTCTGAAGCTATCTCTGTTTCTTCTTTTGCATTCTGTGCTTGTGTAAGAATTCCGTTTTGTCCTGTTAACATCGAAACCGAAACACCAGCAAGTATTAGTAAAACAATGATAGTAATAACAAGTGCAATTAAAGTGATACCTTTGTTACTTTTGGTTTTGTAATTTTTAACTGTAATTTTGTTTTCCTTTTTGTTTCTCATTCTTTTTCTCTCCTTTTTTCCTTAGTTTTTCCGTTTTATTTTTGCTTATACATTAAATTGGAAGATTCGTTTTTTGCATACTATGTGTATACATACTATGTTATTGTGATTTTATATTTAATAGATTTATTTGTCAATATCATTTTATTGCTACGTTTATCCATATGTTTAACCATAGTATGTTTTTACTTAGTTGTTATAGACCTTTTTTCATGTTAAGATTTTTTTAGAGGTGAACGTATGGAAGACTGGGGAGAAGTAAATTTAGAATTAGATGAATTTTTAAAGTCACACAATATTAGTCGTTCTAGTTTGTCTAGAAATGCTCAAATACATTATGGTCAATTGTTAAAATACTGTAGAAATGATATGCAAAAAGTTGATTTAAACATACTTGCAAGAATATGTAAAACGATTAATTGTGAAATTGGAGATATAATAAAATATACTCCACCAAAAGAAGACAATTAATCGTTTTATTTTACTTCAAATTAACTTTTTACTTTAAAGTTTTCATAAATATAGAGGATATCAAGTATATCCTCTTTTAAAATATAATAATTAAACTACAAAAAATACGCCATATAAATAGGTAAATATGTTATACCATTTTCTTCCTTAAAATCTCCTGTATGAATAACATATGGTATATATAATTGTTCTTTATATTTGGTCATAAATTTTTTTAAAGAAGTTAAAGTATAATTTTTACTAGACTTAACCTCTATTGGAGAAATATTATGTCTATTACTTATTTTAGATTTAGCAATTAGAAAATCTATTTCCATTCTACTAGCATTATCCTCTCTTGAAGGATTTGAGTAAAAATATAATTTATGACCAGATGATGTTAAAATTTGTGCAACCATATTTTCTATTATCATACCTTCATTAAATTCCAGTTTATCAAATAATATTTTTTTATAAATTTCTTCTGTAACAATACCTTTTTCATCAAAAGAATGTGATATTAAAAGACCTGTATCTGCCATATAACATTTTAATGTAGTATTATCTGAATTCAATTTTAATCCAATATTTGGTTCTGTAGTATTAAAACAGGGATTTATAATCATAGCATCTTTTAGCCAAAAAAGTGCATCTTCATATTCTCTATATCTTGCTTCTTTACTAATAGATGATAGTTTAAATTTCTTTTCATGTTTTTGTAATTGTGAAGGTATTTCATCAAAAATAGCCTCAACTTTCAAGTTATATCCTTTGGCATGTTTTCCAACATCTTCTCTATATAAATCTAAAATATCCCTTTTTACTTCATCTACTTTATTAAAATTTTTAGTATTAACATATTCTTGTACTGCTTGTGGCATCCCACCAACTATCATATATTGCCTAAAATAATCCATAACTTTTCTATGCATAGCTTGGCCTAAAGGTTTCTTTTCTTCATAACATTTTTTTATTAAATTCATTATATTATCATTGCCTAAAGCCCATAAAAACTCTTCAAAATCCATTGGGTGCATATCAATATGCCTTTCTTCTGATGGGATTAATATATCTTTTACATTTTCCTTAATAGACATTAAAGAGCCTGTTTCTATATAATCATATCTTCCATCTTCAACTAGACATTTTATAGCAGACCTTGCTCTAGGATATAATTGTACTTCATCAAATATAATTAAGCTTTCATGTTCATATAAATCCACATTATAATAATTGGTTAAATACATGAATAATGTGTCTAAATCATCTAAATAATAGTTAAATAAATTTTTTATTTCATCTGGAGCTTTATTAAAATCAATAAATATATAGCTCTTATAATTTTCTTTAGCAAATTCTTCTACTATATAACTTTTTCCAACACGTCTTGCACCATCTATTAATAATGCTGTTTTTCCTTTATTATTTAATTTCCAATCTAATAATTTTTCATATATTTTTCTTTTCATATATCCACCTTCTTCACGAAATCAAGATTTTTATTTCTATATTTTATCACGCAATCAAACATTCTATATGTTTATTTTATCACGAAATCAAGATTTTTTCAATAATTTTATAAGAAATTAATCTTATTTTTAAAATTCAACTATACTATTATATGGTTTTTTTCATATTTTATTTTATATTTTTTTGTAAAAAAAAGTTAGAAAATAATTAATATCTTCTAACTTTTATTTCTTATATCATTTTACAATTGAAACAAATTAGGCCCGTCCCTATTTGTATCATTTCTTTCTTCTTCTTACTTGCCATACAATGATTCCAACTAAAATTATTACAAGTGGTACTGCAAATATAATAATTCTAATTATCAAATCTTGTTGTTCTGTAGCTGTATAAGTTACTGTTCCTGTGCTCTTTCTTGCTGTAATATCTTCTGGTCTATCAACTAAATACGCAATTGAATTTAATACTAAATCTCTATTATATCCAAGTTGTATTGCTGAATATTGTGAATTTTGAGCTACTTGGTAATCTGAAATGAAGTCATTCTCACCATAAATAACAAGTTTAGAAGTAACAGCTTGTTCTCCTGTTTCCTCATTAGCTTCTGTTATGGTTTTATCAAGTTCTGCTCCAACAACGAAGCTTCCTGTTTCTTCATCTGATGCATCTGTTTGTCCTGTTAAATCTGATTGGAAATAAGATCCATCACTAGTTACTGCTAAATCAACTTTATTTACCTTTAATGTTTCTAGGTTATCTTCATTAACATTAATCTTTGTTGCATTTATGAATATTACTCCAGTAGTATTATATAAATCTTTTGTTACATCTGTATACTCTAATTCTGGAATAATTACATATGGTGAATTTAATGCCATTTTACTTGTATCTGTTTCTACAATTCTTCCAACTTCAAATGGTTCTACTCCATATAATGCAAGTATTGAATTAACATTTGGGAAGTTTTGTGCTTGTGCTACTGCTGCATTTAACCATAAAATATTTCCACCTCTATTTATATAATCAGTAATAGCTTTAGTTGCAACATCGTCAAAATCTTTTGATGGTGTTGTAATTACTAATGTATCACAATCATCTGGAATACTTCCTGTTGTTAATACATTTAATGTATCAACTTCATTAATTTCATTTGATAAATACATACCTAAATAATACATATTTTCTGATAAAGAATAATCACTATATCCTTCTAAGAAATACACTTTTGGTACATCATCTGTTGTAACTGACATAATTGCACTTGTTAATTTTTCTTCTGCAATACTTATTTGTTCATATGTTGTAGTATCATAAGTATATAAATCTGAAGCAGTTAATACTTGTGAATTATCTCCAGATTCTACTATAATTCCTTGTGAACCACTCTCAATTCCATATTTTTCTACTAGGTCTGGTCTACTATTTTTGTCTACCGCTTCTGCTGTAATTTTTTCATTAGCATTATGGTATTGTTTTGCTAAATCCAAATTAGAATCTTCATCAGTATAACCTACAAAATAGATATTAACATCTTTATCTATATCTTTTACTTTTTCTTTACTCTCATCTGTCAATGTATATAATTGTTCTTGGCTAAAATCAAGTGGTGCTAGGTCTAAGTTATGCATAAATAAATTTAATGCTACAAATATCATTACTAAAACTAAGACTAAAATAAAAGTTTTAGTTCCATTAATTAGCCATTTTTTCTTAATTACTTGTATAAACTTATTAGGTTTCTTATCCTTTTTCTCTTTTTTCTTTTTCTCAACTTTTACTGGCTTATTAGTCTTATTCTCTTTTTTATCTTCTTTATTTTTTTCAGCCACTTCTTCTTCCCTCCTTCTACCTTACACTTTTTCTTCTTTGCATAAATATAACTGTAAGAAGTAAGCATAAAATTGTAAATGTTATATAAGTTACAGTATCTGCAATATCAATTTGTCCTGTTGGAAATTTAGAAAACATATTTATTAATGAGAAATTAGTAAATATGCTACTAAAGTTTGGTAAAAACCATGTTAGTATAAAGAATCCTATTGTAATAACACCTGCAATTATTTGATTTTCTGTAATACTAGATGCAAGAATACCAAATGAAATATAACTAATTGCAAGTAATAAAAATCCAAGTAATGTAACTAATGCAGTAGTAATATGTGGTGTTCCAAAGAAACTTAAAATTCCAAAATATAAAAATGTACAAAGTTCAGTAATTACTACTATTATTGTAGCTGCAATAAATTTTCCAAGAACTACTTTTGTTATACTAAGTGGTGATGTTAAAAGTAATTGTTCTGTTCCACTTTTTCTTTCCTCTGCAATTGTTCTCATTGTTAATATCGGAGTAATAAATGTAAGAATAGTTGCTCCTGAATAGAATATATATTCAAAGTTTGTACTTGAATATTGGAATACATCAACATAGAAGAATATACTAAACATTATTAAGAATAATCCAATAAATACATATCCAACTGGTGAGCAAAAATATGTCTTTAACTCTTTTTTTATAACTGCAAACATTATTTATTACCTCCTTCTATTATTTTCATGAAAGCGTCTTCTAGTGTACTATCTGCTTTTTTCATTTCAAATATAGTTATATTTTCTTTTGCAAGTTCTGTAAACAATACTTTTCTTAAATCTACGCCTTCTTTTGACTCTATCATATATTGTTTTGTTCCGTCTTCATTCTTTTCTACTAATTCTATTTTTTGAATATCTTGTATTTTATCTTTAATACTATCCATCTTATTATCTAAATCTTCTACTGTTAAATAAATACAATTCTTATTAGAAACTCTATTTTCTAGATTTTCTGGTGTATCTATTGCAACTAATTTTCCTTTATTTATGATAATAACTTTATTACATATTTGACTTACTTCTGATAATATATGTGAACTTAATATAACTGTATGTGTTTTTCCAAGTTCTTTAATTAAATTCCTTATTTCTGTTATTTGCTTAGGATCTAACCCAACTGTTGGTTCATCAAGTATTAATATTTTAGGTTCTCCAACTAATGCTCCCGCCATTCCTACTCTTTGTTTGTAACCTCTAGATAAGTTCTTTATTAATTTCTTTTGAACATCTTTTAATCCTGTTTGTTCAATTATTTTTTGAACTTTTTCTTTTCTTTCTTTTTTGTCTACTTTTTTAATTTCTGCCATATAAGTTACAAACTCTTTTACTGTTAAGTCGGTATAAAGAGGCACTCCTTCTGGCATATAGCCTATTTCTTTTTTTGCTTTTTTAGGCTTTTTTAACATATTGTAACCATCAATAACAATTTCACCCTCTGTTTGCTCAATAAAACCAGTTAGCATGTTCATTGTTGTACTTTTACCAGCACCATTTGGTCCGAAGAAGACCTACTATTTCGCCTTCATCAATTGTGAAACTGATATTATCTACAGCTACAAACTTTCCATACTTTTTTGTAACATTCTTAACCTCTATCACAAAAAATTCCTCCTTTTCTCTTCTACGTATTAATCGATATAATATTATCATTATATTTTTTTAAAGTAAAGCAATTCACAAAAATTTCACATTACGGAAACTAAGTATCCGTAAAAGTTTAGCGTCTATTGTGAACAAAAAATGCATATGTTTGACTAAGAGGTGTTTTTATTTATGGAAGTTATTTATACATTTTTTGTTAGTTTTTTTCTTGTATTTCTATCTGAACTTGGAGATAAGACCCAACTTTTAGTTCTATCTTTTTCCACAAAAGATAGAGCTAAAAACATTTTACTAGGTGTCGCTATAGGTACTTTTTTTAGTCATGGTTTGGCCATCATTTTTGGAAGCAAACTTGGCTCTTTAGGAGATGATAATTTCAGGTTTTATTTAGAAATTTTTACATATATATCTTTTCTTTTATTTGGAATATTTGGTTTTATTCCTGAGAAAGAAACAACTAATAATTCAAAATCTTCTTTTTTACAAAAAGTAACTAATATAAAATTAAACTACATTTTCATAATCGCAATTAGTATTGTTATTGGTGAACTTGGAGATAAGACATTCCTTGCTTCACTTGGTCTTGGCGTTAAATATCCTGCCTATAAAATTTCTTTAATTATGGGCTCAATTATGGGTATGGTTCTTAGTAATTCTTTTGCTCTTTTCTTTGGAAGATTTTTAGGTAATAAATTTAATCCTAAGTTTGTAAAAGTATTATCAAATATATTATTCTTGCTTTTTGGAAGTATTGGATTGATTAATTTAATATTTTAAAACAATTTAAAATTTTCCTCTTTTTACATGTCTATTTCCTTAGGTTTTTGCGATTTGTTACAAAAATATTTCATAATCGTTACAAATGTGTTACATTTTTTTTAGAATCGTTTACATGCAATATCTACTATGATAAAATTAAAATCGTTAAAATAGGGGAGGGAAATACATATAAAAAACAAGAAAATATTTTTAATCTTAACATTTATTTTTAGTTTTATTATACTAATGGTAAGTTGTACAAGCGTACACGCAGCAGCAAATCAAATACAGGTAGCAGCTATTGTTATACCAAGTGACAATCCTGAAAACACAGTAAAACCTGGTGATCAAATTACTATAGCATTAACATTTCAAAATAATTTAACTAATATAGAATCTGTTTCAACTTTACAAATAAAGATTGGTGCAAATGGTGAAACAAAAACATTAACAAATAAATCAATTGAAGCAATTTCTACTAATACTATAGAATTTGTTTATACAATATCTGAAAATGATAGTGGTATTATAGATGTTGTTTCAGAAAACATAACTATCGACGACCAAGAATATCCTATCCCAGAATTATCTAATGTAGTTACAGTTGATAACGTTGCTCCAGAAGTAGTGCAATATTCAATGGATAATACAGAACCAGGTGAATATAAAGAAGGAGAAAAAATTAACATATCTATATTGTTTAACGAAAATGTTGTAATAGAAAATACTCCAACTTTATCTATAAAATTTGGTGACGGAAATTCAAAATCTGTAACAAAGGTAAGTTCTTCTTCAAGAAACAGTATAACATATGAATATATTATTACATCAGGCGATAATGGAGAACTACAAGTACTAGGATTAACAGGTGGAAACATATCTGACGAAGTAGGAAATATAACTTCATTAGATGTAGAATTTGAACAAACATCTACTTCTATTACTGCTAATACATCTACATCTACTTCAGGAAGCACTAATAATGTAGGAAATAATAATACTACTAATGTAAATGGAAACTCTATTGGAAATGGTACAACAAGTAATAAAATTCTACCTTTTGCAGGAAATAGCTATTTCATAATAATTGCTATTATCTTAGTTTCTATAGTAGCTTCAATTTCATACATTAATTACAAAAAATATATCGGAATAAAATAATTTTAAATAATATATCAGACTAAGAGAAAACTCTCTTAGTCTTTTTTGTTTATATATTATAATAAATTGAAAAAAGATTAATTCAAAAAAGTGATTTTTTACTTTAAAGTTATTGACACATGCGTTTTTTTGTGCTATTATATAAATTGTCATCTGAAATGGGTCAGTAGCTCAGGTGGATAGAGCACAGGCCTTCTAAGCCTGGTGTCGGGGGTTCGAATCCCTCCTGGCTCACCATTTGAAAAAACTCTAACAAAATCTAACAAGATTTTACGAGATATTTGATTTAGTTTTAAGAGCATTTATATTCCCAGTATAAATGTTCTTTTTTTTGACTAAATATCTTTTTTCATTTGTATTTTTTTCATTTTCAGTAATATTATCTGTTTTTTCAAATATCTGTAGAACTGTTCCACCTGTTTCAACTTGTTTCTTATAATCAGTTCTAGTATATCTGTTTGTAGAAGTCACGTTTTCGTGACCTAGCCAATCTTGCAAATCTCTAATATCAACACCTTTTAAATGTAATAATGTTGCAATACTATGTCTTAATCCGTGTGGAGTTATTTTTCTCAACTCATTTCTTTCTATTAACTTACTAAATCTTTTTGTAAAATAACCAGGTTGTATTAAATTTCCGTTATCGTGTACACATATATATTTGTCATATTCGTAATTATATGAATCACCAAATATTTTCTTATTTTCTTCTATTCTTTTTAACTTTTTTAATACTGCTTTTTTAATTATTGGGAATAACGGCAAAACTCTACATCCTTTTTTTGATTTTGTTCTATCACTAAAGTATACTTTTTCTTTATTTTCTTTTCCGTCATTTTGTATTGCTACATGATTTATAATAAAATTGTCATTTTCAAAATCAAATACTTCCTTTCTTAATCCAATTATTTCACTTCTTCTTAGTCCATAATATCCAGCAAACAAAGTAGGTAATTCAATAATATCTCCATCCAAAATTTCAAATAACTTATTTAATTCTTTCTCCGTATATGTAGGTACTTCAGTCACTTCGACGACAATAGGATTTATCAAATCTGTTGGATTATATCTTACTAATTTCTTTCTCAATAATACTTTAAAAGCCCCACTGATGTTATCGTTATAATGATCTATAGAAGCATTAGATAACCCCTTTTCCCTTAAATAGTCATAAAAATCATCCAAGTCATCCGCTGTTAATTCTTTTACTTTCCTCCTGTTTTCTTTTTTAGTAAAATATTCTTTCATTTTTTTAGTAACAATCTTTCATAATAACTAAATCTCCTTCCTATATTTTTGTGTAAAAGATTTTTTTGATAAATCCTCCTTTCCTTTAATTTTGGGCAAAAAAAGAGAAAGCAATATCTAAAAGTGGGGGGATGAGTGAAAAACTTTCAGATTTATTACTTTCTTTTTTATATAAGCATCACAAATAATCTATATATTTGATGAGCTAAATACCCATTTTATGCTACATAAAATATGTAGAAAAACTACTACTAACTAACATTTTAGTAGTTATGCTATAAAGATTAGATCCTTATAGGTAGTTATAGTTATATTAAATAACTACAACATAATCTTATTACACACTTATATTTTACAGGATTTTTTTACATATTTCAATAAACACAAAATTAAAAAATTTTTTATTGATATTTCAATATTTTCAAGTGATTTTTATAGGGCTTTTTAAAATTTTTTTTACAAAATATCTTTTTTATTCTTACAGTATCAAGTAATATAAGCTATAAAAATTTTCATTACTTCAGCATTCCAATATAAGAAATGATTTTATAAAATTATTACAGAAAGGAAGTGACGAATATGAGTGATTACCAAAAAGAAATTTATAACCTTTTATATGCCTTATATGATAAAAAGGAATATGATGGTTTGCTAAATTTTGATGATAAAGAAATAACTAAAATAAAACACCAGATAAGTTCTGTAGAAAAAGAAATTAATTCTTTTATGGAAAAAAGAGTACATCCTCGTACTAAAGAAAAACTAATGGAATTATTGGAAAAACAAAAAGACCTTTTATATACATACTTTTACAAAGAAAATAAACTGGTCTATGAAGATGGGGTCGTAGACGGAATTGATATAATAGTTTCTAATTTTACACTTAAAAAGAAGAACAAACAAATAACTGACTAATATTAAAGCTCTATATGTCATATATAGAGCAAAAAATTACAAATATTTTTTTGTAACATAATGATACTTATGTTACATATAACTTAAAATAATAATAGAAATAAAGAAATATATGTAACATAATTGACTAAAAACCTAATATTTATATGTAACATAATTGCTAGGAGGTGTAAATATGTCAGAAGATTTTATGTTAGAAGATTTTAAAAAATATATGATAGGAAATAAATTAAGTGATAACACTTACAATTCTTATTTATCAGATGTAAAACAATATATAAACTATTATAAAGATAGTTATGGTGAAGATCTAGTAAAATTAACAGGTTCGGATATACAAAGTTATAAATCTTATTTACAATATAATGAAAATCGAAAACCAACTTCAATAAATAGAAAATTAAATGCTTTAAAAAAATTCAACGAATATCTAGTAGATAAAGGAATACAAAGTGATATAGTAATAGATAAAAGAGATTATATAAAAATAGCCCCTATATTTGTAAAAGACGATGTACCTGATGAAAAAGAAATTAAAAAGCTAATACATAAAACGGTAGAAAATAAAAGAGATAATTGTATTTTAACAATTGCAACTTATGGTGGCCTTCGTGCAAGTGAAATTGTAAATATTAAACTTGATGATATTCATCTTGAAAAAAGATTTATTGCTATTATAGGAAAAGGAGAAAAATATCGTGAAGTAACAGTAAATGATAAAATGTATAGAGCAATTAAAGATTATTTAGAAGAAAGAGAGAAAATTAATCAAGACAACCCATATCTATTTGTAGGTAAGAAAAGTAAATATTATAAGGATAAACCATTATCAAGAAATGTTATAAATAGAATATTAACCAAATATAATGAAGATGTAAAAATAAAAGATTTACACCCACACTTACTTAGACATTTTTATAGTTCTCTTGCATATTATAAAGCTGGATATAGTGAAATACAAATTGCCTCTCAATTAGGGCATGCTAGTACTAAGATGACTAGAAGGTACATAGATAATCATAATAAAGATATTTTGGAATTATCAAATCGTTTATAATTTATATATATATTTTTTTTGATAATTTTTACACAAAAAATTTATATTTATCATTATATAATACAACAAATAATTATAATACCAAAAAATATAAAAGCCCAATTAATTGATTTATCAATGTGATTATGCTATATTTGTTGTGATAAATGAATTAATGTTTTTTTCTAAAAAGAATTCAGTTTTATCTTTAATGGTAGCTTACTTAATGATGTTAGAATAAAAAAATAGGTATAGAATAATTTAAACTCTATACCCATTTTATTATTTTCTACTAATTCTTAATTTGACGCTCTACATTTTACTACTAGTCTTTTGGTATTGTCATTATCACAAGTAATCAAAGTTAATTCGATTGCCCATTTGTTTCTTGATTTGTACATCTCATATCTGTTGCATCTATCACATACTTATCATATACTTTGTACGTCTTTTAACTTCCTTTACTTGATATTTGTAATATAAATGTAACATTTGTAAATAAAAAATAAAAAGGCTACTTACTATTTCTATTTGTTTTCTAATATTATAAATGAGAGTAATTATTAATAACTACTCTCATAAAAATTATAGAATATAATATAAGATTTTTTCTTATTCAAATTAATATATATAAAAATATGTAATATTATTTCCATTTTTTGCATCCACTCTACCTTCTGCGACCTCATCTATTTCAGCACCAAATGCATTATTTTCAGTAATATTTACTTTAAAAAACCATATTCCATCTCCTTCATATGTCTTGGCAAGCCATCCAGTTATTGTATGAATTTTTACACCATATGGGCAACTATCCCTTACTTCTGCTAAAAAAGTATCTTCCGCATCGTCTCTGTAAATATCGGCTGAATAGTCATCAGTATTTGTTTCTACTGTTGTATTCTCTGTTGAAGGATTTACTGTTTCTGCATTATTTTCTGTTGAAGAATTTACTGTTTCTGTGTTATTTTCTGCAATATTATCAGTTGAATTCGATACATTTTCTTCAGGAGTTTCAGCATTTTCCGTTTGTGAAGTTGTATTTGTAGACTCTTGTCCTTCTGGTGCATCGATAGAAATTGAAATTCTATTTCCACCTATATATGATACACTCAAGTCATAACCTTCAGAATTTTTAGCAATAAAAGTTTTTTCACCTTTACTATAATCATCTATATATCCATTATTTTGACATTCTTTAACATATTCATTAAATTCTTCAATAGTTGTATTACCAATATGAACTAAAAATGTATCACTATTATCCCATAAAATACTTCCATAATTTGATTTTGGTTTAGGTAGCATACTTCCTAATCCAGTTGTTGGCCATTCAAGTTCTTCCATTTTCTCTGGGCTTTTAAGTGTAATATCCATAGATTTTCTTGAATATCTAACTTCAATATTATAACCTTCTTCATCAAAAGCCTTAAAATACGAATCCCCATTATATCCGTTATCAATGTCCAAATTATAACCTTCATTAATACACTTATTTGTATAATCTTTAAATTCTTGTTGCGTAATTTTAGGAATTTTAATACTTAACATATCTTCTCTATCAACATCAATCTTACCATAATTTTTTTCTGGTTTTGGTAAATATTCACCTAATACGAGATTATTCCAATCTATTTCCCCATAATTTCGATTAATAATTATCCTAGTGATAATAACCATAAATGCAATAAGCATAATAACTGCTATTATTGATATAGCAATAATAAATTTTTTGTTGTGAAATAATTTTTTATTTTCCATTTTTTATCCTCCTTTATTGTGTTATAAAATAATCAATATTTAAAATCTTTTATGTATTTACTCTACAGAATTTTCATCATAAAATCCAATTTTTTGTAAATTATTATTAATGTAAACATTATTATATTTTTTTCACTTATTATAAATCATTATAAAATATCAAATTTTATTAAAAATTATCAGGTAGAGGAGTACCCCAACCATAAGATGAATCATTATATATATAACTTACTCCCATAGGATTAGTTTTCCAGTATCCTATTTTATTTAAGTCATTTATATCTTTAACCCAAACACAACACCAATTATAAGTTGAACTCTCACTTGTTGAACTTTTTGTAAAATTTATTCCAACAATGTATCTGCCATAATTATCTTTGTCATATATAGTAAATTTATTTAATATTGCATTAGGATAATATTCTTTTATTATTCCTTGCCAAGCCACATTAAACAACCTCAAAGTTGCTCCATCAATATTCGTATCATTAGCATTATACCAAGTTTGTAATTTTATATTTTCTAAATTTAGGTTTTCATTTTTTTTGTTATTATTAGATGTATTTGTAGATGATGAAGAATTTTTATATGTTGAATTTGATTTTGCTTGTTCTATCGCTGTATCAAGTTTATTGTTATTAATAACTATTACTATTCCCATTATAACTATGAACACTACTAGGAATATCAAACCTGACTTATTCTTAAAGTTAAATTTTTTCAAATTATTAGCGTGAGTTATCTTATTTCCACATTTACCACAAAATTGTTCTCCCTCTTTTATTTGATTACCACAATTACTACATTTTATTATTTTTGTTTCTTTATTTGATTTTATGTTATCTTTAAGTTCACTAATTTTTGAGGTGATATTTGTTTTTTCTCCATTATTATTTAAGATTTTCTTTTTTTCTATTTCAAATTCCTCATCATTTAAAACTCCTTGCTCTTTTAGTTTTTGTAGCCTTTCTAAATCATCTACATTACTCATTTTTTCATCCCCAATCATTTTTTGCATTTTCTGACAAAAATAAATATTTCTACTTCAATATAACATTAAATTATATTTTTTACAAGTTAAATTAATATTAAATTAATATTGAAAAAAGTTCACTAATTTTTATTTTAGTGAACTCTTATTTTTATTAAAATATCTCATCGTATGTTAATGTGTCAGTTCCAATAGTAAATGTAACTGTTTTATTTTGTGTAGCATCTTTCTTCGTTACTGTTTTATTTGTTACATTTATTTTGTAATTTCCTTTACTTTCTATATAATTATTAGATATTAATTCATCTTTTATATTATCTACAATTTTAATTGATTTTGAATCTGTTTGATTATATACTGCATATCCTAAAGCTGCCTCAACTTCTTTTGAACACTGTAGTATTTCATTTGCTTCCCATTCTTTTGGCTTTGCCGTTATTTTTATTTCTTTTAACATATTATCTTTTGTAATAGTTATAGCTAGAGTAATTGGGAATCCGTAATTAACACTCCTTGTCTTAGTCGTAGTTATTGAGTAAGTTACATTATTTCCTTCTTCTGTTTTAGTAAAATCATCTAGTGTTAAATCTTCATCATAATAAAAGTAATCTGTTCTATATCCATCTCCAGGATAATCTCCATTATTTACTGTACTTGTAGAACCATAACTTAGCTCCTTTACAAATCTATTTATATCTATCTTTGTTTCACTTGAACTTCCCGTATTAGTGTTATTAACATCAATATTACATTGGGCTAATGCTTCTTCAAAACTATTTAAATCTGTAAAATATACTTTATCTCCAGATTCATCTAATAGCCAATAATCTGTGCCATCTGTACATATTATTCCTTCTGTGCCTTCTAAACTTGGATATTTTGCATATATTTGTTCTAATAAATCTCCAGTTGATGTTTCTGTTGCCGATGTACTTGTATCTGATAAAGTTACATTCTTATCAAATATATAAGTAGCTCCATCTGAACTTGTATATTTTAATGTTCCATCTTCTAATATATTTATTGTTTCTGTATATGGCTCAAATGTTTCTGGATCTTCTGCCATATCATAATATGTTACCGTTAAAGTGATTGTATTTCCGTCTATTTTATATGTACCATTATATGTTACGCTCTCTGACATATCGTATGTCATATTCATTACATAACTAGTTTCTGTATTAAAATTGATATATCCTTTAACACCATAAGTGACACAATTATAATTTGTTCCTATTTCTATTTTTGATGTGTCTTGTTGTTGTTCTTCTACTACTTCATTTGTATTAGTTTCTCCATTGTTTTTATTTTTCAAAATTATCACAACTACAATACATATAATTATTAAAACAACAACTATTATTGGTATAATTATTTTTAATTTATTAGATTTCTTTTTGGTATCATTTTGTACTTTAATATCATTTTCATTTTTTTTACTTTTAACTTTTCCTTTATTATTGTCTTCTCCATTCACAGGAGTTCCACAATATGTACAAAAACTATCACCATCTTTTATTTCTTTACCACATTTTTTACAAATCATTTTATTCTTTTACCTCCACATTAATTTTATTATATTTTTAAGAAAGATTAAAGTGAATTAATATCAATATTATATATTTCTTTTGCTTTTTCTTTTGTTACAGCTGTTACTGAAAGTCTTATGTAATTATAACCATTTTGGTCATAATCTTCTAATTGATATAAAAGGCCATTTTTATAAATAAATGGTAATTCATTATTAGATGTCTTTGAAAAGATATCTTTTATTATTGCCATTGCTTCTTCATCAGAAATACTGCTATCAATAGAAGTAATTACATTTTTACAATTATCAATCGAATTTTGTTTTTGAGTTTCATTTAGTTTATTGTAATCAACTATAACACCCATAATTCTAATAATTTCACCGTCCCCATCCTCAACCGTTGTAAGTATAAAATAAGGCTTTTTATTATAATTATTATAAAAATAATACATTGAAAGACCATATAGGCTAGTGTTGCTCTCTATATCTGGACCTATATAATTAAATGATGTATCCATTAAGCCAAGTGTTGTTTGCATATCATAATCATAGTTTGAACAAAACCTATTTTTTAAATCTTGTCTACTAAATTTAAAACACATTCCTGTTAATGTATCTGAGTATTCCGTAGAAGCATTTATCATTATCTTATTATTTTCTTTTGATGTGTTATTACTTGTATTTGACTCAGATGTACTTAATGTTGTACTTGGTGTTGTTGTATTATTACTCACATCTTTATTACAATATATTATTATACCTACACATATCATACAAATTACTATAATTCCTATTATATATTTTACTTTATTGTTTCTAATTTTTGTTCCACACTTACCACAAAACTTTTCTCCTTCTTTTATTTCTTTTCCACACTTTTTACATTTTATTATTTTTGAGTTTTTACTTGCTTTCATATTATCTTTAAGTTTATTGATTTTCAAGTTAATATTTGTCTTTCCATCAGAATCATTGTTTAAGATTTTCTTTTTTTCCGTTTCAAATTCTGCATCCGTTAATACTCCTTGCTCCTTTAGTTTCTGTAGTTTTTCTAAATCATCTATATTACTCATTTTTCATTTCCCTTATAATCTTTTACTTTTTTACAAATTATTTTAAAATATCCCTATTTTTATTACTCCCTGCTTAATTAATAAGAAAATCATAAAAAATATGACAAAAGCACTTATTAAAACTATACAAATTTTTTCTTTATTACTATATTTATCCTTTTGACTTTCGGTTGCTTGATTATTTATTTTCTTATCTATATCTTTATCCTCTATAACTTTCATTCCACAATTTGTACAAAAATTATTACCTTCTTTTATTTCTGTTCCACAGTTTTTACAAATTGTTTTATTTTGACTTTCTCCCATATCTATTTTATTCCTCCACATCTAAATCATTTTCTGCTTCCTCTAAAGTATCGTAAGTTCCTACTTTTTCCATATCTTCTGTTTCCATAGAATATACATTATATTTTTTTGTAGGTACATATGCTGGTCCATATTGTCTTGTAAAAAAATCTAATGTATCATCGTCAATTGATCTTTTACTATGATATTTATACGTGGATTCATTTATTGGCCATTTACTATTAAATTCTAACGTTTGTTCATAAACAGCTATGTACTTAATAATTGCTGTATTTTTTTCAAACAATACTGTATATTCTAAATCGCTATTATTTATGTTTCGTGCCAATCTTGTCTTTATATATTGTCTACTTTTATCTATGCCATCTATTCTAGTAATTGCATTAAACCAATTTTTATAATCTTCTGAATTTGCATATTCAAAGAAGTCTATTCCTTTATTTGTAATATAATCGCCTGTTACTTCTAATACTTTTGGTACATTAGTTGAAACATTACTATTAGATACTCCATTTAACAAATATAGAGCTTCCATACTAGTACCAATATATTTAAAATCATTTTCTTTCTTATTTGCTAAAATAATAGCTGTTGTTGTTTTTTGACTATTTCCATCATTTGCGCTTAAATTTGCTAATACTAATTTATTATAATTATTATATTGTATATTTGAAGTTCCTATAATTTCTACATTTGAATTTGCTAAATTGTCTGCCCCTGTAAAATTATCTTTAAAATATTGTGTTATATCTTTATTAGTTATTACTGTTATATTATAATATATTCCTCCTATAATACTTCCTATCACCAATAAAACTACTACACTTATAGCAATTACAATTTGATATTTTTTGATTTTAAATCTTTTTATTTCAGCTCCACAATTACCACAAAACTTTTCTCCTTCTTTTATTTCATTTCCACATTTTCTACACTTTTTTACTTTTTTATTTTTCTTTTCTTTTACTTTCTTTTTAATTTCTTCAAATTTCGAATTAACATTTACCTTTTCTTTAGTATTATTACTTAGGATTTTTTTCTTTGCTGTTTCAAATTCTTCGTCAATTAAAGCTCCTTCTTCTCTTAGTTTTTGTAATTTTTCTAATTCATCTATATTGCTCATTTTTTACCCCCTTTTATTTATTATTTTATATCTAGTCCGAAGGTCATTATATTATCTATCATTTTATTAGAAGTATCATCATATTCATCTTTAATTTTTTTAAAATCTTCATTTGCTCTAATTATTTTTGATTTTTTAATTTTAATCAACAATTTTAATTCTTCCTTTTTTCTTTAATTTTTAATACTACTCCTGTAGCCAAAAATATTATTGCAACTCCTCCTACTACAAACATACCATATCCAAAAAAATCTAAAGTATTTGCCACATTATTATATTCTTTTTCGATTTCTTTAAATTCTGTTCTACTTATTAAATTATCGTCATAATTCAGTCTTGCTAAATTATAACCATAATATCCATTTTTTCCCCAATAAGCATCTTGCTCGACACTAGACCAATGGAAAAATAAGCATACAAAAACAATTGTTGCTAATACACAAATTCCTGTTAAAATAAAAAATATTGTAGACTTATTTTTATTTATTTTTGTTTTTGAATCATTGTTTAATATTTTTTGCTTTTCACTTTCAAATTCTGCTTCCGTAATTGCTCCATTATCTTTTAGCTTTTTTAATCTTTCTAAATCATCTACTACATTCATTTTTATACCCCCTATCTCTATAAATGAATTAATTATCTCTCGATATCTTCATTTATCTTAGTTTTTTATTTTATTTTAATAAAT
>CALXAV010000017.1 GCA_944386385.1 uncultured Clostridia bacterium
CTTAGGAACCAGTGCCTATGGCGTGGGGGTTCAAGTCCCTTCATCCGCACCAGAGTAAGAAGAAAGAGAGATTTAAATCTCTCTTTTTAAATGAATTTAATGCAATTTTAATGCAACCCAATATTATTTTTTTCTAAATATTCAGTTAATTTATAATCTTCTTGTCCTTCAAATTTATCAAATACACTAGCATAAGTATCTAATGTTGTTTGTATATTTTTATGTCCTAACTTTTTTTGTAATACTTTTATATTCATACCAGCTTCAATACATCGAGTAGCGTAAGTATGTCTTAACATATGTGGATGTATATGATTAGTAATGCAATTAGTTGCATTACATTTTTCTAAAAACCTTGCTATAGTTCTGGGAAGGATATCAGGAAATAAAAAAGTATTTGTTTTAGGTATTTGGTTTAATATCTCTTGAATAACTGGAGTGATAACGATATTCCTTAAAGAATTAGAAGTTTTAGTTGTTTTTCCTATTACATAAATACCATCTTCATTTCTAGTTAGAGATTGTTCTATTTCTATGTGGTTTGATTTTACATTTGTCCATTTAAGTGCTAAAACCTCTCCTATTCTCATTCCAGTAAACAGCATTAGTAATACTACATATTTATATATACTGTTTTCACTTGACAATGCATTTATAAGCTTTTTTTCTTCTTCAACAGTTAATGCCTCAACATTTCCATTTTCTTTGCTTGATTTTGGCTTTTTAGCTTCTTCAAACAGCATAGGATTTTTGATTATATAATCTCTTTCCATAGCCCTTCTAAAAGTTTGCCCCAACAATTGATATATTTTTTTTAAAGTTGATTCTGCATAGTTAGTATTGTCATTTAAAAAATTTTTTATTGTTGTTGCATTTACTTTTTGAATAGGAGTATTTCCCAAATCAGAGGAAGTTATTATTTGTAATGTATATTTTGCTCTGTTGTAAGTACTAGAGGAAATTTGATTAGAGTTCTTTTTATCTTCCACGATTTCATTTGCGAGTTCTCCAACTGTTATATTTGTTTTTTCGACAAGCTTTCCTTCTTGAACATCTGCTAAAGCTTTAGTCATTTTTTCTTTTACTTCTTTTCTAGTTTTGCCATATACAGATTTACGATTTAATTTGCCATCTGCTTTTCTTCCTGCTGTAAATTGCCCGACCCATCTATTTAATTTTTCAGAAAAGAATATTGTTCCTTCTCCATTACCACGTTTAGCCATAATAAAAACTCCTTTCAAAAATCTGTTCTCTTGAAAAGAGTTTAAAATAAATGTATAATTAATAAAACTCTTTCAAGAGTGTTCTTAATAGATAATGTATAAAGTTTGGCGACCGAGTACATTATCTATTTTTATATTTTACCTTGATAAGATATAACTTTGCCAATAATTTTAATATCAATTTTTTTAGGATTGTAGATTTGTACTGCATTGGCTGGGTTTGTAGACATAGGTTCTAATATAACTAATCCATTTTCGGCTTTATATTTTTTTACTGTTGCATCATTTCCATCTACGAGAATAGCACCTATTTCATCATTTTCTAATGTGTCTTGCCTTTGAATAAGTACAATATCACCCTCATTAAATTTCAAATTCATACTATCTCCTTGTACTCTTAAATAAAAGTAAGTATATCCTTCTTTAATTTGAGAAGAAGGGGCAAACTCATAGCCTTCTATATTTTCTGTTGCTAATATAGGTAAGCCTGCACTTATTTTGCCAACAACAGGAACTCTTTTAGGAATATCTGTAATAGGAAAAGCATTACTTTCAATATTATCGTTTCTTTCCATTGGTACATCATATCCCATAAGCCAAGTAGCATCTACATTAAAATATTCAGCTAAATATTTTATTGTAGTTATTTTAGGACACATTTCTCCATTCATGTATCTATATATAGTGGACTTACTTTTTATTCCCAATGCTTTTGCTAGCATATTTATATCTGTATCATTTTCCTTTATTAATTTAAAAAGCCTTTCTGAAAATTTATTTAAAATAATTTGGTCATTCATTATCAAACACCTCACATACATTATACAATAAAGCTTTTCGTTTTGCAACTAAAAATTTTATTTTTTTTTGCAAAAAGCTATTGACAAAACAAAAATGATGGTATATATTATAGTTGCGAAACGCAAAAGAAAGGGGGGTAAAAAAATGAACAAATATAGAGAACTGGTTGAATTAAAGGGTTTGCTAAGAGAGAAAAAAATAAACTATGTAACATTAGCTAGATACTTAAAATTATCTCTAAGTGCACTATCTAATAAGATTAATGGAAAATCAGTTTTTAATCTTATTGAAGTTATAAACATATCTAAATTGGTTGGAATAGAAAGAAAAGATATACCATTATATTTTTTTTAATCAATTAGTTGCGAAACGCAACGGAGGAGGTGGTTAGATGCAAATAAAGAAATCTACAATTACTTTTAAAGAACTCCCAGAAACTATTAGCCCAATTGATTATGCAAATTGGAGAGGCATAGGAGAAAACAAAGCGAGAGAAATATTTAACAGAAGAGATTTTCCAAGATTAAAAGGAACTGGAGTAAAACAACTAGCAGATAAAAGAGCAGTTTACTTATACGATTTAGGACTTAAAGAAGAGGATAAGCAAGTAATACTTAAAGAAATAGCAAAAGAAATTATTTAAAGGAGGTGATGATAGATATGTTTAGTGTATGTTTAGCAATATTTTGTGGATTAGCCATAGCATTAGGCTTAGAAAAAGACAAAGAAAATAGGAGGTAGAAAAGATGATTTTTGCAACTAAAAGACAGTATATCAAGCAGTTAGAAACTAATATAAAACTTACTAAAAAGAATTGCAAAGAAATTCAAAAACAATTATTAGATGATTTCATTATGACAATCAATGAAGTACAAGACATACAAAGTTTAAATTTATCAGAAGAAGAAAAAGACAATATGAGAAATACAATTATAAATCACGCAAGGACAAAATATGTAACAAAATTAATAGAGCTATCTAACAAAATGGAAGCCGTTAGATAACTCAAAACGAAAAATTTTATAAATGCTTTTCTATTAATTATATTAACATAAATTAGTAGAAAATGCAAGAGAGGAGTAAAAATGAGTAATTTATATGAATTAACAAACAATTGGAATACAGTAGCAAATATGTTGTATGACGAAGATGTAGATGAAAAAATGGTGTTAGATACATTAGAAAGTATAGAAGGAGACATAGAAGATAAAGCAGATGGATATGCAAAGATTATCAAGGAATTAGAAGCAAAGGCAAAAGCAAGAAAAGAAGAAGCAAAAAGATTATCAGATAGTTCAAAAACATTTGAAAACAAAGTGAAATTTTTAAAGAAAAATTTATTTAACACGATGAAAGAAACAGGAAAAACAAAATTTACAACGGATTTATTTAGCTTCAATATAGCAAAAAATGGAGGTCTTCAAAAAATAACAATTGATGGGGAAGTGCCAGAGGAATATACAAAAATAACTATTGAACCTGATATGGATAAAATTAGAGAAAGATTAAAAATTCTTGGAGATTTACCTTTTGCTCATTTAGAGCCAAGAGGAGAAAGCTTGAGGATAAGATAATGGAAAAAGAAATTTTATGGAATTTAGAATGTGCTGAAGTGAATTTGCAAGATGACATACAAGCATTAGCTTATATACAAGAAACTTGCGAAACAACAAAAAAAGAGGATTTCTTATTAAGTCAAACAGAAATAAGAAATCAGTTACAAACATTATTAAGATCAATGATTTATAATCACGAAAATATGAAAAAAGCTATAGACGAATATTACAAAAAAATAAAAAAAAGGAGGTAAACAATAGTGGGAATACCAGTATTAATAATTCGGAAAATCAGGAAGCGGAAAAAGTACAAGCTTAAGAAATTTTAGTGAAAATGAATTAGCTTTAGTAAATGTATTAAAAAAGCCGTTACCTTTTAAAAAGAAATTTGAAAGTACAATATGCACAGATGATTATACAACAATATTAAAAGCAATATTCAATACTAAGAAGAAGGCAATAGTTATAGACGATGCAGGATATTTAATAACAAACCACTTTATGAGCAAGCATACATCAGCAGGAGGAGGAAATGGAGTATTTAACTTATATAACGAAATAGGAGACCATTTCTGGGGACTAATTGAATTTGTAAAAAATAAATTACCAGAAGATAAAATAGTATATTTCATTATGCATGAAGAGAAGAACGATTTTGGAGAAGTAAAACCAAAAACAATAGGAAAATTATTAGATGAAAAAGTTTGCATAGAAGGAATGTTTACAATAGCACTTAGATGCATGACAGATAATAATAGACATTATTTTAAAACACAAAGTGATGGAAGTGATATATGCAAAACACCTTTGGAAATGTTTGCAGATAAAGAAATAGACAACGATTTAAAGCTAGTTGATACAACTATTAGAGATTATTATGAATTAGGAGGAAAAGAAAATGATTAATTATGATGAAAAAGAATACGAAAATGCAGTAGCATTTACAGGAGAATATCCAAGATTACCAGCAGGAGGATATATTTGTAAAATAATAGGAGCAAAAGTAGAAAAAAGTAAAAAAGGAAATGATATGTTAGTTTTAGCATTAGATATTGCAGAAGGAGATTATAAAGAATTTTATAAAAAACAATTTGACGAAAGAGCAAAAACAGTATCACCAGATAAGCCAGCAAAATATCCTAATAATGCAGTATTAAGAGCAGTTTTACAAGGAGAAAACTGGATAAATAGATTTAAAGGAATAATAACAGCAATAGAAAATTCTAACGAAGGATTTAGTTGGAAAAGTTGTAATAAAGATGAAAACAAACTAAAAGGACTTACAGTAGGTGCAATTTTTAGAGAAGAAGAATACGAGAAAATGGACGGAAGTGTAGGAACATCTGTAAAAGTTTATCAATTAAGAAGTGCAGACAAAATCAGAAATGGAGAATATACAACTCCAGAATTAAAGAAATTACCACAAAAAGGAGAAGCTTTTGAGGATATTTTAAATAGTGTAAATAATGATACAGACGATCTACCTTTCTAAGGAGGTAAGAAATGAACAAGATAAAAGAAGTTAAAGAAAGAGTAGATATCATAAAAGTTGCTCAATATTTGGGAATTAATTTAAATAAAGCAAATAAATGTAAATGTCTATGGCACGAAGAAAAAACAGCAAGTCTATCTTTTTCGCAATCAAAGCAAATATTTCATTGCTTTGGTTGTGGAGTAGGTGGAGATTGTATAACTCTAGTTTCAAAAGTTTTAAATATTAATGCCTATGAAAGTGCAAAATTATTAAATGAAGTATTTAGCTTAGGAGTTGATTTTGGAAAAAGAGAAACGTCAAGATTAGAAGTAAATAGATATATACAGGAGCAAAAAGCCATAGAAAGATTTTATAAATGGCATAATGAAACATTGCAAATGTTATGTGATTATTTACATAGTTTAAATAAATTTGAAAAAATACAACAACAGGAAACAATAGAGTATTACATTGATTTGCTAATATTTGGAACAGAAGAAGATTGGTTATGGTTTAAAAAAACAGAAGAAGGGTGGTGCAAAGAGATTGAGCAAAAACTTGACACAAGAAATATTAGAGGAATGTCCACCTTATAAGATAGAAGAATTAAATCAAAATACAATATTAAATGAAGAAAACTTTAGATATATTTTAGAAATAAAAAACTCAATAAAAAAAGAAACAGAATTAGCAAAATTACAAATAAAAGCAAAAGAATTAAAAGTTCAAAGACAATTTAATAAATTATTTAAAACGTATCAACAAGATTATATACAGAATTTAAAAAGCAAGGGTGGAAATAAAACAACTTTTACAGATTGCCCATATCAACAGTTAAATTGTGGCCAATGGATAGCAGATGATACAGGAGTATATAAAATAGAGTATTCATCTCAAACATTTCAAGCTTCTAAAATAAAAGCTTGCAGCCACCCAATAATTCCAGTAGAAAGATTAATAAACATTGATACTAATATAGAGAAGATTAAATTAGCCTTCTATAAGGATAAAAAATGGCAATATGTAATTGTAGAAAAAAACACAATAGCAAGCAAAAGTAAGATAATGCAATTAGCTAATTTTGGAATAGAAGTAAACGAAAATAATGCAAAAGATTTGATAACATTTTTAGCAGATATTATGGAATTAAATAATATAGAGCCCAAAACTTCTGTAAGTCATTTAGGTTGGATAGATAGTGAATTTGTACCATATTCCGATAAATATTATCTAGATGTAGATAAAGAATTTAAGCAAAAATTAGATAGTATTTCAGAAGCAGGGAATTATGAGGAATGGAAAGACTATATAAGAAATTTAAGAAAAGATAATTTAACTTTAAGATTTATGATAGCAAGTTCTTTTGCAAGTGTATTAATAAGAATCTTCAAATTAAATACTTTTATAGTTCATCTTTGGGGGAAAAGTGGAAATGGAAAGACAGTTGCAGAGATGATATGTGCTAGCATCTGGGGAAAACCAGATAGTGGTATGATAAGCAACTTATCTAATACAGCAATAGCCAATGAAAGACTTTGTAACTTTTATAGAAATATGCCAATCCTATTAGATGAATTACAAATAGCAAAAGCTAAATATAAAAGTTTTGATGAGCTAATATATGTACTAACAGAAGGAAAAGGCAAGGAAAGAGGAACAGTTGATAATGGAATAAGAGAACAAACATCTTGGCAGACAATAATAACATTAAATGGAGAAGAACCAATTACTTCTGATACATCTAAGGAAGGCGTAAAAAATAGAGTAATAGAAATAAATGAAGATAATTATATAGTTGAAGATGGAAATGCAGTAGTAAATTTTATACAAGAAAATTATGGCTTTGCAGGAAAAGAGTTTATAAAACTAATAGAAGATAGAGAAGAATTAAAGAAAATACAACAACATTTTGTAAAAAAGTTAAATGAAATAACAGAATATAAAAAACAAGTAAATGCTTTTTCTGTAATATTAACAGCAGACTATATAGTATCTAAAAAAATTTTTAATGATGAGCCAATTAGTATGGAAGAAGTAAAAAAATACATAAGAGAAGATACAGATGAAACTGAAAGATATTACAACTATCTACTAGACCAATTAAATATAAACAAAAACAAGTTTTATAAAAGAGCAGATAATTCAAATGAATGGATTACACCTAACGGAGAAATATGGGGAAAAATAGAGCAGACAAGTGAATTTAGTCATAATAGAAGCACAATTTGTTATTACGTTTATCCAGAAATAACAAGAAAAATATTTAGTGAGGCATCAGAAAATTGGAATAGTATAAAGAAAAAATTAGCAGATAAAGGTTATATAGAAACTTCTAAAGAAGAACAAAAAGATACTAAAAAAATAAGATATACAGTAAAAGAAATAATGCCAGAAGGCAGAAGAAATATGATACAAGTAAATTTTAAATGACCCACTTGTCCCACTTTTGTCCACTAAAAATAAAAAAGTGGGACAGGCTCAAAACCTAGAGTAACAACGGTTTAATAATAATAATATATATATTCCCACTAAATAATAATATATATATACGTATAGAATAAAAAAAATAATTATTAATCTTATTTTTATTATATATAAAATTTATATTACAACAAAAATAGTGGGAAAGTGGGACAGAAAATATAAAACACTTGCAAGAGTAAGAAAACAAAAGTCCCGATTTAAAAAAACAAATGGGAAGGAGATAAAAATGTTAATAATAAGTCAAGATAAATCAGAAATAATTAATTTTGATAAAGTTCAAAACATATATGTTTCAGGTAGATTTATTAGCCTTAATTTTGAATTAAATAATAATGAGGTTATAGGAACTTATGAAACAGAAGAAAGAGCAAAAGAAGTGTTAAAAGAAATATTAGAAGCTTATAAAAATTGTAATTATTATAGTTTTTCACTAATGGGAAATGGTTTTGTGATAAATGATTATTATGAAATGCCAGAGGAGTGATGCTGATGCAAGAAATAGAATTAAAAAGAGCATACAACAAAGTTTTAACAAGATTTTACAACGGTTGTAATTATATAGAAGAACACCCAAAAGAAACAGAAAAATATTACACTAAAGTTCTTGAATTACATAATACAATAGATAAAATTTTAGAGAAATTACCGAATGCCACAGAGGAGGAGATATTAAATGGATTTAAAGTCTAATAAAAAACTAGGAAATGATTTTGAAAAAGAATTTGCTAAGATACTAGCAAATGAAGGATATTGGGTTACGATGCTAACCCCTAAAACTCATATAGGTAGTCAACCCGCTGATTTAATTGCAGTAAAAGATAATAAAGCAATTTTAGTAGATTGCAAAACTTGTAATAATTATTTGTTTCCACTTAGTAGAATAGAACAAAACCAAATAGAAGCCAGTAAAAAGTATTTTAAATGTGGAAACACAGAATATTACATTGCAATTAAATACGAAGAGGATATTTATGTAATACCTATTGATACAATTGATTTTGAAGAGAAAAGCATAGATTTAAGATTACAAAAGAAATGGAGATAGTTAAATGAAAATTATAGTAAGCAATAATATAAGAGTAGAAAATCCAGATGAAAAAATAAAGGATTACGTAGAAGATAATCTAGTAATGATAAATCTAGATTATATAAGAAATGCAAGGCTAGGATATTCTAATTATAAAACACATAAATATCTTGTATTTTATGAGATAAATGGAAATGAATTAATATTACCATTTGGTTGCTTAACAGATTTATTTGCAATGTATCCATTAGAAGTTTTTGAAAACAGAATAGTTCTAGGGGAAGATGTTACATATAAAAGTAATATAAAATTATTTGATTATCAAGAAAAAGTTTGTAATAAAGCAGTATTAAGAAAAAATGGAATAATAGTAATGCCAGCAGGAAGCGGAAAGACTCAAACAGCATTAGAAATTGTGGCAAGATTAGGTTTAAAAACACTATGGATAACACATACCATAGATTTGTTAAATCAATCCTATGATAGAGCTAAAAATAATTTTGAAGGTGTTGGATTAGGAAAAATATCAAATGGAAAAATTCAAATTGGAACACATATTACATTTGCCACAGTACAAACTCTAAAAAGCATTGATTTACAAGAATATGCTGATACTTGGGACTGCATTGTCGTAGATGAGTGCCATAGAGTTTGTGGTACTCCTGCAAAGGCAGGTATGTTTTATAAGGTAATAAATAAATTAGTGGCTAGATATAAATATGGACTAACAGCAACACCTTACAGAAATGTGAAAGGAACAGAAAAAGCAATGTTTAGCTTATTAGGTAAAACAATAATCGAATTAGATAAAGATGTAATAGGAGATAGAATAATACCTGCTACGATAATAAAAACAAAAACGAATTTTACAGAAATTCCAGATAATTGTTTAGAAGTAGATGGGACTATAAAGTATGCAGCATTAACAACAGCTTTAGCAGAAGATGAAGAAAGAAATAATTTAATATTAAAGCTATTAAGAGATTGTAAAAATAATTATACATTAGTTTTAGCAGATAGAGTTAAGCAATTATATTATTTGCAAGAAAAATTAGGATATGGCAATGTTATAGATGGAAAAACAAAGAAAGACATTAGAGAAAGAGCAATAGAAGAAGTAAGAACAGGAAAACAAAGAGTTTTATTTGCAAGTTATGGATTAGCTAAAGAAGGTTTAGACATACCAAGGTTGGACAGGCTTATCTTAGCAAGTCCACACAGAGATAAGGCAACAGTTATACAAGCTGTTGGAAGAATAGAAAGAAAATTTGAAAACAAGGTAAAACCAATTTGCTATGACTTGGTAGACCCTATTCAATATTTTAGAAATATGTATAGCAATAGAAAAAGCTATTACAGAAAAAATAATAATGAAATTTTAGAAGGAGGAATTTAAAATGTTTAAAGTAGGAGATATAGTTAAAGGTAAAGAAAATTCTAGCGAAAGATATGGAATAACAAATCAAGATATGTACAAAGGTAGAATTATTAAAATAAGGGACGATGGAGACATAGATATAAAGATATTAAAACATAAAAATAAAAATCAAATAGGTAAAACCTACAGTTGGTTAGAACCAAAATATTTTATGTTAGTAGAATACACTTACGAAGATTTAAAGAAAAGTCCGATTGGTACAAAAATAACATTTGAAAATGGAAATATATTAATGAAAACAAAAAAAGATGGAAATCAATTTACAGACAACGGAAGTAAAAATAGAGCAATAGAAGATTTAAAAAAATTAAGAGACAATTGGGCTGGAGGAGCTTATGGCAAAATAATAAAAATAGAAGAGCCAGAATACAAACCAGTTTATGATACAGAAATATTAGATAATACAGAAAAAAGATATTTAAAAAATATAATTAGACCATTTAGAGATAAAGTTGAATATATTACTAAAACCGTAAATGTAACTGGAGAACTTGAGCATATAAATATAATTTTAAAAAGAGATACAGGCTTAGTATTTCCAAACTTTGAAAAAGGTACAATGTACAGAGGTATGGAGATAGGAAAACAATATACTTTATCAGGATTAGGAATATAGGAGGCTAAAACGAATGGAAAAAATGAAATATTATGATAAAGAAATATATGAGAAAGATAAAAAAATAAAAACATTCTTTGTAATTCTAATAACATTTCTGATTGGTTTATATGTGGGACTAGCTATACATTATCTAGAATTACAAGAAAAAGATGTAAAGATTAGAGAACAGTATGTGGAAATTGACAGTTTAAAAGAAACAATACATCAATATGAATTGGAGGACTTGCAAGATGGAAGATGATGACGATTTTGAAGATTGGCTAATAGCCAGAGAGGAGTGTATTATGGATTTAGATAACGATGAACTAGAAGCTACAAGAAAGTTAAATGGAGTAGCTAAAGAAAGTAATATAGAAATAATAGAAGATTTTATAAATGAAATAAAAGACTTTGAATTAAACAAAGATACTGTAGAGATAGTAAATGCACTAGAATATGTTTTAGAAGAACGAGAAGCAGATAAAAAGAGAATAAAAGAATTAGAAGATGACTTATATAGCGCAAATTGTATTATATCAGATTTAACAGACAGTATACCAGTTCAAAAAGTAAAAGACTTAAAAGAAAGTATTATATTGGAACCCACAATTGTAGGAGGAAGAAGAAATGCTAAAACATTAGAGTATGGAATTAAATTAGGTAAGATAAAAGCATGTGAAGAATTATTGGAGGATAAATAATATGTGTAGATATTGTGAAAAAGAAAAGAAAATAGAAGAGCATAAAAATGACAACATATTTTTTACTGTATATGGCAGATTTTTAAGAGTACAAGGAAAAGTATTAAGTATTACATTAGGAAGAGTTGTACCAATAAATTATTGCCCAATGTGTGGAAGAAAGTTAAAAGGAGGTGATTAAATGTTAGCTTATATGCTATATAAAGAAGTGCTTTTAGAAATACTAGAAGAGAAAGAAAAAACGTTATTTGATTTTTTTGGCAAAATATTAGTGATTATAAATGTAATATTTATAATGCTGATATCATTAATTTTGGATTTAGCAATATTACCTTTAGAGATAATAATAGGAATAATATACTACATAAAAATACAAAAGAAGGAGGACAAGCGATGGCAAAAAAACAAGAATCAATAGAAAGATTAAATAGATTTAAAACTATAAAAGTTTTGTATACAAAAACTTTTGCAATGACTACTGAACAATTAAAAATAATTCAAGAAGATATAGAAACAGTCTTATCTATGCTAAAAGAAAAAGATAAAGAGATAGAAAAGAAAGATAAGATGATAGATTTAATGTTAGAAAGTATAGAATTACAACAATATGCAAATATAGATACAACAGACTTAGATTTAATTTGCAAAGATATTAAATGTAATAAAAAGTGTACAATTATAAAGAAAGAATGTATATACAAACATTTTGAAAGGAAGGCAAATAATGAAAGAAATTGAAGTAGGAGAATATGTAAGAACTAAAGATGGATATATATTTAAAATTGTTGATATAGATAATATATTTATTTATGTGGACAAAGAAGTAAGATACATTGGAGAGACTAATACATCTATAGATTATATAAAAAAATCATCAGTAGTAAAACACAGCAAAAACATAATTGATTTATTAAAAGTAGAAGACTTTGCAAATGGATACAAAATAATAAAAATAAATTACAAAGACAAATGGATAGTTATTCAAAATATAAATGAATTTGGTGAAAATGGCAAAAAAGTTTTATTAGAAAATGAGATAGAAACAATACTAACTAAAGAACAGTATATGCAGAACTGTTATACAGTAGAAAGGAGAGAAAATGGAGATTAAGAAATTAGAAAAATATTTAAAAGAGAGAGTAGAAAGTGTAGATAAAAGTTATAATGAAATGCTAACAGATATTGGAGGAATAAAAATAATAAATGTATCAGGATTGAATAAAAAAGAAAAAGAAGAGGTTATAAATAAAAGAAATTGTTTGCTAGTGCAAAAACAATGCTATCAGGAAATATTAGAAAAAATACAAGGACAAAGTTCTACTATTAATTAAATACCAGAAGAAAAACAAAAAATGTTCTGGTATTGGAAAGGAAGAAAGAATGTTAAAGATAAAAGATAGTGTAGATTTAAAAGAATTAGAAAAGTTTGGATTTGAAGAAAATGAATATGATTATTTCTGGTATGGTTTTACTAGACCAAATCCTAATAGTGAAATAAGCATATTGGTAAATATGAAAACTAGACATATATCAACAGGAATTGATATGTATGCAGATTTGTTTAAAATACATGATAAAATATACGATTTAATTCAAGCAGGATTAGTCGAGAAAGTAGAGGAAGAAAGATGAAAGGTAAAAGAAGAGGTTTATTAAATTTATTAAAGGAATATCCAAACTTACCAATTATGTTTTTTGTAGATACAGAAGATAGTAGAATACTAGACTTTGCAACAACTGTTTATGAAGATTTTGATTGTGATATAAAAGAAGTTTATGATTGTGAAGAAGAAGGATATTTTACAGATATAGATGATGTAATAGAATTGTTAGAAGATAAATTTTGCGATGATGATAAATATAAAGATTTATCTGATAAAGATTTTAAAAAAGAGATTAAAAAATACATAAATGAAAATATAAGACATTTTGGAGCAATAGTAATAAATATTTATTAAGAAGGAGTAAAAGATGAGAGAATATAAATTTAGAGGACAAGCAAAATACAATGAAAAAAGACATAAAATAGATGAATGGATTTTTGGAGATTTAAGAATTAATAGTAAAGGACAAACTTTTATATGTGAAAGACAGACACTGCTTGAGACAGAAGTAAAACCAGAAACGGTAGGACAATACACAGGACTAAAAGATAAAAACGGAAAAGAAATATATGAGGGAGATATAATTAAAATTTGTGCAGAAGGACTTGGGGGAAAAGCAATAGGAAAAATTATATACGATGAATATGATTTAACTTTTGTATTAAGAAATGAAGTGGAAGAATTAAACGAATGTTTATGGTATGCAGACCAACAAATAGAAGTAATAGGCAACATATATGACAACCCAGAATTGTTAGAGGAAGGAGAATAACATGGAGGAAGAAAGAAAAATTATAGAAGTTTATGTTAAAGAAAATAAAGAAGAGGGAACAATTTCATTCATACTTAAGAAAACAGAAAATTCTGAAATAGCAAACTCTACTTTAAAAGGGTTGGCTATGATATTTGCAGCACAAAAAGAAGAGGAAGATGAATTAGAAGTAGAAACAGAGGAAGGAGAGTAAGGAAAGTGGACATAGAGAAAGAAATAAAGCGATGTAAACATTTGAATAATATATACATTTTAAAAGAAACTGGAGATAAATCTAAAAAATATCCAAGAATTAAAAATATCAATTCATCAGATATAACACAAGCAAGTGTAGAAGTATACAATTCTCGTACACATATGTATAGCAACAAATCTATATATGAAAGTAGTAAAGGTTATTACATAAAAGCAGAAGGAAAAAGATTGTATTTAAAAGATTTTGAGGAAAGAGAATAAAGATGAGTCTAGATAAAGCAATAGAACATAACAAAGAAAGAAGAAAACAATATGAAGATGGTAGAAAGTATCTAAAATCTTATAGAAATCATAAAGCTAATTCACAAGCAAAATACAGAAGAGATGTTAAACTTAAGAAAAACAAAGGAATGTATATTGAGGAGGAATAACTAGTGAATAAAGAAGAAATGGAAAAAGCAAAAGAAGAAGCTTATTGGAAAGGTTATATACAAAAACAGAAAGAAGCAGAAGAAATATGCAAAACCTGTAATTATAGAAAAAAGTACAAAGAAGTAAAAGGAAGATTAGAAAAGATAATAAAGGAATGTAACAAACAAATAGCAGAAAATGAAGATAGCATATTAGAGATATTCCCACAAAAAATATTAAATATTATAGAAGGAGAAAAGAAGGTGGAAAAATGAAAGTAATAGATATATTAAATAAAATGGCAAATGATAAAGATTATAGACCAACAGTATCTTTTTTAGGAGTAACTTTTACTTATAACGCAATAGTCGGAGATTATGAAAATGACAGAAATTCCGATTATGGAATATTTTCAGATTATGTTATAGAGAATATACTTAATGATGAAGTAAGAGTAATAGAAGAAAAGAAAGAAATAGAAGAATTAAATGATACCAATTACGATGAAAAATTAATAGATAAAGAAGCTTACCACAATTTAACAAGAAAAAAGTTAAATGAAGTAATTAGAGCAGTAAATAAATTAACTAAAGAAAGCGAGGAAAAGTAAGATGAATGGTTATTATATAGTTTTAATAGTTTTAGCATTAGCAATTACAATAATGTATGTAGCAGAAAAAGTAGCAGATATATTTAAAGCAAAATATGAGAATACAGAAGAAAAGAGTGGTGAAAATGAAAATACCAAAGATATTAAAAAAGAATAATAGAAAGTATTTACTAGTGAAAATCTATAAAAATTATGTACTTTATGAAGAAGAGTTGACAGGCTATAAAGAATGTTTTATGAAGCATGACCTTGGATTAATAAAAGAACGAGAAAAGCCTAAAAAAGGAAATAGGATATTTGGAGGTTATTAAACTAATGATAGAGAAAGAAGCAAAAAAAGAATTATATTCTTATTTACATAGTAAAAAGTTAGAAGAGAGAAAGCTAGAACAAATAGAAGAGACAAAAACAAAATTAACAAAGACAACTACAATTTTATCAGATATGCCAAAAGGTTCACCAGATAACGATAAAATGAGTAAGAATATAGCAAGATTACTAGATCTAATTAAAGAACATATAGAAATAATGGAAGAGGAAGAAGAAAATTTAGTAAGAATAACTAAAAAGATAAAACAAGTAGAACAACCTTATAGAAACATATTAGAGCTTAGATTTGTAGAGGGAATGAAAATAGAAGAAGTATCAGTAGAGCTTGATAAAACATACAGATATACAAAGACTCTAATTAAAAAAGCTATAAAAAAATATTCAGAAATTTAAAAAAAGCACCTTTTTGGTCTTTTTTAGCACCATAAAAATTTGATATAGTTATACTAGACATAGAAGTTGTATGGCAAACATTCTATACAGTCGTAATTGGAGAAAAACCAATTTAAAACCGTGCGACATAGGTCTTTTTTAGAATTGATTAGCGAGAAGAATAGCCGTTATTTTAATAGCTATTCTTTTTATATTATTTAGGAGGTAAAAAAATGGATAACGAAAAATTTATAGAAAAATGTAAAGAATTAGTAAGAGAGTATGCAAAAGAGCATCTAGATAAAAGTGATGAAATACCAGAATTTAATGTTTACGTGGTTTGGAGTTGTAAAACATTGCAAAATAGTAAAGCATTATTAAGTACAGATTTAAAAGATGGAATGTATTATGAATGTACTATGAATGGAGATAAAAAAGAATTATACTTTGATGCATATAAAAAATTTGAAAATAGATGTATCAAATTTTAGATAAGCAATGCTAGGTAACCAATCTGAGACACACCTCCTTTCACTATATGTACTCATAATAAAACTCCTTTTTCTTAGAATATATTAATGCAGAGTCTTCCTAGCGGGCTCTAAAAAATGGAAAGGTAGCTCAATTGGTAGAGCATCTGGTTGAAGACCAGAGTGTTTTAGGTTCAAATCCTAATCTTTCCACCAATTTAAAAGAAGGTGTTAGTATGACAACTAAAGAAAGATTTGATAAATATGTTGAAGAACATTGTAAACATTGCGAAAATAAAAATAAATTTTTATGTGATATCAAAATAGCAGAAATCGACGACATTATAGAAACAAAATGTAACTATTATAAGAGAGAACAGATAGAGTAGGTGGGAGGTAATGGCTAATGAACAAAACTTAATTCCTTTTACAAGTAATCAAAGCCGAGAAGAAGCCAAGAAAAATGGAGCAAAAGGTGGTAAAAAATCAGGAGAAGTTCGTAGACAAAAAAAGACTATGAAAGAAACAATGAAAGTTCTTTTAAGTCTAGAACTTCCAGAGTCAGAAGGAAAAGAAAATCTAAAACAACTAGGAATTGAGCAAGAAGACTTGAATGTACAAACTGGAATATTGATGAACCAAGTCAATAGAGCTTTAAAAGGAGATTTAGATAGTGCGAAATTTGTAAGAGATACATCTGGAGAATATATAGGGGCAGAAGAAGAAAAAGAAGAGCCAGAACATTACAAGGTATCTATACCTGCTAAAGATATACCACCAGCCTTTATAGGTGTTTATAGAGACATATTAAATAGAGAACATTTGGAATATTGGCTAGAAGGCGGAAGAGGAAGTATAAAATCTACCTTTGCCAATGAAGTATTAATAGATTTATTAGAAAACAATCCTAAAATGTGTGCAATCATTATAAGAAGATATACAAATACATTAAGAGACTCAGTATATGCACAAACTGAGTGGACAATATCACAATTTTCAGAAACTTTTATAGGTTTGCAAGATAATTATGATTTTAAAGTAAGTCCGATGGAAGTAACAAAAATTTCTACTGGACAAAAAATATATTTTAGAGGAACTGATGATGCAGGAAAAATAAAATCAATCAAACCTCCAAAAGGAATGTATATTGGTGTTGTTTTATATGAAGAATTTGACCAAATACAAGGAATGGCAACAGTAAGAAAAATAAATCAATCAATTGTGAGAGGTGGAGAAGATTTTATACAGTTATATGTATATAACACACCTCCAAGTAAGCAACATTTTGTAAATAAAGAAAAAAGAATACCTAAAAAGAATAGATTAGTACATTTATCTGATTATAGGTCTGCTCCTAAAGAATGGTTAGGACAGGCTTTTATTGATGAAGCAGACTACGTAAAAGAGACTAATCCAAAAATATATGAAAATGAATATTTAGGATTAGAAACAGGTGACGGAACAAATGTATTTGAAAATTTAGAAATAAGAGAAATAACAGAAGAAGAGATATCGCATTTTGATAGATTATACAAAGGAATTGACTGGGGTTGGTATCCAGACCCATTTGCATATAATGATATGTATTTTGATATGGCAAGAAGAACATTATATATATTTGATGAATTTCATGCGAACAAAATGAGTAACGAGGCAACATGGGAAGCTTTAGTTGAAAAAGGAGTAACTAGCGACGATTTAATAACAGCAGACTCAGCAGAAAATAAATCTATTGGAGATTATAAATCTTATGGTGCTTATATAAAAGGAGCCATTAAAGGCCCAGGAAGCGTTGAATATAGCATGAAATGGCTGTCAACTCTAAACAAAATAGTAATAGATCCCAATAGATGTCCAAAAACAGCAGAAGAGTTTGAGAGCTATGAATTAGAAAAAGACAAAGATGGAAATGTAATAACAGGCTATCCAGATAAAAATAATCACCATATAGACGCAGTGAGATATGCCTTAGAACAGATTTGGAGGAGAAAAGGACAGTAATGAATATAATAGATTTTTTAAAAGGAGC
This sequence comes from uncultured Clostridia bacterium, assembly GCA_944386385.1. Taxonomy (GTDB): domain Bacteria; phylum Bacillota; class Clostridia; order TANB77; family CAG-508; genus CAG-269. Next base: position 18,096 of record CALXAV010000017.1, read on the forward strand.
GATAAAAAAGATGTTAGGGAAAAATAACATAGAAACAGCATTAAAAATAGATATTGCAATTTCACCTAAATTAGAAGAAAAAATAAGAGAATGGGGCAATATTTACGAGAACAAAGCTCCTTGGTTAAATAAAGATGTAAAAAGTTTAGAATTAGGTTCATCAATATCAGGAGAGTTTGTAAGACTTACAATAGCAGAAATGAAAACAGAAATAACAGGAAGTACAAGAGCTGATTTTTTACAAGAACAATATAAAAGAATGCTTAAAAATTTAGCAGATAATTTGGAAATAGGAGATGCAAAAGGTGGTCTGATATTTAAACCATATGTTAAAAATGGAGAAATATATGTAGATTTTGTTTTGCAAGGAAATTTTTATCCTATTTCTTTTGATGATACAGGAAAGATAATAAGTATTATATTCGCAACACAAAAAACAGAAGGAAATTATATTTATACAAGATTAGAATATCACAGATTAGAAGGTACAGATTATTATATTTCTAATACAGCATATAAAAGCAATAATAATTCTTCTTTAGGAAAAGAAATAAATTTATCAGAGGTTCCAGAATGGAAAAACATAGAAAAAGAAGTGAAAATCGAGAATGTAGAAAAGCCATTATTTGCGTACTATAAACCACCAATCGCTAACAACGTAGATACTAAAAGCCCTTTAGGAATATCTGTGTTTGCTAAAGCAACAAATCTAATTAAAGATGCAGATGAACAATACGGAAGGATTATGTGGGAGTATGAAGGGTCTGAAAAAGCAGTATATGCAAGCACAGAAGCATTAAAGCCAAGAAAAGAAGTAATTAGAAATGGAGAAAATAGAAGAACAAAATGGGAAACTCCAAAGTTAAAAGAAAGATTATTTAAAGCAATAGATATAGATGGAAAAGATGGAGAAGGTTTCTTTAAAGATTATAGCCCAGAAGTTAGAGATGAAGCTTTTTGGAGAGGGTTAAATAAAATACTAGAAAGAATAGAATTTAATGTTGGATTAGCTTATGGAACAATTAGTGAACCAGCATTTTCTGATAAAACAGCTACGGAAATAAAGACAAGTAAACAAAGAAGCTACATGACAGTATCAAGAATGCAAGAGAACTTGCAAACAGCACTAGAAGATTTAATTTATGCAATAGATGTTTTAACAACATTATATTCATTAGCTCCCGTAGGAACATACCAAACAAGTTTTGAATGGGGAGATAGTGTATTAACAGATACACAAGTAGAACAAACTATACAAATGCAAGAAGTAGGACAAGGGTTAAGAAGTAAATTAAGATATATTATGTGGAGATATGGATTAACAGAGCAGCAGGCTCAAGAAGAATTAGATAGAATACAAGAAGAAAAGATGAGCAATCAAGCAGCTTTTGGTTTTACTCCTATTAATAATGGAGATGATGAAGAATAATGGTAATAAGTTTTATTTTATATAAAGCATTAAAGATGAAAGAATACAAAGGGTTTATTTATAGATACAATAAAAAAGGAGCTTTAATTATATCAAGGAACCCAATTGATTGTGCATTAGATATATGTTCTCCATCAGGAGTAGTTTATTATAAAGAAATAGAAAGGTTAAATGATGCTAACTGAACAAGATTTTATTAGTATAGAAAGACAAGCTACAAATATTTACAATAATTTGGAATTAGAAATAATAGAAGAAATAGCAACAAGAATTGCAAATTTCGGATATGCAAATACAGTAGTAATTAACAATATAAGACTAGCCCAAGAAATGGGCTTTTTGTATGAACAAATAATACAAATGGTGGCCAATTATAATAATACGAGTTATGAGGCAGTAGAAAAGATATTTAACAATGCAGGAGAGAAAAGTTTAAAAGATGATGATAAGGTTTATAAAGAAGCAGGATTAAATCCGATACCTTTAAACCAAAGTACTAGCATACAACAAATGATGAATACAACGATAGAAGGAACAGTTGGAAACTTACAAAATCTTTGCTTAACTACTGCAAATACAGCTCAAACACAATTTTACAATGCAATAAATAAAGCTTATATGGAAACAAGTACAGGGGTTAAGAGTTATACGCAAGCAATAACAGATGCAATTAGAAATATAAGCAAGCAAGGGGCATTAATTCAATATCCAAGTGGAGCAAGAAGAAGTATTGAAGCAGCAGTAAGAACAAACATTGTTACATCTGTAAATCAAAATGTTGGATTAATGCAAGAAATAAGAGCCAATGAAGTTGGTTGGGATTTAATGGAGATAACAGCACATAGTGGAGCTAGACCAGAACATGCAAGATGGCAAGGCAAAATTGTTTCTTTAAGCGGACAAAGAGGTTATTTAAGTAAAAGGGACATTGGCTATGGAGAAGTAACAGGATTTAAAGGAATAAATTGTAGGCACGATTGGCACCCCTATTATCCTGGAAGTACAAGAACATATAGTAATAAAGAATTAAAAAAAATGAATAATAAAAAAGTAGAATATAATGGTAAAAAAATCTCTATATATGAGGCAACACAAAGGCAAAGAGCTATTGAAAGGCAAATAAGACAAAATAAAAAAGATTTAATAGCACAACAGGCAATATTAACAAGTAATGATGAAAACATAGATATAGAGCAAGTACAAAGTGAAATAAGAAACATAAAAGTGAACGAGAAAGCAAACAGAGAAACGTTAAATGATTTCTTAAAACAAACAGGACTTAACAAAGATAATAGTAGATTAGTTGTTTAGGAGGAACTATGAAAGAAAAAGTAAAAATAATTATAGATGATAAAGGCTTTGTTCACGTTTGGATAAATGGTGAAGAACAAAGATGTGTTACGAAAGTAAAACTAGATATAGAAAATGATAATATACATTATCCACATTTAGTTATAGAAAAAGAACATGTTTCAACAAATATAAATACAGAAAGATTAGAAGTAAGGAAAACAATAATAACAATATAGTTATTTAAGGCAGTTTTTACAACTGTCTTTTTTATATGTCCGAAATGACAATAAACTAAATTCGACTACTTGTAGGTCGTGAATAAGTACAAGACTACATCGTGAACGAAAAACACGTAAAAGTTCGTAGTAGGGAAAGGAAGACAATATGAAAAGAAAATTTTTAGAAGATTTAGGACTTGAAGCAGATGTTGTTGAAAAAATTATGGCTGAAGCTGGTAAAGATACAACAGCATTAAAGGCAAAAGTAGATGATTTAACAGAACAAGTAAATGTTAAAGATACTACAATTGCAGAAAAAAATAAAAAAATAGCTGAACTTGAAAAAGTGGACGTCGAGGCTATTAAACAAGAACAATTCGAACTTGGAAAAGTTGAGGGTTCTAAAGAAGTCGAAAAATTTAAAAAGCAAAGTGCTTTAGAAAAAGCTTTAGCAAATTATAAAGCTAAAGATACTAACATATTAAGCAAAATGCTAGATATGGACAAAATCAAATTTAATGACAAATTTGAAATCGTGGAAGGTTTAGAGGAACAAATAAATCCTTTAAAAGAAAGCCACGATTATTTATTTAACTCTGATAAGCCATTACCAAAGTTTTCTGACAAAACACCAGGAGCAAATAATGGAACAGAGATAAGTAAAGAAGAATTTAAGAAGATGTCTTATAAAGACAGAGTTGCTTTAAAACAAGAGCAACCAGAAGTTTATGAAAGTTTAAAAGATTAAAGAAAGGAATGAAGTAAAATGGCAAGAAATATAACAAAAATAGCAGATTTAATAGACCCAGAGGTTATGGCTGATATGATTTCAGCAAAATTACCAAATAAAATAAGAGTAACACCTTTTGCTAAAGTAGACACTACTTTAGAAGGTGCAGAAGGAGACACAATAACAGTACCATCTTTTAATTACATAGGAGATGCAGAAGATGTAGCTGAAGGAGTAGAATGTGGAACTACAAAATTAACAGCAGGTAGCAAAAAAACAAAAGTAAAAAAAGCCATGAAAGCTGTAGAACTAACAGATGAAGCAGTATTAAGTGGACATGGAGACCCAGTTGGAGAGGCTACAAATCAATTAGGATTATCAATAGCCTCAAAAGTTGAAAATGACTGTATAGACGCATTATCTGATGAAGATGCTGACGGAAGATTAAAATATGATGGCTCAGCAGCTGAAATATCATATGAGGGAATTGTTGATGCTTTAGATGTATTTGAAGAAGAAGTAAATGGAGAAAAGGCAATGTTTGTACACCCTAAACAAGTAACAACATTGAGAAAAGACCCTGATTTTATTTCTGCTGATAAATATAATCAACAAGTTATTTTAAGAGGAGAAATTGGTATGATAGCAAATACAAGAATTGTACCTTCAAGAAGAGTAAAAGAAGATAGTACAACAAATTGCTATTTAAATCCAATTATAAAATTAGAAACTGATGAAGAGACAGAAGATGAAGCATCTGCATTAACAATCTATATTAAAAGAGATGTTAATGTTGAAACTGAAAGAGATACATTAGCAAGAAAAACTTTAATTTCTGTTGATGAAATTTATGCAACTGCAGTTTCTAACGACTCTAAGGTTGTATTAGCAAAATTCTTAAAAAAAAAGACGGAATAACAGACCCTGAAATTACAGGATTAACAATAACACCAACAGCAAGTTTACAAGAAGGTAATCCAAATGTAAATGCTGACGCAGTAGTTGCTACATTATCTGCAACAGGTGGTACAAGCCCATTTAATTATAGTTTAGAAGCAGACGAAACAAATGGAGTAGATAATGCTTCATTCAAAATAGATGGTTCTAACGTAAAAGTAAATACAACACCTTTAGCAGAAAAAGATTACAAAATCAATGTAAAAGTAACAGACAGCAAAGGTAAAACATTTACAAACCATGCAACAATAAGTGTAGCCGCTGCAGAATAGGAGGATAAGGTATGCTTAAATACATAACAGAGGAAGAATATAAAGAATTGTTAGATGCTAAAAGCATACCTGACAATTTTAATAATTTAGTGATTGAAGCAAGTAACTATATTAACCATAAAACTTTTGGAAGAATTGATGAAAACAATATTCCAGAGCAAGTGAAATATGTTACTTGCTTAATTGTTGATTTAATTAATGAAGAAAACACACAATTATCCGAAATAGGAAATCTTAAATCACAAAATATTGAAGGTTGGAGTGAAAGTTATTCTACACCAGAAGAAATTAAATCTGATTACGAAGATAAGAAGCAAAAAGCTATAAATCAGTATCTGTGGAATGTAATTGGCATTGATGGAAATCCACTTTTGTATTGTGGGGTGTGCTAGTTATGAATGATAGATTTTTGATACATAAAATAACAGTCTACCACACAGAAAACGATGAAATCTTTACGAGAGTCCATTTTGACAAGGTTTATTTTAGACATAATAAAAAGACTAACCTAGTCGACAAAGGACTTCAAGAAGGAAGCACAGGCTCTATCACAATACCTACAACAGAAAAACTTGACATTTCTACAGATGATTACATAGTAGAGGGAATTGTAAATGATGAATTTGATTTATCTGAATTACAAGAAAAATATCAAATTTTTAAAGTAGTAAGTGTAAATGACAATAGAAAAGGTGGCCTTCCACATTATAAGATTGGAGTTAATGAATAATGGCTAGCGGTTTTAATGTAAAAATAAAAATGAATAGTATTAATAAAATACTAAAAGACCATGGACTTAATGAAGATGGTAGAGTTGTAGAAAGATTAAGAAATACAGCAGATAGATTAATGATGCCTTTTATTCCTGGAGGTTCTGGAGGACAATTAGCAAAATTAAAAACTTACCCTAATAATCATTCAATAAAATATACTAGCCCTTATGCACACTATATGTATGTAGGAAAAATGTATATAAGTCCGAAATTAGGAGTTTCTGGAATACCTATAAAAAATGATGTTTGGTGGTCTCCTAAAGGAGAAAAGAAGATACCTACTTCTAAAAATCTGAAATATCATAAATCTGGAACAGGAGCTCATTGGGATAAACTTATGATGCAAAGAAGGAAAAATGATTTAATTAAAGATGTAGAAAACTATGCAAAATCAGGAGGCTAAAAAAATGGAAGAAAAATCAAAAATGGATTTTATAAGAGAATTTATAGAAACTTGCCCATTATTAAAAAAAGGTAAAGTAAATGTAGATTATTTAAAAGATAAACCACAAAGTTATTCTATAGATGAAACACCATCTACAACAGTATTAAAAGAATATAGAGATGGAGGAACTCAAAATCAAATACTTTTTGATTTTTCTATACAAGCTAATTTTAGTGTTTTAGAAAATATTAAAAATTCAAAATTTTGCGAAGATTTTACTAAATGGATAAAAGAACAAGACAAAATAGGAAACTTGCCAAAGATAGACGGGATTTGCTGGATAAAATGTACAGGAAGAGGAACAATACTTCAAACTACTGATACAACAGCAATTTACGTTATCCCAATGCAAGCAGTATATGATGAAGACTTTTAAAGGTCTTCTATTTTTTTATATAAGGAGGAAATAAAATGTCAAGTACAGAGCAATTAGTAAAAAGAAGTAGAAAAGTTGCTTTTATGAATGTTTCTACAACAGCTATAGCAAACTTCTTAAGAATGACAAAGTTCACAGAAATTTCAAAGTCTAAAAATCCTACAGAGTATTCACGTACATATGTAGATGAAGATGGAGAGGTTACAGATGTAACAGGTTATTCCGAAGAAATCAGTTATAACTTTGATTTACATATTGGCAACTTGGTTCATGAAAAAATTGTAGATATAACAGATAATGAAAAAACTGGAGCTGATGCTTTAGTACAAATCTTACAAGTTAATTTTACAAAACCTGTAGGAGATGGATATGAAGCAAGACTTAGAACATATTCTGTAGTTCCTGATAGTGAAGGAGACTCTACAGATGCTTACACTTATGCAGGAAGCTTTAGAAAAAATAGCAATATGACTGTTGGTGTTGCTGTATTGAATGCTGATAATACAGAAGCTACATTTACTGCTAATGCAGAAGTTGCAGAATATCCAGTAACATTTGTAGTAAAAGATAGTACAGAAAATACACCTATTGAAAATGCTAAGATTACAATAGATGGTACATCTTACTTAACAGATGCTACAGGAATTGTAACAGTATTCTTAGATGCAAAAGCTTATAGTAATATTAGCATAGAGAAAGATGGATATACAACACAAAGTGATGTATCTGTTACTGTATCTACAAGTGCAGTTTTAAAAGAAATAGATTTAGTAGAGGCTTAGTAATAAGCCTCTTTAAAAATAAAAGGAGTAAAATATGAAAATATTAGAGAAAGAATTTGAAATAGATTTCTATGATGCTGATACAATGGAAAAAATAGAAAATGGAATGGAAAATGTTAGCAAAGTTATAAAAGAAAATAGTGTTGCAAAATCTCAAAAAACTAGTGCTGCGATAAGAAAGGCTTGCAATGTAATTTTTGATTTTTTTGATGATGTATTAGGAGAAGGAGCTTCTAAAAAAATTTTTGGAAATAAAACAAGTTTGACGACATGTATAAAAGCTTATGAAGATTTTATAAATGCTAAGAAAGAACAAGACCAAGTTTTTGAGAACATATCAAAAAAATATAGTCCAAATAGAGCAACAAGGAGATCTAAAAAATAATGAATATTCTAGTCGATGAATTAGAAGAAATAATAAAAGAAAAAATGGGCAATGTAAAAATTAATACGGATTTTAGAATATCTATATTATTTGAGTTACTTATGCAAGACAATACTCTTACCAAAAAAGAAAAAGTCGTGCAATCATTACAATTATATTATCCTGAGTTTTTAAAAATAAAAGATTTCAATAAGGCTATAGAAGATATGCTTTGGTTCTACAGATGTGGAAAAGAATTAGCTAATTCAAGAAGTAGAGGAACGAATAAGGGAAAACAAATTTATAGCTATGAATTTGACGACGACAAAATTTATAGTGCTTTTATGCAACAATATAAATTAGATTTACAAGATATAGAATACCTACATTGGTGGAAATTTAAAGCATTATTTAATGGTCTAGCTGAAAATACACAGTTTGTTAAAATAATGGGATATAGAGCTATGGATATATCTAAAATAAAAAATAAAAAGGAAAAAAAGAGATATAGAGAACTGCAAAGACTTTACGCTTTGCCTGACATGAGAACAGAGGAAGAAAAAGAATACGATTTTGCAGAAGCTTTTTCATAAAATATGTTGCAAATTGTAAAATATTGGTATATACTTCTCATATATTAAAGGGAGGTGTACAAAAATGGCAAGTCACGCAGAAAATGAAAAGAAACCGATTTATAAAAAATGGTGGTTTTGGCTAATAATTGTAATAGTTGTAATAGCTGTAATTGGAGGAAGTCAAGGAACTACTACAAATACACAGACTTCTACACAAACAGCAGAAGCAAATAATCAAACAACGGCTGTAACAACAAACGAAACAACGCAAGATAAAAATAATACAACAGAGACAGAAGATACAAATGTATCAAAAGAATATCAAAATGCTTTGGAAAAAGCTAAGCAATATTCTGAAACAATGCATATGTCAAAACAAGGAATTTATGATCAATTAACATCTGATTATGGAGAACAATTCCCAGCAGATGCGGCTCAATATGCAATAGACAATTTAGATGTCGATTATAAAGCAAATGCTTTAGAAAAGGCAAAACAATATCAAGATACAATGAATATGTCTAAAAGTGCAATATATGACCAATTGATATCTGAATATGGTGAAAAGTTTACTGCAGAAGAAGCTCAATATGCTATAGATAACTTAGATTAAAGGAAAGAGGACAATATGAAAAAATGGTTTTTATGTCCTTATTGTAAAAAGAAATTAATAAAATATGACAAAGACGCTATTTCAAAAGGCGTCTTTTTATTATGCAAAAAATGTGGAAAAGAAATAGAAATAAGGATAGATAAATAAGTCTTTAAAATGAGCCTTACGAGCCTGACTAGAGAGGAGAAAACTATAAATGGCAGATGGCTCAATAATTATAGATACACTTCTTGACACCAAAGAATTTAAAAGTCAAATGGGAAAACTAAAAGGAATAACAGATAGTGGAATGAAACCCGTTCTAGTCTCAATTGGTGCTATAGCTACTGCAATAACAGGAGTAAGTGCTAGTGCTGTTAAATTTGGTACAGAATACCAAAAAGCATCTAATCAACTCCAAGCTTCTACAGGTGCAACAGCTGAAGAAATGGAAAATTTAAATGGAGTAATGAAAAATGTTTATGCTAACAATTTCGGCGAAAGCATGGAAGATGTTGCTAATGCAGTTTCTTTGGTAAGACAAGAAATGGGTTATTTTGAAAGTCAAGACGAATTACAAAAAGTAACTCAAGACGCCATAACTTTAAGAGATACTTTTGATTATGATTTAACAGAAAGTGTAAGAAGTGCCCAGGCTTTAATGAGTAACTTCGGAGTTTCATCAGAAGAAGCATTTGATTTAATAACTGCAGGAAGTCAAAGAGGTTTAAATTATTCTGGAGAATTATTAGATAATATAAGTGAATATTCCGTTCAATTTGCAAAACTTGGATTAAGTGCAGAAGATATGTTTACAATCTTCGATAATGGAGTTCAATCAGGAGCTTTTAACCTAGATAAAATAGGAGATGCCGTAAAAGAATTTAGTATTAGAGCAATAGATGGCTCTAACACAACAATAGATGGATTTACAAGACTTGGATTAAACGCAGACCAAATGGCACAAAAATTTGCCAACGGTGGAGAAACTGCTAAAAATGCTTTCTTTGAAGTAATACAACGTATCGCAGAAATGGATAATTCTGTAGATCAAAGTATTGTTGGAGTCGATTTGTTTGGTACCATGTGGGAAGATTTGGGGCCAACTGTTATAACTCAATTGGGTTCAATAAGAGATGGATACAATGATGTAGCAGGTTCTGCTGAACAGCTAAGTCAGATTAAATATGATGACTTAGGAAGTGCTATGGAAGGAATTGGCAGACAAATTCAAACTAATTTATTATTGCCAATTAGTGATAAATTGTTACCTGTTTTTAATGATTTAGCAAATAAATTAAGTGAAGCGTTTGCTAGTGGAGAACTTCAAGCATCTATAGACAAAATATCAGAAGCTATAGGTGGCTTAGTATCTGGAATAGCAGGAATAGTAGAGAACTGGCTTCCTTCAATAATAGATTTAATAAGTTGGATAATATCTAATGCTCCAACTATAATCAGTTTACTTGGAGGGATTGCAGTAGGAATGAAAGTATTCCAAATAGGAAGTAGTATAGCAACTTTTGTCTCTGGATTTAAAACAGCAGCTACAGCTGTACAAGGTGTTAGTGGAGCCTTTAAAGCTTTTAATTCTGTATTGAATGCAAATCCAATTGTTTTAATTGTAAGTGTTATAGCCACTTTAGTTACAGCTCTTATTACATTATGGAATACAAATGAAGGATTTAGAAATGCTGTTACAACTGCTTGGAATGCTATCTGTACTTTTATAAGTGGTATTGTAAGTACAATAGTAAATTTCTTTACAGTTACATTACCACAGGCTTTTCAAAATGTAATAAATTGGTTCACACAACTACCAGGTAACATATGGAATTGGCTAACACAAACGATTACTAATATTATTAACTGGGGATTACAATTAGCACAACAGGCTAATCAGGCTGTAGGAAATTTCTTTAATAATGTAATTAATTGGTTTGCTCAATTGCCAGGTAATATTTGGAACTGGTTAGTACAAGTTGTTACCAATATTATTAATTGGGTAGTAGAAATAAATACTCAAGCAACTGAAGGAATAAAGAACATGTTTAATAATGTAATAAATTGGTTTAAACAATTACCAGGAAATATATGGAATTGGTTAACTCAGACAGTAAGCAATATTGTAAATTGGGTTAGAGATATGAACAATAAAGCCAATGAAGGCGTAAGAAACATGATTGACGGTATAATAAATTGGTTTAAAGAATTGCCAGGTAACATTATTGACATTGGTAAAAATATGGTAGAAGGACTATGGAATGGTATTAGTAATGCGGCTCAATGGATTTGGGATAAAATTAGCGGATTTTGCTCTGGAATTGTAGATAAAATCAAAGGATTTTTTGGTATACATTCTCCATCTAAAGTTTTCGCAGATGAAATTGGTAAGTATTTAGCCTTAGGAATTGGCGAAGGTTTTGATGATAACTTGGATAAGGTATACAAGGATATGCAAAGCACAGTAGATTTTGAAACACAAAAATTAAGTGCTAATTTAAGTACAACAGCAACAAATAACAAGGTCTTTACTGCTAATATTTTAATGCAACCTTCTGATATTTATATGGATAGTACAAAAGTAGGTAGAGCAGTAACACCTGCAGTTACTAAAACTTTAAGAGGGGCAGGTGCATACTAATGATAGCAAGATGGAGTAATAAAGATTTTAAAATTATAGATAGTATAGAAATAAATAAGTCTAGCAGAGAGGTCACATATACAGACCTTACGCTAGACTTTTCTAAATGTACAATGGAAGATTTACCATATGCACAACAAGAAGTTCAAATAATAGATAAAAACGGTAATTTAAAATTTACTGGTTTTGTATCTGACTACCAATTGCCAGAGCTTAAAAAGATAATAACACCACAGAAAGAACTTTCTTTAAGTTTGTTTACTCCAAGACAAATGGCAACAAAAAGAACTGTAACAATTATGAGAACGGCCATGATGTCTGATATTATTACACAGGTATTATCACCGCTTTATGAAGACGGTTTTTCTCTTACTAGTTTAAACATAGAAGACAAATCTATAACCGTAAAATTAATAAGTAGAACTGTAGAAGAAGTTCTTAACTACTTATCTAATAAATATAGCTTATATTGGAATATAAACGAGTTTAAAGAAATTGAAATAAGCAGTATAGATTATATGCTTAATAAAGAGCCTAAAAAAACTGTTAATATAAATAATTATAAAGAACAAATAAATGGATTATTAAGTATTTCTCCTTCTGTAGAAAATATTGATTATGCAAACATTATAAATGTTAAAAATGCTAGAATTTTTTATGCAAAGAATGACCAAACAGGAAATTTAAATATAACTTTAAAGAATGGAGATAGAATAGATTTTGAAAATCCAATAGATATAAGTATTGGGACAGCTCAAAGGATTACAGGAACATTGCAAGAAAATCAATTTTCTTCTTTTCAAAGTCTAGAAATAGTTTACAATAATAATAGCTATGCTCAAATTTATCATAATTTTCAAGGTTCCACCTCTGAGACAGTAATGGATAAAGTGGCAACAGATGATAGTTCTGGTGCTATATTTGTTTTAACAATGGACTCTACGTTTAAAAATTTAGCAACAGGAGTTACTTATAAGGGAGAAGGAACTGTCACTGTTAACAGAATAAATAGTCAATCTTTTTTGAGATATGCAAATATGAAATTAATAAATTGGGCAGAAATAGAAGAAAATGAAGGAAAAATCACACCTTCTGGACAAATAGAAAAAGTATTAGATGTACAAGAAGGTTGGTTTACAGCAAACGAGTTAATAGACTACATTAGAAGTACGTTTTTAATAAATAATAAGTATACAAATCAAATAACTTTAAAATATGATAAAGAAAATGAAATAGAAATAGGCGATAGAATAGACTTTAACCTTCCAGAATATTTTACGGAAGGTATTTTTATTGTTACAGCAATTAATGAGAGTAAAGAAGGAAATAATCCAACCAATTATTCCGTAGAACTAAGAAATACAAACTTATTAGAGAACTTTATAGATTTATTTAGAAGCTCTAGTGACATAGAAGAACAAGATAGTCAAGTTGAAATGGAATACGTTGTAGAGTATGCAGAAGAAAAAACAATAAATGAAATTCATGAAGTAAATATGGACGAAGACTATAATAATGAATTAAATATGATTTTAAGAGGTTAAAAATGAAAGTTAAGAATTTAGAAGTAGGTATAAAAATTGGAAAAAAAGAAAAGAAATTTACTAACTTAATACTTAATAGTTATTTAGATTTATTTGCAAATAGTATAGTAGATTTTACTTCTAAGCAACTTGTGGATTGTGTTATAAATATAACAAAAACCAATACTGATATAAATGAAAATTCTACAACAATGGAATTTGATACTATAATGGAAGGAAATTTGAATGAAGTTTTAACAGAAAATACGGTTATTAATAAATATAGTTACACAGAAGAAAATACAATGTATGGATTTAATAAAATTTCTTATTATAGCGGACAAAACATAAAAGAAATTGGATTTGGAACTTATGATTATGAAACACAAAAGTTTGTTATGTATGCTTATTTAGATGTTTCTAAATACAACATAACTATACAAGAAAAGCAACCCGTTGTAATTAATAGGATAGATAAAATAGTAAGTGATATGCTTTTTTGGAGCAATTCTAATGATATAAAAGTACCATACCATTTAACGGCAGATGGTTTACATTTAATTGCAGGAATGGAATATATAAGAGTCTTGCCAAAACTTTATAGTGTTGGTTTTGGAATATTGCCATACAAATACATAGATGAATACTTAGTGGAAGATTTGGATATAAATAAGACAGGAATAGGAGAAATAACTATAAATGGAATAAATAGTAACTTTGCTAAAAATGATTTATATCCTAGACCAGATTTATATCCAGGTCCAGATTTATATCCGCAAACACCAACGGCTAATTTATTAATTTATAAATTTAAAATGTACAAAGAATATTACGAAGACCCGATGTTGCCTCCAATTCTAGAGGATACGGGTCTTTATTATGTGCAACACAAAGAATTAGACAGATTTGGATTAATAAAAAACTTAAAAATAAAATATGAAAGAGGTTAAAAATGATAGAACTTGAAAAAATAAAATTTGAAAACTATAAAAAGCCAGGACTTTCCAAAGAAATTTTAATGCAGTTGCAAGACAATATAGAAAATGCAATAAATGATAAAAATATTATGACTAGACATATTAATAGACAAAATATAACTATCTCAAGTGGCTGGGGAACAACAGATATTCCATTATCTTCAGAAAATTCAATAGGAGATAAATTAACAAGTGTCTTAAATGGAATAAGAATAGGGGCTGGTGTCTCTAAAGTTTTAGTTTCGTGCCAATTTGAAGGAATTGGCCATACTGGAGCTGATGGAGATAAAAGCATTGGAATAGAACAAAATGGAGCAGTTGTTGGAGGAGCTTATCAGTCTGGAGATGTAACAGGAGGTTATATGAGTTCTAGCATAACACCAATTTTACTTAATGTTTCAGAAGGAGATATTTTTTCACTTAGTATTTCATCAGGAGGAAGTGGAACTTTTGAAATTTTAGGTGGTAGATTAACTGTAGAAGTAGTTTTATAGGAGGAAATTATGGCAAGTAAAATAAATTATAATAATAAAGCACCTTTTCAAACTCTGGAAGAAATTCCAGATGAAAACAAGGTAAATGCGGACGATATGAACGAAATAAAAACAGTTGTAAATAACAACGCAGATGAATTAGACACAGCAAAAGAAAATATAGAAAACTTACAAGGTGGACAAGGAACATCTAATGCGGAAATAACAAGTTTAAAAAATAGAGTGAGTACTTTAGAAAGTGATAATAAAACAAACAAATCTGATATAAAGGAATTACAGGAAGATAACGAAACAAATAAAACTAATATAACTAACTTGCAAAATGATAAAGTAGATAAAGTAGAAGGCAAGGACTTAAGTACAAATGATTTTACAACAGAGCTAAAAACTAAATTAGAAGGCTTAGAAAATTATAATGACACAGAAATAAAAGCAGATATAGAAGAATTAGCAAATGAATTAGAAGAAAAAGTTGATAAGGTAGAAGGTAAAGGCTTAAGTACAAATGATTTTGATAATACATATAAAGAAAAATTAGAGGGCTTAAGCAACTACGACGATGAAGAGGTTAAAGCAGATATAACAAAATTAGATGAAAAAGTAAGTACTTTAGAAGAGGATAACACAACTAACAAATCTAATATAGAAACATTGCAAGAAAGTCAAGAAGATCAAGATGCAGAAATAGGAATATTAATGAACGCATTGCCTTCAGAAACTCAAGAAGGCGAAAACATAAATATCAAAGGAACATTACCAGTTAAGTTTAAAGAGTTTGTAGTAGGTGGAAACAGTAAACAGGATACTAGAGAAGGTTATAACTTATTAAATTATAATAGTATAGAAAGTACTACAATAAACGGAGTGACTTTCGTTATAAATGACGATAAATCTATAACTGTAAATGGAACGGCGACTGCAAATGCGACTTTAAATTTAGTGCGGAGGACCAGGAAACTATCCTCTTGAATTGGAATCAGGAGACTATACATTAAGTGGTTGTGAAGGAGGTTCCAATTCTACATATTCTATGGAAATTTACGATGGAACTACTTATAGAGCATGTCAGAATGGAAAAACTACTTTTAATACCACAGGAACATTAATTAGATTTTACATCTCTGTAAGAAGTGGTGTTACTGTTGAAAATGTAACATTCTACCCAATGCTGGTAAAAGGAACAGAAGAAAAAGATTATGAACCATATGGAGTAATGCCTTCTCCAGAAATTCCTTCTGAAATACAAAACGTAGAGGGAGATGTAAATGTAACTGTTTGTAATAAGAACTTGTTTGATTCTAAAGTTTTTACAAGTGGCTCTTTAATAACAGTAAATGAAGATGGAAGTTTAACATTAGCAAACAATGTCAACACAGCAGGTTACATAAATGCTGGAAAGAAATTAAAAGAATTATGCAAAGGTTTAAAAGCAGGAGATTTAGCATACTTAAAACTTGTAACTACAGCTAGTGATAATATTTATCTACAAGGCAAGAATAATGAATATTGGGTAAGTAATAATAGTAAAAAAATTACAGAAGATATGCTAGAAGATACAGTTATTATTTATGGTGGATATCAAAAAACAGATACTTTAAAAATACAAATAACCAAAAATACTTTAGAGGACTACGTACCACACCAAGAACAGACTGTATTATTCCCATTAGCACAAAATCAAAAGCTATATTTAGGAGATTATCTAGCAGAAAATGGAATACATCATGTTAGAAAGCAAATAGAGTTGGATGGAACAGAGGCTTGGCAACAAAACATAACATATACAACAGAAGAATTATTAGTGGCTCAATTATTGCTAACAAATTCAAAGATAGCAACCAAAAATGTTCTTTCTAATATTGCAGTATATAATCAAAATAATACGACTGCTAATATTGTAAGGTTTGCAACTAATTATTTATTGTTTACTTTAAATAAAATAGAATTTGCTACAATGGAAGATTTTAAAATATACTTAGCACAACAAAAAACAGCAGGCGCACCAGTAACAGTAGAATACGAACTAGCCGAAGAAGAAATCGAGGTATATACAGAAGAACAGCAAGAAGCTTATAATAGTTTAATAAATTTAAAAGCTTATGAAGGTAGTACAAATGTATATAGCTCTAACGAGACAAGCCCTATTTTAAAAGTAACAGCAGTTAAAGATGTAAATAGTGTAATAGCACAATTAAATAGTGTGCTATTAGAAAGGAGTTAATTATGTATGAAGTAATTAGAAACGTTATAGAAAGTAAAGATTACAAATTAGAAGATATCCTATATAAAATAAATAAAATGTGGATAGAGAGCGCAATAACAGAAGAAGAAAAGACAGAGCTAGACAGTTTAGCTAGAGAAAATGCAAAAGCAGAAAATAGCTATGCAACATTTCAAGAACAAATAGATAAATTATATGAAGATATGAAAGAGTTAGAAGCTAGAGTGTCTTTGCTAGAACAAGATGGACAAGAAGAACCAACTGAACCAGTAGAAGAATATCCAGAGTTTGTACAACCACAGGGAGCACACGATAGCTACAATACAGGAGATAAAATCACATACAACGGCAAGAAGTATGCATGTAAAATGGACGGCTGCGTGTGGTCTCCAGATATTTATCCAGTAGGTTGGGAACTTGTAGAGGAGGAATAAATGGAACAAAAAGAAAATGATTTTGAAATACAAGTTTTAACTAGACTTGCAGTTATAGAAAGTAAGCTAGATGATTATAAAAAAATAGAAGATACAACATATAGAGCTTATAATAATTCAAAGGAAAATAGTAAGGATATATCTAATTTAAAAGAAAAAGTAACATCTTTAGAAAAAGATGTAGAAGGAATAAAAGAACAGCCAAGGCAAAGGTGGTTTAATTTGTTAGGAACAATCATAAGTGTTGTTATAACTGCAGTTGTAACTTTTATTCTAGCAAAAATAGGAATTAATTAGAAAGGAGGAGTATTCATGGAAGTAAGTACAATTATAGGAATTGTAATAGTAGTAATAGTGGTAATAGCTTTTGTAATTTGGTTAATCTGGCAAATTAAAAAGAAAGGCTTAAAAGAATTTGCTACAGAAATGATCGTAAAAGCAGAAGATATGTATAAGCAAGGAGAAAATCAAGAAAAACTAAATTATGTTATAGATAAAGTTATTGCATTGTTGCCGAAGCCATTGCAATTTTTTATTACAAGAGAAGCAGTTAAAAAATTCGTACAAAGTGTATTTGATACAGTAAAGAAGGCATTGGATTATGTGCCAAAGAAGGAGGAAAATTAAATGAATTATAATGAATTTATTAATACATATAACGGAAAATCTTTTGATTATGATGGAGTTTCTGAAGTACAATGTGTAGATTTAATTAAAATGTATCTAAATAAAGTATTTGGATTAACACCAGGAGCTTGGGGAAATGCTAAAGACTACTATGAGAACTACAATAATAATAGTATTTTAAAAGCAAATTTTGATAGAATAGCAAATACACCTTCTTTTGTACCACAAAAAGGAGATATAGCAGTATGGGGAGCAGGACCTGGAAATACTTATGGACATGTTGCTATAGCTACAGGAGAAGGAAACGCAAGTAATTTTTATACATATGATTTGAACTGGAACAGTAAAACAGTACATAAAGTACAACACAATTACAAAGGATTTTTAGGAGTATTAAGACCAAAAGACCAATCTAAAATTGGTACAGAAACAGTGGTAGAAAACAATTCAAATAAGGAGGAGTTTGAAATGGCAAAAAAATGGACAAATGGTAATACAAATGAAGATGTTTATGCAGATGTCAACTTAACAAAGAAAATAGGAACAATATATCCTAGAGGAGAGGCAGAATGCTATGGGATAATAAATGGGAAATATTTAGTTTGCTACAATGTTTATTCTGGAAATACAGTAGCAAATAAGAAAACAGGTTTTGTAAAATATAATGGTGGAATATAAAATTTAGCTAGATTAGATTATTCTAGTCTAGCTAAAAAAGTAGAGTAGAGCTTTACTAGGGAAGTAGCTCTACTCTATGGGATATATCGAATAGGATTTTCGATATAAATTAATAGTAGCACATTCTTTAAATAAAATCAACTATCTTTCTTCGAAACCAACTATTTCACTTTCATAATTCCATTCATCAGAATTTTCTTCCAAATTGTTTAAGTCTACATTATCAATTTGGAATCTATAAACAGGTTTGTATTCTTTATTGGTGTCTTTTTCATCTTTCCAACCATTTCTATAAATTTCTCCGTTCCAATCTTCTTCAAATAATAGAGTTCCATCTTCAAGTTCATAATCGGCTGTATTGCTTACATATTTTACATTTTCATTTTTTATTTTTAACATATTAATCATTTCCTCTCTTAACTTAAATATTTTTTTGATTTTTTTCTATATAATTATTTACAAAATCTTTTAAAACTTTTGTAGCATTTGTATTGTTAGATTTACAAGCTTCATGGAATTTTGTCCTTATTTCTTCGGTAGAGTCAAATCCTATTTTTACAAATTTTTGTCTTTTAGCATATTGAATTTGTGCAGTATATTTGCTTTTTTCATTTTTCATAATAAATTCCTCCTTGATTTTTTACATTATATATTATATAATTATTTATAGCAAGAGAGGTTGCCCTCTCTTTGCTAACAGCTTTAGAACATATTGTGTATTTCTAGTATGTCTTTCCAAAGTTGTTTTCTATGGGCTTGTAGCTTTCTCATTTTGCGGTGTAAAGCTATAAGCTTTTTAATTTTACTAATCATATTATCGCCCCCCTTTCCTTTGAACTAAATATATTATACACTATACGTACGTATATGTCAATAGTTTTTTTGAAAAAAGTTTAAAAATATTTAAAATCTTTTAAAACACCTAAAAATTAAGGAATATAAGTATATTACTAAAAAAATAAAACGGCTTAAAATTGATTTTGAAAAGCCGATTTTTAGAGGTATTCGACAAGTTTCGACAAACAAATTTAACATAAAGTGTTATAATTACATTAGAGGTGATGATTATGAATATGAAAAGTGCATATGAAAAATCTCTACAAATGATAAAGGATAAAAATATTACTAATCTAAAAGATTATACTAAATTGGCTAAGAAAGAAAATTTACTAAATGCCACCAGTTTAGAATACATAAGTAGAAAAGAATTTAATAAATTGTTAGAAGAAACAAGAGAAGGTTAAGCCTTCTCAATTTTAATGCAATTTTTAATGCAACGTCAAAGAAAAGTTATAAGAAACGAAGAAAAAATATAAAAAGTATAAAAATTTAAGATGCTACAAAATGGCTTTAAATAGCATAGTATAAGAATTTATAAAAAGCGAAGGGAAAATATAAAAACAGCTAAAAAGCCCTTAGGAACCAGTGCCTATGGCGTGGGGGTTCAAGTCCCTTCATCCGCACCA
>CALXAV010000018.1 GCA_944386385.1 uncultured Clostridia bacterium
TGAGGCACTGCTTGTAACAAAGCCTTTTAGGCGTTATGAGTAAAATACCCCCGGCTAAGCCGGGGGATTTTTATTAATTTTATTATAAGCCAAATATTATTCTTCTAAATTTTGCTTTAAACGTAGATATCCAAGTTCTTCCCATACATTATATGCAAGATTTAGTCTGAATAATAAAGTAGGTTTAGCACCAGCTCTGTTTTTATCAACTACACAAGCATAATATCTAACATCTGGGTCATCAAACTTTTTAAGATTAAAGAATTTAGTATCAACTTCATTTAAAGAATATTCATAATCTCCAAGTGTTTCTCTACTTATTTGCTTCATTAAACATAGTGTATCTAAAACTTCTTTTACAGTTCTACTTACTGCTAAATCATTTACATCTAAATTTACGGGCAATGTTTTACTTTCTGTTAATTGTAAAGTTGAACATATATATAAGTTAAAGTTCTGTGCTAAGTTTGATAAAATTGTTGCTGTCTTTTTTAACTCTTCTCCAATTCCTATATTTGCAGTATCTGTTTTCAATGTATCATAAAATACATATTCAATTTGCTCTTTATAATAATAATTCATAATAACTTTTTGTAACTCATCATTTGTATGGTCTGTTATATTAATAAAGTAAATTGCATTTTTAATTTCTTTATTTGCCCAATTTGTAATTTCTATAGTCTTTCTAAATTCTTCTGATTCTTTTGTTAATCTTTTTACAAAATCACCTTGTTTTTCATTTGGTTTTCTTAAAATAAATCCTTCTTCATCTGTTTCTACCTTTTTAGGATCATCTGCTCTATATTTAAACTCTAATAATTCCCCTTCTGTTTTACTTAAATGAACACCATGCAGTTCTTGTATTGCTTTATTATTTATTATTGTTGTTATTAAACATAATTTCATCTTTTCTTCTGACATCTCATTTGAAATTATTAATACCTTCTTTTTATGTACTAATGCTACATGTGCTGCTATATCAATTGTAAATCTACTTTTACCGGAGTTTGAGGGCATTGCAAAAGCCATGGTTTCTCCTTTTCTTATTCCTTTAAACACACTTGTAAGAATTGGAAATGGAAGTGGTAATCCGTTTCTTAAATTATTATCACCTGACTCTAAGAAAGTAGTAAGGTCTTGATTTAATATGGCTCGTTTAAATTTTTCAGTAGCATTTACTTGCTCTATTGCACTTTTTACTTCTTCTATTGACATTTTATTATAAAGTATATATTGTGTTATTTCAACAACTTTGTCTTGAATGCTTTTTATTGGAACTGCTAAATATGCTTTTCTTAATATAAAAAGTTTTCTTAAATCCACATAAATTTTTTCTACATTATACTCTTTCTCTTTTGCTCTATTTTTCAGTTCCACCTTAAATTTATATACTGCTTCATTATCTCTTGCGAAATTAAATCCTCTTTTAGCATCTTCAGAACTATATGCTCCACCTTCAGTAAATAGGACACTTTTATATACATTCAAAGCATCATTGTCTTCAAAATAACATTCTTCAAAAGGGAAATAAAATTTTACAATAAGTTTAGGGTCATTTAATAATAGACCAACAAATGTTCTTTCTAGTTCCACATTGCTGAGTTGTGGAGGATAAATCCCAACTTGTTCTGGTTCTTCTTCAATAATTTCTTCCTCCTCATCATCATCTTCTTGCTTTTTACTTAATTCATCAACTTTCTTGAATGCTGCTAAATAGTCTTTGTTTAATAACTCTTGCCTTATTTCCTCTATCAAGTCCCTGTTTTTTTCAGTTACTTTTATATTATCTAATATTTTATATATTCCCTTAATTCTATCTTCTTCCATTTACCTTAAATCCTTTCTTTTTCAATTTACAATATTTTGTTATTGGAGGAATTACCTTCCTCCTCCACCTCCTCCGGCCTCCGGCCTCCACCGTCCGCCTCCAGAGAATCCTCCGCCTCCACCAGAAGCAGATGAGTATGCTGTTGACATTGAATTACTAATACTATTTGAAAAACTTCTTGAAAAATCTGTGTGTATCATTAAATACATATATGGGTAAGTATTTACATTTATTGTATTTTCTATATCTGGGTAAACAATTTTTAATTGTTCTAATACTTTATCGGCAATACCAAACGCAGTGGCAAAAACTAGAAAATGTTCCCAAATTGCAATTTCAGGCACTTCTCTTTTATCAAGTAATGAGAATTCTTGCATATATTTTTTAAGTCCTTTCCATTTAGCTATTTCGTCTATTCCCTCTTGTGTAAACACATCTATTTTAGAAATAGCAATTCCTGTTGCCACTATATTTAAAAACATTATAATTCCAAAAACTATAGTTCCCACAAGTAAAATAGTTCCAAAACTTTCTATAAGTGCAAATGCAGTACAAATACAAATTATAAACAATGCTATATATAATGCTTGCATACCTGATTCTTTTCCGTATTTTTCTCTATTTTCTTTATCAATTAACTTTTTATCTAATAATTTTATTTTAGTTCCTTGCCTTATATCTTCTTGTAAGTCTAATATTTTAGTTGCTGATGAATTTTTGATATATTTTTCTAGTTCTTTTACAGTTAAAATGCCATCTTCTTGTTTTTTAAAAGCTGATATTAAAAATTTTCCGATTGCTTTTTCATCTTTATTTTCTAATGCAAGGATTCCTTCTTTATCTAATAATTTAATAGAAATTTCATCTTTTCCTTTTTCATTTTTACTACTTTGTATTTCTATTAATTTCTTTAAAGAAAGATTCAATAATGTGGCAGAAAAAATCTTTCCAGTATCATTTGGTTGTAAGTCTCCTTTTGTTTCTTTTTCTAAAAATACTGCTTCTGCAGGAGAGCTATCAGCTCTTGGTAATTCTCTAAAGTATATTATTTCTTCACTTGGCTTTTTTTCTTTTCTTGTTCTTATTAATTTTATTTTTCTTATTATATTAATTATTAAAAACACACTAATTATAGCAACTACAATATAGAAAATTACCACATATATCATTCTTTGATTTCTTAATCTATTTGCCTCTTCTGCCCAAACTTGTTCTTCTTCTAATACACTATCTAAAATGGGATGTTCATATGTTCTTTTCACTTCATCATTTAAAACATCTGTTGGAAATAACGTTCTTACTTCTACATATGTTCCTGCTTTGAAATCATTTATAGTAAATTCTATTTTATTATTATCCGTTGCATATATTTCTCCATTTAGCCCAGCAGTATGTCCCCATACTCTTATATCTTCTTTATTTTCTACCTCTTTTGGTAAAGTTATTGTTCCTGTGATTTTCTTAGAATCTATTTCGAAATCTTCACCTACAAACTGCCAATAAAGCTGATTATAATCTGAATACCTTCCTACTGCTCCTTCTACTGTATATGAAATTTCATAAGTTCTAGTATCTTCTCCATCATCTAAACCTACTCCCCATGCAATTTCAAAATTACCATCATCATTTATCAAGCCATAATAATAGTCTTTAGTTACATGATACATAAGCCTTGATGTTTCTGTAAAATTTTTATTTATTCCATCTGTTATTTCTTTTACAGTTACATCTTTTATATCAAGATATTTATTAACATCTGTTTTAAATGTTTTATATAAAGTATTTGTATCTTCTATGTCTATATCCCAAGTTTCTGTAACTAACATATCTCCATTTTCTTGAATTTCAGCATTAAAATTTAAACTATTTAATTCTAAATCACCTGAAGCCGCGTTACTTTTATTTCCAATAAGCAAAAACAACAGTATAAACATTAAAGCTATAAATAACTTTTTAATCCCTTTCATTTAAATCCCCCTTTATTTTATTTTTTATATCATCAATCTTAATATTAATGTCTTTTGGTAAATGTTTTAAATAAGGTACTTCCTTATTTTCTATTTCATATTTTTCTTTTACTTTCAATATTCTTCTTACACTTCTATTTATTTTTGCGATACTAATTTTTTCTTCATTTACTTCTTTTAATATTTTTTTAATTAAATCTTCATCGCCTGTATTATATTTAAATAAAACTATATCATTTCCTGCTTTAAATGCTTTTATTAAAGCTCTTTTAGTTCCATATAATATCTTTACTGCCTTCATTCTTATATCGTCTGTAATAATGATACCATTAAATCTGTTTTTCTTTCTTATATATTTTCTAACAAAACTTTTTGACATAGATGCAGGATAGCCATGAGTAACTCTCTTTATCCTTAAATGTCCTACAAGTAATACATCTGCTCCATGTTCTATTGCTCTTTTAAATGGAATTAAATCTTCTTGTTCTAAATTTTCTTTTGATTCTTCTATTACTGGTAGTGTGAAATGTGAGTCTTTTTTCGTTGCTCCATGACCAGGATAATGTTTAATTGCTGGTACTATATGATACTTCTTCATTTCATTCATATAAGTAATACCACATCTAGAGACTGTTTCTATATCACTACTAAATGCTCTATCTCCTATTGCTTGGGTATTTTCAAACCTCTTTATATCTAAGACTGGTGCAAAATTAAAATTAAATCCTGTACTTTTAAGCATTTCACCTGTTACATCACTTGCTTTTTCTACTAAATCTTCTTCTTTGTAAGATGCTAGCTTATTTGCAGAAGGTACATTTTCAAATTCATCTGGCATTCTATTTACTCTTCCACCTTCTTGGTCTATTGCTATAAACAAAGGAATTTTATTTTTTCTTCCCAGAGCTCTTAATCTATTTATCAGGTCATTTAATTCTTTATAATTTTTATAATCTCTTTTATATAAAAGTACGCCACCTATTTTATATTTTTCTATGAGATGTTCTACGGGTTTTATACAATTTTTATTTTCTACACCCACCATTAGCATTTGGCCCACTTTTTCTTTTATGGTTAAATTGTTTAAATTTTCCATTATTACCTCTACCAATTTTTTCTACATTATATACTTTAAAAAATATATTAGCAATAGATTTTTCCTTATTTTTATGATATAATTTTTATGTTATTTTAAATTTAAAAGGAGACACATTATGGCATTTGATGGAATTATAACAAAGGCAGTTGCTACAGAATTAAACTTACTTTCTGGAGCAAGAATAGATAAAATTTTTCAACCTGATTCAAATACTGTTGTTTTAGGTTTTTATTTAGATGGTTTAAATTATGCTTTAAATATTTGCATAAACCCACAAAATTATAGAATAAATTTAACAACACATTCTAAAAGGAATCCAAAAGTTGCACCTAACTTTTGTATGGTTTTAAGAAAACATTTAATTGGACTTAGAATTAAAAGTATAATCACAAACTCATTAGAAAGAATTGTAACAATTGAGTTTGAAGGTTTTGATGATGTAGATGATATTATTAATAAAAAACTTATCATTGAGCTTATGGGAAAGCATTGTAATATTATTCTTTTAGATGACCAAAATATTATTATTGATAGTATGCGTCATATTAATAATGAAAACGCAACTCACATTGTTGTACCTCATATTAAATATACATATCCTAAAATATCTAAAAAAGACTTTTTATCTACAACAATAGAAGATTTCAAAAATGAAATAGAAAAATATAAAATAGAAAAAAATAATAAAAAAACAACAGAAGACTTATTACCTAAAATTATTAGTGATACTTATAATGGTATTAGTAAAAAATATGCTTCTTTCATAATAAATGAAAATAGCTTAGAAACAAATGAGGATATATATAATTACTTAAAAAATATTATTTATAGAACTGATTCTTTAAAATTAAAAATAGAATTAAAAGATAATGATTATTTCCTTGTTCCTGATGATTCTAATGAAGAAAGTTTTTCTATTAACTTTGCTCTTGATGATTTCTATTATAATAAAGAATCTTCTGAAGAACTAAAAACAAGTAGAGACTCTGTACTTAAGTTAATTTTAGCTACTTTAAAAAAATATAATAAAAGACTTATTTCTATTAATAATAAACTTAAAGACTGTGACAATATGGATACATATAGGCTTTATGGCGAGCTTATTACAGCTAATCTTTACAGAATACCTAATAAAAACTTAAAAAGCATTGAACTTGAAAACTATTATGATGAAAATAAAAAGATTACTATTCCTTTAGATGAAAGATACCTACCAAGTGTAAATGCAAAAAGATTTTTTAAAAAATATAACAAACTAAAAAACGCTTTAGAAATAGTATCAATACAAAAAAAAGAAACTATGCAAGAACTTGATTATATTGAAAGTGTTGTTTATGAATTAGAATCAGCAAATTCTATAGAAGAAATTGCAGAAATCTTAGATGAAATTTCTGAGAATGATATTTTTAAAGAAAGAACTAAAAATTTAAAAACAAATAAAAAACAAAATAAAATTAAAAAATCTAACCTTACAAAAAACAAGAACTCAAACTTTAATCCTTTAAAATACAAAATAGATAATTTTACTCTTCTAGTAGGAAGAAACAATAAAGAAAATGATTACTTAACTCTTAAGTTTGCACATAAAAATGATATATGGTTCCATACTAAAGACATTCACGGAAGTCACGCTGTTCTTTTCTTAAATAATCAAACACCTACAGAAGATATACTTATAAAATGTGCTGAAATTACGGCATATCATAGCAAAGCTAGATTTTCTTCAAATGTTCCAGTTGACACTTGTGAAGTAAGATATGTTAAGAAACCAAAAGGTGCAAAACCTGGTATGGTTATTTATACAAATTACAATACTTTATATGTTAATCCTAAGAATAATTAAACTAAACTGCTGTTTTTTGGGACGGGGTCAAAAAACATCAGTTTTATAAAAATAACTGATGACTAACTATTTCTAGTTAGCCATCTATTAAAAAATGAAAGAAAATCATTTTAAAAACTATTTTATTATTGGATAACCATTATTTATACCACTCGTATCTTCCTGAAATATTCCATCTCCATTTACAACATCTAATATACTTGGAAATTCATCAAGACTATCTAACTGTGTGACTCCCATAGTTGTTTCACTTCCTGCTACACCCACATCATAAGTTTCTTTTAAATAATAGCAATTACTAAATATTACTAAATTGCTTCCTGCTATACTTCCAACTTGACTTCTGCTTAATTCTTCTGTTTCTATTGAACCTGTATTATAAGCATTATTTAGTTTACTAGTATCTAACTCTTCCGTTCTTCCTACTATTCCTCCTACTCTAAAATCTTCATAATAATTTTTACTTTTTACAGTTCCCATATTAAAAACATTGCTTATTTCAGTATTATTACCTTGTCTCGCTATTATTCCACCTACGCCAAATTCGTCCCCTGTTGTTGTATTTCCATTTTTAATTCCTATAACATCTCCAACATTGTAGCAATTCGATACATTTGTTGAATTTAAATAACCTACAATTCCTCCAACACAGTTTGACCAAGTAGTTGAAGTACTACCTTGAATTTTCGCATTATTATAACAGTTTTTTAGTATAAAATTATTTGCCTGATTAGTACCTCCTAATATTCCACCTACTGTTACCATAACATTATCAGCATCAGCATTGATATATCCCCTATTAAAACATTTTTCTATACTAGCATTATCATTTTCTTGCACTCCCCCTGTTATTCCTCCACAAGTAATGTTATTATCACCTTGTTTTTCAGCAACATTTTTACATTCTATAGTCGCTAAATTATATGACTCGTTAATATCTCCATTACGAATTACTCCACATATTCCGCCAACATTCATCCAAGCATCTCCTGTAACATTTACGCTCCCCGTAACATAGCTATTATATATATTATTATAACTTATACCAACTAATCCACCAACACTTGTTATTCCTCCTTGTTCTCCTTGCAATCCTTGTACTGTTATATTGGCATTTACTAAACCTAGATTAGTGATTTCACCATAGCTAACAGAAAAAAGTCCTACCAATACTTGTTCATCACTATCTATATTAATATATAACGAACATATAGCTTTATTGTCTCCATCAAACATTCCATAGAATAAATTTTGTGAAGTTGATGTTGTAAGCTCTCCTATCGGACTAAATCCTGTTCCTGATGTTAGTGCTTGTTTTAATGGTCCATTATATCCATATTGTGTGAAGTCTGTTCTGTTTGGATTCACATATGATTTATCTGATGAAAAATCTAAATTAGTTCCTAATTTTACAGTTTGGTTTTCATATTTATTCCCATTTGTTGTTACATCATATGAAAAAAATACTAAATCTTCTATACTATTTATTACAAAAGTATTATCATTTTCTTGTTCTAATTGTCCTGGATTTTTATCATCTACTTGTAAAATAGGAACATCTTTTCCCATTATCGTTGCTTCTAACTGTGCTAAATCCATTTCTTCTTGTTTCGCTGCATTTTCTGTTTCTTCTTTTGCTCTTTGCGCTTGTGTTAGTATTCCATTTTCTCCTGTTAGCATAGCAATACTTACTCCTGCAAGTATTAGAAAAACTATGATTGTAATTACTAAAGCAATTAAAGTAATTCCGTTTGTTTCTTACCTTTTTGATTTTCTTTCTTTGTTTTTCCATTTAGAACTCTCCTTTTCCTTAGTTTATTATTTCCAAATTTTATAAAATATACTCTCGACATTTATGTCGTGTATTAGGTTTAAAAAATGCAATAAATTTATTATTGCTTGTACATCATATTTTATGTATTAAGTATATATAAGAATTTTCTATTTGTAAATAATAAAAATATTACATTTTGATTACAAAAAAATTGACAACTAATTAAAATAATTAGCTGCCATTGTTTTATTTTATAACCTCTATTTTAGGAAATTTATCAAAAGTAGTTCTTACTTCTATTCCTGATTTTCCAAATTCTTCGATTTTTCTTATTATATCATCATTAATTACTTCTCCTGGCGTAATTAATGGTATTCCTGGTGGATATACCCATATATATTCTTTTGATATTCTTCCTTTTAATTCATTATAATCTTTGAATTCTGAATTATTATTTTTTATTGCCTCTAAAATACTTATCTCTTTTTTAGGAAGTATTATATCATAATTATTAGAAATTTCTTTTTTTTCTTCAAGGCTTCCCTCTATTTTCTTCAAAGCATCTATTAATCTTTCAAAATTCTCTTTATTATCACATATACTAGTCATTGCTAATGCATAATTTATAGATGACATTTCTAATTCTATTTTATACTCTTTTCTTAAAATATCAGAAAGTTCTTTTCCTGTTATATTTGTTTTATTAGTTTTTATAACTATTTTACCAAAATCATAATAATCTTTATTTTCTATTTCATTTCCTAATATCTTAAGATTTTTTAAATTCTTTACTTCGTTATAGAAATATTTTAAATTATTTTGGTATTCTTCAAATAATTCTTTTCCTCTATTTTCTATAATATCTAAACATTCTTCTATAGAGGACATTAGTATATAAGATGGACTACTTGTTTCAAAAATAGATAATTCTCTTGCCACATTTTGTTCTTTTACTAAATCACCTTGGATATGTAATAAAGCTGTTCCTGTTAGTGCTGGTAAAGTTTTATGAAGGCTTTGGATTACTATATCTGCTCCTGAATTTAATGCTTCCTTATCTTTTAGTCCCTTCATAAATCTTAAATGTGCACCATGTGCTTCATCTACTAAGACAGGTACATCATATTTATGGGCAATATCTACAATAGCTTCTATATCACTAATTACACCTTCATAAGTTGGTGATGTTAATATTACTAATTTTATATCTTTGTTTTCTTTTAGTTTTTCTTCTACTTGTTTACTATCAATATTTCTATCAATTCCATCTTTACCTATTTGAGGCAACATATATATCGGATTTAGCCCATTTATCTCTATTGCATTATATACTGATTTATGGCAATTTCTAGCTACTAGTACTTTATCACCAAAGTTTACAACACTTCTTATACCTGCTAAGATTCCACAAGTACTTCCATTTACTAATATAAAGCTTCTTTTACTTCCATAAATTTTTCTTGCCTTATCTTCTATATTTTTAATTATTCCACTTGCATGATGCAAGTCATCAAAACCATCTATTTCTGTTATATCTATTTTATATGGTAATTTTTCTCCAAGTAGTTCTATATTTCTTTTATGTCCTGGCATATGCATTGGTAAATAATCTTCATTATAATATTTTTCTAATTTTTCTAATAAATTACCCAATATTATTTCTCCTCTTCTTCTAATTCGTCCATTGCTTCTGCTATTTTTACCATAATTGCACATTCAATTCTTTTCTTAAATAATTTACAGCCATATTCGTATACTCCATTTATGCTTCCTGTTGTATGGAAACTATTTGCTGCACAACCACCACTACAATATAATTTTGCCCAACAATTTTCACATTCTTTTCTAGAATATACATTACATAGTTTAAATTTATCTCTTAATTTTGTATTTGTTATTCCATCTCTTACATTACCCATTAAGAAGTTTTTATCACCAACAAATTGATGACATGGATAAAAGTCTCCATTTGGCGTTACTGCTAAATATTCTGTTCCAGAACCACAACCTGTTATTCTTTTATAGATACATGGTCCACCGCTTAAATCTATCATATAGTGATAGAACGTAAATGGATTTCCTTCTCTTCTTCTTTTTATCATTTCTTTTGCTAAGATCTCATATTGCTCATAAATTGTATCTAAATCTTCTTCTCTTAATGCATAATCTGTATCTGGTTTTGATACAACAGGTTCCATTGATAATTCCTTAAATCCTAAATCTAACATATGGAAAATATCATTTGTAAAGTCTAAGTTATTACGTGTAAATGTTCCTCTCATGTAATATTCTTTGTCTCCTCTTTTTTTTACAAAGTTTTGGAATTTAGGAACTATTATATCATAACTTCCCTGTCCATCTAATCTTTTTCTTTTAGCATCATTTACTTCTTTTCTTCCATCAAGACTTAGTACTACATTATTCATTTCTTTATTTAAGAAGTCTATTACATCATCATCTAGTAATACTCCATTTGTAGTTAATGTAAATCTAAAATGTTTTCCTGTTTCTTTTTCTATACTTCTTGCATATTCAACTAACTGTTTTACAACATCAAAATTAACTAAAGGCTCTCCACCAAAGAAGTCTACCTCTAGATTTTTTCTTGTTCCTGAATTCTTTACTAAAAAGTCTAATGCTTGTTTTCCTACTTCAAAGCTCATTATTGCATCTTCACCATGATATTTTCCCTGTCCTGCAAAACAGTATTCACAGTTTAAGTTACAAGTATGAGCAACATGCAAGCATAGTGCTTTTATTACAGAGTCTCTCTTCTTTAAATCAAGATTTTGACCTTTAAAGTTATCCTCTGTAAACAATTGACCATTTTCAATTAAATTATCTATTTCTCCAAATGTTTCTTCAAGATCAGATTCTCTTAGTTCAGAATATTTCTCAAGCATTTCTTTTTTTATTTCTTCACGTTCAATTCCTTTATTCATTAATTCAATTATGTCATAACTTAAGTCATCTACACAGTGAACTCCACCGCTATATGTATCTAAAACAATATTATATCCATTTAATTTATATTGATGTATCATTTTTTACTCCTTAAATTCTTATATTTTATTTATGTAAATTCATTTTTACTGAAATAAATTGCCGACCTAAGCCGGCAATCTTAAATTAATTATTTATTTACATTTTCACATTTTTGGTTTGCTACACCGCAAGATGTTTTACATGCTGATTGGCATGATGTTTGGCATTCTCCACATCCTCCGTGTAATTTACTTTCTTCTAAATTTCTTGTATTTAATGTTACTATTCTTTTCATATCTATCCCTCCGTATTTTTTCATCAGGTAATATTATAACACTAGATATGATTCGTGTCAAATTTTGAGAAAAATGGGGACAGGTCTTTTTTGTTTCATTCCTTATATCTTTTTCAAATGTTTTACTATTACTCATTATCTATAGTATGTGCTGCTAAAGTTTTATAATAATTACTCTCTAATTCGCTTTCGTTTAATGGTCTATTATATAATCTTAAACTGTACATTATCATTTTACAATATACCCACTTATTTTCCTCTCCACTTCCTCTATAAGCTCTTCCTAAATAACAAGAAATTGTATCATCTTCAAATATATGCTGTCCACCATTTTCTCCATGCCAGTATTCTTCATCTACAATATCTGAATCTATTAATTCATTATTTTTATATAATTTGAATTCATTAGTACTTGCATCAAATGTTAAATCAAAATATTCTAATTCCCCTCGTGTATATGGACAAGGTATTTCTAGATTTCCGTTATTAGTAGAGCTGTCATATGACCACTTTGAATTTGCCATATTCTTTGACGTATTAAACATAAATATATCTTCTCCTAAACCAAATCTACAAGAATACGCAACACTATTTTCTCTTTGTTTCGAAAAAAATGTGCCACCTCTATAGCTTATCCCGTAAAAAGACAAAGTAAAACCTTTACTGTAATCTGCTGTTGAGTTAAATTCCACGTAGTCATCTACACCATCAAATTCTAAGCCGTTACTTGTTGTTTCTGTATTATTCTCAAATCCATGTAATGATACTCCTTCTCCCCATGTGCTTAAGTCATTATTATCCATATTATTAGAATCCACATTAAATACCAAACCATCTGTTACTGCTAAATCATCTCCATATGATAGTTCTGTATATTTTCCTTCTTCTAATTGTATTACCTCTCCTGTATTAGTATTTATTAACCAATTATATTGTGCTTCTCCATAATTTTCTATCTCTGTTCCTTTTTCTATATATTTATATCCATCTCCATATACTTTTTGTGTATCATTTATTACTATTACATTCCATCTATTACTATTTTCTAAAGTATTACTATACAATGTTTTTCCTATTCCATTTTCAACTTCATTTCTTAATGTTCCATTCATTTCTTCTCCTATCACTTGAACCTCTAGCGCTTCTTTTTCAGTCGAAATAGAAGTTTCACTTTTTGCTCTTTGTGCTTGTGTAAGTATTCCATTATCTCCTGTCAACATTGCAATTGAAACTCCAGCAAGTATTAGAAGAACTATGATTGTAATTACTAAAGCGATAAGCGTAATTCCTTTTTC
This sequence comes from uncultured Clostridia bacterium, assembly GCA_944386385.1. GTDB lineage: Bacteria > Bacillota > Clostridia > TANB77 > CAG-508 > CAG-269. Next base: position 13,087 of record CALXAV010000018.1, read on the forward strand.
TTGTTTTAATTTTTCTTTCATTTCTTTCCCCCTTGTTTTATTTTTTATATTTTTGAAATAAAAAAAGACAACAATAAAACCTAATTAAAAGTTTAGTTTGTTATCTTTATATTTTTATTATTTTCTTTCTTGTTATTTATTATCATTATAACTCCTCTTTTGTATTCTCTTCATTATTTGTTTGAATTATTCTAATTGGATTATATTATACGTGACGTTTAATGTCAATACAAATATACCACAATTTATGACATAATTACTTCAGTTATAAGTATTAAGGTGATTTTATGATTAAAGAAAAAAGGAAATTGATGGGCTATACACAAGAAAAAATGTCTACACTTTTAGGAATCAGTTTAAGACAATATGTAAGAATAGATAATGAAGAAGATTTACCAAGACGTGATGTATTAAAAGGATTAATTAAAGAATTAGATTTAAGTAATGAAGAAATAGGAGAATATATAAGAAAAATGACAGAAAACATGGCATAGTTTTTTGTCATTTTTTAATTCTAATTATTAATTTACTTTTTTTGTTTTTTATTCTATTATTTAGTAGAAATATGTATATTCTCAATATCTGCTTTCATTTCCCTTGAAATAATATTTTGTATTTGTGCTATTTCATCCTCCTTTAATTCTTGTGCTCCTATAATCACACTAATACTTTCATCATTAACAAAAATAACACTATTTTCAAACCCTTTTGTTTTAAGTAAGTTCTCACATATCATAATACTATTTTTAGTATTATTTATTTTTGTTATTTCTTCTGTAGCAGATTGTTTTTGTGTTTCTAATGCATTTGAACTGTTTAATACATTTTCATAAGTTTCAAGCATCTGTGAAAACATTGTATCTCTTTCTAATTTAGATTTAGCGAAATAATCATCTGTATTACTTGCACTTGTTTCTTGTGTGGCAACAGTATTTGTTGTTTCATTTGTTGTGTTAGCTGTATTTTCTGTAGTATTAGTTTCATTAACAGTATTATTTTCAACTACCTCTTCACTACTAACAAGTCTCGCGTCTCCTATATTTGCATATTCATCTGTTTCATTTACCTCAGAACTACTTGCTTGTACAGCTTCACCATTAGTCCTTGTTGTGTAATTCAAATATCCTGCAACCATTAGCATAACAGCTATAACATAAATGATAACTTGGTTTTTCTTCAATAATTTCATAATCATCTTCCTTTCTTTTAAGAAGTGTCCCTAATTGGACATTTCAAATACTTGTATTTTATGCGTAGCAAGTCCTGTTACCGCTTCTACTGCTTGGATTATATTATTTTTTGTTTCTGCATTATTTACTCCTTGTGCTGTAATAATTGCTCCTTCTATTTTTGGCTTAACTACTTTTGCTGTTACAGGAGTTTTGGTTCCATCTTCTTCCCCAAATATAACATCTTTTTGCGTATCTGTTTCTTCTATTTTTCTGGTACCTCCTGAATCATCAGTTTCTTCTGTTGTACTTGTTGTTGAATTTTCATTATACATTGCTACAACTTCACTTGATTCCGAATAATTTAGGCAAACCTCTACTTCTCCAACTCCTTGTATTTTTGATAGTATGTTTTTTAGTTTATTTTCTAAGTTTTCTGTATTATCTAAGCTGTTGACAGTTGTTTCATCTGCTCCAACTGTTCCTTGGTTTATATTTTCGCTTGTTGCCAATTTCTTTGATGTATCATTTGTTGCTTTTTCTTGATTTTTATTTTCATTACCATTCCATATAAAATTTATTATTACTATTGTTACTATAAGAAGTACAACAAAAAATACTAAGTTTTCTATTTTCCTTTTATCATTTCCAACAATTTCTTCTTTTCCTTCAACTTCTTCTCCTTCTTTTTTAGGTAATAGTTTTTTTAACTTATCTCCAAGCATTTTTCACTCACCCCATATTCTTCTATTAAAAATTTTTTAATGTTTTGAATATCACTTCTAGTAACTTTGGTATTTGTTTCTTCATTTTCGCTTTGCTGTTTTTTGACCCCGTCCCCAGAAACATCTACCTCTTTTATTCTTTGTACTCCTGTTACTATCTTATTTTCCACAGTTTCTTCTTGTTCTTCTCCATTTTCACTTTCTTGCCTTTCTTGTTTTCCCTTTATTTTTAGCTTTATTTTTGTAATACCTGTTTCATTTTGATTACTATCGTCATTATTAGTTGTTCCTGTATTTTCGCTAGTTGGTACTTCTGCTTCTACATTACAACTTTCTACTTCATATCCTTGTTCTTCGACTTTCTTTATTATATCTTTTTCTAGTTCGTCTTGATAAAGTATTTTTATTCTTTGATCCATACTTGTTTGATTTAAAGTTTCATTATTTGATTTTTTTGAATTTACGCTATTAATCCCTTCTGTATAGTCTTCTATATCAATAGCTGTTAAACTTAAAGCTTCCTTATTTTGTATGAATGGTGCTATTATATTAAATATAATAAATATACCCAAAACCATTCTTATATATTTCTTTGTTTTATTATTAGGTAAAATCATTTCTAATATTGATACTAATACAATAGCGACACCTAAACTTTTAGCCCATGAACTTATTATTTCTACCATTTGTAATCTCCTACCTATACATCATTGCACTATTCGATATTTTAAGTACCAGAGCTGTTCCTATAATCAGCATCACAGACATAGCGCTTAAAATTCCTAAAAATATTTTAAATACATCTCCTATTTGGTCTAAAAGGCTTGTTATCTTTTTATCTGCAATGACTTCTGTTACTGCACTTAATAATTTATAGCAAATAGTGAGTATTGCTAGTTTTATTATTGGCATGATACAGATACCAATTATTATAATAACTCCTATTACTCCTACTGCATTTTTTAGTATTACTCCTGAGCCTAAGACTGTATCTACAGCATCTCCTAATATTTTTCCGTACTACTGGTACTGCTGAACTCACAACTGCTTTTGTTGCTTTTGCTGTTATTCCATCTACTGAAGCTGACATTGTTCCTTCTAAAGATACAACTCCTACAAATATTGTTAAAACAATTCCTAAAAACCACACTACTCCAGATTTCAAAAAGCTAGCTAATTTATCTACCTGTATCTGGTCTGATATTTTTGATATTATTACTAAAGTTGTAAATACTAGAACAAGAGGAATTATTATTGTTTGTATCATATTACCTATAAAATTTATTATAAATAATATAATTGGCTCTAATATACCACTTGTTGTAATACTTCCTGTATACATCATAAGAGCCATAAGTAACGGTACTAAACAGTTCATAAAACCTACTAAATTATTTGCTGTATCTTGAACTAGTTTTATTATCTCTGAAAAATTTGTCATAATTATTGTTACTATTAGAATATATTGAACATAATATATTAGTTTACTTATAGACTCATTTTCTAAGCTTTCACTTACTGATTTTAAAATACTATGTATAATTATTATTACTAAAATGGCAGCCAAGCTTTTTATTGTGTTTCCTACTTCACTTCCTAGTAAATTCCAAATTCTATTTAAAATAGTATAATTATCAACTTCTCCTTTAATAGCTCCATCTAATAGTTCTCCTATATCAATTCCTTCAAAAAACTTCCCACTATATTCTTTACTTTCATCTATAAAATCTTCTATTTTAAATTCTTCTTGTTGTTCCTCTATTGTTTGCTCATTACTTGCTTCTGCATAGGAAATATTATTAATCATTGCTAATAACAATATAAAAAATATTATTACTGTTTTTATAACCCTTCTCATTTGTACTTCCTTTTTCTTCTATGGCAACACATCTAATATTATTTCTAACAAGCTTGATATTATTGGTATTGACATAGATATAATAATAATTTTTGTTCCTATTTCTATCTTACTTGCAATTGCTGCTTCACCTGCATCTTTACATATACTTACTGCAAATTCTGATAAAAATGCTATTCCTGTTATTTTAATTAAAAGTACTAAAAAAGTACTATTAATAGAAACTTTATCTGCAAAAGACTGAAGCAGGCTTACAATTCCTGAAAGCTCGTCCGCAACTAATAATAAAATTAAAACTCCTGTAAGCAAACTTATGTATATAGCAAACTCAGGTTTATATTGTTTTAACAAAATAATAATAATTAATGCAATTAAACCAATTCCAATAATTCTTATAACTTCCATTTTTCTTCTTTCCTTATTTATAAATTAAATATAGTTCTTACTGTATCAAACAAACCGCTAATTTCTTTAATTACCATTGTTAAAACAATTACAAGTCCAGCTAAGGTCGTCATCATTGCTTGGTCTTCTCTTCCTGCTCTTACTAATACCTGGTGTAAAACTGCAACTAAAATTCCTATTGCTGCTATTTTAAACAATAAATTTATATCCATAATAATCCCCCTATACTATTTAACTTTACTAACATAATATTATTACTATTGCTAAACCTAAAACTGTTCCTAATCTTGTATAGAGTTTTTCGTTCTTTTTTCTTTCTTCTTCTGCTTCTTTTATTTGACCTTCTAAAAATTCTTCTGTTATTTCTATTTGGCTTATTTGTCCTTCTACATCTGTTTGTCCAAGTAATTTAGATAATGTTTTTATTATCTTTTTATCTTCTTTCTTCAAATTACATTCCGTTTTATCTACAGCTAACTCCCACGCCTCACTTGCTTGTTTTTCCTTCATTTCTTCTTTTGCTAAAGTAAAAATACTTCCTACATTTTTATTTACATTTTGGGAAATTTCTTCAAAAACTTCTGGTATTGGTTCATATGTAAATTTTATTTTTGTTTTTAATATGTTTAAAGCATTTTTTATATCTTCTAATTCTTCTAATCTATATACATATTTTTTTGATAAAAATTTTCCAATTAAAGTAGAGGAAACTAATATTAAAAATAATATAAAATATTTTATTAATTGCATAATAACCAAACTTGTCCTTTCTCTAATATCAAATTTTCTTTTAGATTTTTTTACTTTATTTACTATTTTTAATATTATATGAACTAAAAACTTTTTTAGAACTAAATTTATTAAAGAAAAATTATTTTTTCTATTTGTTTATTTTCTATTAACTGGTTTATATCTTTATTTGACTTTATTTCTTCTAAACTACTTCCATGCATTGTAAAAATTCCTTTTACACCTGAGATAGTTGCTTCTTTTATTGCTTCTACATCTTCTTTAGAACCTATTTCATCACAGGCAATTACCTCTGGTGCCATAGAACGTATTAACATTTTCATTCCTTTTGCTTTAGATACATTTTCTATTACATCTGTTCTTAAACCTATATCATTTTGTGGTATTCCATGATACATTGAAGCCAACTCTCCTCTTTCATCTACAACACCACAAGTTTTTCCCCTAAAGCCTAAATCAGGAACACCATTACTTATATTTCTTATAACATCTCTTAGCATTGTTGTTTTTCCTTTTCCTGGTGGAGATACTATTAGAGTGTTATTTACACTACTTGTCTTAAAATCTACTATCTTGTCCAATATTTTTAAACTACAACCAAATACTTCTCTTGCTATTCTAAAATTTAAACTTGTTATGTATTTTACATTAATAATTTTTCCGTTTTCTACAACAGCTGTTCCAGTAATACCAACTCTATGCCCACCTTTTACAGTAATAAAGCCTTCACATATTTGGTTTTTATATGCATAAATAGAATTATTACAAAGTCTTTCTAAAGTAGCCAAAATTTCATTTTGATTAACTTTATATTCTATTACTATCTCACAGTTTCTTAGTTTTAATATTATAGGTCTTTCACACCTAATTCTTATTTCTTGTAACTCGTCCAAAATTCTTTCATTTTTACTAATTGTATTTCTTATCAAATTACCCACATTACTTGGGAAATAAGCAAACAACTCACTTATATCTTTCATTTTCTTCCTCCAAAATGAAACAAAGCCCCTTTTTTTGTTTCACAAAAAAAGACATATATTATTATATGCCTTTCTTTTTTATTTAGAACAATTATTTTAAAGAGCTACAAGTACTGGGCGGAAGCCTCCTCCATAAGCACTACTACCACCCGTGCGGTAAAAATAAAACAACCCAGCAAAAGAAATGTCCCAAGGTCCACCTCCACGTATTGCAAATGAGATTGAAGGGAAACAAGAGTAATCCCCATTCCAAGAGGTAGTACCAGTACCACTCGTAGACGTCTCTCTAATAGCATCTCCAAATATCTTTGTATTTAAATCATAATTTTCTTCACTCATTATATCTATATTACTATTTTTATTACTTGCATGTGGATATACTGTTGCATATTTTGTGCTTATATTTCCTTCAACAACTACACTTGCTCCATACTCATTTAAATCAGGATCTCCAGTTGCTATATATCCTGCTGTCCTTTCCCAAGCTCCTCCACTCAAATCATATACTCCATACATATTTAGTGTTGAACTTGCTTTCTGTCCTTCCGCTTGGTCCCATGCATATATTCCATTTGAATCTATATTTCCAGTTCTATTATTTATATTTGTTATATCACTTGATGATGTTGTTTTATCTACTTCATCTGTCGTTCCCATTGTTAAACCAGTTACTGCATACACACTTGTTATATTATTATTTACATTTATATTATTTAAATATGGCTCTGTACCATTTGCTCCGTACTTGCTCCATCCCAAATACGCTACTGCTCCCCATTCACTATTTTTCATTAAGTGACTGTCTGTAGTTGAACTATTAAAACCATATATGTTTTCATTATTAGTTAATGCTCTTGATATATCATAGCTATCACTTATACTTATATAATTCATCGAATATGTTATTGGTTGAAATGTTGGAAATTTTATTGATGTTGTTGTCGCACCATACGTTCCATCTAACCAATTTCTTGCACTTATGTATCCAGTACTACCTGTGCCTGTTTCTTCTGATGATGCCGTTACTTGATCTTGACTATAATTTACATTACTTGAAACTTTAGGAGCACTATTATTTCCTGTTGCATATCCTGCTTCAAACTTTGCTACCCATATTCCTGTTAGTTCTTTGTCCCAACCTCCGTTTGCAAAATCTAGGTTTGTTTCATCTGTAAATGCTGGGTGTACATAGTAATCACTTGTTGTATCAACTACTTCATCTTTTGATGTTGCTCTTTTTGCTGTTTTAATATTTCCACTATTATCATAATATTGGTCTGATGTTCCTATTAAAAATCTAACATCTATAGTTCCACCCTTTGATTTATCACTAGGGTCGTCATATGTTATTTTGTATGCAAATCTTGGTATCCATACCCACATACTTCCGTCTTCTGTTGTACTATTTGCCCACTTACTATTTCCATAGTCATACCATAAATTATTATTAAATGCTGTATCTCCTAATTTTATTGTTTCTCCTTTGCTGTCTCCTTCTGGTAATTTAAATGTTGTTTCTGTCATTCCTTCTAGTATCTCTGGTGCATTTGCTTTTACTGCTTCTATTTGCTTTTCTTCTGATACTATATCTCCATTTACTATTCTTACTGTATACATTCCTGGCGTGTCTACAAAAAAGCTTAAATCTTCTGATGTGCTCCAATAATCTTGTCCCTCTAGCTTATATTGTACTTGCCACTTATCTATATAACCTTCACTATATTCTATATTTGATACTTGTATGTTACTTCTTCCATTTGTCCAGTTATCACATGATAAATCAAAACTTATTTCTCCTGTGTTCCTATTTTCATAACCTACATTATATAAACCGTTTGGTAATTGCTCTAATGTATAATATGTTGTTCCCTCATACTCGAAACCATCATGGCTTACTACACTTCTTTTTTCTACATTAACATAGAATTCTCCTTCTACTCCATCTATTCCTAAACCTTGTATAGCCTCTTGATCATAATATCTGTATCCTGTTTTATCTGTTATCCCTGATGCTTCACTTGTAAATACTTCATCTGCTTGACTATCTAATTCATTTCCCAAATTTAATACATCTTCACCATTACTATATCTATCATACAAATCATTTACTTCTGTTTGCATTACATTCATTTCTGTTGTAAATCTATTCATTTTAGATTGCCTTATTACACTTACTCCACTTGTTATTCCGATTGATGCAAGTATTATTAACAATACTATAGTTATAACTAAACTAATTAATGTTACTCCTTTCCTACTATCAGTTTTTAAGTCGCAAAAAGATAGCAACAACAGCCTGCTTAGCAGACTTTTATTACTATCTCCACTATTATCTATTTTCTTATTTTTTACTAACAACCTACTTGTGTGTGTGTGTGTGTGTGTGTGTGTGTACAGCCCCAAGGCTTTCAAGTTCTACTTTTTTCATTTTATCTACCTCTCTTTAGTTTGATTTATCATTATCTTATACAAAATATCCATTTTTGTCAATTGTTTTTTATTTTATTCAATTAACATTTCACTTTAACTCTTAAGAAAATAAAAAAGAACTAAGAATTTTTATCAATTAGTTCTTCTTTTCATATTTTAATTAAAGTGCTACGAGTACTGGACGGAAGCCCCAGTTATAAACACTATCTCCAGTAGGACGATAAAATGCAAATAATCCAGCACTACCTGTTTCACGATATGATCCACCACGAGCAGTAAATGGTCCTATGTTTCCAAGGAAATGAGAATAGTCCCCATTCCAAGAATAATGTCCAGTTCCTTTTGTAGATATTTCTCTAATAGCATCACCAAATATTTTTGTATTTAATTTATAATTTTCTTCACTTGCTGTGTTAACATCATTACTTTCCGGTGTTTTATACGGATATACCATCGTATATTTTGTACTTATATCTCCATTTGATATCAATACTGCACCATTAGTTGTTGCATTAATATTTCCGTTAGTTATATAACCTGCTGTTTTTTCCCATACTCCTCCATTCAAATCATATACTCCATACATATTTAATGTCGAACTTGCTTTTTGTCCTTCTATTTGATTCCATGAATATATTCCATTAATTGCCACATTTCCATTTTTATTATTTATATTGTTTATATCATCTTGCGTTATTTCTTTTTCTCTTGCTGTTTTTTCTCCTGTTGTTAGTCCTGTTATTGCATATATACTTTGTATATTATTATTTGCGGTTATATTATTTATATATGGTTCAATTTTATTTGTTCCATATTTACTCCAAGACAAATATGCAATTGCTCCCCATTCGCTGTCTTTCATTAAATGTGAATCTGTACTTATATTATTTAAACCATATATATTTCCATTATCTGTTAATGCTTTTGATATATTATACACATCGCTATGATTTATATAATTCATTGTATATGTTACAGGCTGAAATGTTGGATACTTTATAGCTGTAGTTGTTTCTCCATATATTCCATCCAACCAATTTCTAGGTTCTTGATAAGACTCTCCGTTATATCCATCTCCCACTACCCCTGATTCAATAGGTAATACATTTGAACTTTTTGCTGTATAATTTACATTACTTGAAACTTTAGGAGCACTATTATTTCCTGTTGGATATCCTGCTTCAAATTTAGCTACCCATATTCCTGTTATCTCTTTATCCCAGCCTCCGTTTGCAAAATCTAGGTTTGTTTCGTCTGTAAATGCTGGGTGTACATAGTAATCACTTGTTGTGTCAACTATCTCGTCCTTTGAGGTTGCTCTTTTTGCTGTTTGTATGTTTCCACCATTATCATAATATTGGTCTGATGTTCCTATTAAAAATCTAACATCTATTGTTCCACCCTTTGATTTATCATTAGGGTCGTCATATGTTATTTTATATGCAAATCTTGGTATCCATACCCACATGCTTCCATCTTCTGTTGTACTATTTGCCCACTTACTATTTCCATAATCATACCATAAATTACTGTTAAAAGCTGTATCTCCTAGTTCTATTGTTTCTCCTTTGCTATCTCCTTCTGGTAATTTAAATGTTGTTTCTATCATTCCTTCTAACATCTCTGGCGCATTTGCTTTTACTGCTTCTATTTGCTTTTCTTCTGATACTATATCTCCATTTACTATTCTTACTGTATACATTCCTGGCGTGTCTACAAAAAAGCTTAAATCTTCTGATGTGCTCCAATAATCTTGTCCCTCTAGCTTATATTGTACTTGCCACTTATCTATATAACCTTCACTATATTCTATATTTGATACTTGTATGTTACTTCTTCCATTTGTCCAGTTATCACATGATAAATCAAAACTTATTTCTCCTGTGTTCCTATTTTCATAACCTACATTATATAAACCGTTTGGTAATTGCTCTAATGTATAATATGTTGTTCCCTCATACTCGAAACCATCATGGCTTACTACACTTCTTTTTTCTACATTAACATAGAATTCTCCTTCTACTCCATCTATTCCTAAACCTTGTATAGCCTCTTGATCATAATATCTGTATCCTGTTTTATCTGTTATCCCTGATGCTTCACTTGTAAATACTTCATCTGCTTGACTATCTAATTCATTTCCCAAATTTAATACATCTTCACCATTACTATATCTATCATACAAATCATTTACTTCTGTTTGCATTACATTCATTTCTGTTGTAAATCTATTCATTTTAGATTGCCTTATTACACTTACTCCACTTGTTATTCCGATTGATGCAAGTATTATTAACAATACTATAGTTATAACTAAACTAATTAATGTTACTCCTTTCCTACTATCAGTTTTTAAGTCGCAAAAAGATAGCAACAACAGCCTGCTTAGCAGACTTTTATTACTATCTCCACTATTATCTATTTTCTTATTTTTTACTAACAACCTACTTGTGTGTGTGTGTGTGTGTGTGTGTGTGTACAGCCCCAAGGCTTTCAAGTTCTACTTTTTTCATTTTATCTACCTCTCTTTAGTTTGATTTATCATTATCTTATACAAAATATCCCTTTTTGTCAATTGTTTTTTATTTTATTCAATTAACATTTCACTTTAACTCTTAAGAAAATAAAGAAGAACTAAGAATTTTTATCAATTAGTTCTTCTTTTTATATTTTAATTAAAGTGCTACGAGTACTGGACGGAAACCATTGTAATAAGTAGGAGTTCCATTTGTACTATTAAAATTGAAGAATCCATTATGAACTTCGGATGTATAACCTCCACGTGTCATAAATGGAAAGTTTAGTGCAGGAAAACTAGCTCTATCATCGTTCCAAGAAGCAATAAACAAGTCTGAACTAGCTGAAGTTTCTTTAATAGCATCTCCAAACATAGTTATTTCCTTGTAATTATCAATATCAGTGTCTTCGGGACTTTTATATGGATATATTGTTACATATTTTGAACTTATATTTCCTTCAGCAACTAGACTTGCTCCATGTATATTTAAATTAGCATTTTCATTTGCTATATAACCTGCTGTTATCTCATAAAGTCCCCCAACTAAATCATATACTCCATACATATTAAGTGTTGAGCTTGATTTTTGTCCTTCTTCTTGATCCCAAACATATATATTTTTATTATCATCATTAACTATCGGTGCATTTCCTGTTCTTATACTTATATTATCTATATCATCCTGCGTAACTATTGCATTATAATCATCGTCTGTTATTAATCCTGTTATTGCATATACACTTTGTATATTATTATTTGAATTTATATTATTTACATATGGTTCTACTCCATTTGTTCCGTATTTACTCCATCCTAAATATACTACTGCTCCCCATTCACTATTTTTCATTAAGTGACTATCTGTACTTGAACCACTTAACCCATAAATATTTTCACTATCTGTTAATCTTCTTGAAATATCATAACTATCACTTACCCTTATATAATTCATTGAATATGTTATTGGCTGGAATGTTGGATATTTTATTGCGGTTGTTGTTGAACTATATATTCCATCTAACCAGTTCCTTGCACTTATGCTTCCTTCACTACCAGTTCCTGTTTCTGCTGGTGATGCCCATACCCCTGTATTACTATAATTCAAACTACTTGATTTTACTTCTGCATCATTATTTCCACTAGCATATCCTGCTTCAAACTTTGCTACCCATATTCCTGTTACTTCTTTGTCCCAACCTCCGTTTGCAAAGTCAAGGTTTGTTTCATCCGTAAAAGCTGGGTGTACATAGTAATCACTTGTTATGTCAACTACTTCATCTTTTGATGTTGCTCTTTTTGCTGTTTTAATATTTCCACCATTATCATAATATTGGTCTGTTGTTCCTATTAAAAATCTAACATCTATAGTTCCACCTTGAGATTTATCGTTTGGATTATTATATGTTATTTTATATGCATATCTTGGTATCCATACCCACATACTTCCATCTTCTGTTGTACTATTTGCCCACTTACTATTTCCATAATCATACCATAAATTATTATTAAATGCTGTATCTCCTAATCTTATTGTTTCTCCTTTACTATCTCCTTCTGGTAATTTAAATGTTGTTTCTGTCATTCCATCTAACATCTCTGGTGCATTTGCTTTTACTGCCTCTATTTGCTTTTCTTCTGATACTATATCTCCATTTACTATTCTTACTGTATACATTCCTGGTGTGTCTACAAAAAAGCTTAAATCTTCACTTGTTGACCAATATTCTTGTCCTTCTAATTTATATTCTACTTGCCACTTATCTATATAGCCTTTTGTGTATTCTATATTTGATACTTGTATGTTACTTCTTCCATTTGTCCAGTTATCACATGATAAATCAAAACTTATTTCTCCTGTGTTCCTATTTTCATAACCTACATTATATAAACCGTTTGGTAATTGCTCTAATGTATAATATGTTGTTCCCTCATACTCGAAACCATCATGGCTTACTACACTTCTTTTTTCTACATTAACATAGAATTCTCCTTCTACTCCATCTATTCCTAAACCTTGTATAGCCTCTTGATCATAATATCTGTATCCTGTTTTATCTGTTATCCCTGATGCTTCACTTGTAAATACTTCATCTGCTTGACTATCTAATTCATTTCCCAAATTTAATACATCTTCACCATTACTATATCTATCATACAAATCATTTACTTCTGTTTGCATTACATTCATTTCTGTTGTAAATCTATTCATTTTAGATTGCCTTATTACACTTACTCCACTTGTTATTCCGATTGATGCAAGTATTATTAACAATACTATAGTTATAACTAAACTAATTAATGTTACTCCTTTCCTACTATCAGTTTTTAAGTCGCAAAAAGATAGCAACAACAGCCTGCTTAGCAGACTTTTATTACTATCTCCACTATTATCTATTTTCTTATTTTTTACTAACAACCTACTTGTGTGTGTGTGTGTGTACAGCACCAAGGCTTTCAGCTTTTTCTAGTCTTCCATTTAACATTTTTACTTTTCCCTACCTTTTCTTTTTATATTTTACTTATATCATAAACCTTTCTTTCTTTCAATATTTTTTAAGTTTTGTAATAAAATTGTAATATGATACAAAAAGAGATGGCGTTTTTGATTTCAAAAAAAAAGACATATATTGTTATATGCCTTTCTTTTTTCTTTTAAGTTTTTAAAATATAAATATATAAGTAATTTTTTAGATTAGGCAATTTAGCGTAGGGAATTGAAGGGTAGCTAAATTGCTGGTAAAGCGAAGCTTTAAATCTAAAAAATTACTAAAGTTCCCTGTTTAAATGTTTCCTTAATTGGTCAAAATGTCCCAAAAGGAAACGTCCCCAATTGGACATTATTTTGGATTAATAACAGCTCTGTAAATTAGCCCCGTTTCTTGGTCTCTTTCGAACTCTACTCTGTAATAATTTTCTGCAATAACCTCTTCTTTTAATGCAGCTATATTTTGCCCATTTACTTCGTATTCTTCACCATTAAAGTTCATTTCTTTTATTTGTCTATTTACATCTTCTTGTTCGTTATTTAATTCTATTGTACTAAGAAGACCTCTTACAGTTACCCCTTGTAAATTAGTACTTTGGTATACTTCAAACTTTTGATTAAAAGTTGCTACATCTTCCTCACTAACTTGTGGTCCACTTAAATTATTTATTATATCAGTATAAGTACCAAGATTTGGTATTAAATACATTAATGGATTTTGGTCTTCTGATATTCCAAGCTCTTGCATTTGAGTAGCATTTACCTCTGTTATTCTTTGCTCTACTTGAGTTAAAAAATTATTAACCGTATCGTTGTCATAACTTGTAAGCACCATACTATTATCAGTTGTAAAGTCTTCTACAGTTACACTATCTATAAAGTTTACATTATTTTCTACTTTATAATTATAAACTTTAGCTCCACTTTCTAATCCTAACTCATAAGTCTCTTTAACATTTTGTCCTTCTAAACCATCATAATTTATTTTTCCTGTTATTTTTAAGTTTTCATTATTATAGTTTAAATCAAACGAAATATCATATTGTACACTATTATCACTTGCCACTTTTTGTATATCTATTTTTGCCTCATTTAATGATACAGTTATTTTACTTGTTCTTCCACCGTTTTTATATACTGTTAGATTAAAACTCTCATTAGATAATTCATTATTATTTTGGATATTTTGTATTAATTCATCAATATTATTAGTTGTTATATTTGCTGAATTTCTTATTTCTTTTATGTATTCATTTAATTTATCTAATGAACTTTGATCATTTTTTAGTACCTCTAATAATTGAACTAAAATATCTTTTAATTCATCTCCATTTAAAGTAAGCTGATATCCTGTACCATTTGCATCATTTACATTAGAGAACTTATCATCTCTTATATTTTGTAATACATTCATATAAGGATTTAATTCTTCTTGTGTAAATGATATATTCTTTACCTGTTCTATATCTGTAACTACATTGTTTATATCTTGTATGCTTTTGGGCTGTTCTCCACTAAAATCGTTTATTTTATCTGTTTCCACATTTATAAATTTGCTTCCAACATAATCTGTTTGTAAACCTACTTGATTTCCTATTTTTCTATATATTACAGGAAATGTAACAGAATCAGAGTAATTAATACTTACATCTTGCTGAGTTTTAGAGTTTGCACTGTCTGTTTGTCCTAAAAAACTAATATTAAAATTATTCAAATTATCTATATTCACAACTGTACTATCTGTTGCATTTACTGTAAAGCTTCCTTCATTTGTATATGAATTTGTATTCTTCTTTTCATAATACTGTTTTACATTATTTTCTATAAAACTATCTTCAGTATTTCCTATTTGAGTAACATATTTAAAGAATAATTCTTTATTACCTCTAAAAATATCAGTTGTAAAATATGCAAGTAATATTCCACCTGCTATTATAATTAATAATACAACTATAATTAAAATGACTACTATTTTTTTACTTTTCTTTTGATTCATAAAAATTTTTTCTCCCTTTACAATATATTATTGCTTAAGTTCTATTCTTCCCAATTGTGATAAATATTAGACACATCATCTAAATCTTCTAGATTTTCTATTAGTCTTTCCATTTTTTCGCTACCTTTTTCATCTAATTTTACTGTTGTTGTTGGTACCATTTGTACTTCTGCTTCTAAAAATTCTAATCCTGCTTCTTCTAATTTATCATGTACTGTAGAAAAATCACTGGGGTCTGTTGTTATCTCATATACTTCATCTGAAGCTTGGAAATCTTCTGCTCCTGCTTCTAAAGCAAGCATCATTAATTCATCTTCACTCATTGATGTAGATTCCTTCTCTATTACAATAACTCCTTTTTTGTTAAACATATATGATACGCAGCCTGTTGTTCCTAAGTTTCCTCCTGCCTTATCAAATACGTGTCTTACATCTGCCGCTGTTCTATTTTTATTATCTGTTGCAGCTTCAACTATTACTGCTACTCCATTTGGTCCATATCCTTCATATGTAATTTCTTCATAATTTTCATTACTTGAAGAAGCTTTCTTTAAAGCATTATTTATTGTATCATTTGGCATATTTGCTGCCTTACATTTTGCAATTACATTTTTTAATTTTGAATTTGCTGCCGGATCAGCTCCACCTTCTTTTACTGCAATTACTAATTCTCTTCCAAGTTTTGTGAATACTTTTCCTCTTGCTGCGTCTGCTTTTCCTTTCTTTGCTTGTATATTGTGCCATTTACTGTGTCCTGACATTTTAATTCCTCCTTCTCAATTTTTTCAGTATTTAAGCCACTTTTGGCTGTTCTATCATATAAACATCAAGTGAAATTTCTTTATTGTTCTTTGCCCATTTATATAGAGTTTCGAGGTTCTTTACCCAACGAATTGTGCCAAAATTGTACCAGAAATTTCAGTTTGTTTTTTATGTAAATAGATTATTTTGTTGTTAAATTTATCCAATTTTTAAACAACACTACAAGTATTTTATCATACTTTTTTTATTTTGTGTAGTGTTTTTTACAAATATTATTTGCATTCTACTCATGTTAGTATTATACATTTACTCCTTTAAACATATTTTTGTATTCACATCAAAATTGTAAGTTGTCTTTGGCATTTATTGTAATAAACTTGAATCTTCTTGTCTATTTTTATTACTCTATTAATTCATAAAATAGTTATCAATTTTTTTCTTTGTATCTAATATTTCATCACCTGACACATCATAATGTTTTGCCATTTCAATTGAGGCATCAAAAATTTCTTGAACATTTGGTGAATATAATTTTTCTAATATTTCCATAAATAAATATATTTCTTGTTTTACTTTTTCAATAAAGTCTTCATATTCATCCATTAAATTTTCTTCTAACAATTCTATTTCTTTACAATATTTTTGAATAAGCATTTGTTCTTTTCTTGCAAAATTATTTTTTGCTACATCATACATTTTTAATCCAACTGTATTTCCAATAATAGCTCCAATTACAGGAATTGGAATAATGGTTTGTCCTAGTATTGAAGATATTGCTGAAATAGAAGCATCTAAAGTTAATAATTCAGAGTTTTCTAAAAATTCGTTTTCTGTAACTTTACCATTTTTATATAAATAAACTTGCTCTGCTATTCCAAAAGAAGAAGTTACTAAAGCATTAGCAACTGCTGATGGTGTATTAGTATAATTAGTTAAACTATATAAACTTGCCCCTCTTATTCCACCTTTAATAGTGCTAATTCCAGAATCTTTTATTATTTCATTCCAATCATCTGAAGTAAAATTTTTTAATAATTTTCTTTCTTTTTTCTTTTTTACTATTAATGATACAAAAGTTGTTCCACCTTCAATTACTGAAGAAATTGCTGTGACTTTAATTCCTTCACCTATTGTAGGCTTATGCTTATCAATAATTTCCTTTTTTATTTCACTATTTTGTTCTTTTATTTTGTTTTTTTCTTCATTAATAGTATTATTTGCAACATTTCTTTGAACTTCTGAATACTCAAGATTAGCTGGTTCTACAGAATCAATTTTTATAGGTCCATCTTTAAAAAAATCATTAACTCTTTTCCATTGTTTCAAAGAAAATGAACCATCACTTGTAGGCATTTTTTGGGCTTCATTTTCAGATAGCGACAATAAATATTTAATTTTATCATATTGATCTTTGGGAATTTGATATTTTCCACCTTGCTTTAAGAAATTAGGATATTTTTTTAAATGTTCTGCTATAGCACTTAAAGATAAATCCCTATTATAAAATTTTTGCTGTATATCAGTTCCGTTTCTTACTAAATCTACCACTCCATTATTATTTACCCACTTATAAACATCCTCATTTCCAATTATATTAGCCTTAGCATTTCCAATTCCTACTTCTGAAATTTCAGCAATAAATCCGTGAATTCCACTTTCACCACCGCGATTACTACTAATTAATTTATTGATTTCACTTAATGTATTATCCAAATTTTTAAGTGCATTATCTAAATTAATATCTTGACTATTTATATTTTTTATTAAATTTTCCAATCTTAATGTATTCAAATATTGCACCCAAGAGGCAACTGCTTGCTCTTGAGTAGATTTCATATCATTATCCCTCATCTTCAACTATTCCTTTTTCTATAGATTTAGCAATTGCCTTTGTTTCATTTACTATACTTCCTAATAGGAATTTATCTTCTTCTTTCATTATTGTATAGTCCATATTAAAAATATATAGTGCCTTTTGATAATTTTTTACTATATTAACATATAAAGCATTATTCTCCTCTAATAATATTTTTATACTATTAGATTGTTCAACTATTTTCCCTGTATTAGTTTTTATTTTCTCTATTTCATCTTTCTTTTCTTTATCAATTTTTCTTTTATTATTACTTAGAAGTATAATTGACGTAAGCAATGTTGCACCTGCAATACTCCAACCAATCGGTCCTGCCAAAGCTAAAAGGGCCTGTCCACCTGTGACTCCAGCTCCACCTGCTGCTATACTTCCTCCACCTAGCCAAGCAAGTGCTGCACTATTTGCTGCTGCTCCAGATAATGCCGATATTGCAGTGCCAGTTGAAGCTGTTCCAAAAGTAGTAGCCACCCACATTGCAGCACTTGGTGCAAGACTAGTTACTGCTAATCCTCCTGTTACTCCTACACCAGCTGTAAATGCTGATTTTTGTACTTGTTCTAATTCTTTTTTTGTAAAATCACATATTTGCTTAAAATTATTTTTTATAACTTTTATTTCTTTAATTTTTTTATCAAATTCCTTTGGATGATTTGCAATACTATTAATTAAAAATTCTACATTATCTATTAAGTCTATTGTTTTTTTTCTTTGATAAAATAATGCTATTCCTGTATCACTTAAAGTATTGTATTCTTTGTTATATACTGCAACCGCTTTTTCCAATTCTTCATCAAGTTCTTTTTTCTTATTTATCTTCTGATTTTTCTCATTATTCTTTTTTATTTTATTTGATATTGAAACTACACCCAAATCATTTTTTACTATTATTTCTTTTTTATCATCATTTTTATTGATATTATTTGTTTTTTTATTATCATCCATCTTAATAACCTCTTAATACTAATTTATTACTAAAGTTAATTATATTTCATTATTGCATATTCTTTTCAATATTATTACTATAATTCTCTACAATACAAATTACTATTTTTGATTAAATTATACTTGTTTAGTTACACTTTCAATTTTGCTTATACTTACAGGTATATAATCAACTACATCACAAGAAACACATATATGATTTTTCTTATTAAATCTTTCATCTAGTGGCTTATCATGTATATGTCCAAAAACATTGATTTGATTTTCTCCAACCTCTTCAGTTGGTGCATGTGTTAATAATAAATTATCTAAAATAATTTTCTTCTTATACACCTCTAAGAATCCTATTTCTTTCCAAGTATTCACTCCAATTTTAAAATCATGATTTCCTCTAAGTAATATTTTTCTTCCATTTAATCTCTCAACCAAACTTTTAACATCTTGTAATGAGCCAAACCCTACATCACCTAAATGGTATACTGTATCCGCTTCTTTAACAACAGAATTCCATTTTTTAATTATGTATTCATTCATTTCATAAGTATTTTTAAATGGTCTATTACAATATTTAATTATATTTGCATGATTGAAATGTGTATCTGCTATAAAATATACCATTATTATTCTCCTATTTTTTGATATATTGTACTATTTTATATCTGTTCTTGCGACAAACATACGACAAAGGTGCGACAAACATACGACAAAGGTGCGACAAAATGTAAAATTAATCATTTTTGATTCTATAAACTTTTTTAGGATCTTTAATAGATGTTCCAAACCATTCTATCAGATTGTTCTCAACTAAGCTCTTTAATACTCTTTGAACAGTTCTTTTGTCTCTATTTATAATTTCACATATTTGAGAAGGTTTAACATCTCCTTTATCAAATATAATTTGTAATACTTTTTGTTCCATTGCATTTAAATTATTCCATACGGAATTAATTTTTGTATTTTTTAACAATAATTCATTTTTTCTTTTACTTCTCATTACTATATTGTTTTTTAATATTAACTTTAATGAAACACCTTTTTCTTCTATGTATATTGGATCTTCCAGAAAAAACTCGCTCATTTCCCTATAAATTCTTGAAACACCTTCGTTTAATTCCTTAACAACTCCAAGTTCTGTTAATGTTCTTGATATTATAGGATTACGTGCATAACGTTTTTCTTTAATATTGTTTATAGTAACGATTCCTGGTAAGTCACCTGGACTCACAATCTCCATTCTATCGTCATAAATAAATATTTTTGTATGCTCCCCACTAATTGCATAGTTTCTGTGAGTCACAGCATTAGTTATTCCGTTCTTCCCACGCAAATTTAGGATATTCAGGTACTGTTACGAATTCACCATCAGTACCTAAATGTGTAAATTCTCTAAGTTGTGTATCTACAAATTTTTGAGATTCTTTAATTTGTTTATATAATGGCATAGCAAAAGTTTTGTCCTTTACTATGTTTAAATCTGCTCCTGTCTGCATTTCTTTACCTTCAAATTTTATTACTCTAACTCTAGCAGTTGGAAAAAATAATGATGGATCTTTTGCAAAAAGTAGCGTTCCAGCATTAGTAAGACATTCCTTTCTTGTTATATCGTCTTTTATTAAAAATCTTCTAGCACGTAAAATATCTAATAAATCTTGTTCATTTGCACTTATTGCATTTTTATATATTTCTACCATATCTAAATCTATATCATCTATACTCGACCTAGTATTTAATTGTTCCTCAAATGATATTTCATGTCTATCTAATTCTATTATTTTAACTTGTTCAGAAGATAATTTATTTGTTGAATCTCCTTGTCTTAAATACACTTCATCTTTTACATTTCTTATTAAAGTATTTATACTAGGACTAATGTGTATTAATAAAATCTTGTCTTTATTACCTTTGTAATTTATTATGTTTATTGTTTCGTTTTCAAATTTAGGCATAGTTTTTAGATAATCTCCAGAAGTAATCTTTAAAAATTTATTATACTTTTCAGGACATTCTTCAAATCCCTCTAACTTTCCATCATCTGAAATTCCTATAACTAAAGTTCCACCACTAGCATTAGCAAATCCGGCTATATGATTTGCCAACTCTTTTATATCTTTTTTAGCACTTTTTCTATCAAAAAATTGATTTTCTTTTTCATTACACATATATTCAATAGTTAATATAGAATTAATTTTAGAACCTTCCATTGATTTTCTCCTTTATATTTTTTACTTCCATATTATATCATGCTTTTCTATTTTCTTCCATATATATTTGCATTTTTTACTTCTTTGGTTTTATAGACATATATTTTATTAATTGTAGGACAAAATCAATTTTTTTCCGACAATTAGTTTAATTTTTTTATAAATTATATCATTTATTATAAACTTTTATTTAGTTTTAATTCATTGATATTAAACTTTTAAAATATATTTTTGTTTTAAACAACAATTATATTCTTCTAAATTTTAAACTTTAACAATATACAATTTATATTTGTATAGTTTTGTTGATATTTAAAAAAATTTAAACCATAATCTTTTTATAAATATTATAAAGATTATGGTTTACTTTTTTCTATATTAATCATTTTAATTATTGTTCTTTATGGTTCTTTGTTTAACGAATTGTGCCAAAATTGTGCCAAAAGCATTTATTCGTTTTTCGAAACCGTTGAGGCTGTAAGGAAAGAATTTTCAATATTGTGCCATTTACTGTGTCCTGACATGTCTATTCCTCCTTTAATTGTAATATAACCTGTTATATTTTACCACATTTTTTTAATTTTGTGTAGTACTTTTATCAAGAAATTTAGTTTGTTATTTTATATTTTTTAGAATTTCTTATAACTTCTAATTTTTCTTGTTATTTTCTTAATTTAGTGATATATTAAATAAAATAATATTTTTAATAAAGGTGATAAAAAATGGAATACATATATAGTCCGGGAATTTGACAGTTAATTAAATAAAAAATTGATATAAGCATTGGAAATGCTTAATTTTTTTGTCAAATTTTTCTT